>NZ_JBIWMV010000015.1:0-64884 GCF_044766845.1 Streptomyces sp. NPDC101776 | reverse complement strand
CCGTGTCGACGACGACCTCGGCGGCGGGAACCGCTGCCTTACGGGTACGGCGCGGCTTCGCCTCGACGACCTCGGCGGTGTCCACGGCGACGACCTCGGCGGTGTCCACGGCGACGACCTCGGCCGGAGCCGCGGTCTTCCGGGTCCTGCGCGGCTTGGTCTCCGCGACGACCGGCGTCTCCGCGAGCTCCACCGGCTCCGCGACCTTGCGGGCACGGCGCCGGGGCGTGACCTCGGCGGTCTGCTCCTCGACCACCTGCGCGGGGATCTCGGCGACGGCCTTGCGGGTGCGGCGGCGCGGCGCCGTCACTTCGACGGCCTCGACCGTCTCGACGACCTCGACCGCTTCGGCCGGAGCCGCGGTCTTCCGCGCCCGGGTCCGACGCGGCTTGGCCTCGACGGCCTCGGCCGTGTCGACCGCTGCCACGGCGGCGGTTTCGGTTACAGCCTCGGCCGGCTCCGCGACCTGTACGGCCTGCGCGGCCTTACGGGTCCGGCGGCGCGGCCTGGTCTCCTCGACCGGAGTCTCGGACACCGGGGTCACGACCGCGGCGGCCTCGGCCACCGGAGTCACGATCTCGGCCTCGGCCACGGCGACCGCCGGCTCCGCCGACTTCCGCGTACGCCGACGACGCGATGCCGTCGGGGCGTCCAGGGCCGGACCCTCCGCTGTGACCACGGCGCTCTCCGCGACCTCGGACACGGGCTCGGCGGTGACTGCCGTGGCCGGCAGCTGCTGCTCTCCCGTCGCTCCGTTGCGGCGGCGACGACGGCGCGGGGTGCGGCCCGCGCTCTCCTCGGAGGGGGCCAGCGCGGTCTCCTCCGGAGTGGACGACGTCACGGCCGTAGCGGCCGAAGTGCCTTCCATCGGGGCGCCGTTGCGGGTACGACGGCGGCGGCGCGGGGTGCGCGCCGGGCGCTCGGCGTCGACGGGACCGGCACCGGCACCGGCACCGGAACGGGACTCGTCCCGGGTACGGGTGTCCCGGCCGGCGTCACGTCCGCCTCGGCCGCTGTCCCGACCACCCCGGGCGCCGTCGCGACCGCCGCGGCCACGGGGGCCGCCACGACCGCCGGTCTCACCGAGGTCCTCGACCTCCTCCGCGGCCAGCCCGGCGCGCGTGCGCTCCGAGCGGGGCAGGACACCCTTGGTGCCCGCGGGGATGTTCATCTCCTCGAAGAAGTGCGGGGAGGTGGAGTACGTCTCCGGCGGGTTCGGGAAGCCGAGGTCCAGCGCCTTGTTGATGAGCTGCCAGCGCGGGATGTCGTCCCAGTCGACGAGGGTGACCGCGATGCCCTTGGCGCCCGCGCGGCCCGTGCGGCCGATGCGGTGCAGGTAGGTCTTCTCGTCCTCGGGGGACTGGTAGTTGATGACGTGCGTGACGCCCTCGACGTCGATACCGCGGGCGGCGACGTCGGTGCAGACGAGCACGTCGACCTTGCCGTTGCGGAACGCGCGCAGCGCCTGCTCGCGCGCGCCCTGGCCGAGGTCGCCGTGGACCGCGCCGGAGGCGAAACCGCGCTGCTGGAGCTGGTCGGCGAGGTCGGCCGCCGTGCGCTTCGTACGGCAGAAGACCATGACCAGGCCGCGGCCCTCGGCCTGCAGGATGCGGGCGACGAGCTCGGGCTTGTCCATGTTGTGCGCGCGGTAGACGAACTGCGCGGTGTTCGCGACCGTCGCGCCCTCGTCGTCCGGCGAGGTGGCGCGGATGTGCGTGGGCTGCGTCATGTAGCGGCGCGCGAGACCGATGACCGCGCCCGGCATGGTCGCCGAGAACAGCATCGTCTGACGGCGGGCCGGCAGGAAGTTGATGATCTTCTCGACGTCGGGCAGGAAGCCCAGGTCGAGCATCTCGTCGGCCTCGTCCAGGACGAGGGACCGGATGTGCTTGAGGTCGAGCTTCTTCTGGCCCGCGAGGTCCAGCAGTCGGCCCGGAGTGCCGACGACGACGTCGACGCCCTTGCGGAGCGCCTCGACCTGCGGCTCGTAGGCCCGGCCGCCGTAGATGGCGAGGACGCGGACGTTACGCACCTTGCCCGCGGTCAGCAGGTCGTTGGTGACCTGCGTGCACAGCTCGCGGGTGGGAACGACGACGAGCGCCTGCGGGGCGTCGGTCAGCTGCTCGGGCTTGGCGCGGCCGGCCTCGACGTCGGCGGGGACGGTCACGCGCTCCAGGAGGGGGAGGCCGAAGCCCAGCGTCTTGCCGGTGCCGGTCTTGGCCTGGCCGATGACGTCCGTGCCGGAAAGGGCGACGGGGAGCGTCATCTCCTGGATCGGGAAGGGGGAGACGATACCGACGGCCTCAAGGGCCTCAGCGGTCTCGGGAAGGATTCCGAGCTCTCGGAAAGTAGTCAGGGTGCTGCCTCTTCTGTGTGCGCGGTGCGAGGCGAGCGCGGGGGTCGTGTCAGGACCGTGCCGGGGGACGTCGGCTGCCTTACGGACAACCCGCGAGGGCAAGCCGTACTGCACGGGACCACTGCCGACGCTCTAGCGCTCGAACCGCTGAGGGTCCCCCTCCGAACTCCGTACGCAACGTGCCGTACGGGCGAGGAGGGCTGTCGGGTCGGAGCCGATCGGGCCACCGACCGGGCATCCTCATTCGTGCGGCCCGGCGAATATTCGGCGGGCGCATTACCACCATACCCCGGAATCGTGCACATGCGTTGGCCGATTTGGTCACGTAGTCGTCGTCACAGTGATTGACCAGGGACTTCCGCCGTGCGGTGAGCGGGCTATTGTGCGCTTCATGACGACCGCTGACAACGCCTCCGACGCACCCGCCGAACCCACCGGAGTCGCCGCCCAGGACTGGGCCACGGCCTCCGTCGACCCGCAGTACCGCAACGCGGTCGTGGACCTGCTCGGCGCCCTCGCGTACGGCGAGCTGGCGGCCTTCGAACGGCTCGCGGAGGACGCGAAGCTGGCGCCGACGCTCGCGGACAAGGCGGAGTTGGCGAAGATGGCGTCGGCCGAGTTCCACCACTTCGAGCAGCTCAGGGACCGGCTCACGGAGATCGGCGCCGAGCCGACCGCGGCGATGCAGCCGTTCGTCGCCGCGCTCGACGGCTTCCACAAGCAGACGGCACCCTCGGACTGGCTGGAAGGGCTCGTCAAGGCGTACGTCGGCGACTCGATCGCCAGCGACTTCTACCGCGAGGTCGCCGCCCGCCTCGACGGGGACTCCCGCTCGCTCGTGCTGGGCGTGCTGGACGACACCGGGCACGCCAGTTTCGCCGTGGAAAAAGTACGCGCGGCGATCGACGCGGACCCGCGTGTGGGGGGCCGACTCGCCCTGTGGGCACGGCGGTTGATGGGGGAGGCGCTGTCGCAGTCGCAGCGGGTGGTCGCCGATCGGGACGCGCTGTCGACGATGCTCGTGGGTGGTGTGGCGGACGGCTTCGACCTCGCGGAGGTGGGCCGGATGTTCTCCCGGATCACCGAGGCGCACACCAAGCGGATGGCGGCGCTGGGGCTCGCCGCCTAGTTACGCGAGTTACGCGGGGGCGGACCGTCCCCCGAGTCGTCGCGTCGGTCGAAGGAGCAGCGACAGCGAGGCCGCCGAGACGACCGCCGCGCCGAGCAGGCTCGCCAGACCACTGCCGGGGCCCAGCGCGCTGTGGGTGACGAAGTCACCGAAAAGAGCTCCGGCGACGGCTGTCGAGAACACCAGGGAGCGGGTCGGCAGACGGTGCGCGAGCCGGTGGGTGGCCGCCCAGGCGAGCAGCAGACCCAGCACGGCGGAGCCGAGCGCTTCCAGGATCATCACGGGGGTCCCTCCCACGGTCGGCGTGCGTTCTGCGGTCGTAGCCGGTCATACCCGTGACCTGCGGAATGCAATCCTCACCTGTGGGTGACTTGTGCTCCATCTGTGGTGAAAATTCTGATGAGCACAGCGGTGGGCGCAACGGTGGGTGCGGTGGAGTGAGCAGTGGTGGGAGCAGTGGTGGAAACGCGAGGGGCCCGGTGACCTTGACGGTCACCGGGCCCCTCGTCCGTTCGCGACTACAGCGCTCCGAAGCCCACCTTGCGCGGGGCCGCCTCGCCGAGCTCGACATAGGCGAGCCGGTCGGCGGGGACGAGGACCTTGCGGCCGTGCTCGTCCACGAGGCTCAGCAGGGGCGCCTTCCCGGTGAGCGCCTCGGCCACGGCCTGCTCGACCTCCTCGGCGCTCTGACCGGTCTCCAGAACGATCTCGCGAGGCGTGTGCAGCACGCCGATCTTGACCTCCACGCTGTGTCCCTCCGACGCTCAGCAAAGTGCGCGATCTTCCGCGCCGTACGCAGCACACACTAGCCCGGTGAGGGGACGTAGATGTTCCGCGCCGAGAACGCCAGGAGCGAACAGCGGACGGGAACAAATAGGGGAGCGCCGGCGGTCAGTGGTGCTGTTCGCTTCCGTGCAGCGGGAAACCGGCGATGCCGCGCCACGCCAGCGAGGCCAGCAACTGGACCGCCTGGTCGCGCGGGACGCTGCGGTCGCTGTGCAGCCAGGAGCGGGCGACCACCTGCGCGAGACCGCCCAGACCCGAGGCCAGCAGCATCGACTCGGCCCGCGACAGGCCGGTGTCCTCGGCGATGACCTCGCAGATCGCCTCGGCGCACTCGTTCGTCACCTTGTCGACGCGCTCGCGCACGGCGGGCTCGTTCGTCAGGTCCGACTCGAAGACCAGCCGGAAGGCGCCGCCGTCGTCCTCCACGTAGGCGAAGTACGCGTCCATGGTCGCCCGGACGCGCTGCTTGTTGTCCGACGTCGACGCGAGCGCGGTCCGCACGGCCAGGATCAGCGATTCGCAATGCTGGTCGAGGAGGGCGAGGTAGAGGTCGAGCTTGCCCGGGAAGTGCTGGTAGAGCACCGGCTTGCTGACGCCGGCGCGCTCGGCGATGTCGTCCATCGCGGCCGCGTGGTAGCCCTGCGCGACGAAGACCTCCTGGGCGGCGCCCAGCAACTGGTTCCGTCGGGCACGGCGCGGCAGGCGGGTGCCCCGCGGGCGCGCCGCCTCTGTCTGCTCGATGGCTGTCACGCCGCCTCCCAAATGTCGTCCTCATGCGGTGAGCGCCGCGCCGCCATCGTACTTTTCGGTAACCGTGGTGTGCGCGGTGCGAGCGCAGAATTTCACGTACCGGACGATGGTGAAAGCGGTGCGAATGCCCCTAGAAGGGGATGTAGAGGCTGGGGGAGCTTGTTGGGGGAAGTCGGGGAGGCCCGAGGTAAGTGGCTTCTTCTTACTGAAGAGGCTCGCCAGGTGTCACTGACAGTCGTCTGTCAGCCGTCATTCGTCATCTGTTGTCTGTCGTCTGTAGTCGTCTTCGTCGAGGGCGACTACGCGGGCCTGTTCCGCGACGTCGGCCTCGTTGGCCTTGCCCGGGTCGACGTCGGTCGGTTGTTCGGGGGCGTCGTCCTCGGGGGCTTCGGTGTCGAACGGGGCGTCGCTCTCGTCCTCGAACGTCGCGGGATCGCTTGGGTCGACGGTCATGGCGGGCTCCCTTCCTGTCTACGAGCCTAGGAGACACCGGGCAGGGGTGCCATGGCGGACGTCGTACGGCTGCGAGGGTCGGTGGCTTCGGTGGCTTCGGTGGCGTGCGGCTTCGGTGGCGTGCGGCATTGGTGGCGTGCGGCTTTGGTGGTGTGTGGCTTCGGTGGTGTGTGGCTTCGGTGGTGACGGCGAACGGCTTGTGACGGCGAACACACGAGCCACTGCGTGATCGTCTCGTAACATTGCCGCATGTCTTCGACAGAGCTGCCTTCCGTGACGGCCGCCAGCGTGCTCCCCAAGGTGGCACCCGTCAGGGTCGGCGAGGGGGAGCGGCTCAGGTCGGTCGGGCTGCCGGGGATCACCCTGACGGTGCGGTCGAGAGCGGCGGTGCGCGAGGGACTGCCGCCCGCGTTGTACGTCCACGGGCTCGGCGGTTCCTCGCAGAACTGGTCGCAGCTCATGGCCGAGTTGGACGGGCTGGTCGACAGCGAGGCCCTGGACCTGCCGGGCTTCGGCGACTCGCCGCCACCGGACGACGGCGACTACTCCGTCACCGGGCACGCGCGCGCGGTCATCCGTTACCTCGACGCGGCCGAGCGCGGCCCGGTGCACCTCTTCGGGAACTCGCTGGGCGGCGCGGTCACGACCCGGGTGGCCGCGGTGCGCCCGGACCTCGTCCGCACACTCACGCTGGTGTCCCCGGCCCTGCCGGAGATCCGCGTCCAGCGCTCGGCGATGCCGACGGCGCTGCTGGGCGTTCCGGGGATCGCGGCCCTGTTCACCCGCATCAGCAGGGACTGGACGGCCGAGCAGCGCGTCCGCGGGGTCCTTGGCCTCTGTTACGGCGATCCGGGCCAGGTGACACCGGAGGCGTTCCGCTACGCGGTCGAGGAGCTGGAGCGACGGCTCCAACTCCCCTATTTCTGGGACGCGATGGCCCGTTCCTCCCGTGGCATCGTCAACGCGTACACCCTGGGCGGCCAACACGGCCTCTGGCGCCAGGCCGAACGCGTCCTCGCCCCGACCCTCCTCATCTACGGCGGCCGGGACCAACTCGTCGGCTACCGCATGGCCCAGCGGGCCGCCCGCACCTTCCGCGACTCCCGCCTGCTGTCCCTGCCGGACGCGGGGCATGTCGCGATGATGGAGTACCCGGAGACGGTGGGGGCGGCGTTCCGTGAACTTCTCGCGGATGTGGGGGAGTTGGGGGATCCTCAGACGGCGGGGGCCGGTACCGGTGCGGATTCGGGTGCCGGTGCGGTGCGGGGGCGTCGCGCGGAGACGGACGGTTTCGGTCGAGGTGGCGTGAGCGGTGCGCGAGGGTCCCGGGGCGGCGGTTCGGTGAGTACGGTGAGTGATGCCGGCGGCGCGGGAGCGGACGGGTCCGTGTCCGGTGCCGGAGGCGATGGCAAGGTCGACGATACGAACGCGGGGAGCTGAGGGGGCGGCGTGGGACGCCATAGTCGCCGTAGGTCCTCTGCGAAGGGTGACTCCGCGGATGTGGGCGCAGGGGCGGAGGGGAAGGGCGAGCGGGGTGCTCGGGATTCCCGGGATGCCCGCCGCCGAGACGCGCAAGGGGCGGGGTCTCAGAGGGAGCAAGGGAGTCGTCCTGAGCCTGGGCATGGGCCTGTCCCTGGAGGGGTTGGGCGGCGTACGGGGTCTGACGCGGGTGCCGGTGGAGGGGTAGGGCAGAGGTCCGGGGCTGTACCTGGACCTGGGGTGATCCCTGGCCGACAACAGCCTTCGGGGGCCGGGAATTCGGGGTACGGCACGTCGCGCCTGCCGGACGGGACGCCGGCCCACGGGATGCCGGGACTGGTCGATGGCACGCCTGCGCGGGGAGTTCCTCGGGTACGGGGTACGGGGCCTGCTCAATGGGGGGCGCGTCCTGATGGGACTCCGGCGCAGGGTGTGCCGGGTTTCCAGGGGCCGCCGTCGGCGCAGGGCGTACCGGGTTTTGAGGGTGGGACCCCGGCGCAAGGCGTACCGGGTTTCCAGGGAGTGGCGCCTGCTCAACGGGGGCCGCGTCTTCCGGACGGGACTCCGGTTCACGGCGTACCGCGCTTCCAGGGGCCGCCGTCCGCGCAGGGTGCGCCGCGTTCTGCGGACGGGACTCCGGCTCATGGAGTGCCGCGTCTTCCTGATGGGACCCCGAGTCACGGAGTACCGCGCTTCCAGGGGCAGTCGCCCGCTCAAGGTGGGCCGCGCCTAGCCGATGGGACCCCCGCTCACGGGTTGCCGCGTTTCTTCGGCGGCGCTTCTGCGGATGGAGGCTCACGTCCCCCTGACGGCACTCCCGCGCGCGGGGTCCCGCGTTCGCCGAATGGCACGCCTGGGCAGGGTGCGCAGGGTTTCGCGGGCGGTACTCCGGCTCACGGAGTTCCCCGGCTTCCGGACGGCACGCCGGCTCACGGGTTTCCCAGGTTGGCTGACGGCACCCCGGCCCACGGGTTTCCGACGCTGCCCGATGGCACTCCCGCGCGCGGTGTCCCGCGTCTCCCCGACGGGACCCCGGCTCACGGCACCTCCCGTACCCACGCCGGGCACCCCGAGCAGCCCGAATCCGGCGGTGGCTGGGGGGAGTTGAGAGGGCGGGCCGGGGCCGGGCGCGGTCAGCCGCGTGGGGCGCACAGCGGGCCCGGTACACCCGGCGCGTCCGGCGTGCCCCAAACCCCCGTTGCCGGTATGCCGGACGGTTCGAGGCCGGGGCTTCCCATACCCCGGCAGCGGCAGGCCCCTCAGGGCGGTTCTCGGCGGCGTGGGCAGGGTGGTCGTGGGCCCCGGCAGGATTACGTCGACGCCTTCGGGGCGGATGTCGACGGTGACGACGTCTTCGCGACCCGTACAAGTGTCGCGACGCACCCCTCCGACCCGTACGCCTCCGTCACCGACTGGACCGAGACCACAGAGGGCTCCGAGAGCGACACCGGCGGCGGTGACACGGGCCCTGCCCGCCCCGACGGCACCCCCGTCAAGGGTCGCAAGGGGCGGACGTACACCGGCATCGCGGCCGCCGCCGTCACCACCGTGCTGGCCGTCATCGTGGCCGGGCAGGTCGTGAAGGACGGTGACAAGAGCGGCGCGCAGTCGCAGGCGGCCACCGACCGGGCGCGCGATGTGCGGAGTTCCGCCTCCGCGCCGCAGCCCAGCGCCTCCGCTTCGCCGCGCGTGGCGACCCTGACGTACGCGCAGAAGATGGACAAGAAGTACCCGCTCAGCGCCAAGCTCACGGGGCCGGACAAGTTCGACGCGGTGCCCGGTGTCGACAAGGCGCCCGGCAAGGGGCGCAAGTACACGTACCGCGTGGACGTCGAACAGGGGCTCGGGCTCGACGGCACGCTTTTCGCGCAGGCCGTGCAGAAGACGCTGAACGACAAACGGAGTTGGGCCCACAACGGGGCCCGTACCTTCGAGCGCGTCTACTCGGGAAAACCGGACTTCGTGATCACTCTCGCGAGCCCTGGTACTACGGCCAAGTGGTGCGCCAAGTCCGGGCTCGACACCACCGAGGACAACGTGTCGTGCGACTCGGCGTCCACGGAACGTGTGTTGATCAATGCGTATCGATGGGCGCAGGGGTCGTCAACATATGGGGACAAGATGTACGCGTACAGAGAGATGTTGATCAACCATGAGGTCGGTCATCGTCTCGGCTACGGGCACGTCACCTGCGACAAGGACGGCGAGTTGGCCCCGGTCATGCAGCAGCAGACCAAGTTCCTCGACCACGACGGGATCCACTGCCTGGCGAACCCCTGGCCGTACCCGGGCAGTTGACAGGCGACGCTTATGTCACATTGACACGAGCCGCTGCTTCCTTCATATTTTTGGGCATGTGGTCTAGTCATGTCGCGCATCGCGCCGCCTTCGAGCTGGCGCTCATTGGCGTGACCCCGCTCTGCGTGGCCGACATCCTCTGTCGCTGAACACCGCCCCTGGCGTCCGTGTCGCGACCGCACCACCTCGCCCTTGACCGTTGACCACGGCAGGGCATTTCCGACGACCTGACGCCGGGGCAGACGCCTGTTCATTTCCGTCTCACTCCTCGTCCATCCGTCTCAATATTCGGGAAACCCCATGAGAATTCCCGAACATCCCCCCCGAGAGGTCGTCATTCCGATGCGTCAACCGTCCGTCATAGCCCGGCGCGTGGCCGTGGCATCCGTCAGCCTGGCCGTGGCGGCGGGCGCCGCCGCCTGCGGGCCGAAGGACAACGATGCCAAGGGCTCCGGCGGCGACTCCACGCCGCGCAAGGGCGGCACGCTCACGGTCCTGAACTCCAACCCCCAGGAGGACTTCGACCCGGCGCGCCTGTACACCTCCGGCGGCGGCAACGTCCCCTCCCTCGTCTTCCGCACCCTTACCACTCGCAACCGTGAGAACGGCGCGGCCGGCGCCAAGGTCGTCCCGGACCTCGCCACCGACACCGGGCGCCCCAACAAGGACGCGACCGTGTGGACGTACACCCTGAAGAAGGGCCTCAAGTACGAGGACGGCACCGCGATCACCTCGGCCGACATCAAGTACGGCATCGAGCGCTCCTTCGCCCCCGAACTCTCCGGCGGCGCGCCCTACTTGAGGGACTGGCTGGTCGGCGCGGCCGACTACCAGGGGCCGTACAAGGACAAGAAGGGGCTCTCCGCGATCGAGACGCCCGACAGCCTGACGATCGTCTTCCATCTCAACAAGCCCGAGGGCGAGTTCCCCTACCTCGCCACGCAGACGCAGTTCACGCCCGTCCCGAAGGCGAAGGACACGGGGACGAAGTACGAGCAGCACCCGATCTCCTCGGGGCCGTACAAGGTCGTCAGCAACCAGAACGACGGTGAGACGCTCCTCCTGGAGCGCAACAAGTACTGGTCCACGGCCACGGACGCCGAGCGCAAGGCCTACCCGGACAAGATCGACGTGAAGTCGGGGCTCGACTCCTCCGTGATCAACCAGCGGCTGTCGTCGTCCCAGGGGGCGGACGCCGCCGCCGTCACGACCGACACCAACCTCGGTCCCGCCGAGCTCGCCAAGGTCACCGGCGACAAGGAACTCGCGGCACGCGTCGGCACCGGGCACTTCGGTTACACGAACTACATCGCGTTCAACCCCACGGTCGCGCCGTTCAACAACGCCAAGGTGCGGCAGGCGATCTCGTACGCCGTCGACCGTTCGTCGGTGGTCAACGCGGCGGGCGGGTCGTCGCTCGCCGAGGCCGCGACCACCTTCCTGCCGAACCAGAAGTCCTTCGGGTACGACCCCTACGACCTCTTCCCGGCGGGCGCGTCCGGCAACGCTGCCAAGGCCAAGGAACTGCTCACGGAGGCCGGTTACCCGAAGGGGATCACCGTCACCCTGACGCACTCCAACGACAAGGACTTCGAGACCAGCCCGGAGATCGCGACCGCGATCCAGGACGCGCTCAAGAAGGCCGGCATCACCGTGAAGCTCCAGGGCCTGGAGAGCAACGACTACTCGGACAAGATCCACAACGTCAAGACCGAGCCCGGCTTCTTCCTCGCCCACTGGGGTGCCGACTGGCCCTCCGGCGGTCCCTTCCTCGCCCCGATCTTCGACGGCCGCCAGATCGTCAAGGACGGCGCGAACTTCAACACCGGCCTGCTCAATGATGAGTCGGTCAATGCCGAGATTGATTCGATCAACAAGTTGACGAATCTTGACGAGGCCGCCAAGCGGTGGGGTGCACTGGACAAGAAGATCGGCGCGCAGGCCCTGACCGTGCCGCTGTTCCACCCCGTCTACAAGCGACTGGTCGGCAAGGACATCAAGAACGTCGTGATCAGCGACTGGACCGGCGTCCTGGACATCTCCCAGGTCGCGGTCAAGTAACCCCATGAGCGAGGCACTTGTCGCCTCCCAGGCCGCCGGGACGGACCTCTCCGTCCCGGCGGGCTCGGGGGCCCGTCAGTTCTGGCGGCGGCTGCGAGCGCAGCGCGCCGCCCTCGTCGCGGCGGCCGTCGTCGCCCTGCTCGTCCTGGTCGCGCTCGGCGCGCCGCTGCTCACCGCGATCGAGGGCCAGGACCCGTTCACCTACCACCCCTCGCTGATCGACTCCGCGCGCGGAGGCGTGCCGACCGGTTCCCTCGGGGGCATCAGCGGCGACCACTGGCTCGGCGTCGAACCGCAGACCGGCCGCGACCTGTTCGCGCGTCTTGCCTACGGCGCCCGGGTCTCGCTCGGCGTCGCCCTGGGGGCGACCGTCGTACAGGTCACCTTCGGAGTCGTCGTCGGAGTCGCCGCCGGGCTCGGCAGCCGATGGGTTGATCAACTGTTGAGCCGGATCACCGACATCATCGTGGCGATGCCGTTGATGATCATGTCGTTGGCGCTGCTCGCGATCGTGCCCAGCAGCTTCCCGCGCCCTCTGCTCGTCGCACTCGTCATCGGACTCATCGCCTGGGGCAACACCGCGAAGATCGTGCGCGCCCAGACGCTCACCCTCAAGGAACTCGACTACGTCTCCGCCGCCCGGCTCAGCGGCTGGGGCACCTGGCGCATCGCCCGCCGCGAACTGCTGCCAGGACTGGCCGCGCCCGTCATCACGTACGCGGCACTCCTCGTACCGATCAACATCAGTACCGAAGCCGCCCTGTCCTTCCTCGGCGTCGGCGTGAAGCCGCCGACGCCCTCCTGGGGGCAGATGCTCACCGCCGCCGACGTCTGGTACCAGGCCGCCCCGCAGTACCTGCTGCTGCCCGCCGGCGCCCTCTTCGTCACCGTCCTGGCGCTGACCGTCCTGGGCGACGGCATCCGCACGGCCCTCGACCCGCGCGCGGCCTCCCGCCTGCGCATCGGCACCGGCCGCAAGCGGGAAGCGAAGACGGACGCAGGGACCAAGGGTGCAGGGACCAAGGGTGCAGGAACCAAGGGTGCGGGAACCAAGGGCGTGAGCGGCAAGGGCACCACTACGGAGAGCACGACTACCAACAGCACGACTACTAAGAGCACGACTACTAAGAGCACGAGTTCCAAGGAGGCCACTTCATGAGCGGCTTCGGAGGATTCGTCCTGCGCCGCGCGGTCGGCACCGTGATCACCCTGCTCGCCATCTCGGTGATCGTCTACGTCGTCTTCTTCGTCACCCCCGGCAACGTCGCCCAGATCAGTTGCGGCCCGCGCTGCTCCCCGGAGCAAGTGCACCAGGTGGCCCAGCAGTTGAGGCTCGACGACCCGCTGTACCTGCGCTACTGGCACTTCCTCCAGGGCATCCTCGTCGGCCAGGACTACTCGACGGGTACCTCCGTGGAGCACTGCTCGGCGCCCTGCCTCGGGCTGTCGTACCAGGGCGACCAGCAGGTCACCCAGCTGATCCTGACGAAGCTGCCGGTCAGTCTGTCGCTCGTGGTCGGCGCGATGGTGCTGTGGCTGATCCTCGGCGTCGGCACGGGCGTCCTGTCGGCGTGGCGGCGCGGCCGGTTCACCGAGCGCCTGCTGACCGGCATCACCCTCGCGGGCGTCGCCACCCCGGTGTTCGTGATCGGCCTGGTGCTGATGATCGTCGTCTGCGGGCAGCTCCAACTGCTGCCCTTCCCGCAGTATGTCGGCCTCACCGAAGACCCCGAACAGTGGGCCTGGAACCTGCTCTTGCCCTGGCTCTCGCTGGCCCTCATCGAGGCCGCCGCGTTCGCCCGGCTCACCCGGGCGTCGATGCTGGAGACCCTCGCCGAGGACCACATCCGCACCTTCCGCGCGTACGGCGTCGGTGAACGGTCGATCATCGGGCGGCACGCGCTGCGCGGGGCGTTCGCGCCGATCATCGCGCTCAACGCCAACAACGTCGGCTCGGCGATCGGCGGCGCGGTGCTCACCGAGACGCTCTTCGGGCTGCCCGGCATCGGACAGGAACTCGTCCATGCCGTCAATGTCGTGGACCTGCCGGTGGTCGTCGGCATGGTCCTCGTCATCGGCTTCTTCGTAGTCATCGCCAACGCCGTCGCGGACGTGCTGTACGCGGTGGCCGACCGACGGGTGGTGCTCGCATGAGTTCGGTGGACAGCTCCGAGGTCGGCTCGGTGGACGTCTTGGTGGAAGTGACCGACCTGACGGTCGGGTTCGGATCGCTGCGTGCCGTCGACGGCCTCTCGTTCCGGCTGGAGAGGGGCGCCGCGCTCGGCCTGGTCGGCGAGTCGGGCTCGGGCAAGTCCACAGTCGCCTCCGCCCTGTTGGGACTGCACCGCGGCACGGGCGCCGACGTCGGCGGCTCGGTACGCGTGGCCGGCATCGACGTACAGGAGGCGTCCGACGCGGACCTGCGGCTGTTGCGCGGCGGCAAGGCCGCGATGGTCTTCCAGGACCCGCTGTCGTCCCTGGACCCGTACTACGCGATCGGCGACCAGATAGCCGAGGTCTATCGCGTGCACACGCGCGTGTCGCGTCGGGCCGCACGCGCGCGTGCCGTCGACGTACTGGACCGGGTCGGAATCCCGGACGCGGTACGGCGATCCCGTTCGCGCCCGCACGAGTTCAGCGGCGGTATGCGCCAACGCGCCCTGATCGCCATGGCGTTGGCGTGCGAGCCGGACCTGCTGATCGCCGACGAGCCGACGACCGCACTCGACGTCACCGTCCAGGCGCAGATCCTCGACCTGCTGCACACGCTGCGCGAGGAGACCGGCCTGGGGCTGCTGCTCGTCACGCACGACGTGGGCGTCGCCGCCGAGAGCGTCGACGAGATCCTGGTCATGCGGCACGGGCGGGCCGTCGAGCACGGCCCGGTGGGCACCGTCCTCGGGGCGCCGACCGAGCCGTACACCCGGGATCTGCTCGGCGCGGTCCCACGCGTGGACGCGCCGCGCGCGCCCTCAGAGGCGTCCTCGGCGGCCCAGGAGGTCGTCCTGGAGGCCACGGGCCTGCGGCGCGAATTCGGGCGCGGGAAGCGGGCGTTCGCGGCCGTGGACGACGTGTCGCTGACGATCCACCGGGGCGAGACCCTCGGGATCGTGGGCGAGAGCGGCAGCGGCAAGACGACACTGGGCCGGATGCTGGTCGGGCTGCTGAAGCCGACGGTCGGCGAGATCAAGCCCGGCGGCGGCGTCCGCCCCGACGTCCAGATGGTGTTCCAGGACCCCGTCTCCTCCCTCAACCCCCGCCGCAGCGTGGGCGATTCGATCGCCGACCCGCTCCGCGCGCGTGGCGAGCGCGACGAGCAGCGCATCCGGGGGCGCGTACGCGAACTCCTGGAGCGCGTGGGGCTCGAAGGGGCGCACTACGACCGCTACCCGCACGAGTTCAGCGGCGGGCAGCGCCAACGCGTGGGCATCGCGCGGGCGCTCGCGGCCGACCCGCGCGTGATCGTGTGCGACGAGCCGGTCTCCGCGCTCGACGTCACCACACAGGCCCAGGTCGTCGCCCTGCTCGGCGAACTCCAGCGCGAACTCGGTCTCGCGCTCGTGTTCGTCGCCCACGACCTCGCCGTCGTACGCCAGGTCAGTGACCGGGTCGCGGTGATGCGACGCGGGAGGATCGTTGAACAAGGCCCCGCCGACGAGGTGTACGACTCTCCGAAGGACCCGTACACGAAGCAGCTCCTGGCCGCCGTACCGGCCCTCGATCCGGAGGTGGCGGCCCAGCGCAGGGCGGCACGGCGGGAGTTGACGACGGCCTGAGGATCGTTGAACGATCTGCCCCCCAGGGTCCCGTAGAGATCTCGTAGAGGGTCTCCTGATGATCCCGTAGTGATCCCTTAGCGCGAGCGAACGCGAACCGCACGGGAAAGTTACGACCGTTCACCCCTTTTGGTGGCGCGATGGACAACCGTCCGTCGCGCCACCGCCTTGTCCGCATACGTTCGTCCCGCTGCGAGCCGCCGGGTCAACGGCGGCTCCCCATATGGGAGATCGGGGGTGTACCCGTGCGCATAGGACTGCTTACGGAGGGTGGCTATCCGTATGTGAGCGGTGACGCCAGACTCTGGTGCGACCGGCTCGTACGCGGGCTCGGGCAGCACGAGTTCGACATCTACGCGCTCAGCCGCAGCGAGCACCAGGAGAGCGGGGGCTGGGTCGAACTGCCGTCCCAGGTGGGCCGGGTGCGTACCGCTCCGCTGTGGAGCGCCGACGACGACGGGGTGACCCTCGGGCGCCGTGCGCGCCGGCGCTTCGGCGAGTGCTACGAGGAGTTGGCGGCGGTTTTGTGCGCGGGGGATGCGCACGGGATGGCGTCGGTGCCTGTTCCTGTTCCTGTTCGTGGTCCTGTTTCTGGGCCGGTGTCTCGCGTGTCGGGGTCGGCCCCGTCCGAGTCGACCGTGTCCGAATCCGCTGTGCCCGCATCTGCTGTGGCCGAGTCGGTCGAGTCGGCCGTGCCCGGCGCGGGGGTGTCCGGCGCGGCCGTGTCGCAGTCGGCCGATTTCGCGTCGCTCGCGGATTTGTCGGAGCCCCTGCCCGCAGGGCCTTCTGTTCTCCCCGGGGCGGGCTCCGCCGATGTGGCGGACCGTTTCGCCAACGCGTTGTACGGGCTCGCGGAACTCGCCCGCGACGAGGGCGGACTCGTAGGCGCACTGCGCTCCGAACGCGCCGTACGTGCGCTGGAAAGCGCTTGTCGTGCGCCGGGCGCACTCCGTACGGCACGCGAGGCGCGCGTACCCGAACTCCTCGCCGTCGCCGCGCACTTGGAACGCGCCCTGCGCCCCCTCTCGCTCGACTGGTACGAGGACGACGCCCTCGGCTCCGTGGACCTCTGCCACGCGACGGCCGGCGGCACCGCGGCCCTGCCGGGGCTGCTCGCCCAGCACTTCGCGGGCGTACCGCTGCTGGTGACCGAGTACGGCGTGCAGTTGCGGACGCACTACCTGGCCTCGGCGGACGCGCCGCCCGCCGTACGGGCCCTGCTCGCCGCCTTCCACGGCAGGCTGGCCGCCGAGATCTACCGGCGGGCCGCGCTGATCACGCCCGGCAACAGCCACACCCGCCGCTGGCAGGAACGCTGCGGCGCCGACCGTACGAAGCTCCGCACGGTCCACCCCGGCATGGAGGCGTCCCGCTTCGCGGAGGTGGGCGAGGCGCCCGACGGCGCGGACCCGGACACGCTGGTGTGGGTCGGCCGTATCGAACCGGCGAAGGACCTGATCTCCCTGCTGCACGCCTTCGCGGAGATCCGCAAGGAGGAGCCCAAGGCACGCCTGCGGATCGTCGGCGCGGCCTCCGGCGCCGAGGGGGCGGCCTACCTGGGGCACTGCCGGGCGCTCGCCGCGCAGCTCTTTCCCGACGAGGCCGAGGGTGTGCACGCGGTCGGCGACAACCCGGTGGCCTTCGAGGAGATCGGCGGCCCCGAGGCCCCCACGCTCGCCGAGGCGTACGCGGCCGGCACGGTGATCGTCCTCTCCAGTGTTGTCGAGGGCTTCCCGCTCAACCTCGTCGAGGCCATGTTCTGCGGCCGGGCGACCGTGTCCACGGACGTCGGCGCGGTGGTCGAGGTCATCGGCGGTACGGGGCTCGTCGTGCCCCCGCGCAATCCGCGGGCGCTCGCCGAAGCGTGCGTGAGCCTGTTGCGCGACCCCGAGCGCCGTGAGCGCCTGGGCGCCGCCGCGCGCGCCCGCGCACTCGAACTGTTCACCGTCGAGCAGAACATCGCGGCATTTCACGGCATTTACCTGGAGGTCGTCTCGCACTCCCCGGTACACCGGGTCGTCCTGAACGAGGCAGGCGAACCCCTCCCCTTCGCGGCCCCAGCCGAGTCCCACGTCCGCGGCCGCTGGACCGGCCCCATGGCCCGCGTCGTGGCACGCGGTGGCCCCACCTGGGCGACAGGATCCCCGGTACGCGCCACCACTCCCGTGCCGACGACGGAGACAGCCCGATGAGCGGCCTCGGCGAACTCGACCGCCCCGCAACACCCGGCGGCGCGGGGGCGTGGGACGCGCGGTCGGAGGAGTTGCTCGGAGGGCGGGGGGAGCTGGAGCGGGCGGGTGAGCGGGGGGCGGCGGGTGTTCCGGAGGCCGGCGACACCGGCGTCGCGGTGGCCGACGAGGTGTTGCGCCCGGCTGCGGGCCAGGGCACCAGCGATGCCCGTGTCGAGACCGTCCGTGACGAGGAGTTGCCGGCTGTCGGCCAGGACCCCGCCTATGTCCGTGTTGCCGCGGCTCGCGACAAGCACCGCCCGGCAGCAGGCCAACGCACCGATACCGCCCCTGCCCCCGTCGACCACGCCGAGCACCCGCCGGTCGCCGACCAGGACACCTACGACTACGACGCCCGTGTCATCGCGGCCCCCGCCCCGCACGCCGCCCGCCCCGACAGCCGCCCTGACAGCCGTCCCGTAGCCGACGCCGAGCAGTCACGCGCCCGTACGGCACCCGGACAGACCTCCCGCGCAACCGACGGCAAAACGGGCGCCACCCGGCCCACCCCCGCCCGGCGCGGTGCCGCCGACCCCGTGAAGGCGCTGATGCACCGTCACCGTGAGCTGTGCGAGCGGGCCGTCGACCCGTTGGAGATCGCGGCGGGGTTGGAGGCGCACGGTGTCACCGATCGGACCGCCGGGCGATTCCGGCACCGGGACGTGTTCTCGCTCGCCGAGGAGATGTACGCGCGCGTGCCCCGCGACGACGCGGCGGCCCCGCCCTCCGACGCCGTGACGGAACCGGCGCCCCGCGCCCGCTGGGCCGTACTCGCCCTCCTGCCCGGAGTCCTGGGCGCCGCGACCGTCACCGGTGTGCGGCTCACGGAAGGTCGGCTGCGGCTGACGGTGGTCGTCGTCGGTGTGCTCGCCGTCGCGCTCGGCGTGCGCGTCGCCCTCCGTCGCGGCCCGCTGAGCAACCCGCCCGGCACGCACGCGTGGCGCACACCCCCGGGCACCCGCCTCTGGACGTACTGGCTGCTGAGCTACGCCCTCCTCGGCGACGGACTGCTCCGCGCCGCGGACGGCGGCGGCCTCGACGCCCTGCCGACCGGCCTCGCGGGCGGACCCTGGTCCACGGCCACCGCACCGGTCCTGGCCCTCACCCTGGCCTGCGCCCCCGCAGCCTGGTGCGCCCACCACTTCGCCGTACGCGCCCGCCGCAAGCTCGCGACCAGCCGCGGCCTGGCGGACTTCGCCGACTCCGTACGACCGCTGCTGCTCGGCACGTTCGCCTTGTTCGTGTGTGCGCTGACCGCCCTCCTCGCCCTCTGCGGCGCGGCCCTGGGCGAGCCCGCCGCGTACGCCCAGGGCATCACCCTGGGCGCCCTGTTGCTGCTCGCCCGCCTCCTCACCGTCCACGGCTTCACCCACGCCCCGACCCTCGCGCTCGGCACGGCGGCCGCGACGGAAGCGACGGCCCTGTCTCTGGACCTCACCGGCCGGCTCCCCGGCTGCGGCTTCCTGGCCGGCCCCGTCGAAGCCGTCCTGGAGTCCTGGGGCCCGGGCGGCATCCCGGCCCTGGCCTGCGGAGCGGCCGCCCTGACCCTCCTGTTCCACACCACCCGCACGCTGACCAGAGCCTCCGCGCACGCGCCGGCGAACGAGCCGCGGTGACACCGCCATGACCTGCACCGATCAGACGCGTCACCCAGTCGCAGGCGCCCGGCCCCACCGCCGGAGGCAACCGCATCACCTTGTGAAGGAGAACACCAGATGATCACCTCCCGATCCGGAGAGTCGGCCCCGGGAGCCGTCCGATGAGGGTCCTGCTGATCGGAGCCAACGGCTACCTCGGTCGCTTCGTCGCCGACCGCCTGCTCGCCGACCCGGCCGTCCAGCTCACCGCGCTCGGCCGCGGCGACGACGCGGACGTCCGCTTCGACCTCGCGTCCGGCAGCCCCGGCGCACTCACCCGCTTCCTGGACGCCGTCCACCCCGGGGTCGTCATCAACTGCGCGGGTGCCACCAGAGGCGGCGCCCGCGAACTCACCCGGCACAACACCGTCGCCGTCGCGACCGTCTGCGAGGCCCTGCGCCGCAGCGGCTGCGGCGCCCGGCTGGTGCAGATCGGGTGCGGCGCCGAGTACGGCCCCAGCCAGTCCGGTTCCTCCACGGCCGAGGACGCCGTACCCCGACCCGGCGGCCCGTACGGCGTCAGCAAACTCGCCGCCACCGAACTGGTCCTGGGCTCCGGCCTCGACGCCGTAGTGCTGCGCGTCTTCTCACCGGCCGGACCGGGCACCCCCGCCGGTTCCCCGCTCGGCCGGCTCGCCGAGGCCATGCGCCGGGCCATGCAGTCCGGCGACGGCGAACTCAAGCTCGGCGGCCTGGGCGCGCAACGCGACTTCGTCGACGTACGGGACGTGGCCCGCGCCGTCCACGCGGCCTCGCTCTCCGCCGCGCAGGGCGTCATCAACATCGGCTCGGGCCGCGCGGTCCGGCTGCGCGACGCCGCCGCCGTCCTCGCCCGCGTCGCCGGATACGGCGGTGCCCTGCACGAACTCGACGCCCCGCCCGGCCCGCTGCGGGCCGCCATCGGCCACCCCCGCACCGACCCCGACCACGCGGCCCCGGTCGCGTACCCGTACCCGGACGGCTGCGGAAGCTGGCAGCAGGCCGATGTGCGCACCGCGCGCGACCGGCTGGGCTGGCGTCCCCGGATCAACCTCGAAGAGTCCCTCGCCGACATCTGGATGGAGGCGGCGTGCCGCATCTGACCAGCACGACCCCGGGCACCGCGAGCACCGGCGTCCGCACCGGCTTCGGCATCCCCGGCTACGCGCACCCCCTCGTCGCCCCCACCGAATGGGGCGAACTCACCCGCCCCGGCACCCCCTTGCACTGGGTCGTCCTCAACGTCTCCTCCGGCCCGGGGACCCGTCCCGACCCGCACTGTCTGGAGGCGGCCGGGCGGCTCCGCAACACGGGCGTCCGGGTCCTGGGCCATCTCGACGCCACCCACGGCGCCCGCGCCTTCGGCGACCTGATCTCCGAGGCGCACCGCTACCTCGACTGGTACCGCGTCGACGGCTTCCTCCTGGACCGCTGCCCCACCGAACGCACCGCGCTCCCCGAGGTCCGCCGCACGGTCACCACGCTCCGCGAGATCAGCGACGGCGCCCACATCGTCCTGGGACACGGCACCCACCCGCACCCCGGATACGCCGAGTACGCCGACCAGTTGGTGACCTTCTCCGGCTCCTGGAGCGACTACCGCTGGTCGCAGGTCGCCGAGTGGACCGCCGACCATCCGCCCGAACGCTTCTGCCACTTCGTGCACGGCGTCCCGCGCGGCCATCTCGACGAGGCGCTGCGCATCGCCCGCTGGCAGGGCGCGTCGACCATCTACTTCACGGACCGCACCGATCACGGTGGCCGCACCGACCCCTGGGAGACGATGCCCGGGTACTGGGACGAGATCGTCTCGCGGGTCGGAACGGGTGTCTCGGAATGAAGAAGGGCGTGGCACTGTTACGGGGAGAACAACTGTAGTGATTGACCGACCAACGGAGTCCCCGTGTCGCTGCCACCCCTGGTCGAGCCGGCTGCCGAGCTCACCGTAGACGAGGTCCGCAGGTACTCCCGCCACCTGATCATCCCCGACGTGGGCATGGACGGGCAGAAGCGGCTGAAGAACGCCAAGGTGCTCTGTGTGGGCGCCGGCGGTCTGGGTTCGCCGGCGCTGATGTACCTGGCCGCGGCGGGCGTGGGCACGCTCGGCATCGTGGAGTTCGACGAGGTCGACGAGTCGAACCTGCAGCGCCAGATCATCCACAGCCAGGCCGACATCGGCCGCTCCAAGGCCCAGTCGGCGCGCGACTCCGTACTGGGCATCAACCCGTACGTGAACGTGATCCTTCACGAAGAGCGGCTCGAGGCCGAGAACGTGATGGACATCTTCAGCCAGTACGACCTGATCGTCGACGGCACGGACAACTTCGCGACCCGCTACCTGGTCAACGACGCCGCCGTACTGCTGAACAAGCCGTACGTGTGGGGTTCGATCTACCGCTTCGACGGCCAGGCCTCCGTCTTCTGGTCCGAGCACGGCCCCTGCTACCGCTGCCTCTACCCGGAGCCCCCGCCCCCCGGCATGGTCCCCTCCTGCGCCGAGGGCGGCGTCCTGGGCGTGCTGTGCGCGTCCATCGGCTCCATCCAGGTCACCGAGGCGATCAAGGTCCTCACCGGCATCGGCGACCCGCTCGTCGGCCGCCTGATGATCTACGACGCCCTGGAGATGCAGTACCGCCAGGTCAAGGTCCGCAAGGACCCCAACTGCGCGGTCTGCGGCGAGAACCCGACCGTCACCGAGCTCATCGACTACGAGGCCTTCTGCGGCGTCGTCTCCGAGGAGGCCCAGCAGGCGGCCGCCGGCTCGACGATCACTCCCAAGCAGCTCAAGGAGTGGATCGACGACGGCGAGAACATCGAGATCATCGACGTCCGCGAGGTCAACGAGTACGAGATCGTCTCGATCCCCGGCGCCAAGCTGATCCCCAAGAATGAGTTCCTCATGGGCACCGCCCTGGCGACGCTCCCGCAGGACAAGAAGATCGTCCTGCACTGCAAGACGGGTGTCCGCAGCGCGGAGGTCCTTGCCGTCCTCAAGTCGGCCGGGTTCGCGGACGCGGTCCACGTCGGCGGCGGCGTGATCGGCTGGGTCAACCAGATCGAGCCCGACAAGCCGGTCTACTAGACCCACGCTTTCCCGGGAGGGGCTCGGCACCACAGGTGCCGGGCCCCTTTCCGCCGCCCGGCCGGAAGTTCGGACAGCGGTCCGGGCGGGCGTGCGGGCTAGGAGGCGCAGACCTTGCCGTCCTTCGGCACCGTCCCCTTCAGCAGATACGCGTCCACCGTCGAGTCGACACAGTCGCTCCCACTCCCGTACGCCCCGTGTCCCTCGCCCTTCCAGGTGAGCTCCACGCCGACGCCCTTGCCCAGCTCGTCCACCATCTTCCGCGCGCCCTCGTACGGCGTCGCCGGGTCCCCGGTGTTGCCGACCACCAGGATCGGCGCCGCACCGGGCGCGCTGACCTCCGGGGTGTCGTACTGCCCGGCCACCGGCCAGTCGTGGCACCACCCGGCCGTGTCCCAGCCCAGGAAGTCGCCGAACACGGGCGAGATCTTCTCGAACTCGGGCAGCTGCTTCTGCGTCTGCTCGGGCGTCGGTCGCTGCTTGTCGTCCAAGCACGATATGACCCGTTGGGAATGGGTCGTCGTGCCGTAGTGCCCCGCGCTGTCACGGTCGTTGTAGCCGTCGGCGAGCGCCAGCAGCTCCGAACCGTCGCCCTCCTCCGCGGAGTTCAGGGCGCTGGTCAGGGTGGGCCAGCTTTCCTTGCTGTACAGCGGGAGGACGATGCCGGTCAGCGCGAGCGTCTGGGTCAGCTTCCGCCCCGTCGAAGTGGCCAGTGGCTCGGCGTCGATCTGCTTCAGCAGAGCCGCGATCTTCTTCGAACCCTGTGCCGGTTGCTGTCCCGTCGACTTGAGATAGTCGTCCAGCGCGCGCTGGAAACCCCGCGTCTGGTTCAGGGCGTGGCCCACCGAGTCGGCGCTCGGGTCGACGACCGCGTCCAGGATCAGCCGTCCCACCTGCTTCGGGAACAAGTGGGCGTAGACACCGCCGAGTTCAGTGCCGTACGAGATGCCGAAGTAGTGCATCTTCGTGTCGCCCAGGACCTGGCGCATCAGGTCCATGTCGCGGGCCGTGTCGGTCGTCGACACATGCGCCATCAGCTTTCCGGCGGCCTTCTCGCAGCCCTTGCCGAAGTCGGTCGCGTCCTGGAAGTACGCCTTCTCCTCGGCCGGTGTGTCCGGTGTGGCGTCCACGTCCTCTGAGGCCTGGATCGCCTTGTCGCTCCGGCAGCGGACACCCTCGCTGGCCCCGACCCCGCGCGGATCCCAGCTCACCAGGTCGTAGCGCTCGTGCAGCGCGGACACTGCGGTGGCGTACGCCGGCATGTAGTCCACGCCCGAGCCGCCGGGGCCGCCGAAGTTGAACAGCAGCGAGCCGATGCGCTCGCCGCCCGTCGACTTGGAGCGGATCAGGGCGAGCCCGATCGTGGAGCCGTCCGGCTTCGCCCAGTCCAGCGGCACCTTCAGCGTCGCGCACTGCCAGTCGCTGCTCGGCGCGGCCGAGTCGGCGGTGGCCTTGCAGCGCCCCCAGTCCAGCTTCTGCGCGGTCAGCGACGCGGGCAGCGCGGCCGTGGTGGACGTAGCGGACGAGTCGGTTGCGGACGGCTTGGCGTCCCCCGCGCCCGCGCCGTCCTTGCCGTCGTCGGACGAGCCGCTGCTACAGCCGGCCGTCAGCAGTGCGGCGGCGGCCATCAGGGCCGTCCACCGTACGAATCGCGCCATGCGCATTCCCCCCTCGCAGGCCGTCCGCGTCACGCCGCGGATGGCGGTCAGGCCATAGTAGGCGGCACGAGCCGAGCCCGTGACGGCCTGTGGATAACCTTTTGACCTGCGGTTTTGCCAGGATTTCCGGGATGGGCTCAGGAACAGACGGTGCCGGCCGCCGGGACTTTCCCGTTCAGCAGATAGCCGTTCACCGCGCTCTGCACGCACTTGTTCTTGCTGTCGTACGCCCCGTGTCCCTGACCCTTGTACGTCAGCTCGACCGCGACGCCCTTGCCCAGCGCGTCCACCATCTTCCGCGCGCCCTCGTACGGAGTGGCCGGGTCGCCGGTGTTGCCCACGACGAGGATCGGCGCCGAACCGGCCGCGCTCACATCGGGATGGTCGGCGGCCCCCGGCACGGCCCAGTCGGTGCAGCTGACCATGCCCCAGGCCAGGAAGTCGCCGAACAGGGGAGAGGCGGCCCGGAACTCGGGCAGCTTCCGCTCCACGTAGGCGGCGGTGTACCGGGGCTTGTCGTCGGCGCAGTTGATGGCGACGTTCGCCGCGGTGATGTTGCTGTACTCGCCGTTCTCGCTGCGCCCGTTCATCGAGTCGGACAGCGCCATGAGCACCTTGCCGTCACCGCTGTACGCCTGTTCGAGGCCCTCGGTGAGGTACTCCCAGAAGTCCTTGGAGTACAGCGCCTGCGCGATGCCGTTGGTCGCGGCGGTCTGGGTCAACTGGCGGGGGAAGATGCCCGGGATCGGCTTGCCGTCGAGGTCCTTGAGCAGCTTGGCGATGCGGTCCTTGACGTCCTGCGCGGTGTCGCCGAGCGGACAGTCCGTGGTCTTCGACGTGCAGTCGTCGGCGAAGTTGTCGAGCGCGAGCTGGAAGCCCTTGGCCTGTCCCAGGGAGCCCTGTTCGGAGTTCTGCGTGGGATCGACGACCGCGTCGAAGACGGCACGCCCCACGTGCTTCGGGAACAAGTGGGCGTAGACACCGCCCAGTTCGGTGCCGTAGGAGATGCCGAAGTAGTGCAGCTTGTCGTCGCCGAGGACCTGGCGCATCAGGTCCATGTCGCGAGCGGCGTCGGTGGTGCGCACCTGGGGGAGCATCTTCTTGGAGTGCTTCTCGCAGGCCGCGTTGAACTGCTTGGTGTTGGCCAGGAGCTTGGCGCGCTCGGCCGTGTCGTCCGGGGTCGCGTCCTGCTGGAAGTACTGGTCGAGCTGGGAGCCGCTCTCGCACTCGATGCCGGCACTGCGGCCCACTCCACGCGGGTCGAAGCTCACCAGGTCGTAGCGGGTGCGCAAGGTCGCGTAGTCCTCGCCGAACGCGGGCAGCGTGGTGACGCCCGAGCCGCCCGGGCCGCCGAAGTTGAAGACGAGCGAGCCGATCCGCTTGCTCGCGGCGCCGCTGGCCTTCGCGCGCACCAAGGCGAGCCCGATCGTGTCGCCCTTGGGCTTGTTCCAGTCGAGCGGCGCCTTCATGGTGGCGCACTGCCACTTGTCGCCGTTCGGCAGCGCTGACGGCGCAGCGCCGCCGCCCTCCGACTCGGACGGGGCCGGACAGTCCTTCCAACTCAGCTTCTGGGCCGTCGGATCCTCGTCCTTGGAGTCGCCGCCGCAGCCCGCCAGCGTGACGGACAACAGGACGACGGTGGCGGTCAGGGCAGCGGCACGCAGCCGGGAGGGGTTCGGCATGGTCCCATCCTGGGGTCGCATGCGGCGGTGCGCTCGGGGCGCGGGCCGTACGAGGTACGCACGCGTGCGTGCCCTACGGCGGGTTCGTGCGCGTGCGCTACAGGGAGCCCTTGCGGGACAGGTGGTTGAAGAACAGCCAGCCCGGCAGCACCGGGATCCACAGCGTCAGCAGCCGGTACAGCAGCACCGCCGGAGCGGCCACCTCCTTGGGGAGGCCCACGGCGATCAGACCGAGGGTCAGGCTCGCCTCGACCGCGCCCACACCGCCCGGGGTCGGGGCCGCGGAACCGAGCGCGTTGCCCGCGAGGAAGACGACGGCGACGCTGGCCAGGCTGAGCGACGTCGAATCGTCGCCGAACGCCCGGATCGACGCGTCCAGGCACATCACGAAGCAGGCCGTCAGCAGCAGCATGCCGCCGATGCCGGTGATCAGCTTCTGGGGCCGCTGCAGCACGTCGAGCATGCGCGGGATGACGCCCGCGAAAAGCGACCGCACGCGCGTGACGAGGAACTTCCGCAGGAACGGCACCGAGGTCACCACGAGCACGAGCACCGCCACCGTCAACAGCCCGGCGATGACCGTCCTGGACGGCGAGAGCGACGGCGTCTTCTCGGTGCCGGTGAGATAGCCGAACGACAGCAGCATCAGGATGTGGCAGCCAAGACCGAACAGCTGCGACGCGCCGACACTCGCCACCGCGAGCCCGGGCCGCACCCCGGCTCGCTGCAGGAAGCGCGTGTTCAGGGCGACACCGCCGACCGCGGCCGGGGCCACGATCTTCACGAACGACCCGGCGACCTGCGCCGCCACGGCCCTCAGGAACGGCACCCGCTCGGGCACGAACCCCAGGAGGGCCATCGCCGCCGCGAAGTAGCTCAGCGCCGAGAACAGCACGGCCGCGGCCACCCAGCCCCACTGGGCGTTGGCGACGAGCGGACCGAACTCGATGTGCGTGAGCTGCGTCAGCAGGAAGTACGCGCCGATCGCGCCCGCGATGAAACTCATCAGCGTGCGCGGCCTCACCCGCTCCAGCCGAGCCGGTTCGACATGCGCCTGCGGTCTGATCAGCAGCACCTGATGACGGATCTGGGTGAGCAGATCCTCCTCGCGCGCCTCGTCCAACGCCTCGTCGATGGCCCGCTTCTCGGCCCGCTGCTCCGCGCGCACGGCCTTCTTGTCGGGCTTCTCCAGTACGGGCGTGGAGCCCTCCGAGACCTCCTCCGCGCGGGCCAGCCTGGTCTGCCGGGACGCCTCCAGGATCGCGTCGCGCTCCCGCTGCGCGCGCTCCCGGGACAGCCGTCGCAGCGTCGCGCGCGTGGAGCGCGTCAACGCGATGGGCTGGAGCATTGGCAGACAGTCGGCCACGGCGTCGGGACCGAGGACACCGACCGCCGAGGCCACCGCGCGTTCGGCGCCCACCCGTAGGCCGACCGTCGTCACCAACTGGGCGACGTCCATGCGCAGCAACAGCTCACCGGCCGCGATCTCGCCGCCCCGCAGGTCGGTCAGGATCACCGTGCCGGAACGATCCACCAGAATCGCGTCACCGGCGAGCCTGCGGTGGGCGATGCGCCGCGACTGGAGTGCCTGCACCTGGTGCCAGGCCAGGCGCAGCAGGTCGTCGGTGATCTCGTCGTCCGCGAGCGAGTCGAGCGTGCGCCCACCGGTGTGCTCGTAGACGAGCATCACGGCGTCGGGGCCGAGTTCCGAGGTCGCGATCAGCTTGGGGGCGTTGGCACCGGCCGCGATCGCCGCGTACGCCAGCAGGGCCTCCTGCTCCAGCGCCTGGCGCAGCGACTGGAGGCTGCTGCGGGTCGCGAAGCCGCGCAGCGTCAGATTGCGCCACGCACGGTAGAAGAAGCCCTGGGCCTGCTGTTCGCGGTCGACCACGGTGACGTCCAGCGGGGGACCGTCCTCCAGGGTCACGAAGTAGCGCCGGCCGCGGTCGCCGTTCTCCGTGTCGACGGCCTCCTCGCGGGCCGCGCCCACGGGGTGGAAGCCGACCGTCCGCAGGCCCGCCATCAGCGTCCGGCCGGTGGGACGGACGTTCGGGGAGCCCACCGCGTACAGCGTCCCGTAGGCGACGGTCCAGCCGATCAGCACCGTCAGGATGATCGAGAACGGAGTCGTGTACCCGGTGACCAGCATCGAGAAGGCGTCGAGCAGCAGCACGATCCACAGCACGGAGCGCCAGCGCGGCCTCCGGGACATGCCTACGGCCGTCATGTAGGCGATGACGGGCGCCAGATAGCCGTGCACCGGGTCGGTGAGGGCGTGGATGTCGCCGGGGGAGGGCTGGGTGAGCGCCTCCTGGATGGAGCCCGGGGCGGCCTTGGCGACCCACAGGTCCGTGGCGAGTGTCACTCCGTGCGCGAGGACCGCGGCGAGCACGCCGTCGGCGATGCGCAGTCCGTCGCGCTTGATCAGCCGCTCGATCGCGAAGGCGACCGGCACCAGCAGGATGGCGATACTGGACGCCAGTCCCGCGATCTTGATCAGCAGGTCGGGCGCCTGCCCGGTGCCCTTGTTGATGTCCTGTTCGAGCCCCGAGGTCGTGCCGTGCGCGAACGCGGCGATGGCGAGCAGTACGACGATCGCGAGAAAGCCCACCAGGAGGCGCATGAGATCGGAGGGGCGGTGCACGCGCGCGGGGAGCAGCGGTTCGTCGCCCTCGACCTCCTCGGCGTGCAGGTCGTCGTCGCAGTCGTCGAGGTCGGGCACGGGGCCGGGTGCGGGCGCTTCGGCGGGGCCCTCCGCGGGGTCCTGCTCGGTCGTACCGCCGGTGTCCGGGCGCGACGCAGCGTCAGAGGTGCCCTCCGCGTCTTCGGGGTGCACACCCTGCTGCTTCATCGTCTCTTCTTGATCTCGTATCACCGGTCACCGCCCGCACGATGGTGGCATGCCCCACCGACACACGGGGGCATCAGGGTGCAAATGCGGGGGCGCACAGTCTGCCCCACGCGCCGCTCCGGGGCGAGGGATACGCACAGTCGCCAGCGCGTCGCATTGTCGGTGGGGTGGGGCAGGATGGGGCGGATGAGCGAGGAGAGCCTTCCGGACGGCACCGGTCCCGAGCGCGGCGACGGTCCCGAGTACGACGATGCCCGCCCGGAGCACGGGGACGCGCTGCCCGAGTACGCCGAGCGCGTCCTCGACGTGGCCGACCGGATTCCGCCCGGGCGCGTCATGACGTACGGGGACGTCGCCGAATGGCTGGAGGAGGGCGGCCCGCGCCAGGTCGGCCGCGTGATGGCCCTCTACGGGGGAGCCGTTCCGTGGTGGCGGGTCGTCCGCGCGGACGGCACGTTGCTCCCGGGCCACGAACTGGAGGCGCTCGACAGCTACCGCGCGGAGGGCACTCCTCTGAAGGAGGCGAGCAGAGCCGCCGAGGGGCACCTGCCACGCGTCGACATGAAACGGGCGCGATGGGACGGCGGCGAGCGCGCGGACGGTCACACCTGACAGCTTCCGCCATCGGACGCGACCCGGGGCGACCTGTGGCCCGTACGGGGGAAACCCGGCACGTCCGCGGCATGCCGTACGTTCGAGGGGCGAGGGACGCGCGGGACGCGAGAGCCGTGAGGGAAGAAGCGGAAGCCCTGCTTCCCTACGACCCGTCGGCGTAGCGTCGGCTGCACCCGTCCCCCTCATCCCGCGGCCACCGCCCTCCACGCGCGGTGGTCGGGCAACCAGCACACCCACCAGGACCGGCGAACCACGTGAGCTCCTCTTCCTCCACCAGGCGCCTGTCGCACCCCCAGGTGCGACAGGGGAGCCGTGGTGCTTACCGACTGGTGCGTACCCCGCCGACCCGGCCGGCTCCCCCTCGTCTGGACGCGCCACAGCGCTCGGTGGTTGACCACGAGGCCGGCCCGCTGCTCGTCCTCGCAGGTCCCGGCACCGGCAAGACCACCACCCTCGTGGAGTCCGTCGCGGCCCGGATCGCCCGGGGAGGTGACCCCGCGCGGATCCTCGTGCTGACGTTCAGCCGCAAGGCCGCCGTCGAACTGCGCGACCGCATGGCGCTGCGCATCGGAGCCGCCCGCGCGCCCCGCGCGACCACCTTCCACTCGTTCTGCTACGCCCTGGTCCGCGCCCACCAGGACACCGACCTGTTCGTCGAGCCCCTACGGCTGTTGTCCGGCCCCGAACAGGACGTCGCCGTACGCGAACTGCTCGCCGGCCAGCCCGACCTGGAGCGGCTCGGTCTCGCCCATGTGCGCTGGCCGGACGAACTGCGGGCCTGCCTCACCACCCGCGGCTTCGCCGACGAGGTCCGCGCGGTCCTCGCCCGCAGCCGCGAACTGGGCCTGGGCCCCGACGCCCTGGACGCCTTCGCCCGCCGCATCGGCCGCCCCGACTGGCGTGCCGCCGCCGCCTTCCTCGCCGAGTACCTCGACGTACTCGACCTCCAAGGAGTGCTCGACTACGCGGAACTCGTCCACCGCGCGGTGCTCCTCGCCCACCGCCCCGAGGTCGCCGAGCGGCTCGCCGCGCAGTACGACGCGGTGTTCGTGGACGAGTACCAGGACACCGATCCGGCCCAGGTACGGCTGCTGCAGGCCCTCGCAGGCGGCGGCCGCACCCTCGTGGCCTTCGGCGACCCCGACCAGTCGATCTACACGTTCCGGGGCGCCGACGTGAACGGCATCCTGGACTTCCCGAGCGCCTTCCCGCGCGCGGGAGGCCGCCCGGCCCCCGTAGAAGTGCTCCGGACCTCCCGCCGCTCCGGTGCCGCCCTGCTGACCGCCACCCGCCTGCTCACCCAGCGCATGCCCCTGACCAGGCTCCCGGCCCAGAAGGTGCGCGCCCACCGCGAGCTGTCCCCGGTACGGGACGGCGGCCGCGTCGAGGTGTACACGTACCCGACCTCCGGCACGGAGCTGGACAACATCGCCGACATCCTCCGTAGGGCACACCTGGAGGACGGCGTCCCCTGGAACGACATGGCCGTCCTGGTGCGCGCCGGCTCCCGGACGATCCCCACGATCCGACGCGCCCTCACGGTGGCAGGCGTTCCCCTCGACATCGACGGCGACGACCTGCCCCTGCGCCACGAGCCCGCGGTGGCACCCCTGCTGACGGCATTGCGCGCGGTGGCGGCAGCGGAGGCATCGACCCGGCCCGAGGGCGACGCCGAAGCCGTACGAGCCCCGGAGAAGGCCGACGACGTAGACGACGAACAGGCCGCGGCGGAAGCCGAACCCGATCCCGAAGAGCCCGCCGCTGCCTCCTCCTGGCTCGACACCGAGACCGCTCTCACCCTGCTCGCCTCCCCCCTCGCCGCCATGGACGCCGCCGATCTGCGCCGCCTGGGCCGGGCGCTGCGCGAGGAGGAGCGGGCCGGGGGCAACCCCGTGCCGCCGCCCTCGGACGAGCTGCTCACGCGCGCGCTCGCCGAGCCGGAGCGGCTGGTCGCGCACGACCCCACGTACGCGCGGGGAGCCCAGCGCCTGGGCGCGCTGCTGCGCAAGGCACGCGAGCGCCTGGCGGGCGGCAGTACGGCCGAGGAGGCGCTGTGGGACCTCTGGCAGGGCACGCCGTGGCCCGGGCGTCTGGAGCGGGCCGCACTGCGCGGCGGCGCGGCCGGGCGCAACGCGGACCGCGATCTGGACGCCGTCTGCGCGCTGTTCGCGACCGCGGCCCGCGCGGAGGAGCGCACCGGAGGCCGCGGCGCCCTCAACTTCCTGGAGGAGATCGACGCCGAGGACATCGCCGCCGACACGCTCACCCGGCGGGCCGTACGGCCCGACGCCGTGCGCCTGATGACCGCGCACCGCTCCAAGGGCCTGGAGTGGCGCCTGGTCGTCGTGGCCGGCGTCCAGGAGGGCCTGTGGCCGGACCTGCGCCGACGCGGCTCCCTCCTGGAGGCCGACCGCATCGGCCGCGACGGACTCGCCGAACCACTCACCCCGGGGGCCCTGCTCGCCGAGGAACGCCGCCTGTTCTACGTCGCCGCCACACGCGCGCGTGAACGCCTCGTCGTCACCGCCGTGAAGGCACCCGCGGACGACGGCGACCAGCCGTCCCGCTTCCTCACCGAACTCGGCGTCGAGCCCAAGGACGTCACCGGCCGCCCGCGCCGCCCGCTGTCGGTCGCCGCACTCGTCGCCGAGCTGCGCGCCACGACCGTCGACCCGAGCGTGTCCGAGACCCTCAGGGAGGCCGCCGCGCGCCGGCTGGCCAGGCTGGCCGGACTCGCCGACGAGGAGGGCCGTGCTCTGGTCCCGTCCGCGCACCCGTACCGCTGGTGGGGGATGTACGACCCGACCGAGAGCAAGGTGCCGCTGCGCGACCGCGACCAGCCCGTCGTGCTCTCCGGAAGCGCCCTCGACCAGCTCGCCAACACCTGCGCCCTGCAATGGTTCCTGGGCCGTGAGGTGAAGGCCGACGCGCCCTCGACCGCCGCCCAGGGCTTCGGGAACGTGGTGCACGTCCTCGCCGACGAGGTCGCCTCCGGACGCACCGCCGCCGACCTCGCCGCCCTCATGGAGCGCCTCGACACCGTGTGGAACGCGCTCGCCTTCGACGCGCCCTGGAAGTCGGCGCAGGAGAAGGACAACGCGCGCGTGGCGCTCGAACGCTTCCTGAGGTGGCACGTCGACTCCAATGGCATCCGCACCGGCCGTACGCCCGTCGCCAGCGAGCACGACTTCGACGTCACCATCGAAGCGGGCGACTACGAAGTACGCATCCGCGGCTCCATGGACCGTGTCGAGACGGACGGTGAAGGACGCGCCTACGTAGTCGACTTCAAGACAGGCAAGCAGACGCCCACTGCCCGTGAGGTGGAGCGCCACCCCCAGCTCGCCGTCTATCAACTCGCTGTCCAGGAAGGGGCCGTGGACGAGGCCTTCGAGGGAGTGCGCCCCGAACCGGGCGGCGCCGAACTCGTCCAACTGCGCCAGGGCGCCGCCCAACGGGACGGCGGTGAGACCGTGCCCAAGGTGCAGGCCCAGAAGCCGCTGGAGGGGGAGTGGGCCGGTGAGCTGCTGGCCACGGCCGCGGGCAAGGTCCTCGACGAACGGTTCACACCCACGGCCGGCCAGCACTGCGCGCACTGCGCGTTCCGGGCCTCGTGCAGCGCGCGGCCCGAGGGACGACACGTCGTCGAGTAACTCGCGTGACGTATCGCACCACATGTGCTGACCTGCGCTTCTTCTGCCCCTGAGGGTGATTGGTCCTCGACTGTCAGTGGCCGCCGCTAGCCTCTCCGACATGCCCGCCCGTATCACCGATCCCGATCAGCTCAAGGAGCTCCTCGGCATCCCCTTCACCCCGGAGCAGACGGCCTGCATCGTCGCGCCGCCCGCCCCGCAGGTCATCGTGGCCGGCGCCGGGTCGGGCAAGACGACGGTGATGGCGGCCCGCGTGGTGTGGCTGGTCGGCACCGGGCAGGTCGCCCCCGAGCAGGTCCTCGGCCTGACCTTCACCAACAAGGCCGCCGGTGAACTCGCCGAGCGCGTCCGCAAGGCGCTGATCAAGGCGGGCGTCACCGACCCCGACGTCATCGACCCGGACAACCCGCCGGGCGAGCCCGTGATCTCGACCTACCACGCCTTCGCGGGCCGCCTCCTGACCGACCACGGCCTGCGCATCGGCCTCGAACCGACGGCCCGCCTGCTCGCCGACGCCACCCGCTTCCAGCTCGCCGCGCGCGTGCTGCGCGAGGCCCCCGGCCCCTATCCGGCACTCACCCGCTCCTTCCCGGACCTCGTCAGCGACCTCCTCACCCTCGACGGCGAGCTGTCCGAACACCTCGTACGGCCCGAGGAGTTGCGCGCGTACGACGCCGAGCTGCTGCGCGACCTGGAGGGCCGCAAGCTCAGCAACGCCGAGCTGCGCAAGGTCCCCGAGGCGGCCGCCGCCCGCCGTGAACTCACCGAGCTGGTGAGCCGTTACCGCACCGCCAAGCGCGAGCGCGACCTGCTCGACTTCGGTGACCAGATCGCCCTCTCCGCGACCCTGGCCCGCACCCGCCCCGAGGTCGGCGACATCCTGCGCGACGAGTTCCGGGTGGTGCTGCTCGACGAGTACCAGGACACGTCGGTCGCCCAACGCATCCTCCTGGCAGGCCTGTTCGGCGCCGGCACGGGCCACCCGGTGACCGCCGTCGGCGACCCCTGCCAGGCGATCTACGGCTGGCGCGGCGCGTCCGTCGCCAACCTCGACGACTTCCCCGAGCACTTCGCCCACACCGACGGGCGCCTCGCCGCCCGCCAGTCGCTCAGCGAGAACCGCCGCAGCGGCGGCCGGCTCCTCGACCTCGCCAACGACCTCGCGGAACCCCTGCGCGCCATGCACGCGGGCGTGGAGGCCCTCCGCCCGGCCCCCGGCGCCGAGCGCGACGGCATGGTGCGCTGCGCGCTGTTGCCCACCCACGCCGAGGAGATCGACTGGCTCGCCGACTCGATCGCCCACCTCGTAGGGACCGGGAAGGCGCCCGGTGAGATCGCCGTCCTGTGCCGTACGGCCACCGACTTCGCGGAGATCCAGGGCGCCCTCGTGGCCCGCGACATCCCGGTCGAGGTGGTTGGGCTCTCTGGGCTGCTGCATCTGCCCGAGGTCGCCGATCTCGTCGCCGTCTGCGAAGTCCTCCAGGACCCCGGAGCCAACGCCTCCCTGGTCCGGCTGCTGACCGGCCCGCGCTGGCGCATCGGCCCGCGCGACCTCGCCCTCCTGGGACGACGGGCCCGGCGCCTGGTGGCCCACACGCGCGTGGGGGCCGACGACGACCCGGACCGCCGACTCGCCGAGGCCGTCGAGGGGGTCGACCCCTCCGAGGTGATATCGCTCGCCGACGCCCTCGACACCTTCCTGGAGACACCCCTGTACGGCGCCGACCGCCACGGGGACGACGACGGGCTGCCCTTCTCACCGGACGCGCGCGTGCGTTTCGCCCACCTGGCCACCGAACTGCGCGACCTGCGCCGCTCCCTGTCCGACCCCCTGATGGACGTCCTGCACCGCGTCCTGGCCGTCACCGGCCTGGAGGTCGAACTCGCGGCGTCCCCGCACGCCCTGGCCGCCCGCCGCCGCGAGACCCTGTCGAACTTCCTGGACGTGGCCGCCTCCTTCGCCGCGGGCGACGGCGAGGCGACCCTGCTCGCCTTCCTCGGCTTCCTGCGCACCGCCGCCCAGTACGAGAAGGGTCTCGACAACGCCCTGCCCGGCGGCGAGAACACCGTCAAGGTGCTCACCGCGCACAAGTCCAAGGGCCTGGAGTGGGACGTCGTGGCCGTCCCCGGCCTGGTCACCGGGACCTTCCCCAGCAGCCAGGGCCGCGAGAAGTGGACCGCCCAGGGCAAGGTCCTCCCGCACGCGCTGCGCGGCGACACCGCCACCCTGCCCGACGTCATGTCCTGGGACTCCAGAGGCCTGAAGGCCTTCCACGAGGCGATGAAGGACCACCAGCACACCGAGGAACTCCGCCTCGGCTACGTCACCTTCACCCGCCCCCGTTCCCTGCTGCTCGGCTCCGGCCACTGGTGGGGCCCCGCCCAGAAGAAGCCCCGCGGCCCCTCCGACTTCCTCCAGGCCCTGTACGGCCACTGCGCGGCCGGGTACGGCGAGATCGAGGCCTGGGCGGATGAACCCGAGGAGGGCGAGGAGAACCCCGCCCTGCACGCGGCCACCGGTGACCAGGCCTGGCCGCTGCCCCTGGACGACGTGGCGATGGCCCACCGCCACAAGGCCGCCAAGAGGGTCCTGGAGCACCTGGAGCACCTCGCCTCCCACGACGAGGGCCACCCCGCGGCCACGCACGACCCGAACACCTACGACGACCCGGACTGGCCCCCACCACCGGAGGACGACGAACCTCCTTACGGAGAGCCCCCTTTCGGGGAGCCTCCGTACGAGGAGTCACTCCCCGAAAGCGAGGCCGGGGCCGAGGACGCCCTCCCGGAGGACGATCCCGCCGACTGGGACGCCTGGACCGCGGACCGCCCGACCGTCCCGCACCAGGCGACGGCCCCGCACGCCGCCGGACACTCCAGTGCGCCAGGAGGCGCGCGCCCGCACCCCGTCGAGCCCCCCGGCATGCCCCTCACCCCCGAGGAGGCCCGCGCCATCGCCTCCTGGGACCGCGATCTCGACGCCCTCACCGGTGAACTCCTGCGCGCCCGGCAGCGAGTCACCGACGTCCCCCTGCCTGCCTCCCTCACAGCAACCCAGCTGCTGCTCCTGGCCGACGACCCGGACGGGCTCGCACAGGAACTCGCGCGCCCCCTGCCGCGCCCGCCGCAACCAGCCGCGCGCCGGGGCACCCGCTTCCACGCCTGGGTGGAATCACGCTTCGAAGCGCTGACCCTGCCCATGCTGGAGCCGGACGAACTGCCCGGCAGTGAGGCCGAGATCGCCGACGAACGCGACCTGGAAGCCCTCAAGGAAGCCTTCGAACTCACCGAGTACGCCCGGCGCACGCCCTACCGCGTCGAGACCCCCTTCCAGCTCGCGATCGCCGGCCGCGTCGTACGGGGCCGTATCGACGCCGTCTACAAACAGGGCGATGGCGACGGGGCGACCTACGAGATCCTCGACTGGAAGACCAGCCGCACCCGCACCGCCGACCCGCTTCAGCTCGGGATCTACCGGCTCGCCTGGGCCGAGCGGCAGGGCGTGCCGCTGGAGGCGGTCACGGCCGCGTTCCTGTACGTGCGCGGCGGCGAGGTCGTACGGCCGGAGAACCTCCCGGACCGGGCCGCACTGGAGAGGTTGCTGCTGGAGGAGCCGGGCGCGCAGGCGGAATCACCGGGCGCGCAAGAGGAGTGACAGGCCGCACAAGCAAACTGTGAGGAACCGCCCACCGAGGATGTCAGTGCGGGCCGATAGGCTCGTGACCATGAGCCACACCGTTGACAGTGCCGTCAGCGCGGTCCGCACGTACATCGAGCAGCACCGCGCAGCCTTCCTCGACGACCTCGCCGAGTGGCTGCGCATCCCGTCCGTGTCGGCGCAGCCCGACCACGCGCCCGACGTCCGGCGCAGCGCGGACTGGCTCGCCGCCGCACTCCGGGAGACCGGCTTCCCGACCGTCGAGGTCTGGCCGACCCCGGGCGCCCCCGCCGTCTTCGCCGAATGGCCCTCCGACGACCCCGAGGCACCCACGGTCCTCGTCTACGGCCATCACGACGTCCAGCCCGCCGCCCGCGAGGACGGCTGGGACAGCGAACCCTTCGAGCCCGTCGTCCGCGAGAACCGCCTCTACGCGCGCGGGGCGGCCGACGACAAGGGCCAGGTGTTCTTCCACACACTCGGCGTCCGCGCCCATCTCGCCGCCACCGGCCGCACCACCCCGGCCGTGCACCTGAAGCTGCTCGTCGAGGGCGAGGAGGAGTCCGGCTCCCCGCACTTCCGCGCGCTCGTCGAGGAGCACGCGGACCTGCTCGCCGCCGACGCCGTGATCGTCTCCGACACCAGCATGTGGTCCGAGGACACCCCCACGGTGTGCACAGGGATGCGCGGCCTCGCCGAGTGCGAGATCCGGCTTCAGGGGCCCGACCAGGACATCCACTCCGGCTCCTTCGGCGGCGCCGTGCCCAACCCGGCGACCGCCGCCGCCCGCCTCGTCGCCGCGCTCCACGACGAGCACGCACGCGTGGCCGTCCCCGGCTTCTACGACGGCATCGTCGAACTCACCGACCAGGAGCGCGAGCTCTTCGCCGAGCTGCCCTTCGACGAGCAGGAATGGCTGCGTACCGCCAAGTCGCACGCCACCCACGGAGAGGCCGGACACACCACCCTGGAGCGCATCTGGGCCCGCCCCACCGCCGAGGTCAACGGCATCGGCGGTGGCTACCAGGGACCGGGCAGCAAGACGATCATCCCGTCCTCGGCCATGGTGAAGCTCTCCTTCAGGCTGGTCGCCGGCCAGGACCCCGACCACATCGAGAAGGTCGTCCGGGACTGGGCCGCCCAGCAGGTGCCCGCCGGAATCCGCCAGGCGATCACCTTCAGCGCGGCCACGCGCCCGTGCCTGACACCCCTCGACCACCCCGCCCTGCAGTCCGTCGTCCGCGCCATGGCCGTCGCCTTCGAGAAACCGGTCCTCTTCACCCGTGAGGGCGGCTCGGGACCGGCCGCCGACCTCCAGGAAGTCCTCGGTGCACCCGTCCTCTTCCTGGGCATCTCCGTCCCCTCCGACGGCTGGCACGCCCCGAACGAGAAGGTCGAACTCGACCTCCTCCTGAAGGGCGTCGAAACCACCGCCCACCTGTGGGGAGACCTCGCCGACACCTGGCGTCATGCGCCCTGACGATCCCGCGCGATCCGGAACGGCCACGCGCGCGGGGCACACTGGAAGAACCGCCCCGCACACCACGTCCCCGCCGGACCCGGTCGCCTCCTGCCGTACGTCCCGCTGAACCGCCCGCCGAAACAATCCGCATTGCCGGGGGAGTTGGAAGCACCCGTGACCACCTGGACCGACCACACAGCCGACCGACCCATCTCGCTCACCGCTCCGAGCGGCATCGACCGAGCCGCCCACCACCGGCTCGACGAGGCCTGGCTCGCCGCGGCATGGAGCCACCCCACCACCCGCTGCTTCGTGGTCTCCGGCGGCCAGGCACTCATCGACGAGACGCCCGACGGCAGCACCGAACTCGTCATGACGCCGTCCTTCGAGGCCCCCCTCACCGAGGCGCACCGCTACTTCCTGGGCACCGACGACGACGGCGTCAGCTACTTCGCCCTCCAGAAGGACGCCCTGCCCGGCCGTATCGACCAGTCGGCGCGGGCCGCGGGACTGCGCGAGGCCGGTCTGCTGCTGTCGCCCCGGGACGTGGGCCTGATGGTGCACGCGGTCGCCCTGGAGAACTGGCAGCGCCTGCACCGCTTCTGCTCCCGCTGCGGCGAGCGCACGGTGATCGCCGCGGCCGGCCACATCCGCCGCTGCCCGGCCTGTGGCGCCGAGCACTACCCGCGCACCGACCCCGCCGTGATCATGGCCGTCACCGACGAGGAGGACCGCATCCTGCTCGGCCGCCAGGTCCACTGGCCCGAGGGGCGCTTCTCCACGCTCGCCGGCTTCGTGGAGCCCGGCGAGTCCATCGAGCAGTCGGTGCGCCGCGAGGTCTTCGAGGAGGCCGGCATCACGGTCGGGCACGTCGAGTACGTCGCCAGCCAGCCCTGGCCCTTCCCGTCCAGCCTCATGCTGGGCTTCATGGCCCGTGCCACCTCGACCGACATCAACGTCGACGGCGACGAGATCCACGAGGCCCGCTGGTTCTCCCGCGAGGAGCTGCGCGCGGCCTTCGAGTCCGAAGAGGTGCTGCCCCCGTACGGCATCTCGATCGCGGCCCGTCTGATCGAGCTCTGGTACGGCAAGCCGCTGCCGACGCGAACCTTCGTCTGAGGGGTCCCCGAGGCGCGGATGACGGTTCGCGGATGACCGACCCGTACTGGAACCACAACGTCCACCACCACCCCGTGGTGGTGGACGTTGTGCCCCACGGCTGCCGCGCGGCCCTGGACGTCGGCTGCGGGGACGGCCTGCTCGCCCGCAAACTGGCGAGCAGGGCCGGATCGGTGACGGGCGTGGACCGCTCGCCGCAGATGATCCGACTCGCCCGCGCCGACGTGCCGGAGAACGTCACCTTCATGGAGGCGGACTACCTCGACGACACCTCGCTCGACGAAGGCACCTACGACTTCGTCAGCGCGGTCGCCGTCGTCCACCACACCGAGTTCGAGGACGCCGTGGGACGGCTGGTGAGCCTGCTGGCACCCGGTGGCCGACTGGTGATCGTCGGCCTGGCGTACAACCGGACGTTCCTTGACCGGGTGATCAGCGGCTGCGGGCTGCCCGTGAGCCGGTTCCTGGCGCGACGGCACGGCGGGAAACTCGGACCCGTCGGCATGCCCATGGAGGACTCGGCCATGTGCTGGGGAGAGGCGCGCGAGGCCGTCCGGCGCCTGCTGCCCGGCGCCCGGTTCCGACGACGGCTCCTGTGGCGCTACGTGGCCGTGTGGGACAAGCCGGTCGCGTGAGGCGGACGACAGACCTGAGGCGAGCGACGAACCTGAGGCGGACGACAAAGAAGGCGGCCCCTGACATCAGGGGCCGCCTTCCGCGGAGTCGCGTCCGGAGCGTCGGTCAGGCGCCGATCTTCTGCTTGACCTGGGCCAGCGAAGGGTTCGTCAACGTGGAACCGTCGGCGAACAAAACCGTGGGGACCGTCTGGTTCCCGCCATTCGCCTTCTCGACGAACGCCGCGGAATCCGGGTCCTGCTCGATGTTGACCTCGTTGTACGCGATGCCCTCGCGGTCCATCTGGCTCTTCAGCCGACGGCAGTAGCCGCACCAGGTGGTGCTGTACATCGTCACGGTGCCCGACATTCTCTCGCGCTCCTCAACAGCTCAGGGAATAGGTCCTCGCAGTGGAGGGAACGTACGCGACGGACCCGCCATTCCCGCCGGGGGTATCCCACGGCACGTGACGCCTGCCGCATTAGTACGACTGCGGGGGCCTCCCTGTGGACAACCGACTCACCTGTCTCCGGCGACCTGGCAGCATGGCCGTGTGACAGCAGCAACGCACTCCTCCCTCTTCCCGCAGGTACCGGATTCGGCCGACGCGGTGCTCGAAGGGCTCGACCCCGAGCAACGCGAGGTGGCCACCGCCCTGCGCGGTCCGGTGTGCGTGCTGGCGGGCGCCGGTACGGGCAAGACACGGGCGATCACCCACCGCATCGCCTACGGGGTGCGCGCCGGGGTCCTGCAGTCCTCCAGCGTGCTGGCCGTCACCTTCACCAACCGCGCCGCGGGCGAGATGCGCGGCCGGCTGCGCCAGCTCGGCGCCACCGGAGTCCAGGCCCGTACGTTCCACTCGGCCGCCCTGCGCCAGCTCCAGTACTTCTGGCCGAAAGCGATCGGCGGCAGCATCCCCCGGCTCGTCGACCGCAAGATCCAGCTCGTCGCCGACGCGGCGGCCGCCTGCCGCATCCGCCTCGACCGCGGCGAACTGCGGGACGTCACCGGAGAGATCGAGTGGTCCAAGGTCACCCAGACCGTGCCCTCCGACTACGCGGCCGCGGCGGCCAAGGCGGGCCGTGACATCCCCCGCGCCCCCGCCGAGATCGCCCAGCTCTACGCCACCTACGAGGACGTCAAGCGCGACCGCGGGGTCATCGACTTCGAGGACGTCCTGCTGCTCACCGTCGCCGTCCTCCAGGACCGGCACGACATCGCCGAACAGGTCCGCTCGCAGTACCAGCACTTCGTGGTCGACGAGTACCAGGACGTCAGCCCGCTCCAGCAGCGCCTCCTGGAGCTGTGGCTGGGCGACCGCGACAGCCTGTGCGTCGTCGGCGACGCCAGCCAGACGATCTACTCCTTCACCGGAGCGACACCGGACCACCTGCTCGATTTCCGCACCCGCCACCCCGGCGCCACCGTCGTCAAACTGGTCCGCGACTACCGCTCCACCCCGCAGGTCGTCCATCTCGCCAACGGCCTGCTCTCCCAGGCCCGCGGCCGTGCCGCCGACCACCGGCTGGAGCTGATCTCCCAGCGCGCCGCGGGCCCCGAGCCCATCTACGTCGAGTACACCGACGAGCCCGCCGAGGCGGAGGGTGCCGCCCGCCGCATCCGCGACCTCATGGACGCGGGCGTCCCGGCGAGCGAGATCGCGATCCTGGTCCGCACGAACTCCCAGTCCGAGACCTACGAACAGGCCCTCGCCGACGCCGGAGTCCCCTACCAACTGCGCGGCGCCGAGCGGTTCTTCGACCGCCCGGAGGTCCGCAAGGCCGGCATCGCCCTGCGCGGAGCGGCCCGCTTCGGCGGCAACGACTCCCTCCTCGACGACGTCATCGACCTGCCTTCCCAGGTTCGTGCCGTCCTTTCCGGCGAGGGCTGGACCACCGAGCCCCCGGCCGGCTCCGGCGCCGTCAGAGAGCGCTGGGAGTCGCTGGCGGCTCTGGTGAACCTCGCCCAGGACTTCGCCGCGGCCAGACCCGGAGCCACCCTCGCCGACCTCGTCGCCGAACTCGACGAGCGGGCGAACACCCAGCACGCCCCGACGGTCCAGGGCGTCACCCTCGCCTCCCTGCACTCGGCCAAGGGCCTGGAGTGGGACGTCGTCTTCCTGGTCGGTGTCGCCGAGGGGATGATGCCCATCACCTACGCCAAGACCGACGAACAGATCGAGGAGGAGCGCCGCCTCCTCTACGTCGGAGTCACCCGCGCCAGAGAGCGGCTGTACGTCTCCTGGGCCCTCTCCCGCTCGCCCGGCGGCCGCCCCAGCCGCCGCCCCAGCCGTTTCCTGAACGGCCTGCGCCCCGGCTCGACCGCCGCCGCGGGCAGACCCGGCACGGTCGCGCCCGGCGGCATCGAGCGCGGCTACGCGGGCGCCGGCCCCAAAGCCGTGCCGCGCCGAACGCAACGCACCGTGGCCCGCTGCCGGGTCTGCGGCCGCACCCTCACCGAGGCCGGCGAGATGAAGCTGATGCGCTGCGAGGACTGCCCCTCGGACATGGACGAGGGCCTCTACGAGCGGTTGCGCGAGTGGCGGGAGGTCCAGGCGCAGCGCAGCGGTCAGCCCGCCTTCTGCGTCTTCACCGACAAGACGCTGATGGCGATCGCCGAGACCGTCCCCGACGACGACGGCGAACTCGCGCGGATCCCCGGCGTCGGCGTCCGCAAGCTCAACCGCTACGGGGCCGATGTCCTGGCCATCTGCTGCGGTCAGGAGCCTGCGGAGGGTGTCGCGGGGGACTGATTCAAACTCGTCGAAAAAATAGTTTGCGCATGCCCCAGCAATCCCCATAGGTTCTTAGACACGGGAACAGGGGGCCTTCTCGAAGGCCCTGATCCCGTGCTGTACTTACATATCCGAAGGACCGGTCTCATCCCCGGTCCCCCGAGACGCCGAGAGGAGGCGATTCCAGTGATCAGCATCAACACCAGCCCCGCCAGCACCGTGAAAATGACCGATCCCTCGGTCGTCTCCCTGTGCATGCTCGGCGTTTCGAACCTGGGCACCGGTCTGTCCGGCATTTCTGCCGCCCGTCCGGCGTCCGCCCTGTCTCTCGCGGTCCTTCCCGTCCGTGAGCGCAATGAGCGACCGACCAAGGCACTGGAAGCAGTAGGAGCACAGGCGCAGGCCTATGCCTTTGCGGCCGGTGCCGGAGGCCGGAAGCAGACGACGACGCAGCACCACCAGATGTGGGCCTTCCGTGGGCCAGAACCCTGGAGTGATCCAGCCTGATTGATCAGGCCGGCGCCTTCAGGGCCGCGGAACCCCATCCGGGATCCGCGGCCCTTCTGTTTTCCCCGAACGGGGACGACGGAGCGAAGGGGCCTCGGGACAAGAAAAGAACCCGGTACCCAGCCGACAACCGGCCCAACAGGGCCGGACCGACCAGACGAGGAAGAACAACCGTGCAACTCGAAGCGCACGCCCCGTCCGTACCGCCTTCCGAAACGATCCCCCCGCCCGGCCTCACGGAGGACTCCACCTTGACTCCGCTCACTACGCTCACCGCGCTCGACGACGCCATCGAGAACCTGGGCGTGCCCGTCCCCTGCCGTTCCTACGACCCGGAGGTCTTCTTCGCCGAGTCGCCGGCCGATGTCGAGTACGCCAAGTCCCTCTGCCGCACCTGCCCGCTGATCGAGGCCTGCCTCGCCGGCGCCAAGGAGCGGCGCGAGCCCTGGGGCGTCTGGGGTGGCGAGCTCTTCGTCCAGGGTGTCGTCGTGGCCCGCAAGCGGCCGCGTGGCCGTCCGCGCAAGAACCCGGTCACGGCATGAGCATCTTCGGAACGATCGACCGCCCCCTCACGCACGACCCCAAGAAGCAGGCCCCGATGAAGCCGTCCACTCCCAGCGAGCCCGCGGGCTCCACGATCCCAGACTTCACCACTCCGGGTGCGACCGAGTCGCGCCAGAACAGGACCCGAGAGATGCAACTCATCCCAGAAGCCATGGCCCGTGCGCATATGCACGAGCGACTGCGGGAGGCCGAGCGGGACCGGCAGGCGCTGCGCCTGCTGGCCGCCCGCCGGATGCAGCGCAAGGCCGAGCGTGCCTCGCTGCGCGCCCGCCGTGCGCTCGCCATGGCCCTCATGCAGTAACCGATCACACCTGAAGCGGTGGCCTCCCGACCCGGGAGGCGAAAGCTCCCCGCGGGGGCCGGTCCGTCCGAACGGACCGGCCCCCGCGGTGCGTTCTGCCCGCCTATCCCCGGCCGCGGCGATATCGTCGCGGCGTGACGAGTCTTCCCGGAGGCAGTGACACCGGCGCCTCCACCGCGGAGCCCCAGCCCCTCGTGTGCGCCCGCTGCGGCGCCCGGTCCGAAGGCCCACAACCCACCTGGACCTGCTCCGTGGAGAACGGAACCCGCAGCTATCTCTGTGACGCCTGCGCCAGGGAGAACCTCAGGGCGATCGAGGGACGGCTGGACCCGGCCTGGTGGTAGGCCGCACTCGCGCCGTCACCCGTCCGCCCCGCATCACCGACTCGGCCCGCGTCGTCCGCGGCCCGGCTCACGCCTCCGCCGCGGGTTCCTCCTCGTCCAGGTACTCCTCGTACTCCTCCGGATCCTCCGGCACGAACCCCGGCAGCCACTCCTCCAGCTCCTCGCGCAGCCGCACCGTCGCGCCCAACTGGCACAGGACGCCGATTGTGCTCAATGTCACTCGATGTATCAGGAGATACGCCGGGGGCAGATTGAGCTGCTTGCCCAACTGGTGGGCGGGGGAGCGGGGGTCGGCGATACGGGCGGCCTGGCTGCGCATCCAGCCGCGGCTGAAGGTGAACGCGTCGACCTGGGCCGGCTCGATGATCGGCACCAGGTAGTCGAGGACGGCGTCGGGGTCCAGCTCTATCGAATCCTTGACGAAGCCCTCCGTGCGCAGCAGCTCGTAGACCGCCTCGGCATCGCCGTCGAGCGTCATGCGCAGGGAGTCGCCGATGGTTGCCGGCAGGCCGCCGGGAAGGCGGTCGACCGTGCCGAAGTCCAGGACACCCAGTCGCCAGTCGCCCTTGCCGTCCGGGTCGGCGGGCAGCAGCCGGAAGTTCCCCGGATGCGGATCCGCGTGGAGCAGGCCGGTGCGGGCCGGGCCGGAGAAGAGGAAGCGGGCCAGCAGCTGGCCTGCCCGGTCGCGCTGCTCCTCGGTGCCGTCGGCGATCACCTCCGACAGCGGGATCCCGTCGATCCACTCCGTGACCAGGACTTGGTCACATTGATGGACCACGGCGGGCACCATGACATCCGGGTCGCCCTCGAACTCCTCCGCGTGCGCCTGCTGGGCCTGCGCCTCCAGGCCGTAGTCCAGTTCCTCGGAGACCCGGTCGCGTAGCTCGGCGATGAGGGGCTTGATGTCCATCCCGGGGATGAGCGGGCCCAACAGGCGGGCGAAACGGCTCAGTTGGGTCAGATCGGACAGCAGGGCCTCGCCGGCGCCCGGGTACTGCACCTTGACCGCGACCTCGCGGCCGTCGTGCCACACCGCCCGGTGCACCTGGCCGATCGACGCGGCGGCCGAGGGCTTGTCCTCGAACTCCAGGAACAAGGCCCGCCAGTCCGCGCCGAGCCGCTCCTCCAGCACACCGTGCACGGTGCGTGTCGGCATCGGCGGCGCGGCCTCCTGGAGCTTGGTCAGCGCGGCACGGTAGGGACCGGCGACCTCCTCGGGCAGCGCCGACTCGAAGACGGACAGCGCCTGCCCGAACTTCATCGCACCGCCCTTGAGCTCGCCGAGCACCTTGAACAACTGCTCCGCCGTGCGCTGTTGCAGCTCGCGGCCGACGATCTCCGCGGACTCGCCCACGATCCTTTTCCCGAGCCCCCACGTCGCTCTCCCGGCGAAGCCGAGCGGGAGCGCGGCGAGCTTGGCGGTGCGGGTGACCGCCTTGCGGGGAAGATCAGACATGCGCCCTCCAAGTCCCGGCCGGCCGGGCCGAGTCTGCCTTACGGCGCACATCCCTCGACGGCCGGTCCCCTCCCATTGTCGCGTGTCGATCCTCGTCCGTAGAGGTGTGTGCCTCCTTACCTTTCTTCGTATCCTTCTCCGCGGCGCCGCACGGGCAGGCGGAATGCGCCCAGACCGGCCGCGCGTGCCAGTGCAGACCCGGCAGCGAGACCTCCCACCGCGCGCCCGCGCTGGACGGTGACCGCCCGTCCAGGAAGGCGAGCGCGTGCGCTGCCGCCAGCCCGGCGACGGTCGTGGCCAGCGTCAGGTCGCAGGGCCGCACCTGAGGCTGCTTCCCGGAGCGCCACTGCGCGACCAGACGGGGCCAGGTCGGGTCCCGGTCGGTGCGCGCGTGGTGCAGACAGCCCGCGCAGGACGTCTCCCCGGGCAGCACCAGCGGGCCCACGACTCCCGTGCCCTCCACCACACCGGCGTACAGATGAGGGGTGCCCGAGACGATCAGGCCGGTGGCGGCGGCCGGGTCGGGCGCGTGCACGGCGACATCGTCCCGTGGGGCGAGGATCACCAGGGAGAAACCGGGGTCGCCCTCCTCCGCCGTGGCCTGCGAGGTCCGGCGCGGTGGGCGGTCCGGTGCCGCCCGGCGTACCGCTCGCCGCGCCGCCTCGTCCCTGCGCTCGCCGACCGCCTCGGGGGGCAGCCCGCCCGGAGCGACGTCCCAGGGCTCGGTGTGACCGCCGTCGCGCACGTCGACCTCGCCGACCCCCGCGCCCGACAGCAGCGCGGCCAGCACCGCGCCCACCCGGCCCGCGCCTCGCACCTGTACGCGCAGTTCGCGACGCGCCGCCAGACGGCCCATCGACTCGCCCGGCTCGCCGGTGATCAGGGAGAGCGACGCGAGGTCCGGGCGCAGCCGGTCGAGGACGTCCTTCTTCGCCCGGAGGGCGTCGGCAGCAGGCCCGCCGCCCTTCGCGTCGTCGAGCAGGCCCGCGTGCGTCAGCCCCTCCACCAGCTGGTCGACATGGTCCTCGGGCAGATCCATCCGGTGCCCCTCCTCGCGCAGGAGGGGCAGTCCGCGTGTGCCGTTGAGCAGGTCCAGGAAACTGCCCGTCGCCGTGTCCATCGGGCCCAGAGTCATCGCGTGCGCCGGTGTCATCCCGAACTGCACGGTGTTGAGATCGCGCCAGCCGCGCCGCAGCGCGGGCTTCACCATCGGATGCATGACAGGCCCCCGTAGCCCTAGGAAGTACGTCCGGTGTGCCGGCGGAACCGGTCCGGGCTCCGCCTGCGATGCCAGACTGCCCGGCCCGGGCGTTGGGCGCCGAAAGTTGTCCACAGGCGGGGGGTATTCGTCGTACAAATCAAACGCTTGGTGGGGGATCGACACCGAACCGTCCCGGGGACGGGACTTCCCGCGTGTGCAGAGGGTAACGTCGGGGCGTGCCCGCCGACCCACTGCACAGCGCCGGAAAACCACAGCGCAGTACGACGAGCCAGCCGCCAAGCGGCTCGGGGGCGAGCGCGATCGAGGTTCGCAGGAGCGCGCGTCGGCGCAGAACGGTCTCCGCGTACCGCGAGGGCGATCGCACCGTCGTGCTGATCCCCGCCCGTATGTCCGAGGCGGAGGAGAAGCGCTGGGTCACCGTCATGCTCGACAAGCTGGCCGCCCAGGAAAGCAAACGCGTGCTCGGTGACGCGGAGCTGTCCGAGCGCGCCGAGCGACTGTCGGCCCAGTACTTCGACGGCCGTGCCCGGCCCACCTCGGTGCGCTGGGTCACCAACCAGAACACGCGCTGGGGTTCCTGCACGCCCTCCGAGGGCAGCATCCGCCTCTCCCATCGGCTGCAGGGCATGCCCGAGTACGTCGTCGACTACGTGCTGCTGCACGAACTGGCGCATCTCCTGGTGCCCGGACACGGACCGCGTTTCTGGCGGCTCCTGGAGGCCTATCCGCGCACCGAGCGGGCCAAGGGATACCTCGAAGGCGTGGTCGCGGCCGAGCGGCTGCCCCATGCGCCGGGCGCCCGCGACGAATGATGGCCCCTTGCGCGGGATTGTGTACCGGGTCTGTACCGACATCCTCCGGTGTCAGAGATTGCCGTTAGCCTGACGCGACGCACTTGCATCGGGATGGGGGACGGTCGTTACGCATGGCCAGGGAATTCCAACGCGGCCACAAGGCCAAGATCAGTGACCTCACTCCGGGCACGGATCTGTACGTAGGTGTGCAGATCACGGGCCCCGGACTGACGTTCGACATCAGCTGCTTCGGTCTCGACGCCGAGGAGCGGCTCTCGGACGACCGCTACTTCGTGTTCTTCAACCAGCCGAAGTCCCCCGAGGAGTCCATCCAGCTCCTGGGTGCCCAGGCGGGCGACTCGGAGTCCTTCCGGGTCACGCTCGACAAGATCCCGCCGCAGATCCACAAGCTGGCGTTCACGGCGACACTCGACGGCGCCGGGCAGATGTCGCAGATCGCTCCTGGGTACGTCCGGATCGTCGCGGGCGGTGAGGAAGTGGCCCGCTACTCGTTCAACGGTTCGGAGTTCACCACCGAGCGGGCCGTGATGCTGGGTGACTTCTACCTGAAGGACGTCTGGCGGTTCGCGGCAGTCGGCCAGGGCTTCGACGGCGGCCTCGAAGCGCTGCTGAAGAACTTCGGCGGCGAGGTCGCCGAGGAGGAGACGCCCGAGCCCCAGCAGTCGCAGCCCGTGCCGCACCAGTCCGGGGCGGCCCCGGGCTTCGCCCCGCCCGCGTTCGGCGCCCCCGCGGCTCCGGTACCCGCCCCGGCGCCTGCTCCGGCACCCCAGCCGGTCGCGCAGGGGTACGCGCCCCCGCCGGCGCCCGCGCCCTCCGTGCATGCCGCGCCGACCATCATCGCGCCCCTGGCCCCGCCCGGGCCGGGCACAGTGCCGCCCCCGGGTCCCGTGCCCGCGCCCTACGGCCAGCCGCAGCCCCCGTACGGACAGCAGGCCCCCGGCCAGAGCCCGCCTCCGCCGCCCGGTTACGCGCAGCCCCAGGCTCCGCACGCGCCGGGCCCGCCGCCCGGCTACGGCCAGCCGACCCCGCCCCCGGGCTACGGTCAGCCGCCCGCGCCGCCCGCGCCGCCCGGCTACGGCCAGCAGCCGCCCGCGTTCGGGCAGGTCCCGGGGCAGGCGGCCGGCTACGGAGTGCCTCAGGGCGTTCCCCAGGGCGCCGGTGTGTCGGCGGCGCTGGAGAAGTTCAAGGAGACGCCCACCGGGCAGCGCTGGACGCAGCAGAACAAGAAGCTCGTCCGCGTCGACCTCGGCATCGGCGGCCAGCCCGTGCTCGCCCGCCAGGGCAGCATGGTGCTCTACCAGGGCAAGGTCGACTTCGGCTACAAGGGCGCCGGGTTCGCCGGGCGACTCGTGGGCAACGCGACCGGCCAGGAGATGCAGCTGATGCGCTGCACGGGCCAGGGCCAGGTGTTCCTCGCCGAGAACTCCACCAACCTGCACCCCGTCGAGCTCCAGGGGGACGCGATCTGTGTCTCCGCCGAGAACGTCCTCGCCTTCGACGAGAGCCTCCAGTACGAGGTCAGACGCATCGAGGGACACGGCATTCCTGGGGGCGCGCTGTTCACGATGCAGTTCCAGGGGACCGGCACCATCGTCGTGAAGACCCACGGTGAGCCCGTCGTCCTGCCGGTCACGCCGACCACGTTCGCCGACTGCAACGCGGTCGTCGCCTGGTCCGCCGCCGCCCAGGTGATCGTCTCCAGCCAGGTCCGGATGCGCCGCAACGCGTACCCCGGAGACACCGGGGAGAGCGTCAACCTGCAGTTCCGGGCCGCCCCCGGCAGCTTCATCGTCGTCCAGCCGTACGAGGTCTGAGGGAGCCCGTCATGAACCAGCCGCTCGCGGGCTTCGCCCCCGCACCCGTCACCGCCCGCATGGAGAACCACGGCAACAACATGCTGAAGGTCGCCATGCAGACCGGAAGCGACCTCTTCGCGCGCGTGGGCTCGATGATCGCCTACGAGGGCTTCATCCAGTACGAGCCCAACCCGCCGGCCGTGCGCCAGATCGCGCGCGACTGGATGACGGGCGAGGGCGCACCCCTGATGAAGTGCTCCGGAGACGGACTGCTCTACCTCGCCGACTACGGCGCCGACGTCGTCGTGATCAACCTCAACGGCGACGGGATCTCCGTCAACGCCACCAACCTGCTCGCCTTCGACACGTCCCTCACCTGGGGTGTCGAGCGTGTCAAGGGGCTCGCCAAGTTCGCCGGACAGGGCCTGTGGAACACCAAGATCAGCGGCCAGGGCTGGGTCGCGCTGACCTCCCGCGGCAAGCCGATCGTCGTCGACTGCGGTGGCGGCGATGACGAGACGTACGTCGACCCGGACGCGCTCGTCGCCTGGTCCCCGAACCTCAAGGTGAAGGGCAAGCGCAGCTTCAAGGCGCAGTCCCTGATCGGCCGCGGCAGCGGCGAGGCCTACCAGATGGCCTTCTCCGGGCAGGGCATCGTCGTCGTTCAGCCCAGCGAGGACAGCACCGACCGACTCCGGCTCCGGGGCTGAGGGGGGAACACGACACCATGCAGAGCCCGCTTTTCGCGTTCAACGACTCGCAGTCCCAGGACCGCTACAGCCTCCAGAACAAGCAGATGCTGCGCATCGTCCTGGAGGGCCACGACGACATCCTCGCCCGCAAGGGCACGATGGTCGCCTACCAGGGACTCGTCGAGTTCGACGCCGAGTACCAGAACACCCAGCAGGCCTACGCGCGTGCGGCCACCGGCGAGGGCCTCAGCCTGATGCGCTGCCACGGGCAGGGCACGGTCTTCCTCGCCAACCTCGCCCAGCACATCCACGTAGTGGATGTGCTGGGCGAGGTTGGCCTCACCGTCGACAGCAGCTACGTCCTCGCGATGGACTCCTCGCTGCATCACGAGGTCATCGCCGTGGACAGCCAGTACGGCATCTCCGGCTCCGGGAAGTACCAGCTCAACATCACCGGACGCGGCAAGGTCGCCCTGATGACCTCGGGCGCGCCCCTGATGATGCAGGTCACGCCCGACAAGTACGTCAACTGCGACGCCGACGCGATCGTCGCCTGGTCCACCGGCCTGCGCGTCCAAATGCAGGCCCAGACGCACTCCTCCGGGGTGTGGCGGCGCCGCGGCAGCACCGGCGAGGGCTGGGAGCTGAGCTTCATGGGCAGCGGTTACGCGCTCGTCCAGCCCAGCGAACTCCTGCCCCCGCAGAACGCCGGGATCGGCCAGGGCCTCGCCGCGCAGTACGGCATGGGCCAGCACGGCGCCCACGCGCAGAACCAGGGCAACGCCTGGAGCTGAGCGTCCGGAAAACCAACGTAAGGGGCGCCCGCAATAGCGGGCGCCCCTTACACGTTCAACGCTTCCCCGCACGCTCAACACGTGCCACACCCCGCTCAGATCCTGGCGCGCGTCGCCTCCAGCAGCCGCAGCACCGACTCGTCCGCCACGGCCGCCACCTCGTCGTAGGGGAACCAGCGCAGGTCGAGGGACTCGTCGCTGATCTCCTGGACGGCGCCCGGAGGTGCCACGACCGCGTACTGGACGTCGTAGTGGAAGTGGCACGGTGCAGGGATGGGGTGGAGGTCGAGGCGGACCGGGCCGCCCGGCAGCAGGGTCAGTTCGGTAATGCCGGACTCCTCCGTGGCCTCGCGCAGGGCAGCCGCCTCCAGGGAGGTGTCCTCCGGTTCGCAGTGGCCGCCCATCTGAAGCCACATCCGCAGCTTCCTGTGCAGGGTCAGCAGCACACGACCCTGCTCGGGGTCGATCACCAGGGCGCTCGCCGTGAGGTGACCGGCATGGCAGGACTTCCACATGCCGTCCGCGTGCGCGGCCAGGTGGTCCAGGTAGGCCTGGCGCAGCTTTGTCTGGTCCTCGTAGCTCTTGAGTACGAGGACCGCGTCGTCGTACAGGCTCACTCGGTGTCGTCGTCCTTGGAGTCCTCGTCCTTCGTCAGGTTCGGCTTCTCCGCGGAGCCGCTCGCCGCCTCGCCGAGCATCTTGTCCAGCTCGGAGAAGTCGAGCTGCTCGCGGTGCACGAAGCCGTCCGGGTCGTCCAGGTCGGAGGCCGTGGGCAGCATGTCCGGGTGGGCCCACAGACCGTCCCGGCCGTCGACACCGCGCGCGTCCGTGAGCGAGGCCCAAAGACGGGAGGCGTCGCGCAGCCGGCGCGGGCGCAGCTCCAGGCCGATCAGCGTGGCGAACGTCTGCTCGGCGGGACCGCCCGTCGCGCGACGGCGCCGCAGGGTCTCGCGGAGCGCGTCGGCCGACGTCAGACGCGGCTTCGCGGCAGCGTGGACCACCGCGTCCACCCAGCCCTCGACGAGCGCCAGAGCCGTCTCCAGACGCGCCAGGGCGGCCTTCTGCTCCGGTGTGTCCTCGGGCTGGAACATGCCCTGCTGGAGGGCGTCCTGCAACTGCTCCGGGTTCTGCGGGTCGAACTGGCCGACCACGTCCTCCAGCTTGGCGGTGTCGACCTTGATCCCGCGCGCGTACCCGTCGACCGCGCCGTACAGGTGCGAGCGCAGCCACGGCACGTGCGCGAACAGACGCTGGTGGGCCGCCTCGCGCAGGGCGAGGTAGAGCCGCACCTCCTCCTGGGGGACGCCCAGGTCCTTGCCGAACGCCTCGATGTTCAGCGGCAGCAGCGCGGCCTTGCCGACCGGGCCGAGCGGCAGACCGATGTCCGTCGAGCCGACGACCTCGCCCGCGAGCGTGCCCACGGCCTGCCCGATCTGCGTGCCGAACATGGCGCCGCCCATCGAGCGCATCATGCCGATCAGCGGGCCCGCCATGGCCTGCATCTCCTCCGGCAGGACATCGCCCATGGCCGCGCCGACGCGCTCGGCGACCGGGTCCACGAGCTCCTTCCACGCGGGCAGGGTCGCCTCGACCCACTCCGCGCGGGACCACGCCACGGCGGAGCCGGCGCCGGACGGCAGCGAGGTCGCGTCGTCCAGCCACAGGTCGGCGAGGCGGACGGCCTCCTCGACCGCGGTGCGGTCGGCGGGGCCGATGCTCGCGTCCTTGACGCCGTCCTGAGTGCCCTGGGAGACCGTCTGACGGGCGATCTGCTTGGCCATGTCCCAGTTCACCGGGCCGCCCTCGTACGAGAGCATCTGGCCGAGCTGCTGGAACGCGGCGCCCAGGTCGTTGGGGTTCAGGGAGCCGAACATGGCTGCGAGCGGATTGTCCGCGCCGGGGCCGCCAAAGCCACCGGCACCGGGCAGCCCGCCAAAACCGAACGGGTTGGCCGGTCCCTGACCACCACCGCTCTCCTGGTCCTTCTTCTTGCCCTCGTCGCCGTCGTCCGGCTCCTCCGGCGGAAGGCCGAATCCGAATGGGGTGTCACTCACGGGATTCCTCGGCTGTTAAGGCCGCCGGTTCTCTCCGACGGCACGACTGCCCTTCAACACCACCCAGCGTAGACACCGCGGGCCGATCGGGCCTCGGTGCTTCGCCGAGACCTGGCCTGCGGCAGGATGGATGCCACCTGGTCCGGACGCGTCACGCGCGTCCGTACTGAAGACAACCGCTGGAGACGCCCGGTGAGTTCCCCAGATCCGCAGGTTCGCGCAGCGCGAAACCACTCAACCAGTCCCGCCGTGCGCGGGCCCGTCGTCGCGGTCACCGGCGCCGCGTCCGGAGTCGGGGCGCTGCTGACCGAGCGGCTCGCCGCGTCCGAGGAGATCAAGCAGGTCATCGCCATCGACGAGCGGCGCGGGGAGTGCGCCGCGGCCCAGTGGCACATCCTCGACGTGCGGGATCCGGCCATCGCGGAGAAGCTGCGCGGCGCCGACGTCGTCGTCCATCTGGCGCTTGACCTCGATCTGGAGACCGACCCGGCCGCCCGTTCGGCGTACAACGTGCGGGGGACGCAGACCGTGCTGACCGCCGCCGCGGCGGCCGGTGTGCACCGGGTCGTGCTGTGCACCTCGGCGATGGTCTACGGAGCGCTGCCCGACAACGAACTGCCCCTCTCGGAGGACGCCGAACTGCGCGCCACCGCGGAGGCCACCGGGGTCGGCGACCTGCTGGAGGTCGAGCGCCTCGCCCGGCGCGCGCCCCGGGCGCACCCCGGGCTCAATGTCACCGTCGTCCGCCCCGGAGTGCTCGTCGGCGGCACCGACACCGCGCTGACCAGGTACTTCGAGTCACCCCGGCTGCTCGTGGTGGCCGGGTCACGCCCCGCCTGGCAGTTCTGCCACGTCGAGGACCTGTGCAGCGCCCTGGAGTACGCCGTCCTGGAGAAGGTCGACGGGGAACTCGCCGTCGGCTGCGACGGCTGGCTGGAGCAGGAGGAGGTCGAGGAGCTCAGCGGCATCCGCCGCATGGAGCTGCCGTCCGCCGTCGCGCTCGGCGCCGCCGCCCGGCTGCACCGGATCGGGCTCACCCCGTCCCCGGCCGGCGACCTGGCCTACACGATGTACCCCTGGGTGGTCAGCGGGAGCCGGCTGCACGACGCGGGCTGGCGGCCGCAGTGGACCAACGAGGAGGTCCTCGCCGAGCTGCTGGAGGAGGTCGCAGGGCGCCACACGGTCGTCGGGCGACGGCTCGGCCGCAAGGACGCGACGGCGGCCGGTGCCGCGGGCGCGACGGTCGCGCTGCTCGGCGCGGCGGCGGTCGTACGACGCGCGCGCAAGGCCCGGCGGCGGATCTGAGCAGCGCGAGCCGCTGATGCGCGTGCTCCTGTAGGACGCTCCAAACGGGCACCCGCGCGTGCCTGTCGAACGTGCTATTCCGGGCTGTCGGTGGGGTGGGGCACGATGGGGGTATGGCATCCACGATCGACCATCCCGGTGAGAAGGCCGCGCAGGATCCCGTCAAGCTGATCGGGATCCGGGACACGCCGCTCTCCGTGGACGAGGTCTTCAAGGCCGTCGGGGACGACGCGGCCGGTGGGACCGCCCTCTTCGTCGGGACCGTGCGCAACCACGACGGCGGAGCCGATGTCGACGAACTGGGGTACTCCTGCCACCCCAGTGCCGAGGCCGAGATGCGCCGCATCGCCGAGAAGGTCGTCGCGGACTACCCGGTGCGGGCGCTGGCCGCCGTCCACCGGGTGGGGGACCTGCGGATCGGGGACCTCGCGGTCGTCGTCGCCGTGTCGTGTCCGCACCGGGGTGAGGCGTTCGAGGCGTGCCGGAAGCTGATCGACGACCTCAAGCACGAGGTGCCGATCTGGAAGCACCAGAAGTTCTCCGACGGCACCGAGGAGTGGGTCGGCGCCTGTTGACGCACGCTCACCGACTTCTCAGCCGCCCTCCGGTTGCGTAACCGGCCCCCTGCCATGAGCGTTGTCAGTGGGGCTGGCTAATCTGCAGATCAGTCAGTTGAGTTCACTCATCCGGGGTTGGGAGGTCGGCATGGCGGCACTCGCCTGGTTGTTGATTCCGCTGGTGGCCGCGATAGGTGCCGGCCTGTGGGGCAGCTGGGCCAACAGAACCCGCAAGGCACGCAGCGACGGCCCGGAACTGGACGGCTACGCCCGCTTCCGCGAGGCCATGGAGAAGTCCCACTCGGGCACATGAACGGACGCGTGAACGGAGAGCGGCCCTGACGGTGCGCTGACAGAAGCGTCCCGTACTGTCGTGCCATGCCACGCCGCACCGCGACGATGCTCGCCTCCACCCTGATGCTGATCGCGCTCCTGTGCGCGGGAGTCCTCATCAACGTCCCGTACGCGGAGATGTCGCCGGGCCCGACGGTGAACACGCTCGGGGACCACGACGGCGAGCCGGTGCTGCAGATCACCGGGCGCAAGACCTACCCGACGACCGGTCACCTGAACATGACGACGGTCCGGGTCACCAGCGCCGACTACAACATGAACCTCATCGAGGCCATGTACGGCTGGCTCGCCCACGACGACAAGATCGTCCCGCACGACACGCTGTACCCCGACGGCAAGACGGAGCAGCAGTCGACCCAGGAGAACGCCGAGGAGTTCAGCCAGTCCCAGGAGAGCGCCAAGGTCGCCGCCCTGGACCAGTTGGGCGTCCCGGTGAAGTCCTGGGTGATCGTCTCGACGGTCGTCAAGGGGACCCCGGCCGAGGGAAAGCTGCACGCCGGTGACGTGATCAAGGCCGTCGACGGTACGACGGTGAAGCAGCCCGACGATGTCGCGAAGCTGGTCACCAAGCACAAGCCCGGCGAGAACGTCGTGTTCACGATCGTGCCGGCCAAGGAGCAGGCCGACGCCGTGAAGGCGAACAAGACGGCGACGGCGACGAAGAGCATCACGATCACCACCGCGACCTCCGACGACACCGGCGCCAAGCGCGCCATCGTCGGCATCTCGGCCGGAACCGATCACACGTTCCCGTTCACCATCGACATCAAGCTCGCCGACGTCGGCGGCCCGAGCGCCGGCCTGATGTTCGCGCTCGGCATCTACGACAAGCTGACCCCGGGCGACCTCACCGGCGGCAAGTTCGTCGCGGGCACCGGCACGATCGACGACGACGGCAAGGTCGGCCCGATCGGCGGCATCTCGATGAAGACGGTCGGCGCGCGCAGCAAGGGTGCCCAGTACTTCCTGACGCCGGCCGACAACTGCGCCGAGGCCGCCAAGGACACCCCCAGCGGTCTCAGGCTCGTCAAGGTCAACACCATCAAGGACGCGATCAGCGATCTCAAGCTGATCAACAGCGGCAAGACCGACGACCTCCCGAAGTGCAGCACCAAGGGCTGAACTAGCCCCTTCTTTAGAACACGCCTCTTCTTTAGAACGAGCCTCTTCTTTAAGAAGACGTCTCTTCAGAAGGCCTCGCGTACGACTCCGGGGGCGCCCCCAAGCAAAGGGCGCCCCCGGAGTCGTACGAAAAGAACCGGAACCAGTAGGGGACGTCAGTCCTCGAAGGTCGCCGACAGGGCCTCCGCGAGGCCCGGGACCAGGGCGCCGCCGGTGAGGACCTCCGTAGGGGAGTCCTTCTCGCGCAGGCGGAGGGCCGAGTCGCGGGTGCCGTCGCGCAGGACCGCGACCGTCATGCGGACCTCCTGGCGGTCCGGGTGCTGGGCGACCCACTGGGTGAGCTTCTTCTCGCTCAGGCCGTCCGGGACGGAGGCCTCGGCGGACGGTGGCAGCATCAAACGCTCGACCGTGAGCGCGCAGCCGGCCACCGCGTCGGGCCAGGCGATCGTGCCGAGGAACTCGTCCAGCGGCTTTCCGGCCGGGATCTCCTCCTGCTCGATCGGGGTGAGACCGGTGGTCTCGGGCGCGTCCCGCAGGCCGAGTTGGGCCGCGAGGCCGGGTTCCTGGGCCCGCAGGCGCGCGGTGTCTACCAGGGCGAAGAGGCGAGCGGGCTGGTCCCAGCCGAGGCCGGAGGCGTACTCGTCGATCTCGAGTACGGCCCGGGTGAGGGGGTTCGCTGCCATGGGAGTGTTGGACATGGTCACAATCCTGCCTCGTTCATGGCCGGAATCGGGAACCGAGTAAACGGTGAGTAAGTTGCATAGGTGTGGGCCCGCGATCACGCGGGGCTACGGAGGGTCCCCGAAACCGGGGACCTGACGCAACGACAGCGACCAACAGCGAACTTCGAGGTGCGCACCTTGGCTTTCCAGATGCCGGACCGCGGCGGAGGCCCGCAAGGGCCGCGGATCAGAGTGGGCCGCCCGTCCCGGCGTGTCCGGACTTTGCTCATGACACTGGGCGTCCTTGCCGTACTCGGCATGGCGTTCACGATGTTCGCGGGCTTCTGGACGGACTGGCTCTGGTACCGGTCGGTGCATTACTCGTCCGTGTTCACTACCACCCTGACGACGAAGATCGGCCTGTTCTTCGTCTTCGGTCTGCTGATGGCGGCCGCGGTCGGGGTGAACATCTGGCTGGCGCACCGTCTGCGCCCGCCGCTCAGTGCCATGTCGATGGAGCAGCAGAGCCTCGACCGCTACCGCATGGGCATCGCGCCGTACAAGAAGTGGCTGCTGCTGGCGGTCACCGCTCTCGTCGGGCTGATCGCGGGCGCCTCGGCGTCCAGTCAGTGGCGGGTCTGGCTGATGTGGGTCAACGGCGTGCCCTTCCACCAGAAGGACCCGCAGTTCGGCCTCGACGTCTCCTTCTACGCGTTCGACCTGCCCTGGTACCGCTTCCTGCTCGGCTTCGGCTTCGCCGCCGCGATCCTTTCGCTGCTGGCCGCCGCGCTGACGCACTACCTGTACGGCGGCCTGCGGATCACCAGCCCGGGCGCGCGCGCCACGGCCGCGGCCACCGGGCATCTGTCGGTGCTGCTCGGCATCTTCGTCGCCCTCAAGGCGGTCGCCTACTGGCTCGACCGGTACGGACTCGCGGTCAAATCCAGCGACTTCAAGGCGACCGGTGACTGGACGGGCCTCAGGTACGTCGACGCGAACGCGTATCTGCCGGCCAAGACGATCCTGTTCTGCATCGCCGTCATCTGCGCGCTGCTGTTCTTCGCCACCCTGTGGCGGCGCACCTGGCAGCTGCCCGTCATCGGCTTCGGCCTGATGGTGCTCTCCGCGATCCTCATCGGCGGCCTGTACCCGGCGATCGTCCAGAAGTTCACGGTCCAGCCGAACGAACAGGCCAAGGAAGCCCCGTACGTCCAGAAGAACCTCAAGGCGACGCGCGAGGCCTACGGCATCGACGACACCAAGGTCACGGAGTACTCGGGGACGAGCACCACCAAGGACAAGACCAAGCTGCGGTCCGACGTCGACTCCACGGCGAGCATCCGGATCGTGGACCCGAACGTCGTGTCGCCCACGTTCCAGCAGCTCCAGCAGATCAGGAACTACTACGCGTTCCCGACCAACCTGGATGTCGACCGCTACAGCGAGGACGGCAAGGACCAGGACACGGTCATCGGTCTGCGTGAGCTGAACCTCAACGGCATTCCGAAGAACAACTGGATCAACGACCACTTCCGCTACACGCACGGCTACGGCGTGGTCGCCGCCAAGGGCACCGAGGTCGACTCCGAGGGCCGGCCGGTCTTCACCGAGTCCGATCTGCCCTCCACGGGTGACCTCGGCCAGTACGAGCAGCAGATCTACTACGGCGAGAAGACCACCACGTACTCGATCGTCGGCGGTCCCCAGAAGGAGATCGACTACTCCGACGACAGCGGTGAGAAGACCACCAGTTACACGGGCAAGAGCGGGGTCAACCTCTCCAACCCGCTCAACCGGGCCGCGTACGCCGTGGCGTTCAACGAGCCGCAGATCCTCTACTCGGGTGCCATCGGCGAGGGTTCGCGGATCCTGTACAACCGCACGCCCAAGGAGCGCGTCGAGGCGGTCGCGCCCTGGCTGACCATCGACGGTGACGCCTACCCGGCGGTCGTGGACGGCCGTATCCAGTGGATCGTCGACGCGTACACGACGAGCAACGGATACCCGTACGCCTCGCGGACGACCCTCGGGGACACCACGGCCGACTCGCTCACCGCGACCAACAACAACCGCGCGGTGGTGGCCCAGCAGAACCAGGTCAACTACATCCGCAACTCGGTGAAGGCGACCGTCGACGCGTACACCGGTGCCGTCAAGCTCTACCAGTGGGACACCGAGGACCCGGTCCTGAAGACCTGGATGAAGGCGTTCCCCAACACGGTCGAGCCCAGGAAGGACATCTCGTCCTCCCTGATGGCCCATCTCCGGTACCCGCAGGACCTGTTCAAGGTCCAGCGCGAGCTGCTCACCCGCTACCACGTGACGGACGCCCAGACGTTCCTCAGCGGCAGCGAGGTGTGGCAGGTGCCGGACGACCCGACCAACAAGTCGGGGAGCGCGGTCCCGCCGTACTACCTGAGCATGAAGATGCCGGACCAGGCCGCGCAGGCCTTCTCGTTGACGACGACGTTCACACCGAACGGCAGAGACAACCTGAGCGCCTTCATGGCCGTCGACTCCGAGGCCGGCACTCCGGACTACGGCAAGATCAGAATCCTGAAGCTGCCGACCAGTACGACCGTCGGCGGACCTAAACAGGTGCAGAGCGCCTTCAACTCCGAACAGGACATCGCCGAGTCGATCAAGCTCCTCAAGGGCGGCGACTCCGACATCGAGTACGGCAACCTGCTGACGGTGCCGCTCGACGGAGGACTGCTGTACGTGGAGCCCGTCTACGTACGCGGTGGCGGGCTCAAGTACCCGCTCCTGCGCAAGGTGTTGGTGGCCTACGGAGGCAAGACCGCCTTCGAGGACACGCTGGACGAGGGGCTCAACAAGGTCTTCGGGGCGGAGACCACCACGACTCCGCCACCGGACGAGACCACCACTCCACCGACATCCAGTAATCCCACGGTCCAGGCGGCGTTGAGCGACGCCCAGAAGGCCTTCGACGCCGGGCAGGCGGCGCTGAAGAAGGGCGACTGGGAGGCGTACGGGCAGGCGCAGAAGGATCTCCAGTCCGCGTTGAAGCGGGCCGAGGAGGCGCAGGCCGCGGCGGGCAAGAGCAAGAGCAGCCCGAGTCCCAGCAGCAGCCCCAGCAGTAGTCCGAGTGCCGGCAGCAGTCCCAGTAGCAGTCCGAGCAGTTCGAGTGGTTAGCGCAGCTCAGACGGCAGTTGATCACTAGGTCAGAGGTCCACCCCGCACCGTGGTACGGTTGCAACACAACGGCGCGGGGTGGAGCAGCTCGGTAGCTCGCTGGGCTCATAACCCAGAGGTCGCAGGTTCAAATCCTGTCCCCGCTACTGATCGAGAAGGCCCGGATCCTTTCAAGGATCCGGGCCTTCTCGCTGTGCGAACGCGTGTGCCGACGAGGGTGACGGCCGTGCCGCCGGGGGGACTTGGTGAAACCGTGTTTCGCTTGTCTCTCTGTGGGCATGTCGACAAAACGCTGTAGAGACCTCACTGGCTGCGGTATACCAGGTGTACCCAGGTTGCAGGTGGTGCGACGATGGACGTTATGGGGGACAAGGCAACTCTGTTGGATACAGGGCGTTTTGTGCAGCCTTCCGACCGGGACGAGACCGGTGACGGAGAGGCTGTCGACGAGGCACGCACACGGCTCGCCGCACAGGCCGGCGACGTCGAGGCGACGAGTGTCCTCGGAGCGATGCTGCTGCGCCGCGGTGATCTCGACGGAGCCGAGCCGCTGCTGCGTGCCGCCACCGCCGAGGGCGACCGGGCCGCGGCCAACAACCTGGGTGTCCTCCTCCACCAGCGCGGATACACCGACGACGCCGCCGGCTGGTGGCGGATCGCGGCCGTGGCCGGTTCCGCCGCTGCCGCGCACGCGCTCGGCCGGTACCACCGCGAGCGCGGCGACGAGCCCGCCGCCGAGTACTGGCTGCGCCAGTCCGCCGAACAGGGCCACGCGCTGGGCGCCTACGCGCTCGCCGATCTGCTGGAGCACCGCGGGGACACCGCGGCCGAGCGCTGGATGCGGTCCGCCGCCGAACGAGGGCACCGCGAGGCCGCGTACCGGCTGGCGCGGGCGCTCGATCGCCGGGCGCCGCACGAGGACGAGCGTGCGTACCCGTACGAGTACCAGGGCCGGGGCACGGGCGGGGACGGGGCCGACAACGGTGTCGCATCGGGTCCTGGAGCCTCGGGAGGCCCTGGTGCCTCTGGCGAACCCGGGGACTCGGGAGGCGAGGCCGAGCAGTGGTACCGGCAGGCCGCCGCGCGCGGGCATCAGCGGGCCGCGCTTCAGCTCGGGGCGATCCTGGAGAAGCGGGGTGAGCTCAAGGAGGCCGGGCGCTGGTATCTGACGTCCGCCAAGGACGGGGAGGCCCGCGCCGCCTGCGCGCTCGGGTTCCTGCTGCGTGACGCCGGCGACACCGAGAGCGCCGCCGTGTGGTGGCTCCGGGCCGCCCAGGACGGTGACGGCAACGCGGCCAACGCGCTCGGCGCGCTGCACGCCGAGCGCGGCGAGACACAGACCGCCGAGCGGTGGTACCGGGCCGCGATGGACGCCGGTGATGTGAACGGCGCGTACAACCTCGGGCTCCTGTGCGCCGAGCAGACGCGCACCGCGCAGGCCGAGCAGTGGTACCGGCGGGCGGCCTACGCCGGACACCGCGAGGCGGCGAACGCGCTGGCCGTGCTGCTGCTCCAGGGCGGCGACGCGACCGGGGCCGAGCCGTGGTTCTCCAAGGCGGCGGAGGCCGGGAGCGTGGACGCGGCGTTCAACCTCGGGATCCTCTTCGCCGGGCGCGGCGAGGAGACCGTCGCGCTGCCCTGGTACGAGCGGGCCGCGGCCGCCGGGCACACGGAGGCGGCGTTGCAGGTCGGGATCGCCCGGCTGCGGGACGGGGACGAGCGGGAGGCCGAGCGGCATCTGCGGTGTGCGGCGGGTGGGGGGAGTGCGGAGGCGGCTTATCGGCTTGCCTCGGTGCTTGACGCGCGGCGGCCTCCCACGCCCGCGCACGAGTTGGGTGAGCAGGTGCACGAGAAGACCGAGTGCGAGGAGTGGTACGAGCGGGCGGCTTCTCAGGGGCATCGGCGGGCGCAGGTGCGGGTGGGGATGCTTGCCGCTGCCCGCGGGGATGTCGTCGAGGCGGCTCGGTGGTACCGGGAGGCCGCGGAGGCCGGGTCTCGTAACGGGGCTTTCAATCTTGGGCTGTTGTTGGCTCGGGAGGGGAGTGAGCCGGAGGCGGCCGTGTGGTGGGCTCGGGCGGCTGATGCGGGGCATGGGCGGGCTGCGTTGCGGTTGGCGCTGGTGTACGCGCGGCGGGGGGAGTTGGCCGAGGGGCAGCGGTGGGCTGATCGGGCCGTTTCGCTGGGGCCGGCTGAGGTGTCTGAGCGGGCGGCTCGGTTGCGGGATGCGTTGCGGCAGGAGTTGACGGCTTAGGGGTGGGGATTTTCGCCCCCGCCGCCCCTACCCGTCCCATCCCCAGGGGCTGCCGCCCCTTCCGCCCCGCCTGGGGGCTGCGCCCCCAGACCCCCATCGGCCCCGAAAGGGCCTCGTCCTCAAACGCCGGACGGGCTGAGTGATGCCGGCCTGCGCTGGAAGTGTTGCGGCCTGCGCCGCAAGGGGTGCGGCCTGCGCCGCAAAGTGAGCGCCGGGCGGGCTGGCTCTGTCGGCACGGGTGAATAAGCGATTTGCTTCTCTCCGTACGTCTGACGTAGCGTTGCAAACACAACGGCGCGGGGTGGAGCAGCTCGGTAGCTCGCTGGGCTCATAACCCAGAGGTCGCAGGTTCAAATCCTGTCCCCGCTACTAAGGCCGAGGGCCGGAATCCAGAAATGGATTCCGGCCCTCGGTGTTTCTACGGCCGGTGGCCCGCCGCCTCTTCGTACAGCGAGCGGTCGACGGTCCTGGACTCCGGAAGTGTGGCGCCCTTCGAGACGCCCGCCGCCTTGTACGCGGCCTGTAGTCGGGTCGTCGTGCCGGCGCGGATCTCCCAGTCCATGGTCAGCGACGGGGTTGATCTCAGGACCGACTCGTCCGTCTTCAGGAGTTTCGCGAGGTACGTGACGAAGGTCGGGTCGCTCTTGTAGTCGTCGGCGTAGTACGTGTTCACCGTGCGGATGTAGGCCCGGAGGAGGGCTACGCCGGCGTCCACGTCGGCGTTCAGGAGCGTGCGGCCGTAGAGCATGCCGCCCAGGGGCTCGCCGAGGGGCTGGCCGCCCAGGAAGGCGTACGCGGGATCGTCGTCGACCTTGCGCCAGACCGGGTCGAGGAGCCAGGCGGAGTCGACGCCGCCGTTCTGGAGCGCGGTGAGGACGTCGGCCGAGCCGAGTTGCTGGTACTGGATCTTGTCGAGGCCGCCGCCGTGGGTCGCGAGGGCTTTCTCCATGGGGTATGCGATCACCGAGCCCTTGCCGATCATCGTGCCCATCCTGCGGCCCGCCATCCGGACGTCGGCCGCCGCCTCGCCGTTCTTCAGCTTGACCCACAGGCCGCTCTTCGACGTCGGGTCGGGTGAGAAGTTCCCGGCGACCCACTTGATGTCGAAGCCGCCCTTGATGCCGTTCATGACGGCGGCTTCCGGGGCCGCCCACATCGCGTCTATGTCCCCCTTGGCCAGCAGGGGCAGCGCGTCCGGGGTCGGCAGGACCTTGAGGGTGACGTCCAGGCCCTCCTTCTTGAACTCGCCCTTGTCCAGGGCGACTTCGAGCGGGGCGACATACTCCGCGCTCAGCGTTCCGGTCGCGATCGTCACCTTGCGTGTTTTGGGGAGGGGCTGGGGGGTGGGGGTGAGGGGGCGGCAGCGGGCCGGGGCGCGGGTGGGGGAGAGGTTCGCCGGGTCCGTCCAGGAGGACGGGCCGCAGCCGGCGACGGGGGTGACGGTGCGGGGGCCCGAGCCCGAAGTCCCGGAATCCTGGGCGGACTTCGACGAGCAGCCCGCCGACGCCAGCACGGCCGCCACGACGACCGCCACACCGTACACACGTCGTCGTCTCATGACTGTCCCCGTCCTCGGTCCCGTGGTGCCAACGGTGTGAGCAACCGGCCTGCCAGCCGCACCAGTTCGGAGAAGACGACGCCCAGGACCGCCACGCACACGATGCCCACGAACATCACGTCGTTCTCGAACAGGGCGCGGGAGTCGAAGATCAGGTGGCCCAGTCCGTTCGTCGCGGCGATCTGTTCCGAGGCGACGATGACCAGGACCGCCACGCCCGCCGCGATGCGCGCGCCCACCAGGACCGCGGGGAGGGAGGCGGGGAGGAGGACATGGCGGAACATCTGCCAGGGGCCGGCGCCGAACACCCGGCCCGCGTCGCGGTGTCCGGGGGGGATCGCCACGACCGCCGACATTGTCGAGATCCAGACGAAGAAGAAGACCGTGGTCGCGACCAGGGCCACCTGCGGGCCCTCGCCCAGGCCGAACATGTTCAGGAAGACCGGCAGCAGGGCCAGTTTCGGTACGACGTACAGGGCGTCCAACAGCGGTTCCAGCGCGGCCCGGACGAGGGAGAGGGAGCCCATCAGGAGGCCCAGGGCATAGCCGGCCGCCGTGCCGATCGCGTAGCCGGCCAGGACGCGCCGGGTGGTGGCCCACACGTCCGGCCACAGGTCGCCGGCGGCGGCCCGGGTCCAGCCGTCGGAGAGGATCGTCGAGGGGGCCGGGTAGACGCGGTCGTCCAACCAGCCCTGGGTGGCGGCCAGTTGCCACCACAGGATGAGAGCCATGGGTACGGCTGCGGCCAGGGTCAGTTCCAGGGCGCGTCTGCGGCGGTGGGTGCGTACCGGACGGAGTTCGTGCGGGCCGGGGCGGCGGACCAGGACCGACTCCTCGCGGTCGGGGGCGACCGTGCTCATGCGGGCACCGCCTCCTTGCGCAGCAATTCCCACAACTCGGCTTTCAGGGCGGTGAATTCGGGGGTGTCGCGGATGTCGCCGGTGCGGGGGCGCGGGAACGGCGGGCGGTGCTCCGCGATGATCCGGCCCGGGCGGGCGGACATGACCAGCACGCGGTCGCCGAGGACGAGCGCCTCCTCCAGGCTGTGCGTGATGAAGAGGGTGGTGGTGCGCAAGGTCTGGGTGAGGCCGAGGAGTTCGTCCTGGAGGATCACGCGGAGCTGCGCGTCCAGGGCCGCGAACGGCTCGTCCATCAGCAGGAGTTCGGGTTCTACGGCGAGGGCGCGGGCGATCGCGACCCTCCCCCAGTGCCTAAAGGGCAATGCCGTTGCTTTAGTGGTCGTGCCACCGGTTGTTCAGGGTGACGACGACCGGCGGGCGGCGGCTGCTGGCGGGTTCGCCTGGGGCTTTGCTG
>NZ_JBIWMV010000014.1:131334-300229 GCF_044766845.1 Streptomyces sp. NPDC101776 | reverse complement strand
CGTCCGTCGACCATCGCGCCGACACTCTGCCCCCTCGTTCATCGAGAAGGCCCAGCCTATTTCAACCGGCGAACCTTCCCGGTCAGAGCACTAGCGGGATGGGGAGGGCCCGTCGAAGTCCCGGCGGGCCTCATTGCCCTAGCAGCGCGGGGACTCAGTGCTCGGCGGGGTGCTGGGCCGGGCCTCCGGGGGTGGCTTCGCGGTCCGGGCCCTTGGTGGCTTCGGACTCGCTGTAGATGTCGGGTTCGAGGTAGATCACGCGGGCGATCGGGACGGCTTCGCGGATGCGGGACTCGGCCGCGTTGATCGCGGTGGCGACCTCGGTGGCGGTGTCGTCGTGCTGGACGGCGATCTTGGCGGCGACGAGGAGTTCCTCGGGGCCGAGGTGGAGCGTGCGCATGTGGATGATGCCGGTGACGGTGTGGCCGTCGACGATCGCGGCCTCGATCTTCTGGACGTCCTCGATGCCGGCGGACTCGCCGAGCAGCAGCGACTTGGTCTCCGCGGCCAGGACCAGTGCGATCAGGATTAGCAGGATGCCGATGCAGAGCGTGCCGATGCCGTCCCAGATGCCGTCGCCGGTGAGCAGGGCCAGGCCGACGCCGCCGAGGGCGAGGACCAGGCCGATGAGCGCGCCGAAGTCCTCCAGGAGGACGACCGGCAGCTCGGGGGCCTTGGCGCGGCGGATGAACTGCGACCAGGAGTGCGTGCCGCGCAGTTCGTTCGACTCCTTGATGGCCGTGCGGAACGAGAAGCCCTCGGCGATGATCGCGAAGATCAGGACGCCCACCGGCCAGTACCAGTGCTCGATGTCGTGGGGGTGCTTGATCTTCTCGTAGCCCTCGTAGACGGCGAACATGCCGCCGACGGAGAAGAGGACGATCGAGACGAGGAAGGCGTAGATGTAGCGCTCGCGGCCGTATCCGAAGGGGTGCTGGGGGGTGGCCTCGCGCTGGGCCTTCTTGCCGCCGATCAGGAGCAGTGCCTGGTTGCCGGAGTCGGCGAGGGAGTGGACGCCCTCGGCGAGCATCGAGGACGAGCCGCTGAAGGCGAACGCCACGAACTTCGATGCCGCGATCGCGAGGTTGGCGCCGAGTGCCGCCACGATCGCCTTGGTGCCGCCTGACGCGCTCATGTGTTCGCGGTGTCCCTTCGCCTTCGTACGTCTGTGCCGGACGTCCAGGTCGGACGCCCACGTCGGACATCTGCCCCGGACGTCTGCCCGGATGAGTCGTCCGGCCGTCTTTGCCCGTCCTTTGCCGGTGGGTCATTCTTGCAGCCCTGCCCGGCGACGGCGCGTCAGGTATCCACAGGCCCGGTCATACGATCACAGTGGCTCGGAAGATCGTGCCGACTCCGGACACCTCGGCCTTCTCTCCGGCCGGGACGAACACCGACTGGCCGGGGGCCAGTTCGAACTCGCCCGCCGTCACCGCACCGGCTGTGCAGAGCAGGATCTGCGGGGTGTCGAGGGTGAGGTCGTGGACGCCTGTGCCCGCCGGGAGGACGTACCGGGACAGCCGGAACTCGTCGATGGGGGTCTCGTAGACCTCCTCGCCGTCGGGAGACGCCTCGGGGCGCAGCACTCCGGGGTCGCCCGCCTCGAAGCGGACGACGCGCAGGAGTTCGGGGACGTCGACGTGCTTGGGGGTCAGGCCGCAGCGCAGGACGTTGTCGGAATTGGCCATGATCTCGACGCCGAGGCCGTTGAGGTAGGCGTGCGGGATGCCGGCGCCGAGGAACAGGGCCTCGCCGGGCTGGAGTTGGACGTAGTTCAGGATCATCGCCGCGATGACCCCCGGGTCGCCCGGGTAGTGGTGGGCGATGTCGGCGTAGGGCGCGTAGTCGCCGCCGAGGCGGGTGCAGGCGGTCGCCGCCGCGGTGACCGTGTGGCGCATCTCCTCCGGGTCGGCGGTGAGGATCGCCGTGAGGACCTCGCGCAGGGCGGCTTCCTCGGGGTGTGCGTGCAGGAGGTCGACGTACGGCTTCAGGGAGTCGACGCCCAGGCCCGCGAGCAGGTCGGCGGCGTCCCGCGGGTCGCGGAAGCCGCACAGGCCGTCGAACTCCGTGAGCGCGCAGATCAGTTCGGGCTTGTGGTTGGCGTCCTTGTAGTTGCGGTTCGGGGCGTCCACGGGGATGCCCCGGCGCTCCTCGTCGGCGTAACCCTCCTTGGCCTGCGCCAGGTTGGGGTGCACCTGGAGGGAGAGCGGGGCGCCGGCGGCGAGGATCTTCAGCAGGAAGGGCAGTCGCGGGCCGAACTTCGCCACCGCCTTCTCCCCCAACTCCCGCTCCGGAGCGGCCTCGACGACCTCGACGAGCGTCCCGCGCGCGGTGCGCGAGGGTGCGCCGGGGTGCGCGCCCATCCACATCTCCGCCTGTGGTTCGCCGTTCGGCTCGACGCCGAGCAGCTTGGGGATGGCGGTGGTGGAACCCCAGGCGTAGGGGCGGACGGTGTTGTCGAGGCGGTCCATGTGGCTCTCTACCGGTTCTCTGTGTGTACGACCCGAGGACGACCTGGGTACGACGTGGCTTCGCGCCCCGTACGACGGTGTACGGCGGCTCAGGGCTTCGACGACAGGATCAGGCGCCCGAGGCGAGCGCCAGGTAAACGGCGGCGAAATCCGTCATGGCGATCAGCTCCGCGAGGGTCTCCAGCTCGCCGCCCTCCTCGGGCTCCAGCTCGCTGATCGGCGTGTCGTGGCTGAGGGCCAGGTCACGGGCGGTCGGGGCCGCTGTGAGACCGCCGATCGGACGGTCCCGGAGCAGCACCACGCGTGCGTGCAGCGCGGGTGCCTCGTCGACGCGGTCCCTGAAGAAGTCGTCGGGGTCGGCGCTCGCGGCGAGCGGGCCGGCCAGCAGGGCGTTGTGCTCGGCGAGCGCCTCGGGCAGTTCGGAGACGAGCGCGGGGCGGCCGGCCAACTCCGCGAGCGCGGCGGCGAATCGGCGGCCCGCCGGGCCCGCCGACGTGCCCTCCGTCCAGATCACCGGGAGCGAGTCGGCGAGTTCGGCGGCGAGGGTCTTGGCGGGGTTGCTGTAGGTCGCGACGGCGGGCCCGCAGCGCTCGGCGACCTGGTCGAGACGGTCGGCGACCTTCTCCAGGGCCTCGGGCGGCGCGCTGAGCAGGCCTGTGCGGTCCAGGAGCGCGAGCAGCGGGGTGAGCAGCGCCCAGAGGACTCCGGGGGCGGAGGCGGCCAGGGGTTCGTCGTGTTCGTACGGTGCGGTCGCCATCGGTACGAAGAGGCCGTGGGCGCCGTCCACCGCCTCGGTGAGAGGGCTGCGGGACGGGGCCACGGCGACGACCGTGCAGCCGCGGCGGTAGGCCTGCTCCGCGAGCAGGGCCAGGCCCGGCTCGCTGCCGTCCGGGGTGGTGATCAGCAGCAGGTCCACGGAGCCGGCCCAGCCCGGGAGTTCCCAGCGCAGGGCGCCGGCCGCGGGGGCGACGCCGGTGGGTGCCAGGCGGGTGACGGGGCTGCTGGCGCCGGCGAGCCTGCCGAGCAGGTCGGCGACGCAGGTGGCGGCTGCGCCGGGGCCCGCGATCAGGATGGCGCGGGGGCGGCCGTCCGGTTTCAGGTCGTGGACGCCCGCCTCGGCCGCGTGCCGGGCGGCTGTGCGCACCCGGGCACCGGCTTCGGCGGCACCGCGGAGCAGGGCTCGGCGGTCGGCCTCGGTCAGCGCGTCCGGGGAGTCGAGCAGCGATTCGTCGAGCATGGGCGGCGGCCTCCGATCGCGTCGTCGTCGGTTACGCGGGGTGGCGGGCCTCGTCGACGAGGAGGACGGGGATGCCGTCCCGTACCGGGTAGGCCAGGCCGCAGTCCTCGCCGGTGCAGATCAGCTCGGTGTCCTGCTCCTTGAGGGGGGCGTGGCAGGCCGGGCAGGCCAGGATCTCCAGGAGGCCGGCTTCGAGCGGCATGGGGTGTCCCTCCAGGGGGTGTCTACGACTGTCTGCGACGCTTCGGCGGATGTGCCTGGTCAGGGTACCGCCGGTGAGAGGTGTGCGCCGGGGTTGGGGCGGACGTCCATGGGGGCTGCGCGCCCAGACCCCCCTTCGGCCTGAACCGCCTCGTCCTCAAACGCCGGACGGGCTGAAAGTGACCGGCACCCAAAGACCCCGTCAACCGCTCACCCCTCACCCCTCACCCCTCACCCCTCACCCCTCACCCCTCACCCCAGGATGATCCCCAGCACCTCGTCCCGCACCTTCCCCATCGTCGCCTCGTCCCGCGCCTCCGCGTTGAGCCGCAGCAGCGGTTCGGTGTTGGAGGGGCGGACGTTGAACCACCAGTCGGCGGAGGAGACGGTGAGGCCGTCGAGTTCGTCGAGGGTCAGGTCGGGGCGGTCCTCGTAGGCGGTGCGGATCGCCGTGAGGCGGGCCTGCTGGTCGTCGACCGTGGAGTTGATCTCGCCAGAGCCCACGTAGCGGTCGTACTGGGCCACGAGGGCGGAGAGGGTGCCGTCCTGGCCGCCGAGTGCGGCGAGGACGTGCAGGGCGGCCAGCATGCCCGTGTCGGCGTTCCAGAAGTCCTTGAAGTAGTAGTGCGCGGAGTGCTCGCCGCCGAAGATCGCGCCGGCCCTCGCCATCTCGGCCTTGATGAAGGAGTGGCCCACGCGCGTGCGTACGGGTGTGCCGCCGTTCTCCTTGACGACCTCGGGGACCGACCAGGAGGTGATCAGGTTGTGGATGATCACGCCGGTGCCGCCGTTCCTCGCCAGCTCGCGGGAGGCCACCAGGGCGGTGATCGCGGACGGGGAGACCGGGTCGCCGTTCTCGTCGACCACGAAGCAGCGGTCCGCGTCGCCGTCGAAGGCGATGCCGAGGTCGGCGCCCTCCTCGCGGACGCGTGCCTGGAGGTCGACGATGTTGGCCGGGTCGAGCGGGTTGGCCTCGTGGTTCGGGAAGGTGCCGTCCAGCTCGAAGTACATCGGGACCAGGGTGAGCGGCAGGCCGGCGAACACGGTCGGGACCGTGTGGCCGCCCATGCCGTTGCCCGCGTCGACTACGACCTTCAGGGGGCGGATGGAGGTCAGGTCGACGAGGCCGCGGAGGTGCGCCGCGTAGTCCTCCAACGTGTCCCGCTTTGTGATCGTTCCCGTCGGTCCGGACACCTCCGGGGCGCCCGAGTCCATCCAGGACTCGGCGAGTTGGCGGATCTCGGCGAGGCCGGTGTCCTGGCCCACGGGGGCCGCGCCCGCCCGGCACATCTTGATGCCGTTGTACTTCGCCGGGTTGTGCGAGGCCGTGAACATGGCACCGGGGAGGCCGAACGCGCCCGACGCGTAATACAGCTGGTCCGTGGAGCACAGGCCGATCTCGGTCACGTCGACACCGCGCGCCGCCGCCCCGCGCGCGAAGGCGGCGGACAGACCCGGGGACGAGGGCCGCATGTCGTGCCCCGTCACGATCGCGCTCGCGCCGGTCACTTGGACGAAGGCCGCTCCGAACAGCTCGGCCAACGACTCGTCCCACTGGTCCGGGACGACGCCCCGTACGTCGTACGCCTTCACGAGCTGCGACAGATCAGCAGACACGGGCCAACCCTCCAGAAAGTCCTATCGGTCGCCCCAAACTACCCGTCAGGACCGACAGTGCGACGGGCGGCAACCGAGCCTTCCACACACCGTTACCTCAGCTCGGAGCGGCATCCGCGGCGCGACCGACGAACTCCGGGACAGGCGCCGTCAGTTGTCCGGGGAGCGCAGCACCCGGAGATGACCCCGGCGTGCGACCTCCATCGGGTCCACCGTGCGGGCACCGCCTCCGCCGCCGGCACCGGCCGCCCGCTCCTGGGGGCGGGCCGCCTCGCGCACGGCGTTGGCGAGTGCTTCCAGGTCGTCGCCGCTGGGGCGGGCCGGAGCGGAGCTGTCGAGGAGGCGGACGACTTCCCAGCCGCGGGGCGCGGTGAGGCGCTCGGAGTGCTGGGCGCACAGGTCGTAGCAGTGGGGTTCGGCGTAGGTGGCGAGCGGGCCGAGGACCGCGGTCGAGTCGGCGTAGACGTACGTCAGCGTCGCGACGGCGGGGCGGCCGCAAGCGGTGCGCGAACAGCGACGTACAGGGCTCACGACGTTGGACGGTACCGCACTCTTGAGCGGGCCGCGACGGCTCTCCCCCAGGTCACCCCACCGTGTCGGGCTGTGAGGCGCCCCACACACCTCACCGGCAACACGCCACTGACCTGCGCGTACACCCCCTCCCGAGATCTCGAACAGGGTCGGACCCGGTCACCACTCGGCACAAACACCGTCAATTGCCTTGAGAGAGACGGTCTTGGAGACATACGGAATCGAGCCGGACCTTGGCCGGAACGGTCATCCGGCGACATGCCGTGCGGAGCGTCCGACGGCGGGTGGAGTCGGGCGGCCGGACCCGGCGGGGACTACGCTTCACCAGTGATGGACACCCCCGTACCGCCCTCTGCCGCCGGACCCGGGCCCCGCCGCCGCGATCGCCACGGCCGGGGCATGCGCGGCCCGATCGCACCGCCCCAGGTTCCGCTCGCCGCGAGCCGCGCCGAGGCGTTCGCGGATCTGGTGCAGGACTCCGTGGAGCGACTGGAGCGGCGGTGGCCGCAGTTGGCCGACATCGATTTCCTCGTCCTGGAAGTCCCTCGACTGGGTGGTGCGGGCGAGGGCTGGAACGACGAGTCGGTGCCCATGGGGGGCACGATCGCCGCCCGTGAGGGACAACCCGCGCGCGTGGTGATCTACCGGCGCCCGGTGGAGATCCGCACGAAGGGGCGCGACGAACGGGCCGCCCTCGTCCACGAGATCGTCGTGGAACAGGTCGCCGAACTGCTGGGGCTCACCCCGGAGACGGTCGATCCGCGCTACGGGGAGGACTAGCACCCTCCCCGCGCGCGTGCCGCCGACTGCTACTTCTGGAGGACCGACAGGTCCTCGTCCGTGTCGGGCACCGAGACCGTTCCCCGGTCGTCGGGCAGCGTCTGGATCGTGAAGCCCGGCACGCCCTCCTCGGTGGCCGACAGGGTCCGGGCCGCGTACACCGGACCGCCCGACTGGGGCTCGACCGTCAGTGCGTAGGTGCCCTTCAGGCCGCCGGGGACCGGGAGTTCGACGTCCTCGGCGGTGCCGGCCTTGATCGTGTACGTCTTCGAGACGGGCGTACCGCCGCCGCTGCCCGCGGACGCGGTGACCTTGACCGTCGCGGTGCGGGTGGGCGCGACCAGGGACAGCGTGGAGCCCTTGGCGCTGTTGTCGGCGGACGTCGCGCGCGTGCCCACCGCGCCGGTCGCCGGGATGAACGCCGTCTCCTGCTTGCTGCCCTTGCCCCGTACGACCTTGAGCGCGGCGACGATCGGCACGGACTGGTCGGTCGGGGTCAGGACCAGGGAGCCCGGCTCGCCGCGCGTGACGTCGCCCAGGTCGACAGCGGTCGTCACGCCCGCCTTCACGTGCACGGTCTCGTGCCCGGCCGGCGTGATCGTCCCGGTGGGTGAGGACAGCCGCACCTTCAGGTCGGCGTCCGAGTCGCCCGGCGTGAAGGCGATCAGCCGCACGGAGGTGGCGTCCTTCGGGATGCCCGGCATGACCAGACTGCCGGCCGGGTCGGTGGACGCGGCCAGCCAGTCGCCGCCGAGCTTGGCGTCGAGGGCCTGCACGGACGCGCCGACCCGGCCGCTGCGCACGGTGACGTGCACGGTCAGGTCGGTCTCCTGGTCGTCGGTGAGCGTGGACAGCAGGATCGGCTCGCTGGCGTGCGGCTCGACCGTGATGCCCTCCCCCACCGTCGACTTGAGGTCGCCGTCCTTGCCGTAGAGCTCGATGTCGACGACGGCGGCGGAGTCGTCCGGGTTGGTGAGGTGCACGTAGTCGGTGCGGCCGTCGGCGGTGCTGGCGCCCGGGAACCAGAACTCGGTGTCCGGAGCGGTGCAGTTGACGCCCTGGAGGCCACGTCCGTTGCCCGCGGCGACCTCGGTGGTCTCCTGGACGGTCCAGCCGGGCGCGTACTTGCCCTCGGCGGTGCCGAGCAGCGCGGGCGAGTCGGCGCCGGAACTGTCGCCGGTGGCCGGGGTGCCGGGGGCCTTGGGTTCCAGGACGGGCTTGGCGGGCTTCTTCTTGTCGGCCGTGCCGTCGCCCGACTCCTCGGTGACGGACTGGAGTTCGGCCTTGCCGCTGTCGTCCGTGCCGGTCGTGACGGGCGTGAAGGACGTGTACGACGTGTCGGCGAGGTCGGAGGTGCTGGGAGCCGGGCAGAGCAGGCTGGTGCGCTCCACGGGCAGTTGAGCGGCCGTCCTGGCGGTGCCGGTGCCGGACGCGGCCGGTGCCTTCATCTCGGCGAACCCGGTGACGGCGCCGAGCGCGACCACACCGGCGAGGAAGGACAGGGTGGTGCGGTTCACTGCTGGCTCCCGTCGGGACGCTCATCGCCGTGCGGTCGTTGCTGCTGGGCCGGGTCGTACGTCGGGTCGTAGGCGGGGTCGTAGTTCGGGTCGTAGCCCTGGTTCTGCGCCTGGCCCTGGCTCTGGTCGTAGCCCTGTTCGTACGTCGGGTCGTAGGCCGGTGCCGGGTTCTGGCCGCCGTAGGCGTACGGGTCGTACTGGCCGCCCTGGTAGGGGTCCGCCTGGTACGACTGGTCGTAAGTGCCGGGCGGGTACTGCTCGTTGGCCTGGTACTGCTCGCCGCCGTAGGTGCCGTACTCGGCGCCCGCGTAGCTCGCGGTGTCCCTCCCCCAGGCTCGAACATCCTCGCCCGGGGGGACCCCCATGCCGTAGGACTGCTGTTGCGGGATCGCGGCGACGGCCTCCTCCTCCGGAGGAGGTGTGGTGTTCGAAGCGAAGGCGTCGAACTGCCCGGTGTCCGCCGGGTCGTCCGTCCCGTCGGTGGACTCGGCCTCCGCCTGGGCACGCAGGCGGCGGGCCCGGCGGCCCTCGCCGGCGACCGCCTGGGCCGGGATCAGCTCCTCCTCGGGGAGGTCGTCGTCGACGTCACGGCGGCGGCCCGGGAGGGCGAGCACGACGAGGACGAGGGCGAGGGCGCCCTGGGTCCACAGCCACGCGGTGTGCCCGATCGGGTCGTCGTAGGTGACGTCCAACTTGCCGCCGGAGGCGGGAAGTTCGAAGCCCTGGGCCCAACCGTCGACCGTGGTGCCGGTGAGCGGCTTGCCGTCCAGGGTGGCCGTCCAGCCCGCGGCGGCCGAGTCGGCGAGGCGCAGCACGCGGCCGGTGGCGCCGGAGGGGATCGTGGTGTGGATGTCGACGGGTCCGGCGGCGACGGGTGTCGGGGCGGCGGTGCCGGCGACGACGGCCGCGCGGGAGACCTGCGCGTCGACCCGCCACAGGGCGCTGCCGTCGGCCTGGCTGAGGCGGCTGAGGCCGGGGGTGGCGTCCAGGATGCGGCTGACCTCGCGGGGCGCGCCCTTGTGGACGAGGACGTAGCGCACGGCGAAGCCGCCGAGTTCGTCGGCCTGGTCGGCGCCGGAGCCGGCGACGAGGTTGGCGACGACCTTGTCGAGCTTGGTGTTCTCGCCGTCCGCCGCGGCGAACTCGCCGTCTCCCATGCGGGCGCCGGAGCCGCGCACCAGCATGTAGCCGACGTGGGCGGCGGAGTCGCTGTCGAGGACGAGGGTGCGGGCCTGGTCCTGGGTGCCGCTCTCCTCGGCGACGAAGGCGGGCACCTGGGTCGGGTCGTGGCGCTCCAGGGGGCCGTCGGCGCCGCGGATCATCCAGCCGGCGGCGACGAGCAGCGGGCCCGCGGCCGAGGCGAAGGCGATCAGCACGGCCACCGGCTGGCGCCAGCCGAAGCTCTGCTCGGCCACACGCGCGCGTGCCCCGTCGGCGCCGAGCGCGGCGGCGGCGAGGAGGGCGAGGCCGTAGACGAGGGTCGCGGGGCCCGCCCAGGTGGAGCTGTTGGACAGGACGGCGAAGACGATGCCTACAAGGGCGACGCCCCAGGCGGTCCAGATGCCGAACTGACGCTCGCTGCGCAGCAGGGCGGCGAGTGCGGCCAGCACGATGCCGATGAGCATCAGGCCGCCGACCGTGCCGGGGCCGCCCGGGCTGGCGCCGAGGAGGTCGAGGGGGGTCGCGGCCCCGGAGCCGTACTCCAGACCGGCCTGCTGGAAGAAGCCGAACGGGAGCAGGGTCAGCGACCAGGGCGCCAGGATCAGCAGCGGGGTGCCGTACTGGGCCAGGAAGCGCGGTCCGTAGGCGACGAGGTCGCCGCGGCGCACGGCCAGCAGCGCGATGCCCAGGAGCAGCGTGATGGGCCAGATGATCGGCGTGAAGGCCGTGGCGATCGTCAGCAGCAGGGCGTACGCCCAGGTGGCGCGCCAGCTGCCGCGGGCTCCCGAGGAGTGCGTGAGGCCGCTTGCGGCGATGCCCGCGCGGGCCATCAGCGGGAGCAGCACGGCGAGTACGGCGGTGCCGATGTGGCCGCCCGCGAGGGCGCCGGTGGCAGCGGGCAGGAAGGCGTAGACGACGGCCGCCCACGCGCGCAGCAGGCGCGACTCGACGAGTGGGCGGGACGCGAAGTAGGCGGTGAACCCGGCCAGCGGGACCGAGGCGACCAGCAGGACCGTGACCGCGAAGCCGGTCGAGCCGAAGAGCAGCGAGGAGAGCATCGCGACGAGCGCGAGGTACGGCGGGGCGGAGGGGGTGCCGCCGACGCCGACCGGGTGCCAGGAGTCCAGGAAGCGGGACCACAGCTCGCCGGAGTCGCCCGGGGCGGGCAGCAGCGCCCCGCCCGTGAGCGCGCCGCTGCCGAGCAGACCGCGGCATGCGACGAGCGAGACGAACAGCAGCACCAGGAACAGCACCGGGCCCGGCTTGCGGGCGATGCGCTTCACGCGCGCGAACTGCTCGATCTCCAGGAAGTCCGCGTCGTCGCCGCCGGGTCCGGACTCGACCGCGCCGCCGTGCCGGCCGGCTCCGGAGGTGATCTCGGGGTCGGAGGTGTCGACGAAGCTGGCCGCGGCCTGTTCGAAGGTGGCCCGCACGGTCGCGCCGGGCGGCGGGAACAGGGGCCGCAGCTCCGCCTTGTCGATCTGGGCGCCGCCGCGCCTGCGCCGCCCGGCGAGGATCCGCTCGGGGCGCAACAGGGTCCCCAGGAGGCCGCGGATCTCGTCCAAGGCCTGTCCGGGGACCTTGCCGACGAGATAGGCGACGGTCCGCAGCACCGTGCCGACGACGACCCTGATCAGGACCCAGGGCAGCACGGCCGTACGGCTGTTGACGAGCAGGGTGTAGACGGCGCCGGCCTTGTCGACCTTGTGCGGGGAGGCGACGGTGCGGCCCGCGCAGTCGACGGCCCGGCGCTCGCGGGAGGCCGCCTCGGCGTGCCGTACGACCGCCTCGGGGGCGACCAGGACGCGGTGGCCGGCGGCGGTGGCGCGCCAGCACAGGTCGACGTCGTCCCGCATCAGGGGCAGCCGGCGGTCGAAGCCGCCGAGTTCGTCGAAGATGTCGCGGCGGACGAGCATGCCGGCGGTGGAGACGGACAGCACGGGCCGTACGTGGTCGTGCTGGCCCTGGTCCTGTTCGCGGCGGTCGAGGCCGGTCCAGCGGCGGCCGGAGTGGGCGATGGTGACGCCGACCTCCAGGAGCTGCCGCCGGTCGTACCAGCCGCGCAGCTTGGGGCCTACGACGGCCACGTCCTCGCGGCCCAGTTCGTACTCCTGGTCCACGACCCGCAGCAGTTGCGCCAGGGCGTCCGGCTCCGGCGCGGAGTCGTCGTGCAGCAGCCACAGCCACTGGACGGGCTCGCCGTGCGGGAGTTCCGGCAGGTCGTAGGCGTCGTCGCGCCACGTGCGCGTGACGGGGTCCCAGCCGCTGGGGCGCTTCAGGTACGGCAGCTCGTCCGGCGTCAGCAGGGGCGCGGTGCGGTTGGCCTCCTCGACGGCCTGGCCGAAGCCGGTGCGCCGGGCGAGGTGGAGCACGCGGTCGGCACCGAGGGCGTCGGTGACGAGCTGGGCGGAGTCGTCCGCGCTGCCGGTGTCGGCGGCCATGACGCTCTGCACGGGGCGCTCCTGGCCGAGCAGCCCGGCGAGCGCGTCGGGCAGCCAGCGGGCGCCGTCGTGGGAGACGAGCACCGCCGTCACCACGTGACGCGGGAACTCAGGAGTGGCAGCGTCGTGTTGGGCTGCCGTGTGGCTGTGCACGGACATCGAGGTACGGGCCCCGGTTCGGTGGACTGCGGTGGACGCGCGCGTCCCAAGGGGACAGCGGTACGTCTCGGACGAGCGCCCACACTATCGGCTGGGCATGGCGACGGCCCGCCGCCTGTGGATAACCCAGCTGCGACGGGCCGTTCAGTAGGTCCCGAGGTGTACCCCGGAGCATGTCCCCGGGTGTGCCGTCCGGTTCAGACGGCGGCCTTCTTGAGGCGGCGGCGTTCCCGCTCGGAGAGGCCGCCCCAGATGCCGAAGCGTTCGTCGTTGGCGAGGGCGTATTCGAGGCATTCGGAGCGGACCTCACAGGCGAGGCAGACCTTCTTGGCCTCGCGGGTGGAACCACCCTTCTCGGGGAAGAACGACTCGGGGTCGGTCTGGGCGCACAGCGCGCGCTCCTGCCAGCCGAGTTCCTCGTCCGCGTCGTCGACCAGCAGTTGCTGCACCAGCTCGGTCATGTGCGCCCCTCGTCTGTCTTTCGCGTCCCCGTGATGTGGCCGCCGTTACCGATGTCGGCTGAACGACACGAGTGAAATTACAAGTGTGCTGCTCCGGGCGAGTCAAGCCGAGATCTGCTATTGGGCCCCTTATTCACTCTGCGGAACCAAGGCCTAGCGGAAAGTGTTCAAATCGGCATAAACCTTGACAAGCAAAGGAGACCCCCCTGCGGCCTCCTACCCCGAGACGGAGCCTGTACGGGGGAGGACGCCCAGGAGTTCGATCTCGTTCCACTGAGGTTTGTGCGCCCGGTTGTGCGCCATGTGTCCCGGTAGACACCTGAACAAACCTTTCACCTCGGAGATGAACCGGATGAGGTGAAACATGTCCCACATACCGGGCGTCGAGTTGACAGTGCGGGTGTGAACCGCTGTCCTTGTGGGCATGCTCGCGAACTCGGCACTCACCTCGACCCGCACCGCCGGGTCCCTCGGTGCTGCCCACGCTCGCCGCAGCTGTTGTTGCTGTTCCGGCTGTTGAGCCCCACGCGCTCCGGCCTCACCTGCTTGTCTGTTTGGTGACACCCATCCCCCGCCGTTACTTCTTACGCCGAGGAACTCCCGCACCCCCATGAACAGCGACAGCGACCTCCAGATCGCCGGCGACATCCTCGAAGTCCCGCACCTGCTCCAGCCCCCGCGCGAACACCCGGCCACCGTCGCCGAGTTCGTCGGCCTGGCGCGCTCCGTCGCGGCCGACCGCACCCAGTGGGAACACCTCGTCGAGTACGACGCGACGAGCCGCTGGTACCACCGGCTGCGCACCGGCCCCGGCTACGAGGTGTGGCTGCTGTCCTGGGTGCCCGGACAGGGCAGCGGACTGCACGACCACGGCCGCTCCTCCGGTGTGCTGACCGTCCTGGACGGCACGCTGACCGAGCGCACCGAGCGGGGCACGCGCACGTTGGGGGCGGGCGCGCAGCGGGTGTTCGCGCCGGGGTACGTCCACGAGGTCGTCAACGACACCCTCGAACCGGCCATAAGCCTGCACGTCTACTTCCCCGGCCTCACCGAGATGCCGATGCTCCCCCAGTCCCAACTTCGTCCGACCGGGGAGACCCCCATGGCGTGCGCGCGACGCACCGGCTCGGAACCGGTCGACGCCGTGACCGCCTGATCAGAACCGGTCAACGTGGTCGCCGTCGCGCCCGCGATGCGGTGACTGCCTGCCGCGTTGTCACACCCGCCTGCAAGACTTGTCCCCATGCGCATTGTGGTTCTGGCAGGCGGTATCGGTGGTGCCCGGTTCCTGCGCGGTCTCAAGCAGGCCGTGCCGGACGCGGACATCACGGTGATCGGCAACACGGGGGACGACATCCACCTCTTCGGGCTGAAGGTCTGCCCGGACCTCGACACGGTGATGTACACGCTCGGCGGCGGCATCAACGAGGAGCAGGGCTGGGGCCGTGCCGACGAGACCTTCCATCTCAAGGAGGAGCTCGGGGCGTACGGGGTCGGACCCGAGTGGTTCGGGCTCGGCGACCGGGACTTCGCCACGCACATCGTGCGGACGCAGATGATCGGCGCCGGCTTCCCGCTGAGCGCGGTCACCGAGGCGCTGTGCGACCGCTGGCAGCCGGGAGTACGGCTCATCCCCATGACGGACGACCGCGTCGAGACGCATGTCGCCGTCGAGGTGGACGGCGAGCGCAAGGTGATCCACTTCCAGGAGTACTGGGTGCGGCTGCGCGCGTCGGTCGCCGCCGAGGCGGTCGTGCCGGTCGGCGCCGAGCAGGCGAAGCCCGCGCCCGGGGTCCTGGAGGCGATCGCGGAGGCGGACGTCATCCTCTTCCCGCCGTCGAACCCGGTCGTCTCCGTCGGCACCATCCTCGCCGTGCCCGGCATCCGTGAGGCGATCGCCGAGGCCGGGGTGCCCGTGATCGGCCTCTCCCCCATCGTCGGGGACGCGCCCGTGCGCGGGATGGCCGACAAGGTGCTCGCGGCGGTGGGCGTGGAGTCAACGGCCACGGCGGTGGCCGAGCACTACGGCTCCGGGCTGCTCGACGGCTGGCTCGTCGACACCGTGGACGCGGCCGCCGTACCGGATGTCGAGGCGGCCGGGATCCGCTGCCGGGCCGTACCGCTGATGATGACCGACACCGAGGCGACCGCGCGGATGGCGCGGGAGGCGCTGGCGTTGGCGGAGGAGGTGCGGGCGGCGTGAGCGAAGTGCCGACGATGGAGGGTTACCGGGTCTGGGCCGTGCCCGGGATGCCGGAGGTCGCGGCCGGGGACGACCTCGCCAAGCTGATCGCGGCGGCCGAGCCCGGGCTCCTCGACGGGGACGTGCTCCTCGTCACCTCGAAGATCGTGTCCAAGGCGGAGGGGCGGATCGTCGAGGCGGCCGACCGGGAGGCCGCGATCGACGCCGAGACCGTACGGGTCGTGGCCCGGCGCGGAGCCCTGCGGATCGTGGAGAACCGGCAGGGCCTGATCATGGCCGCCGCCGGGGTCGACGCCTCCAACACCCCTGCCGGGACAGTGCTGTTGCTGCCCGAGGATCCGGACGCGTCCGCGCGCGCGATCCGCGACGGGCTGCGGGACGCGCTCGGTGTCGACGTCGGGGTCGTCGTCACCGACACCTTCGGGCGGCCCTGGCGCACGGGGCTCACGGACGTCGCGATCGGCGCCGCGGGCGTCCGCGTACTGGACGATCTGCGCGGGGGCACGGACGCGTACGGCAATCCGCTCAGCGCGACGGTGGTGGCGACGGCGGACGAACTGGCCGCTGCGGGTGATCTCGTCAAGGGCAAGGCCGCGGGGCTGCCGGTCGCGGTGGTGCGGGGGCTGGCGCATGTGGTGACCGTCGAGGACGACCGGTTGGGCGCTCGGGCCATGGTGCGGGGCGGGCACGACGACATGTTCCGGCTGGGGACGTCGGAGGCGGTACGGGAGGCGGTGACCCAGCGTCGTACGGTGCGGGCCTTCACGGACGAGCCGGTGGATCCCGGTGCGGTACGGCGGGCCGTGGCCGCGGCGGTGACCGCGCCGGCGCCGCATCACACGACGCCGTGGCGGTTCGTGCTGCTGGAGTCGGCCGAGTCGCGGAAGGCGTTGCTGGATGCGATGCGGGACGCGTGGATCGCGGATCTGCGCCGGGACGGGAAGTCGGAGGAGTCTGTCGCGAAGCGGGTGCGGCGCGGGGACGTGTTGCGGGGGGCGCCGTATCTGGTGGTGCCGTGTCTCGTGACGGACGGAGCGCACACGTACGGGGACGCTCGGCGGGACGGGGCGGAGCGGGAGATGTTCGTGGTGGCCGCGGGGGCCGGCGTGCAGAACTTCCTGGTGGCGCTGGCCGGGGAGCGGTTGGGGTCGGCGTGGGTGTCTTCGACGATGTTCTGCCGGGACGTCGTGCGGGGGGTGTTGGGGTTGCCGGAGGGGTGGGACCCGATGGGGGCGGTGGCTGTGGGGCATGCGGCCGCGTCGCCTGCGGCTCGGGCCGGGCGGGATGCGGGGGCGTTCATCGAGGTGCGGTGAATCGCCGTCGGGGCGGGTCTTGTTTGCGGGTGCGGGCCGTGTGTGGCTGGTCGCGCAGTTCCCCGCGCCCCTGGAAGGGGCGCCGGCCGCCTAGGCTCGTGACACTCTTCAGGCCTCTCACCTCACCCCTGGATCTCAACTGTGGCCGGACGTTTCGTTCATCGGCCCACTCGTACGACAGTGCGGGGTGGGGATGTTGTGGTGCCCGGGGGTGTGCCTGGGCAGGCTGCTGCCCCTGGGCGGGTGCGGCGGTGGGTGCCGGGCTGGCCGCTTGATCTGGGGCTGGTGCTCGGGCCGTTGCGGCGGGGGCCCGGGGATCCCACGTTTCGGGTGGACGCGGACGGGGCTGTGTGGCGGGCCAGTCTTACGCCCGTGGGGCCGGGGACCTTGCGGGTGTCCGCGCACGGGGGTGAGGTGCGCGGGGAGGCCTGGGGGCCCGGGGGTGAGTGGCTGCTTGAGCGGTTGCCGGAGATGCTCGGTGCCGCTGACGATCCTGACGCGTTCGTGCCCCGGCATCGGCTTGTGGCTGTCGCCCGACACCGACGGCCGGGGCTGCGGTTGACGCGGACCGGGCTGGTGCTGGAGTCGTTGATTCCGTCGGTGCTGGAGCAGAAGGTGACGACCGACGAGGCGTATCGGGCCTGGCGGTCGTTGGTACGGAAGTTCGGCATGCCGGCGCCTGGGCCCGTGGGCGGGCGGATGTGGGTGATGCCGACGCCGCGCGCGTGGGCGTTGATCCCGTCGTGGGAGTGGCATCGGGCCGGGGTCGACGACAAACGGGCGTCCACGATTCTGCGTGCTGTACGGGTCGCCGCGCGGCTGGAGCAGGCGGTGTCGATGTCGGCGGAGGATGCGCGGGCCCGGTTGGAGGTGGTGCCGGGGGTGGGGGTGTGGACGTCGGCGGAGACCGTGCAGCGGAGCCATGGGGCGGCGGACGCGGTGACCGTGGGGGATCTGCATCTGCCGGGGATCGTCGGGTTCGCGCTCGCCGGGGACCGGGATGCGGACGACGCGGCGATGCTGTCGTTGCTGGAGCCGTATGCGGGGCAGCGGCATCGGGCGGCCCGGTTGATTCTGCTGAGCGGACGGACTCCTGCGCGACGGGCACCGAAGATGCCTCGCGGGGACATCGGGAAGCTGTGATGCCGGTGGAGACACCCAGCCCGTCCGGCGCTTGAGGACGAGGCCGTTCAGGCCGACAGGGGTCCGGCCCCTGCCACACCCCCCGGAAATCACAAGAACCGGCAACCACACCCAGCAACCCGTCCGACGCCTGAGGACAAGGCCCTTCCGACCGCCAGAGGTCCGAAAGCACAAGCCCCTGGCGTTGCGCCCTCCCCGGAACCTTGCAAGAACCGGTGGACATATTCAGCCCGTCCGGCGTATGAGGACAAGGCCGTTCAGGCCGAAGCGGGGGTCCGGGGGCGCAGCCCCTGGGACGGCGCCCCCGCCCACCCGCACGAACTACTGGTCAGAAGAGAACCGCACTGCTCCCGCCGGAATCCGCGCATCGCACCACACCCGCATGCCGTCGCGGAGTTCGTTGTCGGCGCCGATGATCGCGCCGTCTCCGATGACCGTGCCGGTGAGGACGGAGCGTTCGCCGACCCGGGCTCGGGTGCCGATGAGGGAGTCGGTGATGACGGCGCCCGGTTCGATGACCGCGCCGGGGAGGATCGTCGAGCCGAAGACTCGCGCCCCCTCCGCCACGAACGCGCCCTCGCCCACCACCGTGCCGCCGGTCAGCTTGGCGTCGGGGGCGACCCGGGCCGTAGGGAGGACCAGGCGGTCGCCGCAGCGGCCGGGGATCGCGGGGGACGGGGCTCGGCCCAGGACGAGGTCCGCCGAGCCGCGGACGAAGGCGGCGGGAGTGCCCAGGTCGAGCCAGTACGTCGAGTCCACCAGGCCCTGGAGGTGGGCGCCGGCGGCCAGGAGGCCGGGGAAGGTCTCCCGTTCCACCGAGACCGGGCGGCCCGCCGGGATCGTGTCGATGATCGAGCGGCGGAAGACGTACGCGCCCGCGTTGATCTGGTCGGTGACGATCTCCTCGGGGGTCTGGGGTTTCTCCAGGAAGGCCAGGACGCGGCCCGTTCCGTCGGTGGGGACCAGGCCGTAGGCGCGCGGGTCCGTGACCTTCGTGAGGTGGAGGGAGACGTCCGCGCCCGTTGTCTCGTGGGTGTCCACCAGGGCCCTGATGTCCAGGCCGGTCAGGATGTCGCCGTTGAAGATCAGGACCGGGTCGTCGGGGCCGGAGTGGAGGCGCGAGGCCACGTTGCGGATCGCGCCGCCCGTGCCGAGGGGCTCGTCCTCCGTGACGTACTCGATGTGGAGGCCGAGGGACGAACCGTCACCGAAGTGCGGTTCGAACACCTCCGCCAGATAGGAAGTGGCCAGGACGATGTGGTCCACGCCCGCCGCTCTCGCCCGCGCCAGCTGATGCGTGAGGAACGGCACCCCCGCCGCCCTGACCATCGGCTTGGGGGTGTGCACCGTGAGCGGGCGCAACCGGGTGCCCTTGCCGCCGACCAGGAGGATCGCTTCTGTCACCTGTCGTCTCTGCTTCCTGCCGGGACCGGCCGAGGTGTCGATTCGGCCGGCCAGTCTGTGCAGACCGCGCATGTGTGCGGCTGCCCCGCAGACCCCTCCCCGGCCCCCCTGTCGGCCCGCCCCCTCAGCGGCCCTGGAACCGGGCCGACGTGGAACGGGCCGAGCCGAGCTTGCCGTAGAGCTGCCGTCCTGGGCATTCCGTGGCGAACCCGTCCCGATGGCCGGAGATCACGTTGAGTCGTACGTTCTTTCCCTTTCGGTAGAGATTGCCACCACCGGACTTCAGGTATGTCTTGCCGCGCGGATTGACCCCGTAGAGCCCGAGCTTCCAGGCGGTGAGCCTGGCGATGGCGTTCACTGCCGCCGAGGACGGTTTGGCGCTGCCGAAGGTTCCGAGCACCGCGATCCCCATGCTGTCGGTGTTGAAACCGAGGGTGTGGGCGCCCATCACCGCCTTCGTCACTCCCCCGGCGCGACCCTCGTAGATGGTCCCGCACTTGTCGACGAGGAAGTTGTAGCCGATGTCACGCCAGCCGCTGCTCTCGACGTGGTACCGGTAGATACCGCGAATGACTGAAGGCGCTTGCGAGCAGCGGTAGTTGTTGCCGGTGGCGGTGTGGTGCACGAAGGCCGCCTTGACCTTCTTCGTGTACACGAACCCCTTCTCCCGCAGCTTCTCGTCGGCACCCCAGCCGTGCCGGGTGACGATGCGCGGACGCGGCCCGATGTACGGCTGCGCCTTGCCGCGCAGCGCGACCAGCTCCCGTTCCGTGGCCTGCTTGCTCAGCGCCGGGAGCTCCGTGGCGGCGAGGGGGGTGCCGGAGGCGCGGTTCGCGGTCGGCCGGGCGCCCGCGGGCGGGGCTTCCGCACCGGGGTCCACCAGTTCCAGGTGCAGGCCGGCGGGGAGTGGCGACGACCGGTTTTCCACGGTCCTTGTCGTGTTCTCCACGGCCCTTGTCGTGGTCTCTGCGGTCCTTGTCGTGTTCTCCACGGCCCTTGCCGCCGCCGTGTCTGCTTTCACCCGTACGTCCACTCCGTCCGAGTCGCCCACCCACAGCGGGGCGGTGGAGCCGTGGACGCGGCCCGAGTCGCGCTCGGCGGTGCCGGGGTCGGCGCCGTGGTCCTCGTTGTGGGTGTCGATGTCCTGCCAGCCGGACCACTCGCCGGTGTCGGTGGCGCGGGTGCGGACCTGGACCCGGCCGCGCAGTTCGGTGTCGGGGTCGGACCAGGTGACGCCGACCAGGGAGAAACGGTGGACGTCGTCCCGGGTGAGGCCCTGTTCGGGGGCCGCGCCCAGGGTGCGGTCGCTGGTACGGGGGGCCAGCGGCAGCGACTCGGTGCTGCTGGGGAGGGCCGGTTCGGCGGTCGTCGGCGCGGATCTCGCGCCGCTCGTCGGCTGCGCCGGCGGTGCCGATGCCGTGCCCGCGGCCGCGGGCAGGGTGAGTGGGAGGGCCAGTGCGGCCGCGCAGGTGACGCCGATCGAGGAAGCAAGGAATCCACGCATGCCCCTGATCCTGGACATAGTCATACATATCTGTCTATCCGGGAATTGACGGACCGTCGGCTGCGGTTCGTCCGAACCGGTGGTCCGGCGTCCGGTGCGGAGGCGTGCGGCGGTGGGCGCCCGCGTACGCTTGCGCGGGTGAACGCCACCGATCGCACCCCTGCCGACCTGCTGCGTTCCGCGCTCGCCGCGGATCCCGGCCGCCCCCTGGTGACCTTCTACGACGACGCCACGGGGGAACGTGTCGAATTGTCCGTGGCCACCTTCGCCAATTGGGTGGCCAAGACCGCGAATCTGCTTCAGGGGGATCTTGGGGCGGGGCCCGGTGATCGGGTCGCGGTGTTGTTGCCCGCGCACTGGCAGACGGCGGTGTGGTTGCTGGCGTGTTCGTCCGTGGGGGTGGTCGCGGACGTGGGCGGGGATCCCGCCGTGGCCGATGTGGTGGTGAGTGGGCCGGAGTCGTTGGACGCGGCGCGGGCCTGTGGCGGGGAGCGGGTCGCTCTTGCCCTGCGGCCGCTCGGGGGGCGGTTTCCGCAGACCCCGGCCGGGTTCGTCGACTATGCCGTTGAGGTACCGAGCCAGGGGGATCGGTTTGTCGCGTTCTCGCCGGTCGATCCTGAAGAGCCCGCGGTGGCCGTCGGTGGGGTGGAGTTGACCGGGGTGCAGGTCGTCGAGCGGGCTCGGGCGGACGGGGACGCGGGGGCTCGGGTGTTGTCGGGGCTGTCGTATGACACCTGGGAAGGGGTGAGCGCGGGGTTGTATGCGCCGCTCGCCTCCGGGGGGTCCGTGGTGCTGTGCCGGAACCTTGATCGGCTGAGTGCGGAGTTGTTGGCCAAGCGGGTCGAGAGTGAGCGAGTGGCTGTTACGCGCTGCTGAGGGGGGTGGCGGAGGGTTGTTCGGCGAGTGCGGGCCGGTGGAGGTCGGTCGCGCAGTTCCCCGCGCCCCTTAGGCGCATCCAGTCACCCGAATGGACCCCCACCGCCCGCCTCCCCCGCCCCATCCACGCCATGGTCGTAGAGCAGAAGCAGGCGCAGAAGCCGACACGGAAGTCGGCGTAGAAGCCTGCGCAGATCCTCGCGCTCGTCCTCGGCCATGAGGGGTGAACCGCACGTGTTCGACGACACCGCAGGAGGCGTTCTCGGGCCGGGTGCGGGGAGTTCCGCGTCCGGGGCGGGGATCGTACGGCGGCGGCGTCGGCGGTGGGTGCGCGGAGTGGCCCTGGGGGTCGGCGTGGTCGCGCTCGGGGCCGCCGGGGTCGGGTGGGCCGTCTACGCGAAGCTGGACTCGAACATCACGCCCGACAACGCCGCCGCGGCCGAACTCGCCCGGTACGAGAAGGAGCGGCCCACCGCCCTCGTGAAGGGGGCGCAGAACATTCTGCTCATCGGGTCCGACTCGCGGTCCGGGGACGGGAACGCCGAGTACGGGCGGGACTCGGGGACCGAGCGGTCCGACACGACGATCCTGTTGCATCTGGCGGCCGACCGGCGCAGTGCCACCGCCGTGTCCTTGCCGCGGGACCTGATGGTGGATGTGCCGGGGTGTCTGCGGCCGGACGGGACGCGGAGCGAGCCGATGTTCGCGATGTTCAACTACGCGTTCCAGGTGGGGGGTTCGGGGTGCACGATCCGGACCGTGGAGAAGCTGACGAACGTGCGGATCGACCATCACATGGTCGTCGACTTTCATGGGTTCAAGGACATGGTCGACGCTGTGGACGGGGTGCAGGTCTGCCTTAAAGATCCCATTCGCGACAAAGCCGCCAAACTGGCTTTGCCTGCTGGGCGCGTGACCCTCGACGGGGAACAGGCGCTGGGGTACGTGCGAGCGCGGAAGTCGCTGGGGAACGGGAGTGACACTGATCGGATGGACCGCCAGCAGGGGTTCCTGGGCGCGCTCGTCAACAAAGTGCAGAGCGACGACGTGCTGTTCAATCCGGTGAAGCTGTATCCGGTGCTGGACGCGGCGACTTCTTCGCTCACCACCGATCCGGATCTGGCCAATCTGCGCGGTTTGTACGAACTGGTGCGCGGCTTGCGGAACATCCCCACCGAACATGTGCAATTCCTCACCGTTCCACGGGAGTCGTACATCTACAACGCGAATCGCGACCAACTCGTGGAGCCCGAGGCCGAAAAGCTGTTCGCCCGGCTGCGAGCGGACGCGACCGTGGCGGTGGCCAAGGAAGATCCACGGGATTCCACCACAAACACCCGTAATACGGCACCTGTTGGCGAGGCCACGCCCGCGCCCACGTTTCGCGGGAACACCGCCGCCGAGGACACCTGCGGGTAAAGCGATCGCCAAGTCGACGAACTTTTGTTCCGAAAAATAGGACGGATTGACCGGTTGTAGGGACGTGGAATTTGTCACCGCAGTCACTTGACGCTCAACTGGACGGATAGTGTGAGCGATCCGGTGGGCTGTGTGCTTGCGCACCGGATGAACGAGACCCGAGCGCCTGAAGGGGGAAGGCGCCGCGTGGCCCCGACGGAGGATTCGGTAAACCGTGGACGCGCAAGGCCGTGGGCGGGCGGACAACATCGACCCCGCAGACCAGTGGGTACTCAATCCGAACACTGGCGAATACGAACTGCGACTGACTCCTTCCACACCGCAGTCAGCGGTGCCCGGGCCCCGTAGAGCCACTGCGCACAACCGCAGTGTGGGGGCGCCGGAGCGGGAGGCGGTCCCGAAGAGTCCCGGGCGTGAGGTGCCCGCGCCGCGCAGACGGCGGGGTGCGCCGGAGGAGCCACCGGCCCGGCGCGGTCGCCGGCCGGTGAAGAAGAAGGCCAAGGGCAAGAAGATCCTGATGTGGACCGGCGGCGGTCTGGCCTTCGTGCTGGTCGCCGTCTCCGCGGCCGCGTACCTCTACATCCAGCACCTCAACGACAACATCACGACCGCCTCGGACGACGGCGCCAGCACCGGTGGCTTCAGCAAGGGCAAGGCCATCAACCTGCTGGTGATCGGCACCGACAAGCGGACGGGCGCGGGCAACGAGGGCTACGGCGACGCCGGCAGCGTCGGCCACGCGGACACCACGATCCTGCTGCACGTGTCCAAGGACCGCTCGAACGCGACCGCGCTCAGCATCCCCCGCGACCTGATCACCGATGTCCCTGACTGCCAGACGACCCAGTCGGACGGCACGTCCAAGGTCATCCCGGGCACGACGAGTGTCCGCTTCAACACCAGCCTCGGCCAGGACGGCCGTACGGCGAGCTGCACCGTGCGGACGGTCACCGAACTGACCGGGATCCAGGCCGACGACTTCATGGTGGCCGACTTCAACGCCGTGAAGACGCTGACCGACGCGGTCGGCGGGGTCGAGGTCTGTCTGGCCAAGAACATCGACGACTCGGACTCGCATCTGAAGCTGTCCAAGGGCACGCACAACCTCTCGGGCGAGCAGGCGCTGGCCTTCGTGCGGACCCGGCACTCGGTCGGCTTCGGCGGTGACCTGAGCCGGATCACGCTCCAGCAGCAGTTCCTCAGCGCGCTGATGCGGAAGCTGAAGTCCAACTCCACGCTCACCAGCCCCTCGAAAATGCTGAAGCTGGCGGACGCCGGCACCAAGGCGCTGACCGTCGACGAGAACCTCAACACCATCGGCAAGCTGAAGGACCTCGGTCTGGAGCTGGGCAAGCTCAACCCGAAGAACCTGACCTTCACCACCGTGCCGGTCGTCGACAACCCGGCGGAGAAGACCCCGGTGACGGTCGTCCTGAACAACACGACCGCCCCGCAGGTCTTCTCGCTGATCAAGAGCGACACCTCCTTCACCGCGGTCAAGCAGCAGGCGGCGAAGGAGAAGGCCGCCGTGGCCGCCCGGCTCAAGGGCACCAAGTCCGCCGCCTCCGCGGTGCGGGTCCGGATCCTCAACGGAGGGGCCGTCGCCGGCAGCGCACAGGAAACTCTTACGTGGCTGCAGAATGATGAGGGCGTACTCAAGTCCGAGAACGCGGGCAACGCTCCGGCTGCGCTCGCGAAGACGACCCTCGAGTACGCACCCGACCAGGCGGACCAGGCTCGACGGCTCGCCGCCATCATGGGCCTCTCGGGGTCCGCGATGAAGCCGGGCAAGAGTGTGCAGAACTCCCAGGGACTCCCGGCGATGACGCTGACCCTGGGCAAGGACTTCAAGGGAGCCGGCGTCCCGCTCACTTCGACCGCGGGGTCGACGCCGGAGGGGGTCCAGAAGTCCACGGCGGACAAGGTTGAGTGCGCCAAGTAAGTGACCACACGGGTCCGTTCCGCGTCTAACGGGGCGCGGGGCGGACCCGTGCGTCAGGGCGCGGTGCGGGAGGGGTGGGGACTTGACTCAGAGCAGCGTGCGTGGGGAGGTGCCGGCGGTTGAGGACACGATGTCCCTCACGCCGGCGGACGGGAAGAGACCGGCGAAGGGCAAGACACCGGCGGACGGCGACGGGGGCGGCCGAAAGGGCCGTAGACGCCGGGTGTTGCGCTGGTCGGCGATCGTCCTCGCGGTGGTCATAACCGGGACGGCCGGCGCCGGTTACCTGTACTACGAGCACCTCAACCGCAACATCAAGAAAGACCCCCTGAACATCGGGGACGAGAAAGAGCGGGCGGCCGAGTCCAAGGCCAACGCGGCCGGGCAGAAGCCGTTGAACATCCTGCTGATCGGTTCGGACGCGCGGGACTCCGCGGAGAACCAGGAGCTCGGCGGCGCGAAGGACACCTTCAACACCGCGCCCCGCGCCGATGTCCAGATGCTGCTGCACGTCTCGGCGGACCGCTCCAACATGTCGGTGGTGAGCATGCCGCGCGACACCCTGACGGACATCCCCAAGTGCACGGACCCGGACACCAAGAAGACGTACGCGGCCGAGACGGACGTCATCACGAACGACTCGCTGGGCCGCGGCGGCCCCGGCTGCACGGTGGCGACCTGGGAGAAGCTGACCGGCATCCACATCGACCACTTCATGATGGTCGACTTCGCGGGTGTGGTGTCGATGGCGGACGCGATCGGCGGGGTGCCGGTCTGCGTGGACGCCAACATCTACTCGCACACCTCCTCCGGCAAGGGCTCCGGCCTGAAGCTGAAGAAGGGGACCACGGCGGTGAAGGGCAAGCAGGCCCTCCAGTGGCTGCGGACGCGCTACGGCTTCGAGGACGACACCGACATCGCCCGGACCAAGGCGCAGCACCAGTACATGAACTCGATGGTCCGCCAGCTGCGCGAGAACGCCACGCTGAGCAACCCGACCGAGCTGCGCAGCCTCGCCGAGACGGCCACCAAGGCGCTCACGGTCGACACCGGTCTCGGGACGGTCGCCAAGCTCTACGACCTGAGCAAGGAACTGAAGAAGGTTCCGACCGACCGGATCACCATGACGACGATGCCGTGGGAGTACTCGGGCAGCAGCGGCCGGGTGGTGCCCAAGCCCGCCGACGCGGAGAAGCTGTTCCGGCTGGTCCGTGAGGACATCGCGCTGGACGGCAAGGACAAGAAGAAGACGACCCCGGTGAAGACGTCCACCGATCCGGCCGCCGCCGACGACAAGATCGCCGTACAGGTGGAGAACGGCACCCGCACCGACACGACGGGCGCGGTACGCGGACGGGCGACCGCCGTGGCCGGACTCCTCGTCGGCAAGGGCTTCGAGCAGGCGGTGGCGGACTCGTCGACGACTCCCAGCGCGGCCACCACGGTCGTCCGCTATCCGAGCGCCGACCTGGAGGGCGACGCCCAGCGGGTCGCCAAGGCCCTCGGCATCCCGACGACCGCGGTGAAGAAGTCCACGAGCGTCTCCGGGGTCACCCTGGTCGTCGGCGCGGACTGGAGCACCGGCACGACGTACAAGGCCCCGGCCGAGGACGACACGACCCCGACGTCGGCGGACGCCCTCAACGGCTCGGACACCACGGCCTGTATGCACGTCGACCCGAACTACGTCTGGTCGTAGTCCGGGCCGTCGTGGGCGGCGGTGCTCAGTTGTTGGACGGGCTGAGCACCGCGGGTCGCCGGGACGCGATGACGCGCTTCGCAAGGGACTTGGGGCTGGTGAGGAAGCCGAAGCCCCAGGACATGTGCATGGTGGCGAGGGCGAGGGGGATCTGGAGGCGGGCCTTCAGCGAGAGGCCCTTGCCCGCCGGGAGCGAGCCGAGCACGATCGCCGCGAGGTAGCCGCCGGGGATCAGGAAGCCCCAAGGGGTCAGGGCCGCGCCGACCACGAGGCCGGCCGCGATGGCGCACACGGCGGTCGGCGGGGCGAGGTAGCGCAGGTTGATGGAGCCCTCGTGGTAGCGGGCGACGACGTGCCGCCAGCGGCCGTAGTCCTTGTACTGCTTGGCGAGTGCCTTCACCGACGGGCGGGGGCGGTACGAGACGCGCAGGTCGGGCGAGAACCAGATGAGGCCGCCCGCTTCCCTGATCCGGAAGTTCAGCTCCCAGTCCTGGGCGCGGATGAACTCCTCGTTGTAGCCGCCCTGTTGCTCCAGCGCCTCGCGCCGGAACACCCCGAGGTAGACCGTCTCGGCGGGCCCCGCCTCCCCTCCCGTGTGGAAGGCCGCGTTGCCCACGCCGATCTTCGAGGTCATCGCGGCGGCTACCGCGTCCTCCCAGGCGTTCTCGCCCTCGGCGTGCATGACGCCGCCGACGTTCTGCGCGCCGGTCTCCTCCAGGAGCCGTACGGCGGTGGAGATGTAGTTCGGCGAGAGCATGCCGTGGCCGTCCACGCGGACGACGATCGGATGGCGGGAGGCCTTGATCGCGGCGTTGAGGGCGGCGGGCGTGCGGCCGGCCGGGTTCGGGACCGTATGCACACGGGGGTCTTCGAGTACGAGCTGGGCCGCGATCTCGTCCGTGCGGTCCTTCGAGGGACCGAGGGCGAGCACGACCTCCATCTCGCCGGCGTACTCCTGGGCGAGGATCGCTTGGACGGCTCCGCGCAGATGCCGCTCCTCGTCGAGAACGGGCATGATCACAGAAACGGCGGGGAGTCGCACGTCGGGCTTGGCGTTCATAGGGGGCTCACGTTACCGCGAACGGGGGACACGGACGCGCCCCGCCCGGGCGGCTGCGGTGGTATCAGATCGTATGGGCCTACGGTGCTCAAGATCCCACGTACGGCCCTCGCGGAGGTGTCCCCCATGCCCACGCCGCCCCGCCGCTCCCCCGCCGCCCGTCCCCCACAGCGCCGCCCACGGCCCCCCGTACGGCCGAAGAAGCCGCGCTGGGCCATGCGGGCGGCGACCACGCTGTCCGTGGTGGTGCTCGCGTCCGCCGGGATCGGGCACGCGGTGGTCACCAGCCTCGACGCGGACATCGCCCGCGTCGACCCCTTCAAGGACATGAAGAACCGCCCGCGCGCGGGCCACGGCATGAACGTCCTGCTCGTCGGCACCGACGGCCGCGACAGGATCACCGAGCAGGAGCGGCACAAGTACCACCTGGGCGGCGCGCCCTGCCACTGCACCGACACGATCATGATCGTGCACATCTCGGAGGACCGGGAGCGGGCCAGCGTGGTCAGCCTCCCGCGCGACTCCTACGCCGAGACGCCCCCGCACGTCGACCAGACCACCGGCAATCACCACGGCCCGCACCCCATCAAGCTCAACGCGGCGTACGCGGAGGGCGGTCCGAACCTCACCGTGCGGACCGTCGAGAGCATGACCCACGTGAAGATCGACCACTACCTGGAGGTCGACTTCACCAGCTTCATGAAGACGGTGGACGTCCTGGGCGGTGTGAAGATCTGCACCGCCGAACCCCTGAAGGACTCGTACACGGGTCTCGATCTCCCCGCCGGCTCGCACACCCTGATGGGCGGTCAGGCTCTCCAGTACGTCCGCTCGCGGCACGTCGACGGCGCCTCCGACCTCGGCCGGATGAAGCGCCAGCAGCGGTTCCTGGCGGCGCTGATCGACCAGGCGACCTCCTCCGGGGTGCTGCTGAACCCGCTGAAGTTCCGTGACGTGACCCGCGCGGTCCTCGGCTCGGTCCGCGCGGACAAGGGCTTCGGCACCGACGAGCTCCTCGACCTCGGGCGGGCGATGCGCACCTTCTCGCCGTCCTCCTCCGAGTTCACCACCGTGCCGATCGGGCAGATGGGATACGTCGTGAAGGGCATCGGCTCCACGCTGAAGTGGGACGAGCCGAAGGCGGCGAAGCTCTTCCAGGCCCTGCGCGACGACCAGCCGCTGACCGTGCACCGGGCGGCGCGCGCGAACGCCGTGAAGGTGGACGTGGCCCCGCAGCAGATCCGGGTCCAGGTGGAGAACGGGACGGCGTCCGGCGGTCTCGGCAAACGCGTGGACGCGGCCCTCGCGGCGACCGGCTTCCGCACGACCCATCTGCCGGTGAGCGCGGCCGACCACGCCGTACGACGGACGGTCGTGGCCTACGACCCCCGCTGGGACCGTTCCGCGAAGTCCCTCGCGGCGGCACTCCCCGGAAGCGAGCTGCGCGCGGTGAAGGGGCAGGGGCCGGTGCTGAAGGTGATCGCCGGGAGCGACTTCAAGCAGGTCACGCGGGTGCGGGCGACGGATGTGCAGCAGGGCGAGTTCGGGGTGGTGACCGGGGACGAGGTGGGGTGTTCGTAGCGAAGTGGGGTGTTTTGTAACAGCGCCGGTGAGCGCGCTTCAGTCGTCGAGGCCCTCCGCCGCCCGCTTCGCGCGCAGTTCCATGATCGCGCGGCGGCGGGCCAGGCGGTGGGTGCGGCGGATCTGGGCCTCCTGGTAACGGCGCTCGTCGCGCTCGGTCTCCGGGAAGACCGGGGGCACCGCGCGGGGCTTGCCGTCGGCGTCGACGGCGGCGAAGACGAGGTACGCCGAGCCGACCTGGGTCGCCGGGTCGGACTCGTTCCAGCGCTCGGCCATGACCCGTACGCCAACCTCCATGGAGGTCCGCCCGGTCCAGTTGACCTGGGCCTTCACATGGACGAGGTCGCCGACGCGGACCGGTTCCAGGAACGCCATCTCGTCCATGGACGCGGTGACGGCCGGTCCGCCGCTGTGCCGCCCCGCGACCGCGCCCGCCGCGTCGTCGACCAGCTTCATGATCACACCGCCGTGCACGGTCCCCAGCAGGTTCGTGTCGGCGTTCGTCATGATGTGGCTGAGGGTGGTCCGGGAGGCGGACGTCGGCTTGCCCGGCAGGTCTGTCATGGACGCCACCCTATGCCGGGGTGGACATCTGCGGACTTTGTGTTGGCTTCGCAACAGCAGTGCCCTGATTTTCCTACGACCCTTGTATTGGGCATGGTCGCAGCCTGCACACTGGGCCCCATGAACGATTGGCCCGAGGGATGGTCCGGCGGCAACCGCGGCGACGAGTACGGACGCGGTAGCGCGAACGCACAGCCGGAGAGCGCACGTGTGATGCGTCAGGTACGACGCGGCCCGCAGGCCCCGCCGTACGGCGCCGGAGTCCCGCCGCAGCCGTCGTACACGGGCGGCCAGGGCTACGACGAGGGCCAGAGCGGCTACGGCCAGGGCGGCTACGACAACGGCCACGACGGCTACAACACCGGCCAGGTCTACGGCGGTGGCGGCCCGGGCGGACCCGAGGGCCCGGACGGCGGCCGGGGCCCCCGGCGCGCGCCGAACTGGCGCCGTCGTATCAAGTGGACCGCGATCACCCTGGTCACCGTGCTGGTCGTGACGTCCGTGGCGACCTACTTCTGGGCCGACTCCAAGCTGAACCGCGATGTCGACCTGTCGAAGGTGATCGACCGGCCGGAGGCGGGCGACGGCACGAACTACCTGATCGTCGGGTCGGACAGCCGCGAGGGCCTGACCGCCGCCGAGAAGAAGAAGCTGCACACCGGTTCCGCCGCGGGCAAGCGCACCGACTCGATGATGATCCTGCACGTGGGCGACAGCGGCGACACCCTGATCTCGCTGCCGCGCGACTCGAACGTGACGATCCCGTCGTACGTCGGCTCCACCTCGGGCAAGACGTACAAGAACACGGGCCGGCAGACGAAGCTCAACGCGGCGTACGCGGAGGACGGCCCGACGCTCCTCGTCCGCACGGTCGAGTACAACATGGGCCTGCACATCGACCACTACGTGGAGATCGGCTTCAACGGCTTCGCGGACATCGTGGACGCGGTCGGCGGGGTCACCATCGACATCGACAAGGGCTTCAAGGACTCGTACTCGGGCGCCGACTTCAAGGCCGGCAAGCAGACGCTGAACGGCGAGGAGGCCCTGGCCTTCGTCCGGACCCGGCACGCGTTCGCCGCCTCCGACCTCCAGCGCACGAAGAACCAGCAGAAGTTCCTGTCGGCCCTGGCCCACCAGGTGGCGACCCCGGGCACCCTGCTGAACCCGTTCAAGCTCTACCCGACGCTCGGCGCCGGCCTGGACTCCCTCTCCGTCGACAAGGACATGTCGCTCTGGGACCTGGCGTCCATGTTCTGGGCGATGAAGGGTGTCAGCGGCGGCGACGGCACGTCGATGAACATGCCGATCTCCGGCTCCACGGGCGGCAACCTCCTGTGGGACAAGGCGAAGGTCAAGACCCTGGTGAACGAGCTGAACAACGACCAGAAGATCACGGTCTCCGGCAACTGACGCGACCGGTGACGCGACCGGTGACATGAGAAGGGGGCCCTTGTCCGCATCGGACAAGGGCCCCCTTCATGCATGCGCTGTGGCCTACGGCAGGTTGCGCGCCATCACGATCCGCTGGACCTGGTTGGTGCCCTCGTAGATCTGGGTGCTTTACAGGTGATACGGCTTTGACCTGCGCTAACACCCCTTTCAGAGGGGGGCTCCCCAGCATTCCCCCATGATCATCAGGGCTTGGCACGCCCCCTCGTCCAGAAGCGGGAAGCCCCGCCCATGCGCCACGGGGGAACGGCACACGGACGGGGCGATTGAGAGGCTAGCTCCGCTGTCGGAACCTTGCCCAGAGACGGGACGCGCGGAGCATGCGCGCTGTCCATTCGTCCGGGTCGTCTCCGGCAATTTCTTCCCACACGTTCGCGGTCGCCTGAGCGAAGGCGGTAATTCCCTCCGTGGGAGCGACGCGCCAAGAGGCGATCTCATGCGCCCACTGTTCGGCCGACTCCGGTTCATGGTGCCCGGCGGCCATCAGCCACACGACCCAATACCCGGCGTCCAGCCATGCGGCTCCGCGCGTTGCCCATGCCCAGTCGACGAGATACGCGGAGCCGTCGACGATGACGTTGTGGTCGTTCAAGTCGGTGTGAAGCAGCGAGTGACCGGCGAAGTAATCAAGGTCTGACGGTTTGGCCGCATACACCGCAAGACGTTGCTCAGCCTGCCGCAACTGGATTTCGGGGCAGGTGACTTCTCCGAGTCGGCGAAGCAAGTCGGCGACCCTCGGCAAGTCTGGTGAACCGGCCGTGTAGTCGGCGTGGCGGCCTTGCAGATTCTCGAACCCCAGGAGCACCCAACCGGCCTCTTCGATCTGCCAGAGCAAGCCAGGGGCGATCCCGTGAAGGAACGGGTTCACCTCAGCTTCGCGACGCTGAGTCGAAATCCACCGGTGGTCAGTGCGTAGTCCCTTGACGAAGCATGACCCGGAGTCAGTGAATACACGCGCAGCGAGTTCGCTGTTGAATCCCTGGCTTACGGTCTCGCTCTTGAGTACCGGACCGGTCAGCTTCTCGACCGCAGAAAGCGCGGCAAGTGGAAGGTCTTCGAAGGTGATTCGTGTTGTGGCCACAGCTCCCCACACTCTCATGAGACGGCCCGCGCGGGCCCCGTGACGAGTCAACGCCATGAAGCCCACGCGGAGGGCACTACCTGTTACGTATACGGGTTGTCGTCGTTGCACCCGGGCAGGGTCGCCGGAGTCAGCGACTCGACGTCTTCGACGATGACGAGCCCGACCGGCGGGGGGCTCAGCGGAAGGGGCGGCGCCATCATCCCCGATACGGGGCGGGCGGTGATCTCGACAGCAACAGCGGTCATGCAGCATCTCCCTTTTCGTGCTGGCAGTAGTTTTTCAGTGGTGCCTTCGCAGCCTGGTATGCCTTTGCGAGCGGTCGGCACACTCGGCATGTTCCCGAGAGCTGACAGCCGGTACAGCCACCGGTGCGAAGCATTTGGGCATCTGCGATTACAGGCAGACGCAATAGGCCGTCAAGTCCCTCAGCTATCAAGCTGATTGGGTTTTCGCGTCCGATCTTGCACATGGTTGCGAACCCGTGGGGGTCGACGTGAAAGAAGGTGTGTCCGGCCGGACAGCCCCCGAATACCGTGGACTTGTCCAAGAGTCCCGGGGCTTGCGCTGCGAGTGGTTCGGGGGTGCCGTCGTAGGTGGGAGAGATGTTCGCGTACTCCGTGTACGTCGCGGAGTACTCCCTTGCCATGGCGCGCATGGAATCCACCTCATGCGCATTGTGCTTCGTGATGATCAGAGTCAGCTCAAGGGGAATCCCGGCATCCTTCGCGGACTTAAGTCCCTTGAGCAAGAGCTTGAAAGCTCCCGGCTTCCGCGTCAGAGAGTCGAAGCTCTCGGCCGTTGCGCCGTATAGCGAGACCTTCACCCTGTTTGGAGGCATAGCCCCGAGGAGTTCAACCAACTCGGGCCGGTGAAGCCGAGAGCCGTTCGTCAGAATCTCGATCATCATTCCCATGCCGTACGCCTGTTCATAGGCGGCAAGGAAATCCCGGTCGATCGTGGGTTCTCCCCCGGTGATCTGAAGCAACAGAACACCAGCGTCGCGAAGGAGAGAGAGAAGTTCCTGTTTGCCGTCCAAAGGAAGCCCGGCGAACTTACGCTCCGCCAAATAGCAGTGTTCGCAGTTGAAGTTACAGCCTTTGTTGATTTCCCATGACGCGCGGTTGTAGTTGAGCTGCGTAATGGGCCGAACAAGTACGGCTTCCTTGCTGGAGCGGCCGGAGAGTTCGACCCCCCACGCCTGCCGTGTCGCATCAGAAAGCCATGCCGGAACTGATCCCCCGGCATCCACTGTCTCCGACAGCTCGCGGAACAAGGCGTGAGGAATCTGCATACCTTTCCGCGCACCGGGACGCACAATGACGAACTTGTCATGTTGGGGGCTTGCAATCACCTGGTGCATGGATTCCACCGATTCGTTTCCGGACCCGCCCGGCTACCGCCGTCGCCAGTAGCCGGACGGGGGTCTAGTGGGAGTGACCTTCGGGTTGTTCGTGGCCGTCCCGGTCCCCGCCGGGGGCACCCGGATTGAAATACGGATCTTGCGCGGGAAGGGAGATTCCCGGGTTGCATTCCCCGCACCCGCTGCACGAGCCGCCCGCCGGTATTTGGCAGGCCATTCCGTCAGCCGTCCACCAGATACGCGGTGGGCAGGTGCGAAGCGCTCAATACCCCGACAGCCGCGTTAATGCGGAGCGCCGTATATGAAGCGGCCAACTCGTGTACTTCGTCGAGCGGAACGAACCGGTAACTCGTCAGCTCCGGTTCCTCCCCGGGTGCCGGGGCAGGCAGGATGATTTGAGATTCGGATGAAACCGTGCCGCCGTCCCAGACAAGGTTCAGCCCCTCCGTCGCCCCGGTTTCCGGGTTCCGCGACATGTAATGCACGACGAGAAGCCGCCCGGGAGCTAAGGTCAAGCCCGTTTCTTCCTGCACTTCACGGGTGAATGCCCGGTGCGGCGGCTCGTCTTCGTTCGCGCAACCACCGGGCAGACCGAACGACCCGCCCTTATAGCTCTTCTGCACCATGAGTACGGCTCCGGACTCATTCCGGATTATGGCGAGTGCCCCAGTGCGGCGCCGGGGCGGGTTCGTGAAATCTATGTCGGTATGCATGGCTTCCCTACCTTTCTTCTCGGTGTCAATAGCTATTACTCGCGGGGTGAAACTTTGGTCGTGCAGTGTCCTTGCCCGGAATCGAACCGGAGTCTCCGGCTAGTACGTGACCGTTCGACTAAAAGCGACACTTAGCCAGTGTTGTGCCTGACTCAACTACAAGGACCCGTAGTTATTCGTATCGCTCCCAGGTGTGACCGCCCCTGTGTTGGGTGTGCAGCCAACAGGAGTCATCTTTAACGGGGCCCTTTGAAGCGCAATACGGTTTGATCTGTACTTTGACGTCGCTGCCGTCTTCACACCACGTGAACCAAACGGCGCCATCATGCTCTGTTCCCAGATCGATTAGTAGGGCTACATGCTCGCCGTACGGATGCCTGTCGAGTTCACACCTCAAGCTGTCCGGTACGGTGTCGTCGATCCGATTGCTGGGGAATGCGAGAGCGGCGGCACGCATTCCATCAGGGACATCGATTGTTGCCCCGCATTCCGACACCGTCGTTAACAACCTCACGCCGTAACTCGCTTTACTAGCGCGGGCACTAGTTCTGTCGGTAGCCCGCTCAGGGAATTCAGTTGGGCAATGGCGGGACGTAGAGCTTCGGAAAGCTCAACAGGCTCGATGTCATCAGGAAGGACGTCCCATTCCCGACCACCCTGAACGGGCCGGAGTTGGACGCGTCCACCAACGTGCCCCATGACGCGACCCACTTTGTCTCTCCGCATGTCTCGCGCTGTGGTCCCGACGGCAGGTTTCATGCGACCAACCGCCGAAGTCCGTCTTGCATGCGGCGAAGGTCGACCATGTGGGGGTCGGCCCAACCGCCGCGCGGACGCCAACCGAGTAACGCCCAGGGGCCCAAGTCCCGCTGTAGCGCGGCCAGCTCCGCCACGTCGTCCGGCGTGCGGGTGGTCCTGGTGGTGCTGGTCATGGTCGGTTGCCGTGCCCTTCGTGTCTCGCTGCTGTGTGTGACTTCGCCCTCACACCATGACGTGCGGACGCGTACTCTCAACAGGGTCAAAGGGTTTCCAACACAGGTGGAAAGGCGGGTGAGTTGAACAGGTGAGCGACGAAGAGCCGGACGAGCCCGTGAACGGTCTTGAGTGGTTCGGGCGAGAGCTGGAAGAGGCCTTAGCGCACAAGGGCGCTACTCAGCGCGAGTTGGCTGACTTCACGGGCTACAAAGAGCCGTACGTGTCGAAGGTGAAGACCGGCCGCGCGCTGCCGTCCCCTGAGTTCGCGGCAGGGTGTGACCGGTTCTTCAACACGAGCGGATACTTCGGGCGGTTACTGGTCCGGATCAGTGAGCGCGGTCACCCGGACTGGTTCGTCCCGTACTTGAAGCTTGAGAAGGACGCGACGGGCATCACGGACTACAGCAACGCGTTCGTCATGGGCATGTTGCAGACCCCGGACTACGCGGAAGCAACCTTCCGGTCGACACATCCGCGCGAGAGTGACGACAAGATCAAGTCACGGGTACAGGCTCGCTTGCAGCGGCACGACGTGATGGATCGACCGTCGCCCCCGCTCTTGTGGGTCGTCGTGCATGAGTCCGTGTTGCGGACGGTTGTAGGCAGCCCGGACGTCATGCGGGAACAGTCGGGACACCTCATTACCGAAGCCTCAACACCACACATCACGGTTCAAGTTCTCCCCTACCGCGCGGGTGCCCCCGCTTCGTCTCTTCCGTTTATCCTGCTAACGCAGGAGGACGGGTCAGTCGTCCTGTACTCGGAGACCAGGGAGAAGGGGCACGTGACCGACTCGGTAGCGGCTGTGACTGGCGCTCAGGCAACCTACGAGCGGTTGCGTGCGGCTGCCCTTTCTCCTTCGGACTCGCTGACCCTGATTCGACAGATCGCGGAGGACTACACCTCATGAGCAACACCCCCGACCCCGGCATGATCACGCAGTGGGTCAAGAGCACGTACAGCGGCGGCGAAGGCGGCAACTGCATCGAGTGGTCCCCGTCTTACGCGCTAGCCCACGGTGTCGTTCCGGTACGCGATAGCAAGGTTCCCAACGGCTCGGCGCTCATGCTCTCGACGACCGGCTTCGCCGCCCTGGTGGCCTTCGCCCGCAACGCCGACGCGTAGCCCACCGACCGCAGAACCCCATCTTTCCTGCCCGTTAGGAAAGGTGGGGTTCTTTGCTGACTGAGCAAGACAGCGTGCGCACGAGACCAAGTGACGGGCCGTCAGTATCGAAGAACCCCCGTTCACCTGCCACCAGGAAGCGGGCGGGTAGAGGGGGGTTCCTTTGATTGGTTCGAGGTATCAGAGCAGCGCGCGGAACGGGTTGGCGTCGAGCTGTTCAGGTTGCTCGTCTACGGGGACCGACGGCCGTACGGGCTTCACGGTTTCGGGCTTGGTGGGTCGGTAGGCGTCCATCGAAACAACCTTCGCCCCGTTCGCGTCCGGTTCTGCCCGCTGGCCGGCTGCGGGCTCCTCCGGTTCCAGATACGTAGCGTCATGGTCACTGTCGTCCGTGAGTGAGAAGACGACAGCCGGACGGCCGACCGCTTGCCGTTCCTCCGTGACGACGATTCCGGGCAGTGCCTTGACCTCAGCAGCGGACGCACCGACATACGGCAGCACCTGTGACGAGCGCGCGGAACCGCCGAACAGTTCCAGTCGGGCCCGAACCTTCTCCGTGAGACTGAGCGGCTGACGCTTGCCGGGCTTGCTCCCGCTTCCGGTCGCGATGACTTCCACGGTGTCCATGGCGTGAGCAACCAGGGATGCCGCCGCGTGCAGATCCTCGGACGTGATCGAAGCTCGAAGGTCGAAGAGCGAGAAGAGAGCGGCGATGCGGCGGACCTGTTCATTGCAGCGTGCGGCGAACGGCTTGAGTTCCTCGGACTCTCGGGCCTTGCTCAACAAGTCGTGGCGGATCGTGTCGGCTACGTCGTACGCGTCCTCAGTCAGGGTGACCGTGCCGACCCGTTGCCCGAACCGGACGGCACGCGCGAAGAGTTCACCCGCTTCCGGGATCAAGTGCGCGGGCATTCGTTCCCGCTCGCTGAGCCACCGGACTTGAGACACAGGCAGGGTCAACAGCCGGTTGTACGAACCGCCGTCGCGGTCGGCGCCAGTGAAGTTCGCTGAGAACTCCTCCGGCGTGACGTGACCCATAATCGCGACCCTGGGAGCGTCGACAAGAACAGGGTCCTTCGCTCGGGACGTGGCCACCGGGGCACCGTCCCAGAGGTCACGGAGCGTCTGAGAGAGGTTGGCCTGTCGTCGCCCGGCCCGCAGGACACGGGCGTACTCGGTATCGACGATCAGGGCGTGTTCGCCGCAGTCGGCTACGGCCTGGATGAGTCCGGCCCCGCCCACCACACCGTGAATGATGTTGCCCGTCATGAAGGTGCGGTTGGCGTCCCTGGCAATTGCTTCGGCGATCCCCCATGACTGGCCCTTGCCCTCACCCGTGCCGCCGCAGAGAAGCACGTGGAGCATGAGCGGCATGGAACCGGAACCGCGCTGCACTCGGGTGTCCGGCAGCATCGCGGAGAACGCACAGAGCAGACCGCCGAGCAGACCGACCGGGGACCACTCGACATGAGGGGCCAGAGAGGCCACAACGGCCCTGAGTCGACCCGTGGCCAGGGTGTGAATGTCGGGTGTCGTCATGCTGCGTCAGCCTCCATCAGGGACGGTTGAGCGTGGGATGGGATGAGTCGGCACCAACGGCCGTTCGTTTCCTTGGCCAAGGTGTCCGGGCGGTTGGACGTGCTGAGTGAAACCGGAAGAGCCTGCCCGCCATCAGCGGGCACCACCAAGGCGCGGCACGTCTTGCTGCCAGTCGGCACAGTGCGCAGGATCGCGGCCAGAGTGAACACGTCACGGGAGATCACACCGGTACGCGTCCGGCCTCTGGTGTCCGTCCACCTGACCCAGGAACCAGGGGCGTAGTCCACCCGAGAGGGGCGGGATTCGGTCCCGTACCCCTTGGCCTGCTTCCAGACCTTGTGATCCTTGGGGCGGGGGTGCCGACCGCCCCGAAGAACGGTCGGCACGGCGATTACGCCGCTGTGTGGGACTCCTTGGAACCGGACTCCCGCTCTTCATTGGCAAGCCGGTACGCGTGGGACACGGCCATCGGGATGCGGCCCCGCGCTGGCACGTCGAATCCGTTCTCTCGCGCCCACTGGCGAACGATCTTGTTGCGCTCACGGTCACTGAGAGGACGCTCTTCCGGCGTCACCGACTCAGCAGGGGTCTGATCCTGCTGAGGCACACCGCGCATGGCGTCCGCGTAGGCCCGTGCCATGTGGGGGAACTCAGACCACATGAACCCCCTGAACTCCACGTGCGACGCAGTCAGTTGGGCATCCTTGCCCTCTGTGGCACACCACTTCGCGTAGTCAGCCCCCTCCTTCTCCGGGAGCACGGCCAGACGCTCACGGTGCTTGGACCACTGAGCGCGTGCAGCCTGAGAGTTGGGGTCCAACGGCTTGCCCTTACGGGCCTTACGGCTGTCCATGATCCGTGAGACGTAGTCGACCAAGTCAGCGTCAGGAGTGGGTTCTTCGGTCTCCGTAACAGTCGGAGCGTCCGCCTGGACGTCATTCGTCTCGGTCTCCACAGGGCCCGACTCCGGTACGGATACAACCGGCTCAGCGTCGGTCTGCTCATCCGGCAGACCGGAACCCAACGCGTCTGCCAGGTAACGGCCGAAACGGTCGTGATGGGTCGCACACAAGTCCCAGGAACGGTCACCCAGACTCAGGGTCTCGGTCGCCTCAGTCTGCGTGCCGTCCTTCGACAGGCACCCATCACACACGACCTTCTCGACGTAGCTGACGACCTGAACCGTCGTGCGCACGGGTTCCCCCTGGGTTGATTAGGTGAGTGAGTCTCGGTCCGCCGGAGATTCGTTCTCTGCGGCTTCCCGCCCCGCCTCAGTGGCAGGTTCTTGAAACTCCACCTATCCCACCATCACCCAATAACGAAACGGTAAATATGAGATTTCTAAACCATAACTACAATTACCCGGGAGTGGGGGTAATGTGGAATTAAAAAGTAATTGAGGACCGCTGGGGCGCGTTCCTTCTGTCGTGTACGGGTTTCGCTATTTCAGAAATCCAAGCAATAATCGTAACGAAAATGGCAGTGAGGGTTCTTGGTGGTGCTCTGATGGCCCTCTGAAGTGTATGAACGTGCCGCCAGGGGGTATTTTGGGGACCTCAGTCACAGTTTCAGACGCCCTTGTCCCGTTCTCGTTGATAGGACACGTAAGGGTCTCACGAGAGGGTCAATTAGGGGAACTGGCCCCATGCGCCTCTCTATTACAGTCCGTTTCTGTCCACCTAGGCCGGCTGCGGCCCTCTGGTAGACGCTGAGTCACACGATGTGTCGCCGAGGCAGGCCTTACAAACTAAAAACGGGGCCCCCGCCAGTTCGACAGAGGCCCCCAAGGTCATCAATAGAGCAGCTCCACGTAAGCATGCTCAATGCGCATGGCCGTATTTAAGGCCTACTGTAGTAGTGACTAGGCATCGTGTACTTGAGGTCTATTGCCACAGGCTCCGGCGGATTTGGGTCCTCTTCGATGATCCCTGGGACAACCACGAGCTTGCCGTAATACCCAAGTTCCTGGGATGCCTCAAAGGAAAGTCGGCCATCATCCGTCAACGCCCAGGCTTCGATATTGTCGCCACGGCTTTCACCGCTCAGTGGCGTGCTATCAGAAAGGCCACTGGAGACGCACCAGGCAAAGAGGTCTGCATGTAGCTTCAGAGTGGCCCTGGCGTTAATCGCATCCTCATATGCCTTCTTGTATTCAGCGTGAGCCTTGGCTGCCTTCTCCGCCTCCTTGAGACCCATAGCCTTGAGGTCACCAAACAGGGCCTCGGAATACTCCTGCTTAGCCTTCTGGGCTAGAGCCTTCAGGGCCTGCACCGTTCGCTTGTACTCATCCATCTTGGCTTTGATCGGGTCAAGGTGCTTTTCCTTGTCGGGTAGAGGCTTACCAGCCTCTACCGCGACAATCTCAAGTTCCCTGAGTTCACTCGTAGCCTCTTCCAGGGCAGTAGAGCTATACCGGGGCTCCGTTTCCCCTATCGTCCGTACATCCCTGGTGTGGTATCGAGAATTCTCCCGGGTGCACTTCTCACAGGCCGCCTCGGCGTCCTGATACGCCTCCCTGAGGCCCTTTACCTTATGGCTCAGAGGGAGATCAGCCGGAGGTTCCGATGTGAAGTTCTTATCGAAAGGATTATGCATGTTATACGTGTCATACATACTGCTACTCCTTGATCAATTGGTAATTCTGGCAGGCGCGCGTTACCCCATACCGAGGTGACGATGAACGAGGGAATCCTCAGAGGAGTTAGAAATCTGTAGTCACATGTAGCCGCCCTCAAAGGCGGCTACATAGACAGTTACTAACAGGTACTCACAACAGGACAACGTAAGAGAAGACAGGTCCCCTACCCCCAAACAATCAACTTCATGGGGTAAAGGACCACTCCCCGGTTGTTCTGCTTTGTCTCACAGGCAGGTATCCGCAGAGCCGCATTCGAGCATCTTCACAACATGCTCAGGACTTCGGACAGGCCCGGACTCTCGTCCGCGTCAGAGGCTCACCGCCCAGTGAGCATGACTCCAAGGGGAAAACTCCCCTCACCTATAAGAAAAAACGGACGCACCCAGGACACAGGACATGCCTGCCGTGTCAGATGCCCATGGTGAACTGCTCCAGGGGCTTCACGTGGCTCCGCGTACACATCGGTTCGGAGCGCCACCAGGGACGAGCCGATCCGATCACCCGCAGCATGGGGGAAGTCCTTCCCGTTTCTGGCCCAGTCTTCGGCTCCCGCGTGTCGGAGAACCACAGCATCACCGTGCGGCGGTCCTCTGCTGTCGAATAGGCGATGTCCGGGTGAACCGTCCTCTCTCGTTCCTGCCGGGTGTCGTACCGATCGGGTGGCACTGCAAACTGTTGCACCTCTTCCACCAAGGCCCCCGCCCTCCAGGCGATATCCAAGGCGTCAGCCCTATTCGGCTGCTTCTTTGGAGCCAACCCGCTCCGTTTCCTGGCGCGTGATATTGCCCGGTTCTGGTTGTCCCGTTTCTGCCCGCATTCGGTGTGATCGGGATTTGTTGCAGGATTCCGGCCCGCTCTGCCTTGTGGCCGATGATAGATCCACGGTTCACGGCACGTCGCGCAAATCAAATCAATCAGCTTCACAGCCATTGCCGCCAACTATTCCACTGGCACTAAGAAGCCCCCGATTCACCTCGGGGGCTTCATGGAAGGGTGATGTGATGTAAATGGATTGGGCTTCAGTCCGCTGTCTGCCCATCCAGCCACTTGTCAAGGTCATTCGGCCTACATCTGAGTGCCTGGCCAATCTTGCGAAACGGAATCTTCTCCCGCTGCCAATTGCCGTAGACCCACGACCTGGGCTTGTTCAGGTAGTCGGCCACGTCATCCACCGTCATCAACTTCGTATGCATAGGTCCCTCGCTAAAAAATAAAGGCCCCCAGTTCCCTGGGGGCTCATTGTGTGCTGCTTCAGTAATAGCGAATGTCAGTCTTGTTCGTCACTGGATTTAACGAAGGTTGCAAGTGCCTCCGTCGCTTTCTCAGTCAGTTCGCCGCCAGCCTTGCCCGCAACGGTGGTCAGGTACCCCTCTCTTCGCGCCCGCTTGAGATGATCCTTCACGGTCTCGGGACGGCGACCGATGAGCCGCGCCAACCACGGAACAGGCGCCGGAGCGCCCATGTCAGCCATGGTCTTGTAAGTCGCGGCCAGCATGGCCAAGTAGGTCTCTGACACACCTTGGTCGCCTAGTAGCAGACCCGCCGACGACCCGGCTTCCTCCACCTTCGCCGTCACCTCCGCCATGCCCTGTTGCAGTTCGGGCGCCTGCTCAGCCAGCTTCATGGCCGCCGCCAGGTCGAGCCTGCGCAGAACGGTCGTGGAGATCCCGCGCGCCACGTCACGGGTGACAGCGCCTTCTGACGCCTCGACAGTGATCCGCTGCGGCCCTCCCGCGATCGGTCCGGTCGGCCACCACATGCGGATCACCCAAGCCCCCTGCCTCTGGGTGATCTCGAACCCGCTCTCATCCGCTTCCATGCTTCCGAAGGTACCACACAGGGTGAACCACCCCGTGTTGACAACCCAGGGTGGACCATGAGCAGACTTGAGATGCCGGTGACTGACCGGCGCGACGGCGGGGTCCTCCCGCAGGTCGGCAACCACAAGAGGGGGGCCACCTCAGTGGCAAGGGCATGGGTCGCACGATCGACGGACGACCCGAAGAAGTGGACGACGTTTTGGTACGACCCTGACGGCAAGCAGCGTCAGAAGACCTTCAGCACCAAGACGCGAGCTGACGACCAGCGCAAGCGCAAGGAACAGGAACTCGACGCCGGGACCTACCTGGACGACCGGTTGGGCAAGCAGCCTGTGACGGCCGTGTGGGAGCAGTGGACGAATCAAAGGAAGCTGGAGAACAGCACCAAGAAGCAGTACCGGTCCATCCAGAAGACGACCCTTGAGCCATTCTTCAAAGTCCGTTCCATCGTGTCCCTGAAGGTCGCAGATGTTGAGCAGTGGCTCTTGTGGATGGAGCAGGACCGGAAGCTGTCCGCCCGTACACGCCGTCAGCGGTTCTCGTTCTTCTCCGGGATGATGGACTGGGCCGTCGCCAACGAGATCATCGGCCGGAACCCGTGCAAGAGGGTCAAGGGCGCAGGGAGCCGCGCCAAGGAGATCCGGGAACAGAAGAGCACCGCAAGGCGGCTCACGACGCGGGAAGTTCTGGCGATGCTGGATGCCGCTCCTCCGCGATACCGCGCGATGCTGTGGCTCATGGCCGGGTGCGGCCTGCGACTGGGCGAGGCCATGGCGGTATCCCGCGATCAGATCGACTTCAAGGCCGAGACGCTTCGGGTCGACTTTCAGATTGCGGAGGACGGGGACTCGGAGTCGGGCAAGAACAGTGCGATCCAGCGTCGGCATATCAAGGCTCGTGACGAAGGTGAGCCAGGGCGTACCGTTCCCCTCCCGCCGAACGTCGCATTCGAGCTGCGGCGGCACATCAGGAGCCACGGCGTTTGGGGGCCGGAACAGCTTCTCTTCCCCAACGTGACGCGGACCGGATACCTCTACGCGTCGTACTTCTATCCGAAGATCTGGATGGAGGCTCTGAGCAAGGCACAGGTGGCCTACTGCAAGGCTCACTCTCTCCGGCACTACTACGGATCGCGGCTGCTGTACGCCGGAGTCCCTGAGAACGACGTGGCCGACTGGATGGGCCACAGCAGTACAGACGTGCTGAGGGAGCACTACCACTACATCTTCGAAGGGGCCGAGCAGCGCGGTCGAGCCGCCATCGCAACGATGTTGACGCCCGGCGCCGACGACCCGACGGAGGCGTCAGAGGTCGCCTGATACGCGTACGACAACAGCCCCCGGCATCGCGCCGGGGGCTGTGTTGTTTGTGCAGGTCAGTGGCTGTTTTCCAACCAGCATCCGCCCAGGATTCCCCCAGCATGACACCCAGGAACAGCCCTGATCGGGCCGCAACGGGCAGAGAGCCGAGAGAGCCCCTCCGGACCTTCAAAACAGCGCCTGACCTGCAAAAACCCTCCTAAGGAAGGTTCCTTGCCATCACGATCCGCTGAACCTGATTCGTGCCCTCATAAATCTGGGTGATCTTGGCGTCGCGCATCATCCGCTCGACCGGGTAGTCACGGGTGTAGCCGTAGCCACCGAGGAGTTGGACCGCGTCGACGGTGACCTCCATCGCCACGTCCGAGGCGAAGCACTTGGCCGCCGCGCCCTGGAAGGTGAGGTTCTTGTCGCCGCGCTCCGAGGCCGCCGCTGCCTGGTACGTGAGGGCGCGGGCCGCCTCGATCTTCATGGCCATGTCGGCGAGCATGAACTGGATGCCCTGGAAGTCGGCGATCGGCTTGCCGAACTGCTTGCGCTCCTTGACGTAGCCCTTGGCGTAGTCGAGGGCGCCCTGGGCGATGCCGAGGGCCTGGGCCGCGATGGTGATGCGGGTGTGGTCCAGGGTCTTCATCGCCGTGGCGAATCCGGTGCCCTCGGGGCCGATCAGGCGGTCGGCCGGGATGCGGACGTTGTCGAGGTAGACCTCGCGGGTCGGGGAGCCCTTGATGCCGAGCTTCTTCTCCGGGGCGCCGAAGGAGACGCCCTCGTCGGACTTCTCGACGACGAAGGCCGAGATGCCCTTGCTGCGCTTCTCGGGGTCGGTCACCGCCATCACCGTGTAGTACTCGGAGACGCCCGCGTTGGTGATCCAGCGCTTCACGCCGTTGAGGACGTAGTGGTCGCCGTCGCGGACCGCCTTCGTCTTCATGCCGGCCGCGTCCGAGCCCGCGTCGGGCTCGGAGAGGGCGTACGAGAACATCGCGTCGCCCTTGGCGAGCGGGGTCATGTACCGCTTCTTCAGGTCCTCGGAACCCGAGAGGATCACCGGGAGCGAGCCCAGCTTGTTCACCGCCGGGATGAGGGAGGAACTGGCACACACGCGGGCCACCTCCTCGATCACGATCACCGTGGCCAGCGCGTCCGCGCCGGTGCCGCCGTACTCCTCGGGCACGTGGACGGCGTGCAGGTCGTTCGCGACGAGGGCGTCGAGCGCCTCCTGCGGGAAGCGGGACTCCTCGTCCACCGCTGCGGCGTACGGCGCGATCTTCGCCTCGGCCAGTGAGCGGATCGCGTCGCGGAGCATGTCGTGCTCCTCTGACGGGCGGTACAGGTCGAAGTCAGCCGATCCGGCCAAGGTCTCTCACGCTCCAAGGACGCTGTGATCACAGTGCTAATTACCGTTAAGTAACCCAAATTTTAGGGGCCCGCCCACGGGAGGGATACGTGAGCTTGGCGACAGGGGGAAAGTTGCCCGCTGTGACGTCCGACTATGCTCGGGCGCGCATCGCCCCGTAACCCTTCTGGAGCACTCATGGCCCTCAAGATCACCGTGATCGGCACCGGCTATCTCGGCGCGACACACGCCGCGGCCATGGCCGAACTGGGCTACGAGGTACTGGGTCTGGACGTCGTTCCCGAGAAGATCGCGATGCTCCAGCGGGGTGAGGTCCCGATGTACGAACCGGGACTCGAAGAGCTGCTGCGCAAGCATGTCGCCGGGATCGAGGGCTCCACCGGGCGGCTGCGCTTCACCATGGACTGGGCGGAGGTCGCGGAGTTCGGCGACGTCCACTTCATGTGCACGAACACCCCGCAGAAGCACGGCGAGTACGCCTGCGACATGTCGTACGTCGACCGGGCCTTCGAGTTGCTCGCCCCGCACCTCACCCGTCCCGCGCTCGTCGTCGGCAAGTCCACGGTGCCGGTCGGTTCGGCGGACCGGCTGGCCGCGTATCTCGCCGCGCACGCGCCCGTCGGCGCGGAGGCCGAGCTGGCCTGGAACCCGGAGTTCCTGCGGGAGGGCTTCGCCGTCCAGGACACGCTGCGTCCGGACCGGATCGTGGTCGGCGTCCGGAGCGAGCGGTCCGAGAAGCTGCTGCGCGAGGTGTACGCCGTGCCGGTCGAGGCCGGGGCGCCGTTCGTCGTGACGGACTTCCCGACCGCCGAGCTGGTGAAGACGGCCGCGAACTCCTTCCTCGCCACGAAGATCTCCTTCATCAACGCGATGGCCGAGGTGTGCGAGGCCGCGGACGGCGATGTCGTGAAGCTGGCCGAGGCGATCGGGCACGACGAGCGGATCGGCAACAAGTTCCTGCGGGCCGGGATCGGCTTCGGCGGCGGCTGCCTCCCGAAGGACATCCGGGCGTTCATGGCCCGCGCCGGCGAACTGGGCGCCGACCAGGCGCTGACCTTCCTCCGCGAGATCGACTCCATCAACATGCGCCGCCGCGGCCAGATGGTCGAGATGACCCGCGAGGCGCTCGGCGGCGGCTCCTTCCTGGGCAAGCGGGTCGCCGTCCTCGGCGCGGCCTTCAAGCCCGACTCGGACGACGTACGCGACTCCCCCGCCCTGAACGTCGCCGGCCAGATCCACCTCCAGGGCGGCCAGGTCACCGTCTACGACCCGAAGGGCATGGACAACGCCCGCCGGCTGTTCCCGACACTCGGCTACGCCGACACCGCCGTGGAAGCCGTGCGCGGCGCCGACGTCGTCCTGCACCTGACGGAGTGGCGAGAGTTCCGCGAACTGGACCCGGCGGCACTCGGCGAGGCCGTACGCGCCCGACTCGTCCTGGACGGACGCAACGCCCTCGACCCCGCACTGTGGCGCAAGGCGGGCTGGACGTTCCGGGCGATGGGGCGACCCACGGCGTAGCGGGTGGGCGGGCGGACGAGGTGGGGCGGAGCGGGGCTACACAGCGGGCCGCGAGGCGGGGCTACGACACCGGGCCGCGACGCGGGCCACGAAGCCGGGCTGGGCGCGCTCGACCCCGCGCTGTGGCGGAGGGCCGGCTGGACAATCCGCGCGATGGGACGCCCCGCCGCGCAGCACACGACCGGGCGGACGACGCGGGGCCACGACGCCCGGCCTCGGCACCCGACCGCGACGCAGGGCACGGGGCCGGACGGAACACGCTCGACCCCGGCGCTGTAGCGGAAGGCCGGCTGCACATTCCGCGCGATGGGACGCCCCACCGCGCAGCACACGACCGGGCGGACGACGCGGGGCCACGACGCCCGGCCTCGGCACCCGACCGCGACGCGGGGCACGGGGCCGGACGGAACACGCTCGACCCCGCCGCTGTAGCGGAAGGCCGGCTGCACATTCCGCGCGATGAGACGCCCCACCGCGCAGCACGTGACCGGGCGGACGACGCGGGACTACGACACCGGGCCACGGCACCCGACCGCGACGCAGGGCACGGAGCCGGGCAGGGCGACGCAGATCCGGCCGAGGCTCGGTCGACGGGCCGCCCCGCCGGCTGGCACACGCGTCCCACCGCACGGCTCACGCGTACCGGTACACCACTCGCGCGGATCAGCGCACGGCTCACCCGTCCCACCGCACACCACGCACACACGCAGGCGACACCGGTCCGGCCGAGGCTCAGTCGGCCGGACCGGTGTCTGGCTGCATTCTGCACCACTGGGCTGTACTCGGCGCCCGGACCGCTCAAGTCACCCCCGGTGAGGGCTACTTGGCCCGGTAGCGCCGCATCTTGGCGCGCGCCCCGCACACCGCCATCGAGCACCAGCGGCCCCGGCCCGCCGGGCTGCGGTCGTAGTACGCCCAGTGGCAGGTCGACGCCTCGCAGGCTTTCAGGCGGGGCCAGGTGCCCGCGACGAGGCCCTCGGCGATCGCCGCAGCCACGCGGGAGAGCAGGGGTTCCGGGTCGGCGGGGGTCAGGCGGGCGGTGCCGTCGTGCGCGTCGAGCGTGATCAACAGCGGCGCCCGCGCGAGGAGTTGGCCGAGCGGCGTCACGTCCTGGTGCGCGGGGTGGCCCGCGTGGGCGAGCAGGGTGGCACGCAGGGACTCGCGGAGTTCGCGGGCGTGCGGGACCTGGTGTGCCGTGAGTCCGAAGGACGCCCGGCCGTCCTCCGTGTCGAGTGCGTCGACGCCCGCCTCGATGTCCAGCGTGTTGACCAGCGCCTGGATCAGGGCCAGGTCGCCCGGCGCGGGGACTCTCTCACTCATGCTTGCGACGTTACCTCCAATGCGGGAGCATGAGGTAACCGTTACTGGCTGACGCCACATATGGGTAACCCGAAGGAGTCCGTCATGACCATCGCCACGCTGGGTGCCGTAGTCCTGGACTGTCCCGACCCCCGCGCACTCGCCCGCTTCTACGCCGGGGTCCTGGGCGGCACCGTCGAGGACGAGGACGGGGGCGACTGGGTGGACCTGAAGCTGCCGGGCGGGCGGACGCTGGCGTTCCAGGAGGCTCCCGGGCACGTACCGCCGAAGTGGCCCGCGGCCGGCGACTCCCAACAGTTCCATCTCGACCTGACCGTCACGGACCTGGACGCGGCCGAGCGGGGCGTCCTGGCGCTGGGCGCGACAGCGCTGGACACCGAGGACCGCTCGCGTGCCTGGCGCGTGTACGCCGACCCGGCGGGGCACCCGTTCTGCCTCTGCGCCTGCTGACCCAGGAGGTCGTCGTGACTGCCGTCCGCTTCCGTTCCACCGTGATCGACTGCCCCGACCCGCTCGCGCTCGCCGCGTTCTACGCCGGGTTCCTGGGCGGCACGCCCCGCGCCGCCGACGACGAGTGGGTCGTCCTCGACATCCCGGACGGCCCCCGGATCGCCTTCCAGCGGGTGACGGAGTACGTCGCACCCGAGTGGCCGCGCGCGGACCGGCCGCAGCAGTTCCACCTCGACTTCGACGCCGGGTCGACCTGGGCGGAGATCGAGGCGGCGGAGAAGGCCGTACTGGCGCTCGGCGCGCGGGAGTTGGCGCGGCAGGACAAGGAGGACTTCCGGGTGTACGCCGATCCGGCAGGGCACCCCTTCTGCCTCTGCCGGATCGACCACCCGTAGAACCGCGTGCCTACCCGTCCAGCTCGGCGATCTTCGCCGTCGACGGCTCGCGGCGCTGCTGCGCGGCGCGGGCCGTGAAGTCGGCGCTGCGCAGGGCGCGTTGGACGTTGCCCCAGCTGAGCAGGGCGAGGTCGGGCTCGGACCAGCCGCGGTGCAGGAGCTCGGCGACGAGGTTCGGGTAGCAGGAGGCGTCGGCGAGGTCCTGCGGGTGGGCGGTGCCGGCGTCGTAGGTCCCGGACAGGGCGACGCACTCGCGGCCCGCGACCTCGTGCACATGGTCGAGGTGGTCGGCGACGTCCCGGACGGAGGGGCCGGTCTGCTCGGCGGTGAGCGGCACCATGCACAGGCCCTTGGCGGCGCCGACCGCGGCGAGGAGTTCGTCGGAGAGGTTGGCCGGGTGCGGGCGCAGGGTGCGGGCGGCGGAGCGGGTGAACACCACCGGTGCCTTGGAGACCGCCAGCGCGCGCCGGACCGTGCCGTCGGAGGCGCCGGAGAGGTCGGCGAGCACGCCGAGGCGGTTCATCTCACGCACGACCTCCTCCCCGAACCGGGTCAGCCCCGCCTCGCTCGCCCAGGACACCCCGGACAGCGTGAGGACCCGCAGCCCCAGCGCGTGCAGCGAGCGCAGGATGCCCAGCGAGTCGCCGAGCGCGGCGGCTCCGGCGGGGCCCAGCAGCACGGCGATCCGGCCGCAGTGCCGCACGTCGGTGGTCTCGCCGGCGGTGTAAGCGAGCCGCAGCCCTTCCGGGTGGGCGCGGACCACGGTGTTCACGAGGTCGAGCTGCTCCAGGGTGGCGCCCACCGCCCGGTCCCCGGCCAGCCCCTCCGGCAGGTGCAGCGACCAGAACAACGCGCCGACGTGCCCCTCGCGCAGCCGCGGCACATCGGTGTCCACGGAACTCTCCCCCAGCTCCAGGTCGAACCACGGCAGATGCCGCAGCGCCCACGGCAGCCCGCTGTAGCCGTCCGCGACCGGATGCGCGGCGAGAATCGCGTGCGCGCGCTCCAGCGGGGCGGCGGCCGGATCGGAGACGGGGTCGTACGGTTCCGCGGTGTCCGGCGGAAAGGGCCCACCGGGAAAGGGCTCATGGACCAAGTCGTCGAGCTCGCCGACCTCGGTCGTCGCGTGCAGTTGGTCCTGGAGGTCGGCCATGGCGGGCTCCGTACGTCGTTACGGCAGTACGGTCACCGTCGCACGCCCGCAGGGGGGCTACCTGGTGGGCGGGGCGTTCGGGGTACGGCGCGAGAAGTCGGTGTTCCCGCGCCGTAGCCAGTTCCCATCGGCCACCCGTCGGTCAGCCGTCCAACGACTCGATCGTCGCGTTCGACGCCCCCCGAGTGGCCCGCAGCCCCCGCGCCACGTCCTCCGCCCCACCCAGCACCCGTACCGCGTTCTGCCAGGTCACCTTGGCCAGGTCGGTCCTGGACCAGCCGCGGTCGAGCAGTTCCGCGATGAGGTTGGGGTAGCCGGAGACGTCGTTCAGGCCGTCGGGGGTGAAGGCCGTGCCGTCGTAGTCGCCGCCGATGCCGAGGTGGTCGACGCCGGCGACCTCGCGCATGTGGTCGAGGTGGTCGGCGACCGTGGCGACGGTGGCGATCGGGCGCGGGTGGAGCTCCTCGAAGGCGCGGTGCACCTTCATCGCCTCTTCGGTGGTCTCCAGGTGGTGCAGCCCGTGCGCGCGCATGTTGTCGTCGGCCGCGGCCGTCCAGTCCACGGCGGCCTGGAGCACGAACTTCGGTACGAACGTCACCATCGCCATGCCGCCGTTGGCGGGCAGCCGCTCCAGCACGTCGTCGGGGATGTTGCGCGGGTGGTCACAGACGGCCCGGGAGGAGGAGTGCGAGAAGATCACCGGGGCCGTCGACGTGTCCAGCGCGGCGCGCATGGTCGTCGCCGCCACGTGCGAGAGGTCGACGAGCATGCCCTCGCGGTTCATCTCCCGCACGACCTCACGGCCGAACGCCGACAGCCCGCCGACCCCCGGTTCGTCCGTCGCCGAGTCCGCCCACGCCACGTTGTCGTTGTGGGTGAGCGTCATGTAGCGGACGCCGAGGGCGTACAACCCCCGTAGCGTGCCGAGGGAGTTGGCGATCGAGTGCCCGCCCTCCGCCCCCATCAACGAGGCGATACGGCCTTCCGCGCGCGCCGACTCCATGTCCGCGGCGGTCAGCGCGGGCGCCAGGTCGGCCGGGTAGCGGGCGAGCAACTGCCGTACGCAGTCGATCTGTTCGAGCGTCATCGGCACCGGGTCGGGCAGGTCCGAGCGGACGTACACCGACCAGTACTGCGCACCGACGCCGCCCTCACGCAAGCGCGGGATGTCGGTGTGCAGATGGGCGTTCTGCGCCACGGCGATGTCGCGGGCGTCGAGGTCGTAGCCGACCTGCTTGCGCAGCGCCCAGGGCAGGTCGTTGTGCCCGTCGACGACCGGGAACTCGCGGAGCAGTTCCCGGGCTTGATCGAGCGAGGTCGCCCCCGTCGGCCCTGTCGTCCCCGTCGGCCCTGTCGCCCTCGTCACCCCTGTCACCCCGGTCACTTCCCGAAACCGAAGCCGCTGGCGCCGCTCCCGCTCTCGACCTTGGCGCGCAGCCGCTTGCCCTTCTCGGTGGCCTGGTCGTTCAGCTCCTGCTGGAACTCCCGCATACGGACGAGGAGTTCCTCGTCGTGGGTGGCCAGGATGCGGGCGGCGAGCAGTCCCGCGTTGCGCGCGCCGGCGACCGAGACGGTGGCGACGGGGACACCGGCCGGCATCTGCACGATGGAGAGCAACGAGTCCATGCCGTCCAGGTACTTCAGCGGTACGGGAACGCCGATCACCGGCAGCGGGGTCACCGAGGCGAGCATCCCGGGAAGGTGGGCGGCACCGCCCGCACCCGCGATGATCACCTTGAGGCCGCGGCCGTCGGCCTGCTCGCCGTAGGTGATCATCTCGCGCGGCATCCGGTGCGCGGAGAGGACATCGACCTCGTACCCGATCTCGAACTCGTCGAGGGCCTTCGCGGCGGCCTCCATGACGGGCCAGTCGGAGTCCGACCCCATGACGATTCCTACGACGGGTCCTGCGACGGGGCTCATTCGGTGATCGTGCCTCTCAGATAGCCGGCTGCGTGACGGGCGCGGTCCAGGACGTCGTCCAGGTCGTCGCCGTAGGTGTTGACGTGGCCGACCTTGCGGCCGGGCTTCACGTCCTTGCCGTACATGTGGATCTTCAACCGCGGGTCCCGGGCCATGCAGTGCAGGTACGCGGAGTACATGTCCGGGTAGTCGCCGCCCAGCACGTTACACATGACCGTCCAGGGCGCGCGGGCGCGCGGATCGCCGAGCGGGAGGTCGAGGACCGCGCGCAGGTGGTTGGCGAACTGGCTGGTGATCGCGCCGTCCTGGGTCCAGTGACCGGAGTTGTGCGGGCGCATGGCGAGTTCGTTGACCAGGAGGCGGCCGTCGACGGTCTGGAACAGCTCGACGGCGAGATGGCCGACGACCCCGAGTTCCTTGGCGATGCGCAGCGCCATCTCCTCGGCGCGCAGGGCGAGGGACTCGTCCAGGCCGGGCGCGGGCGCGATGACCGTGTCGCAGACACCGCCCACCTGCTGGGACTCGACGACCGGATAGGCGACGGCCTGGCCGTGCGGGGAACGTACGACGTTCGCCGCCAGCTCCCGCACGAAGTCGACCTTCTCCTCGGCGAGGACCGGCACACCGGCACGGAAGGGCTCGGCGGCCTCCTCCACGGAGTCGACGACCCACACGCCCTTGCCGTCGTAACCGCCGCGGACGGTCTTGAGAACGACCGGAAAGCCGTCCCCCTCCCCCGCGAAGGCGACCACGTCCGCCGGATCGGCGACGATCCGGTGCCGCGGGCACGGCACTCCGATCTCCATGAGCTTCGCGCGCATCACGCCCTTGTCCTGGGCGTGCACGAGCGCGTCCGGGCCGGGGCGTACGGGGATGCCGTCCGCCTCCAGGGCACGCAGATGCTCGGTGGGTACGTGTTCGTGATCGAAGGTGATCACATCGCAGCCCCGCGCGAAGTCACGCAGCGTGTCGAGGTCGCGGTAGTCGCCGATGACGACATCGCCGACGACCTGCGCCGCGGATTCCTGCGGGGTGTCACTCAGAAGCTTGAATTTGATGCCGAGCGGGATGCCCGCCTCGTGTGTCATACGAGCGAGCTGCCCCCCGCCGACCATGCCGACTACCGGGAACGTCACTCCCCCAGGGTATCGGTCACGCCGCCCGGGCCCGATTTCCGCACCTCTTACCGTTCTTTTCCGGGTCTCTTCCCGACCTGTGAGCAGCTTCATGGGCAGCGGGGGAAAGCGGTGGTTAGCATGGCTGGGTCGACGAATCCGAGATGACACCCGAGATGACAGGGGCCTGCACACCCATGGAACGTGGTTCCGAAGGGCCTTTCAAACGGCTCGCGCGTGAGGTCGCCAAGTTCGGCGCGGTGGGCATCGTGGGCACCGTGGTGAACTTCGCGGTCTCCAACCTGCTGTGGCATCTGACCAGCCTGCAGGCCGTGCGCGCCAACGTGATCGCGACGATCGTCGCCATCGGGTGCAACTACGTCGGCTTCCGCTACTTCACCTACCGTGACCGCGACAAGAGCGCCCGCACCAAGGAACTCAGCCTGTTCCTGGCGTTCAGCCTGGTCGGCCTGGTGATCGAGAACGGCGTCCTGTTCGCCGCGATCTACGGCTTCGGCTGGGACAGCTCGCTGCAGCGCAACGTCTTCAAGGTGCTCGGCATCGGCATCGCGACGCTGTTCCGCTTCTGGTCGTACCGCAGCTGGGTCTTCAAGGCGCTGCCGGTCGAGGACGGGGAACTCCCGGAAGCCGGGGCCCCGGCCGCGGGCCCCTTCCCGGAGCCCGCGCCTGAACCGCAGCCCCGCCCCAAGCAGCACGTGAGCTGAATTCGCCCGAAGCCTGCCGGAACTCACCTTCGGGGCTCGCCCGCAGGGCTCAGCGGACCGTCGGCTCCTCGTCGTCCACCAGCGTCCGCTTCGCCGGCGGCGTCCGCGACAGGAACAGCCCGAACACCGGCGGCTGCAACTGGAGCATCTCCAGCCGGCCACCGTCCGCCTCCGCGAGGTCACGGGCCACGGCCAGACCGATCCCGGTGGAGTTGCGGCCGCTGATCGTGCGCTCGAAGATCCGGGCGCCGAGGTCGGTCGGAACCCCCGGCCCTTCGTCGGTGACTTCCACGACGGCCTGGTTGCCGGTGACACGGGTGCGCAGGGCGACCGTGCCGCCGCCGTGCATGAGCGAGTTCTCGATCAGCGCGGCCAGCACCTGCGCCACCGCCCCCGGCGTGCCGACGGCCTGGAGATGCCGCTTGCCCGAGCTGACGATCGCGCGGCCCGAGCTGCGGTAGGCGGGGCGCCACTCGGCGAGCTGCTGCTGGATGACCTCGTCGAGGTCGAAGGAGACGGCGGAGCCGGTACGGGGGTCACGCGCGTTCGTCAGCAGCCGCTCCACGACGTCCGTGAGCCGCTCGACCTGTGTCAGCGCGATCGTCGCCTCCTCCTTCACCGTGTCCGGGTCGTCGGTGAGGGTGATCTCCTCCAACCGCATGGACAGCGCGGTCAGCGGCGTCCGCAACTGGTGCGAGGCGTCCGCGGCGAGTCTGCGCTCGGCGGTGAGCATGCGGGCGATGCGCTCGGCGGAGGAGTCGAGGACATCGGCGACCCGGTCCAGCTCCGGGACGCTGTACCGCTTGTGGCGGGGGCGCGGGTCACCGGAACCGAGCCGCTCGGCGGTCTCCGCGAGGTCGGTGAGCGGCGAGGCGAGCCGGTTGGCCTGCCGTACGGCGAGCAGCACGGCGGCGACCACGGCGAGCAGCGCCACGGCCCCGATGATGAGCAGCGTCCGCCCGACCTCACGGGTCACGGTCGAGCGCGGCTCCATCACGGTGACCGTCTCGCCCTCCTCGCCCTTGGCGGTGGAGCGGATGACGTCACCCGCCGGCTTGGTGCCGACCTCGATCACCGGGTCGCCCGGGATCCGGATCACGGCGTACCGGTCCTCCGTGACCTGCGTACGCAGCACCTCGGAGTCGACGATCTCCGCCCCGAGAATCCGACTGTCCACGATGCTGGCCAGCCGGAGCGCCTCGGAGTCCACCCGCTCCTGGGCACTGTTGCTGATGGTCCGCGTCTCCACGATGACCAGGGACACCCCGAACACAGCGATGACCACGAGCACCACGGCGAGGGTGGACTGAATAAGACGACGACGCACGGCACTCTCCGAGAAACGGCGACTTCCAGCGCCCTGAAGGGGCACGGGGCTGTGTCGATTTGCGGCTCCGCCGCGTGGGCGCGACCAGCCCCCACCGGCGGCCGGTCGCACACATCACACCAGCCACCCACGACGCAACGCGCGTAGCCGACCTAGCTCTTCTCGAACCGGAACCCGACACCCCGCACCGTGGCGATGTACCGAGGGTTGGCCGCGTCGTCACCGAGCTTCTTCCGCAGCCAGGAGATGTGCATGTCGAGCGTCTTGGTCGACGACCACCACGTCGTGTCCCAGACCTCGCGCATCAACTGGTCCCGGGTGACAACCCGCCCCGCGTCCCGTACGAGAACACGCAGCAGGTCGAACTCCTTGGCGGTGAGCTGGAGTTCCTCGTCCCCCATCCACGCACGGTGGGACTCGACGTCGATACGGACGCCGTGCGTGGCGGGCGGCTGCGCGGGCTCGGCCGCACCGCGCCGGAGCAGGGCCCGGACACGGGCGAGCAGTTCGGCGAGCCGGAAGGGTTTGGTGACGTAGTCGTCGGCGCCCGCGTCGAGGCCGACGACGGTGTCCACCTCGTCGGCGCGCGCGGTCAGGATGAGGATGGGGACGGTGTGTCCCTCGGCGCGCAGTCGGCGGGCCACTTCCAGGCCGTCCATGCCGGGCAGGCCCAGGTCCAGGACACACAGGTCGATGCCGCCCTGGATGCCGGCATCGAGGGCTGTGGGTCCGTCCTCGCGCACCTCGACCTCGTAACCTTCCCGTCGCAAAGCGCGGGCCAGCGGCTCCGAGATGGACGCGTCGTCCTCGGCGAGCAGTACACGGGTCATGAGGTGATGGTAGTCCGCCTCGGACAGCGGTCGAGGTGTGATCGCCACGAGTGATTCTTACCTTTGGGCAAGTCGGATTCACCACGGTGAAGAATCTGGTCCGAACCTGTGCCTGTGGGGTGTGATCCTTGTATTCGCCTTAGAATATTCGGCCACGGTTCCACTTATCCCTGTGATCGATGTCTCAAGTCCTTCCTTTTCCGGCAGTGTCCTGCCGTATGGTGACTGAACCGCCCGTAGTGACATTGGGGACCTTTGGCGAGCATTCACAGCTGAAGGTCTTTTTTGTGCGCGGTCCTACCGACCAACAAGGCCCGACCAGCAAGGAACGACCATGGCGTCCAGCCTGACGAAGGACTCGGTGACTCCGGGCACCCCCGGTTCCGAGAGCGCCTTCTTCGGCCACCCCCGCGGACTGGCCACTCTCTTCATGACCGAGATGTGGGAGCGATTCTCCTACTACGGCATGAAGGCCCTGCTCCCGCTGTACCTGGTGGCACCGGGTGGCCTGCACATGAACGCGGCCACCGCGACCGCGATCTACTCGGTGTACCTGTCGCTCGTGTACCTGCTCGCCCTGCCCGGCGGCTGGTTCGCGGACCGTGTCCTCGGCCCCCGCAAGACGGTCGCCGTCGCGGGCGTGATCATCGTGCTCGGCCACCTGACCCTCGCCCTCCCCTCCTCGGGCACGTTCTTCGCGGGCCTCGGCCTGGTGGCGATCGGCTCGGGTCTCCTCAAGGCCAACATCTCCACGATGGTCGGCCACCTCTACGAGGGCCCCGACGACCCACGCCGCGACGGCGGCTTCACGCTCTTCTACATCGGCATCAACGTCGGTGCCTTCGCCGCGCCGCTGCTCATCGGCACGGCCGGTGAGAAGGTCAACTGGCACTTCGGCTTCGCGCTCGCCGCCGTCGGCATGGCCCTGGGTCTCGCCCAGTACCTGCTCGGCACGCGCCATCTCAGTTCCCGCTCGGACATCGTCCCCACGCCGCTGTCCGCCGAGGAGAAGGCCGCCACGCTGCGCAAGTCGGCGCTCTGGGCGGCCGTCGCGGTCGTCTTCTACGCGATCGTCGGATTCTCCGGCCACTACACGCTGAACTGGCTGCTGGTCCCGATCACGATCGCCGGCCTGTTCATCCCCGTCCTGGTCATCGCCCGCATCAAGCGCGACAGGGACCTCGACCGCGCCGAGCAGTCGAAGATGTCCGCGTACATCTGGTTCTTCGTCGCGGCGGCCGTCTTCTGGATGATCTACGACCAGGGCGGCTCGACGGTGTCCCTGTTCGCCGACTCCTCGGCGAAGAACACCGTCTTCGGCTGGAACTTCCCGATCTCCTGGTACCAGTCGGTCAACCCGGTCCTCATCATGGCCCTGGCCCCGGTCTTCGCCTGGGCGTGGCTGGCGCTGGCCCGCCGCGGCAAGGAGCCGAGCACGGCGACGAAGTTCGCGATGGGCCTGGTCCTGATCGGCGCGTCCTTCTTCCTCTTCCTGGCCCCGCTCGCGATCGCCGACGGCGGTCACAAGGCGGCGGCGATGTGGCTGGTGGCGATCTACTTCGTCCAGACGGTCGGCGAGCTGACCCTCTCCCCCGTCGGCCTGTCCGTCACCACGAAGATGGCTCCCTCGAAGTACGCCTCCCAGATGATGGGCGTCTGGTTCCTCGCGGTCACGGCGGGCGACGCCACGACAGGCCTCCTGTCCATCGCCGGCGTCGACCTCAACAAGACGGGCATCGTCACCCTGCAAGCCGTCCTCGCGGTCCTCGCGGGCGCGGCGGTCTGGATGTACCGCAAGAAGGTCAAGGCCCTCATGGGCGACGTGCACTGAGCCCCCGTCGAACCGCCGAAGGGCGGCCGCACCACTCGGTGCGGCCGCCCTTCGGGTTTTCCGGTGCCTACCGAGCCCGCTTCCGCCCCGGCATGAACGTGAACACCGCCACGCCCAACAGGATCGCCGTACCGGAGACGAGGCCCAGCGCCTTCAGACCGCCGTGGCTGTCCGAGCCCGTCTCCGCCAGGCCTCCGGAGGTCGATGTCGAGGTCGACGTACCGCCCGATGTGGAGGAACCCCCGGCCGCGCCGCTCGCCTGTTCCGTGGTGTCGAGGGTCAGCGAGACCTTCGACTCCGTGGGCGTGCAAGTCGTCGTCGTACCAAGGGCGTTGACCGTGAGGACGCCGGGGGCCAGTGTCGACGTCCCGCTCGCGCCCGGTTTGTAGGTGCCGGTCAGGTCCGAGATCTCGATCGGGTCGCCGGACTTGATGGCGGAGGAGTTGGTCGGGCCCTCCACATGGACCGTGCCGCTGTCGGCGCCGCCCAGGACGACCTCCATCGACGGTTTCACCGAGTCCGCCGGGATGTCGGCCGGGCTGTCCATCACCGAGCCCTTGAACTGCACGGTGAGGTCGTAACTCCCGCCGTCCTTCGTGGCGTTGATCTGCACGGCCGAGGTCGCGTTCTTGTCACCGATCGGCGTCTTGCACGCGTAGGGGACGGAGACCTCCTTGCCGGTGAAGTCGGTCTGGCCGGTGCCGTCGCTGGGGCTCGCGGACGTGGACTCCGACGCGGATTCCGAGTCACTGGGCGAGGCCGATTCCGAGGAGGATTCCGACGCGGTGGCCGACGTGGAGTCCGAGGGGGTCGGGGACGTGCTCGACGAACTGCCGTCCCCCGCCGTCACGTTGATCGTCACCGAAGGCGAGACCGTCTGCGTCGGCGCGCACTTCGTGTCCGTCGAGAACGCGTTGACCGTGTACGCGTCCGGAGTCAGCGTGACCGCCCCCGCCGTCGTCAGCTTCAGCGAGCCCTTCATGTCGGACAGGGTCATGACCGCGCCCTTGGGAATCGCCGGGTTCTCGCGCGGGCCCACCATCGCGATGTTCGCGGTCTGCGCGCCTCCCGCCTTCAACGTGCCCGACGGCTGAACGGAGTTGGCGGGGAGGTCGATGATGTCGGGGTTCTTGGACGCGGCCTGGGTGAACTTCCAGACGACGTCGACCGTGTCGCCCACCTTCGCCGAGGCCGGCGCGGTGATCTCGACCTTGGTGGTGCCGTCGACCGGGTCGATACCGGCGGGCGGCACGCAGTGGGTGGCGTAGGACACCTCGGCGGCCTGCGCGGCCTGGGCGCTCAGCCCGAGCGCGAGACCCGCACCGCCGAGGACCAGGGCGAACGTGGCCGCGCCCGCTCTCCGTACACCGCCTCCGCCGGCCGATATGACTCTCCTTGGCTTGCTCACGTAAGTCCCTTCCTGGTGGGAGTCGTCGGACTCGTCGGACTGTCGTCGTGCGGTGCGGAGAGCCGGCCGGCCGTGCCCGGATCGGAGTCCGGGGTGAACCACGGCAGGGTCGAGGTCACAGGGGCGGCTTCCTGCGGATCGGCCGCCGTGCCGAACTTCGGCATGCGCAGGGTGAGTTGCGTGGGCATGCGCAGAGCCCGGTGCCGGGGCGGGCCCGTGCTGCGGGCCGCCCGTCGTGGCCGGATCCGGTCCACGACGGCCATTCCGACACGGAACACCGCCGCCGGTACGACCACGCAGAGCAGGATCCAGAACAGGGTCACGCCCCAGGGGCGGCCCACGCCCCACGGCTGTTCGGCGAGCACCCGGCCGCCGTACTTCATCGAGACGACGTAGTCGCCGTGCGCCCCGGCCGACAGCTCGACCGGGAGTCTGATCTCCGCCTTGCCGCCGGGCGCGATCGTGCCGTTGAACTGCTGGTCGTCCCACTGCGGTGCGAACACCCCGTGGGCGGTGCCGACTTGGAACAGGGGGTTCTTGACGGCGGAGGAGCCCGCGTTGCCGACAGTGAAGACCAGCGTGCGGGACGGTGGTGCCCCGAACCAGGTCAACAGCCCGCTGGAACCGTCCAGTCGGGGGTCGGACAGGACCGAGAGGCGCCCGGTCGACGGTTCGGCGGGGAGTGGTTCGATCGCGTGACCCGCCACCTGGAACACCGCGTCCGCCGACGCGCTCGCCCCCGTCACCGTCGCCACATGCACCACGCACGGGCACGGCACCGGCGGCTCGGACACCGGCAGCTTCTTGCTGAAGACCCCCTTGGCGTCCGTCGTGACGGCTCTGCCGTCCGCGTTGGCACAGGAGTTGGTCCCGCCGATCACCCCGCGCGCGGGCGTCGCCTGTCCGCAGATCAGCACCGTCAGCAGGGCGTCCGCCCGCCAGCCGCTCCCGGAGACGGTGATCGAACCGCCCGCTCCCGCCTGCGACTTCGAGAGATTCACGGCGGGCCCGCCCGCGGCGGCGGCGGACATCGTCCCCGTCAACGGCAGCAGAAGCAGCGCGAGCATCGCCACCAGCGCCGGAACCCGCACCTTGCCGCTCACGTCACCGCTCCCGTCATCCCGTCAACTCGACTTCCGTACGCGGACGTTCGGCCACCGCGGCAAGCGCGCGGCGGTCTCGCAGGGGGCGGTCAGCGGCGGGCGCGGGCCGTCTGGTTGCGCCGGGTCAGCCACAGGGTGCCCGCCGCGCCCGCGAGCAGCACCGTGCCGCCGAGCGTGCCGAGGGCGACGAACGAGTCGTCGGGGCCGGTCTTCGGAAGGGTGCCGCCGGAGTCCGTACCGGTGCTGGAACCCGTGGAACCCGTAGAGCCCGTGGAACCCGTGGAGCCTGTGGACCCGGACGACCCGCCCGCCGCCGTGACGTCCAACGTGAGGGACGGGCCGGGGCTGTTGGTCGGGGTGCACGTCGTCGTCGTACCGAGGGCCTTGATGGTGAGGACGGCCGCCGTGAAGGTGACCTTGCCGCTCGCCTTCGGGGTGTACGTGCCCGTCAAGTCGTTGATTTTGATGGGGGTGTTGGCGGGGATCGCGGCCGCGTTGGCGGGGCCGGACACCGAGACCGTGCCGCTGTCCGCGCCGCCCAGCTTGATGGTGGCGCTCGGGCTCATCGCGCCCTTGCCGAGTTCGACGGGGCTGGAGGAGACGCCCTTCTGCCAGGACATGGTGAGCTGGTAGCCGCTGCCGCTCTTGACGCCCTTGATGTCGATCGGCGAGACGGCGGTCTTGACGCCGATGGGCGTCTCGCACTTGTAGTTGACGTCGACCACGTCGGCCCGCGCTGCGGGGGCGGCCATGAATACCGCCGAGCCGGCGAGGGCCGCGACGGACGCGAGCGCTGCGGTTCGTTTCTGGTACGACACGGTCCCCTCATTCCTGACGGCACATCAGATCGGCCGTCAAGGTACGCCGGGGGTCGTGAGGAAGGAAGACAAGGCGCACGCCGGAGTTGTGACGATCCGGCGTGCACGGAGGGAGTGCCGAGTGGAAGGGGTGACCGGGGGTAACCCTAGGCGGGTGCGCCCAGCTCCGCCCACACCGTCTTGCCGGTGACTCCCGGGGTGCGTACGACTCCCCAGTCCAGGCACAGTCGCTGCACGATGAACATGCCGTGGCCGCCGGGGCGGCCCGCGCGGTGCGGGGTCCTGGGGGCGGGCTGGCCCGCGCCGCGGTCGGAGACCTCGACCCGGATCACCTTCTTGTCGCAGGTGATCCACATCTCGTCCGGGCCCTCGGCGTGCAGACAGGCGTTGGTGACCAGTTCGGAGACGACGAGGAGCACGTCCTCGGCGGCGGCGCGCCGGTCGGCGCCCTCGGCGGGCAGCCAGCCCCAGGCGTACAGGGCCTGGCGGGCGAAGTCGCGGGCCAGGGGTACGACCCCGCTCTCGCCCGCGAAACCGAGTCTGCGGGTGTCGCGCCCCATGGCGGGCTCGGCGTCGTCGCCGGCGGGCGGCGCGGAATCGCCACCGGGCTCCGGGCGGTCGCCCGGCGGGTAGGGCCGGGTGGTGCTCATCAGCGCTTCACCTCACCGATTCACCGGTTCACGATTCAAGAGTCTGTACGTGTTCAAGAGTCAGTACGTGCGTCAGGTGCATTTTCGTCGCTCCGGTTTCCGACAGGTTCAGATGTTCTCCTGCCCTGGCGAACCGGCAAAACACCCCTTATTCGTCGGCGAGAGCAGCCTCAAGGGTGTCGTGGACGGTGAAGACCGCATCCGCCCCGGTGATCTCGAACACGCGCGCCACCGCGGGCTTCATCCCCGCGAGGTGCACCCCGCCGTCCGCGGCTTCCGCCTTCAGGCGCGCGCCGAGCAATACGTTCAGGCCCGTGGAGTCACAGAACTCCAGCCGTGAGCAGTCCACGACGAGCCGTGCGTACCCATGGGCAAGCAGGTCCTCCAGCGGTTCCCGCAACAGATCGGCGGTGTGGTGATCCAACTCACCCGCCGGTGTCACGACAGCGCTGAGGCCCTCTTTCCGCACCTCGACCAGAAGCCGGCCAGACTGTGCGCTGCCGACCGTCCCGCGGTCCATGCCGTCTCTCTCTCCCGAGGTCGTGGCTGTTGACGTTCGCGCTGGAACACTACGCCTTCCTCACACTCTCCGACACCCGAACAACCGCCCACAAATGGACATATGGGTACACAACGCACTTGCGGCGGGCTCCAGAAAGCGGGTAGGGCTAGGAGAGACAAGTATTTGGACATTCGATACGACCGACAAGACCCGACACAACCGGCTTTGGAGGCGCCGCACTCCGCAGTGCACGCACCGGCTTCGGCAGCCATATGCCGAGAACGATGGAGGACGCCATGTCACCCCGGCTCGACGCATCGCCTACCCCGGCAGCGACGTCGACACCCCCACCGGCACAACTGGATCCCAATCCCATCGAGGGGCTCCCCGAGATCCCCCCGTACGACGAGATCGGCGCCGTAGACGCGCGCGCCCTCTCGAAGACCCTCTTCGCGCGGCTGGAGTCGCTCGAGGAAGGGACGTACGAGTACGCGTACGTCCGCAACACGCTCGTCGAGCTCAACCTCGCGCTGGTCAAGTTCGCCGCCTCCCGCTTCCGCTCGCGCAGCGAGCCGATGGAGGACATCATCCAGGTCGGCACGATCGGCCTGATCAAGGCGATCGACCGCTTCGAACTCAGCCGCGGCGTCGAGTTCCCCACCTTCGCGATGCCCACCATCGTCGGGGAGATCAAGCGCTTCTTCCGCGACACCTCGTGGTCCGTGCGCGTCCCGCGCCGACTCCAGGAACTCCGGCTCGACCTGGCCAAGGCCGGCGACGAACTGGCCCAGCAGCTCGACCGCGCCCCCACCGTGGCCGAGCTGGCCGAGCGCCTCAAGCTCAGCCGCGACGAGGTCGTCGAGGGCATGGCGGCGTCAAACGCCTACACCGCCAGCTCACTTGACGCCCAGCCCGAGGAGGACGACTCCGAGGGCGCGCTCGCGGACCGTATCGGCTACGAGGACCACGGACTCGAAGGCATCGAGTACGTCGAGTCGTTGAAGCCGCTGATCGCCGAACTCCCGTTCCGGGACCGGCAGATCCTCTCCCTGCGCTTCGTCGCCAACATGACGCAGTCGGAGATCGGCGACGAGCTGGGCATCTCGCAGATGCACGTCTCGCGGCTGCTGTCGCGGACCCTGGTACGGCTGCGGAAGGGCCTGACGGTCGAGGAGTAGTCCAGTCCCCCGACCGGGTTCACCCTGCCTGTGCTGAGCGCGGCGCGCGTGTGTGTGCGCCGCGCTCAGGCGTTCCCGGATGCTCCGGTGCCGTTCCCTGGGTTACCCACAGAAACCTCTTTCCCCACCGGCCCTCTTCCACCACTATGGTCACCCGACAAACTGGCTGGTCCGTCAGGACGGGCGCGAGGAGACGGGTGAATGGTTCGCTCCGACGAGTACGGCGACACCCCCGCCGACGCTTCCGACGCACGGCTCACGGAACTGCTGCGCGCCGACACGTCCACGCTCTACCCGGCCCTCCAGGAACTCCGCACCCGGCACCAGCCGTCCGTGCTGTCCTACGCCCGCCTGTGCACCACGAGCGAGTCGGCGGCACGGCAGTTGGCGGCGCAGACGTTCACCCTCGCGGCCCGCGAGACGGCACGCGGCGTGGACCCGGGAGTCCCCTGGCGGCACCAACTCCTGCTGCTGACAGGCCGGGTGGCCGCGTCCTGGTCCCAGGACGACCGCTCGACCGGCCTCGATTCCGGCCTCCTCCTGCTCCTGAACACGACGGACCCGGCCCCGTCCATGCTCCCGCCGTTCCTCTCCCTCTCCTCCCGTACCCAGGGCCTGGTCTGGTACGGCATCGTCGAGCGGGAGCCGGCGACCGTGACCGCCACCTTCCTCGGCCTCACCCCCGAGGACGTCGTCCACGGCACCGAACAGGCCCTCCAGGCCATGGCGCAGGCCTGCCTGAAGTCCCGCCTGGCCGCCTCCGACGACCCGCGCTGCGGTGACTTCCGGCGCCTGATCGAGCAGTCGGTACGCCCCGACCACCCCCGCGACAGCGCCGACCTGCGCGCCCACATGGCGCACTGCGCCCACTGCACGGGCGCGTACGAGGAACTGACGGCGCTGCGGGACGCTCCGCGGGCGACGCTGTCGGAGGGTTTGCTGCCATGGGCGGGAACGTCGTACGCGATGAGCGGTCGCGAGGAGGTGAGGGGCAACTCCCTCAGTACTCCCTCGACTTGGTCGCCCTCGCGTCGGCTGGTGCTGGCCTCGGCGGCGCTGGGGGTGGCGTTGGTGCCGCTGCTGTTCTTCGTGCTGCGGCCGGGTGGGGCGACACCGCGTCCGGGAGCGGCGGCGGGGACGGTGGCGGTCGTCCCGTCGGCCCCGTCCGAGGTGACGGTGACGGCGACGGTCCCGGTGACGCCGTCGGCATCCCCCTCCAAGTCACCTTCTCCGAAACCGAGTTCGAGTCCGACCCGCTCGGCAACCCCCACCCCCTCTCCCACCACCCACGCGCCGAACGGCACGTACGCCCAGGTCGTGAACGTCTCCACGGGCCGGTGCCTGGACATCCGGGACGGCGACCTGACGGAGGGCGCGGATGTGATCACGGCACCGTGCACCTCGTCCGACACGCAGTTGTGGCGGGTGGACGCGGCACGCGGGGTGGTGCAGTCGTCGGCCGACTCAGACCTGTGCCTGGACAGCCGGGGGTCCGTGGAGAAGGGGGTCGGCATCTGGGAGTGCGATTCGGTGGACGGGAGCCACGGCGACAACCTGAGGTTCACGGTGGACGGGGACGGGGTGATCCGTCCGGCGATCGCGATCCTGACGGGGATGACGCCGGAGGGCGGTGCCGGGGTGTCGCTGGTGCCGTTGAGCGGGGGCGCGGAGCAGCGGTGGCGGGCGGGGTGAGGCGGGTGCCGTACCGGAGCGGGCGTTATCAGTGAGACTGGGCAGCAGTCCGAACTGAGGCTCCGGAAAAAGGGAGTTGGGCATGACGGCACAGAACATCGACGAGGTCGTGGACGGGCTTGCGGGGATCGTGCGGGAGGCGACCCGTGCGGGTGACCGGATCGGGTATTTCGCGGCGCTGTACCGACAGGTGACGGTCGAGATCCGTAAGGCCATCCACGAGGGCCAGTTCGAGGACGGCCTGCGGATGGACCGCTTCGACACGCTCTTCGGCAACCGTTACTTCGCCGCGCACGACGCGTGGCTCCGCGACGGCAGTGGACCACGTTGCTGGCGCGCGACCTTCGGCCTGCTCGCCGACTCCGACACGGTCATCGTCCAGCACCTGATCCTCGGCGTGAACGCGCACATCAACCTCGACCTGGCCGTCGCCGCCGCGGGGACCGACCCCGGCAAGGACATCCAGGCACTACGGCACGACTTCCTGCTGATCAACGACATCCTGGCGCGGGTGGTGCTGGCGGTGCAGGACTCGGTCGACGCGGTGTCACCCCTCCTGTCCCTCCTGGACAAGGTCGGCGGCCGCACCGACGAGCAGATCCTCGACTTCAGCATCGTCCAGTCCCGCGCGGAGGCGTGGGAGAACGCGGTGCTGTTGGCGGGGCAGAGTGAGAGTGAGCGCGCGGCGACCATCGAACGCCTCGACATCCGCGCCGCCGTTCTCGCCCGCTTGATCGCCCGCCCGGGCGCCCTGGTCCGCCCGGCGCTGGAGCTGATCCGGCATACGGAGAGTGGTGATGTGGCTGCGGTCATCGCTCATCTGGACAGCGCGGTGCGGTGAACAACTCCCTCGCGTCGGTGATGTCGTGGGAGCGGTCGAGCCAGGTGGCGAGTTCGTCGGGGTCGGTGGAGGCGAGGATGCGGTCGCGGGTGGGGGTGGGGACGTCGATCTGACGTGCGCGGAGGAGTCGTAGAATGATCTCCGCGCGTGCCTGAGCGCGTCCCTCCCGCCGGCCTTCCTCACGCACCTGTTCTGCCAGCGGGTGCCGCCAGAAGTACTGGATGTTCCGCACGGTTCAGCGGTCGTCGCCGAACAGATCCATCGCGTCGGACACCTGTTGGGAGCGGTCGAGCCAGGTGCCGAGTTCGTCGAGGTCGGTGGAGGCGAGGATGCGGTCGCGGACACCGTCGGGGACGTCGATCTGACGCCGTTGGAGGGTACGGAGAATGGCTGCCGACCACCCCTCGGCCCGCCCTTCCTCACGTACCTGCTCCGCCAGCGGGTGCCGCCAGAAGTACTGGATCGCCGTCATCAGGTCCCTCCACATCTGCTGGGCCTGGCGGTCTGCCAGGCACGAGTCGACGAACTGCACGAAGACCGCGGCACTGTCCGGGTCGATGGTCCGCAGGGCGTTTGCCAGGGATTCCAGTATGACGGCGGCCTGCGGACCCTTGCCATGCGTCATCGCCGAAAGCACCGCAAGGGGTACATCCCGTTCGGCTTCCCGGTCGTCCACGATCACCGGCACGTTGTCCGGTCCCAGGACGAACGGTCGCACCGTCAGCGAGGGGCATCCGCGTACCCCGAGATGGATCGGTTCCGCCGCCCAGCGGGCCGTGGCGTGGCTCTGGGTGATGACGATGAGTACGGGTTCGCAGCGGTACTTCTCGTGCAGGTAGCTGAGGTAGTACGGCCAACTGCCGCGTTTCCGCTTATCGATGTCGCTCTGCGACTCGACGACCAGGAGGTAGGCCCCGTCGTCGGTCTCCGCGCGGAGCAACGTGTCCACGCGCCTCTCGACCGGTTCGATCTCGGTGAGGTCCACGTTCATGGCGGCGAACTCACGTGGTTCGGGGAAGGGGATCCCTAACACGCCCTGCAGAGCACGGGTCAGAAGCGCGGGATCCTTCTGGAAGATCCGGTGCAGCGCCTCGTGCGACGAGCTGACCATCAACTCTCCTTTCTGTCCGATCAATTCGAGATGATCAACGATCTAGGCGGCGTTCAGGTCACACCAGACGTACTTGCCGCGCCGCCCGTTCCTCGACAACGGCTGCCAGCCCCAGAGATCGGCGCAGGCCCGCACCAACGCGAGGCCTCGGCCTGCCTCAGCGTCCAAAAGATTCGCCAACTGCCCCGGCGGCTCGGGGGGTTCGGGGTCCGCGTCCCACGCCCCGACACCCGCAGCACCCCCGCCGACCAGCTCACGCGGAGCATGACCGGACCCTTTGTGTGGAGTACGGCGTTGGCCACCAGCTCCGTCGCGAGGAGTTCGGCGGTGTCCGCGACCCGGATGAGACCGTGCACGGTGAGGACGAGGCGGAGGGTGCGGCGGCAGACGGTGACGGCACGGCGGTCGTGCGGGACGGAGAGGGAGTACTCCCAGGGCTCGGGCTCGGGTTGGGTTTCAGATTCGGGCATGCGGCAGCTCCGGGGCGGTCGGTGTTGGGTGCGCGCGGTGGCAGTGCCGCATCCGTCATGGCAGGACGAAGCGGTGCGCTTCCGCAGCGTGTGCGTGGCATCACCGACAGTAGGGTGTAAATTCGTACCCCTGCAACCGCCTCGCGTAATCTGACCCCGAACGAGGAGTCCCAGAGAGGCAGTTACTCGGATGACCATGCGGAACCAGCCCACCGCCCGACACATGCGCCTGGGTTCCGAGCTGCGCAAGCTACGGGAGGCCGCGGGCAAGCCGGCCAAAGAGGTGGCCGGGCTCCTTGGGTCGAGTTCGGCACACATGAGCCAGATCGAAGCCGGCAGTTCAGCGATCAGCGAGGAACGGCTGCGCAGACTGGCGGCTCATTGCGCCTGCACGGACGAGGAGTTGATCGAGGCCCTCGTGGCGATGGCGACCGAGCGCACACGCGGGTGGTGGGACGAGTACAAAGGTGTCCTACCCCAGGTGAACCTGGACGTGGCCGAGGCAGAGCACCACGCGAAGTTCCTGCGGGAAGTCGTCATCACGCACGTCCCCGGGCTGCTCCAGACGCCGGACTATGCGCGGGCGGTCTTCGGGTACATGCGTCCGGAGCTACCGGAGAGCGAACTGGCACCCCGGGTGGACCACCGGATGAAGCGGCGAGCCGTCATCGAAGGCGACAACCCGACGCCGTACGAGACGGTCATCCACGAGTTCGCACTGCGGATCCGCGTGGCGGACCGCCAGGCATCCATCACCCAACTCCGCCGCATTCTGACCGAGATCGAGGAGGGGCACGCCACGGTTCGCGTCATCCCGACCGACCAGGACGGCTTCGCCGGGGCCGGCGCCTCAATGATGTACATGGGCGGTCCGTTGGCCCAACTGGACACCGGGCTCAGGGACACCCCTGGCGGGACCATGTTCATCGATGCCGAAGCGCAGTTGAAACGGCTCCGAGCGCTCTTCCGTAAGGTGGAGAAGGCGTCGCTGGACTCCACGGCGTCGCGGGACTTCATCCACCACCTGACGAAGGAACTGTGAGACGCACCATGAGCCACGCCCTGCACTGGCAGAAGTCCACGTTCTCGGACGGCGGCGAAGGCAACACCTGCGTCGAACTCGCCGCCGCCCCCGACACTCTCCGCCTGCGCGAGAGTGACGCCCCCACCACCCAACTCACCACCAGCATCGCCCCCTTGACCCACCTCATACGTGGCATCAAGGCAGGCCGATCCACAGCCCGTTGACCAACGGCACCCTGGCAGAAGGAATCGCGAGGACCCACATGCCCGGGAACAAGCACTGGCAGAAGTCCACTTTCTCGGACGGCGGCGACGGCAACACCTGCGTCGAACTCGCCACCACCCGTAACGCCTTCCACCTCCGCGAAAGCGTCACGCCGAACACCGAACTCACCACCGCCCGCGCTCCGTTGACCCACCTCATACACGGCATCAAGTCAGGCCTGTTCCACCCCTGAGCACTCCCGCCGCACCGGGGGCTATCCCCCACCCCTCTCCTGGGGCACACCGGATCGCCCCCGCCGAAGAGCGAAACTAGCGTTCAGCCATGACCTCGGACCTGCGGAAGCACCTCGTCATCGCACTCGGCATAGCCACCCTGCTCGCCGCAGAGATGGGCACCGCCGTAGCCCAGCCCACCACCCCCTCCCCCGCGGAGCGGTTACGGCAGAACACCAAGGCGATCCACGCGCTCGGTGTCAGCGGGGTGCAGGCCCGCGTGGTCGCGGCCGGTGGCCGGGAGTGGGTCGCCACCAGCGGTACCGCCGACCTGAACACCGGCCGCCCGGTCCGTTCCGACGGCTACTTCCGCATGGCCAGCACGTCCAAGACGCTGGTCGCCACCGTGGTGCTCCAGTTGGAGGCCGAGGGCAGGCTGTCCCTGGACGACACGGTCGATCACTGGCTGCCAGGAGTGGTGCGGGGCAACGGCAACGACGGCAGCCGCATCACCGTCCGCCAACTGCTCCAGCACACCAGCGGAATCCGCGACGACCTCCCCGGGTACACCACACCGGCCGAGTACTACCAGCAGCGCTACTTCGTCTACAGCCCCGAGCAGTTGGTCACTCGCGCCATGGCCCACGCGCCGAACTCCCCACCGGGCGAAGGCTGGAGCTACTCCAACACCGGTTACGTCCTGCTCGGCACCCTCATCCAGAAAGCCTCCGGCCGACCCGCCCACCAGGAAATCGAAGACCGGATCCTGCGTCCGCTCGGCCTCAACCAAACCCGGTGGCGCGGTACTTCACCGACCCTGCCCCGGCCGCACGCCAAGGCCTACCAACTCTTCGGCCCCGGTTCCGAGGTGGACGTCACCGACCAGATACCCGTGGACTACGAGAACCTCTCGTTCGTCACGACCACGCGGGACGAGAACGCGTTGCTCCGCGCGCTGCTCGCCGGCCGCCTGCTGCCGCCGCGACAACTGGCCGAGATGAAGCACACCGTCCCCGTGAGCGCGGAGGTCCAACAGCTCTGGCCCGGTGGCCGATACGGACTCGGCCTGGCCGAACGCCCCCTGAGCTGCGGAGGAACCTATTGGGGCCATGAGGGCGGGGACGGCGGCTACATCACCCTCAACGGTGTCACCGACGACGGCAGGCGAAGCGCCGTCGTCTCCATGTCCGAGGCACGCGGCGACACCCTGGAGCACATCCTGGCCCAGGAGAACGCGGCCAGCGCCCTGATCGACGACGCGTTGTGCGCGAGGGCACCCAACACCCCGTGATCAGAGCAGAGTTACCGGGTTGCTCAGCGCCGCCATGCTCCCCCCGGGATGACGCACCTCGACCCGGACGAACGCCGACTCCCGCGCACTGGTACGCCACTCCACCGCGCCCACTCCCGCAGCGGACAGCGAAGCAACGTGGACCTTCCCCGCCCCGGTGTGAAGACTGACCACCCCCGAAGGCACACCCCTCACACCCACCCGCGCCACGACCGGTCCCGCACCACTCTCCAACTGCCCGCCGATACACACCCGTTGAGCGCCCGCAGAGACCTCGAACGACAACTCGACGTCGGCAGAACCGGCGATCCAACTCCGCCCGGCGCGAATGCCGGCGAGCACCGCGGCCGTACTCAGCTCACCGGCCCGCACCACGGTGTGCGGAACGCCGATCTGGCCCGACAGGTGTGCGTCGCTGTTGCCCATCGCCGGCCGCCACCCGCCCTGCCGAACACCCGCCGCAAGACCACTCCCCCACTCCGCCAACGCCGCCTCGTTGTCCGCCTGCCAGGGCAGGTCCGAAGTCCACGGCCCGTTCCAGACCTCCACCACGTCGAACCCCTGGTACGGGTACAGGAACGTCCCCGAGTCGTACGGCGCGTGCGGATGGGCGACCACACACAGCCCACCGCCCCGATGGACCTCGTCGAGATGCCGGTCGATCACCCCGTCCCGCACGCCGTACCGCCAGTCGACCACCCGCCCGTACCGGACCCCCAGCGCGAGCCAGTGCCCGGTACGGGTGGTGACCTCCTGCCCCAGGATCACCAGCAGATCGTCGCCGCCGTAGCGACCCCAAGTGCCGTGCGTATCGGCGTTGTTGTGCTCGGTGGCGGTCAGGAAATCCAGTCCCGCCGCCCGCGCCTCGACGGCAAGACGTTCCGGCGTCAGCTCACCGCCGTGCGAGCACACCGAGTGCACGTGACAGTCGCCCCGGTACCAGCCACCTTCTCGACCGACAGTCACCCGATCACGCGGCGTCGAGGGCGGTGGTGATCTTGCGGACCATCTCCGTCATGACCGGGCTGACCTCGCCCTTCTTGGGCCGGACCGCCGCTTCGACCGTGACCAGGACGGTGCTGCGGAAGTTGTCGGCCTCCGCCGGATCCTGCTTCGTGAGCAGGCTCATCGCGCTGGTCAGGGCGGGCAGCACGTGGTCGGCGATCTCGGCCACGGACTTGCCGTCCAGGTTCGCGATCTTGGAGTGCTCGGCGAGCACGTGGCCGACCTGACCGGTCGCCGAGCTCAGGGCGAGGCTGCCCTGGGTGGCGATCCGGTGCGGCGAGCCGGCGACGGCACCGGCTGCCGACAGGAGGGTGACGGCGCCGTACGCGGCGGTACGCAGGGTGTTCTTGTCCTGGTCGGTAAGGGTGATGGCCATGATGATCTGCTCCTTGGGATCGGGCGCGGCCCCGGTCGGGGCTCGGTTCGCCTTCCTTCTGGAACAGAGCCTGCGCCCACCCGGTTTCACGACGCCCTCAACCCGCTTTCAGCGGACAGGGGACGTATGAGATCCGTTGAAATCCTCCGAGATGCCCTGGTCAGACCACCCGCATACCCCGCCGCCACACCCCACTCACCAACGGCACCCCCGGCCGATACGCCAGATGCACATGGCTCGGCGCGTCCAGCAGAGTCAAGTCGGCACGCGCCCCCACCACGACCCGGCCCACGTCGTCGCGTCGCAACGCCGCCGCCCCGCCCGCCGTGGCCGCCCACACCGCCTCGTCCGGAGTCATCCCCATGTCCCGTACGGCCAGCGCGATGCAGAAGGGGACGGAGGAGGTGAAGGACGAGCCGGGGTTGCAGTCGGTCGACAGGGCGACCGTGACGCCCGCGTCCAACAGGCGGCGCGCGTCCGGCCATTGCGCCCGCGTCGAGAACTCGGCACCGGGGAGGAGCGTCGCGACCGTCCGGCCGGCCGCCAGTGCGTCCACGTCCGCGTCCGTGAGATGCGTGCAGTGGTCCGCGCTCGCCGCGTCCAGTTCTACGGCGAGTTGGACGCCCGGGCCGTAGGAGAGCTGGTTGGCGTGGATGCGTGGGTGCAGGCCCTTCGCCTTGCCCGCCGTGAGGATCGCGCGCGCCTGGTCGCCGTCGAACGCGCCCTTCTCGCAGAACACGTCGATCCAACGGGCGTGCGGGGCGCAGGCGTCGAGCATCTCGCCGGTGACCAGTGCCACGTATGCGGCGGGGTCGTCGGCGTAGTCGGGCGAGACGATGTGCGCGCCGAGGTACGTCACCTCGTCCGTGTGCGCGGCGGCGATGCGGAGCGCGCGGGACTCGTCGGCGACCGTCAGGCCGTAGCCGGACTTCGTCTCGAAGGTGGTGGTGCCCTGGCGGAGGGCCTCGTCCAGGTAACGGGTGAGGTTCGCCTCCAGTTCCGCGTCGCTCGCCGCGCGCGTCGCCGCGACCGTCGTACGGATGCCGCCCGCGCTGTACGCCCGCCCGGACATGCGGGCGTTGAACTCCTGGGTGCGGTCGCCCGCGAAGACGAGGTGCGAGTGGGAGTCCACGAAGCCCGGCAGGACCGCCCTTCCACCGGCGTCGACCCGATTGTCAGTGGCGGGTGCTTTGCTTGTTTCACCGGTCCAAGCGATGCGGTCGCCGTCGATGACGACGGCCGCGTCCTGGATCAGACCGAGAGGCGAGCCATCACCCAGGGAGGGGTCGTTGGTGACGAGCGTGGCGATGTTGGTGATGACAGTGCTGCTACTCATCGTGTCCTCGTGGGTGGTTGTCAGGCACGCAGGGCTTCGACTGCCTGCGCCAAGGCCTGCGGCACATCCGGTACGAGCGCGTGCGCCCCGTCGCGTACGACGTGCCGGCCGCCCACGACCGTGTGCCGTACGTCCGCTGCCGTCGCCGCGAATACGGCCGTCTCGGCGCCGAGCCTGGGTACCGGGCCCGCTGTCCTGACCGAGTCGAGCGCGATCGTCGTGAAGTCGGCGAGGGCGCCTGCCGTGAGGCTGCCCGCCTCGTCCCAGCCGAGTGCCGCGTGGCCGTCGGCCGAGGCCGCGCGGAGCAGGGCCGCCGCCGTCCAGTGGCCCCGGGTGCGGGTGCGCAGGCGCTCGTTCAGCTCCATCGCGCGGGCCTCTTCGAGCAGGTCGATGACGGCGTGGCTGTCCGAGCCGAGGGAGAGGGGTGAGCCGGCTCGCTGGAGGGCGACCGCCGGGCCGATGCCGTCGGCCAGGTCCCGTTCCGTCGTCGGGCACATGCAGGTGCCCGTCCCGGTGGAGCCCAGCAGCGCGATGTCCTCGTCCGTGAGGTGCGTGTTGTGGACGCCCGTGGTGCGCGGGCCCAACACCCCGTGGTCGGCGAGGAGTTGGGTCGGCGTGCAGTCGTGGGCCGTGCGGCAGGCGTCGTTCTCCGCCGTCTGCTCGGACAGGTGGACGTGGAGCGGGGCCCGCCGCTCCTCGGCCCAGCGGGCCACCGTCGCCAACTCACCGGCGGGCACGGCCCGTACGGAGTGGATCGCGGCACCGATCCTCGCGTGATCCCGTTCCTTGAGAAGTGAACAGCGTTCCGCCCAGGCGTCCGCGCTTCCGTCGGAGAAGCGGAGCTGGTGGTGGTTGGGGGGCTGCCCGAAGCCGGAGGAGAGGTAGGCGGTGTCGAGGAGGGTGATGCGGATACCGGCTTCGGAGGAGGCGGCGATGAGGGCCTCGCCCATGGCGTTGGGGTCGGCGTACGGGGTGCCGCCGTGCGCGTGGTGCACATAGTGGAACTCGCCGACCGCCGTGATCCCGGCCAGCGCCATCTCGGCGTACACCGCGCGGGCCAGTGCGTGGTAGGTGTCCGGGGTGAGCTGGTCGGCGAAGGAGTACATGAACTCCCGCCAGGTCCAGAAGGTGCCGGAGCCGACCTGGACGGTGCCGCGCAGGGCGCGGTGGAAGGCGTGGCTGTGGGCGTTGGCGAGGCCGGGGAGGGTGAGTCCGCGCAGGATCTCGGCGCCGGGGGGCGGGGTGTCGACCTCGGTGCGGACGGCCGCGATCCGTCCGTCACCCACCTCCAGGGCGACGCCCGGCTCGACGTTGGTGTCGAGCCAGGCGTGTTCCAGCCAGTACATCCGCGTGGTGGGGTGCGTGGTGGGGTGCGTCACCTGCAGGCCAGCCCTTCCAGTACGTCGGCGAGTGCGGTCACCCCGGCCACGCAGTCGTCCTCGGCCGCGAACTCGGCCGGGGAGTGCGAGACGCCCGTGGGATTGCGCACGAACAGCATGGCGGTCGGGATGCTCCCCGAGAGGATTCCGGCGTCGTGTCCGGCACCGGTGCCGAGGACGGGGACGGTGAGTTCCGTACCCGAACCCGCGCCCGCGCCCGAACCCGCGCCCAGGACTCGGGCGAGTTCGTCGCGAAGGGCGTGGTCGAACTCGACGACGGGAGTGAAGGACTCCCGGACGATGTCGAGGTCGATGCCGTGCGCCTCCGCGTACTCGCGGGCCGCCTTCTCGATGCCGGTGACCACCGTGTCCAGGGTGTCCTGGTCGGCGGCGCGGGAGTCGAGCCAGCCGCGCACGAGGGAGGGGATGGCGTTGACGCCGTTCGGTTCCACGGCGATCTTCCCGAACGTGGCGACGGCGCCCGCGAGTTGGGCCTCGCGGCGGGCGGCGAGCACGGTCTCGGCGTACGACAGCATCGGGTCGCGGCGGTCCACCAGGCGGGTGGTGCCGGCGTGGTTGGCCTCGCCCCGGAAGTCGAAGCGCCACCGTCCGTGCGGCCAGATGGCGCTGGCGATGCCGACCCGGTCGCCGGACAGGTCCAGGGCGCGGCCCTGTTCGACGTGGAGTTCGACGAACGCGCCGATGCGGGCGAGCCGTTCGGGGTCGGGGCCGATGGCGTCGGCGTCGTAGCCGGCCGCCGCCATGGCCTGCGGGAGCGTGACCCCGTCGCCGTCGGTCAGCCGGTGCGCCTGCTCGACGGTGAGCTGCCCGGCGGTCAGCCGCGACCCGACACAGGCGAGCCCGAAGCGGGCGCCTTCCTCGTCACCGAAGTTCACGATGGCGAGCGGCCTGGTGAACTCCACGCCCCTGCCCCGCAGTTCATCGAGCGCGGCGAAGGACGAGACGACTCCGAGGGGTCCGTCGAAGGCGCCGCCGTCGGGTACCGAGTCGAGGTGCGACCCGGTGACCACGGCGTCCCCGGCAGCGGGGTCACCGAGCCAGGCCCACTGGTTGCCGTTGCGGTCGAGTTCGTAGGTCAGGCCGCGCGCCTTGGCCTGCTCCTCGAACCAGGCCCGGCACTCGGCGTCGGCACCCGTCCAGGCGAACCGGCGATAGCCACCGGAGTCGGGGTGCCGACCGATGGGGAGCAGCTCGCGCCACATCTCGTGGAAGGAATCACCGGTCGGCACAGCCGACGCCCGGCTTCCTGTCCCCACCGAGGAGTCCCCGCCCCGCTCGTCTCCCGGAAGGGTCACGCGTCGTCACCCTCGCGCATCGGCACCCGCACACCCCGCTCGTCGGCAACCCGCTCCGCGATGTCGTAGCCGGCGTCCACGTGCCGGATGACGCCCATGCCGGGGTCGTTCGTGAGGACTCGGCGGAGCTTCTCGCCCGCGAGCTTCGTGCCGTCGGCCACCGAGACCTGGCCCGCGTGGATGGAGCGGCCCATGCCGACGCCGCCGCCGTGGTGGATCGACACCCAGGACGCGCCCGACGCCACATTCACCATCGCGTTCAGCAGCGGCCAGTCGGCGATCGCGTCGGAGCCGTCGAGCATGGCCTCGGTCTCGCGGTAGGGCGAGGCGACGGAGCCGGAGTCGAGGTGATCGCGGCCGATGACCAGCGGGGCGGCCAGCTCACCGCTCGCCACCATGTCGTTGAAGCGCTCGCCGGCCTTGTCCCGCTCGCCGTAGCCGAGCCAGCAGATGCGGGCCGGGAGTCCCTGGAAGTGGACCCGCTCGCCCGCCATCTTGATCCAGCGGTGCAGGGACGCGTTTTGAATGGACTCAGCCTCCGGGAAGAGGTCGAGGATCGCCTTGTCCGTCTTGTGGATGTCGGAGGCCTCGCCGGAGAGGGCGGCCCAGCGGAAGGGGCCCTTGCCCTCGGAGAAGAGGGGGCGGATGTAGGCGGGGACGAAGCCGGGGAAGGCGAACGCCCGCTCGTATCCGGCGAGTTGGGCCTCGCCGCGGATCGAGTTGCCGTAGTCGAAGACCTCGGCGCCTGCGTCCATGAAGCCGACCATCGCCTCGACGTGCGTGGCCATGGACTCGCGGGCGCGGACGGTGAAGCCCGCCGGGTCCTTTGCGGCGGCGTCGGCCATGTCGTCGAAGTCGATGCCCACCGGGAGGTAGGCCAGCGGGTCGTGGGCCGAGGTCTGGTCGGTCACGATGTCGATCGGGGCGCCCTCGGCGAGCATCTGCGGAAGCAGCTCCGCCGCGTTGCCGAGGAGGCCGATGGAGAGCGGGCGGCGGGCGTCGCGGGCCTCGACGGCCAGCTCCAGCGCGTGGCGCAGGTTGTCGGCCCTGACGTCGAGGTAGCGGTGCTCGATGCGGCGGTCGATGGCGCGGGGGTCGACGTCGATACAGATCGCGACGCCGTCGTTCATGGTCACGGCGAGGGGCTGGGCGCCGCCCATGCCGCCGAGGCCGGCCGTCAACGTGATCGTCCCGGCGAGGGTGCCGTTGAACTTCTTCGCGGCGACGGCGGCGAAGGTCTCGTAGGTGCCCTGGAGGATGCCCTGGGTGCCGATGTAGATCCACGAACCGGCCGTCATCTGGCCGTACATGGTGAGGCCGAGGGCCTCCAGGCGCCGGAACTCCTCCCAGTTGGCCCAGTCGCCGACGAGGTTGGAGTTGGCGATGAGGACGCGCGGCGCCCACTCGTGGGTCTGCATCACGCCGACGGGGCGGCCGGACTGGACGAGCATCGTCTCGTCCTGCTTGAGGGTGCGCAGGGTGCGGACCATGGCGTCGAAGGAGCGCCAGTCGCGGGCGGCCTTGCCGGTGCCGCCGTAGACGACGAGCTTGTCGGGGTGTTCGGCGACCTCGGGGTCCAGGTTGTTCTGCAGCATCCGCAGGGCGGCTTCCTGCTGCCATCCCAGGGCGCTCAGTTCCGTACCGCGCGGTGCTCGTACGGGGCGGGGTCCTGACATGGTCTGCCTCCTAGCGGACTTCGATCAACGGACTGCGATCAGCGGATGTCTACGGCACATCTTTACTGCGGTTATTCACATCCTGGCGTTCTGAATAGAACTAGTCAATACATCGAGGCTCGGATGTGGGCAGGCTGTGGGTGTTCGGCCGGATATGCGGACCGGCCGGACGACCACCGACAACGACACGACGGGGGACGCAGTGAACGACGTACACCAGGGTCACACGGACGGCGCCGAGCGGACCGTGCGCCGGGACCAGGCGGTGCGGGCCGCCGTGGAGCAGGGGCTGCTGGGGCCGGCCTCGCCCATCGTCGCGCTGCTGGACGTGACCGGTGTCCGGGAGTCGGCGGCGGCGCTGCGCGCGGCGTTCGACGCGGTGACGGCGCCCGGGACGCCCGTGCTGCACGCGTTCGCCGTGAAGGCGAGCCCGCTCGTGCCGGTGCTGCGGCTGCTGCACGAGGAGGGCATCGGCGCGGAGGTGGCGAGCCCGGGCGAGTTGGCGCTGGCGCGGGCGGCGGGCGTACGGCCGGAGCGGACCGTGCTCGACGCGCCCGCGAAGACGACGGCGGAGCTGCGGGAGGCGCTGGCGCTGGGGATCGCGGTGAACGTCGACAATCCGCAGGAGTTGGAGCGCGTCGATGGGCTGATGCGGTCGGCCAGTAGCCGTTCGCCGCTCGGGATCCGGGTCAATCCGCAGATCGGCGGCGGGTCGATCGCCGCCCTGTCCACGGCCACGGCGACCTCGAAGTTCGGGGTGGCGCTGCGGGACGAGGGGGCGCGCGAGTGGGTGGTGCGGGCGTTCGCCGAGCGGCCGTGGCTGAGCCGGCTGCACGCGCACACCGGGTCGCAGGGGATTCCGCCGGCGCTGCTCGCGCGGGGTGTCGCCGAGACGTACGAGCTGGCGGAGGAGATCAACGCGCGGCTCGGGCGGCGGCAGATCGACACGCTCGACATCGGCGGCGGGCTGGGGGTGAACTTCGGCACGGACGCGACGAGCCCGACGTACGCCCAGTACGCGCGGCTGTTGAGGGAGGCGGTGCCGGGGCTGTTCGACGGGCGGTACGGGCTGGTGACCGAGTTCGGGCGGTCGATGCTGGCCAAGCAGGGGACGGTGGTGGCCCGGGTCGAGTACGCGAAGAGCGCCGGCGGGCGGCCGATCGCGATCACGCACGCGGGGGTGCAGGTCGCGACACGGACGGTGTACGCGCCGCAGTCGTGGCCGCTGCGGATCGCCGCCTACGACGGGAAGGGGCGGCCCAAGTCGGGTCCCGAGGTGGTGCAGGACGTCGCCGGTCCGGCCTGTTTCGCGGGTGATCTGCTCGCGCAGGGGCAGGCGTTGCCCCTGCTGGAGCAGGGGGACCACGCGGCGGCGCTGGACACCGGGGCGTACTACTTCGCGGCCCACTACGCCTACAACTCCCTTGCCCGGCCCGGCATTTACGGGTTCGTCCAGGACGGTGCCGGGGGTGTGGCGTTCGCGACCGTGCGGGAGCCGCAGACCGTCGCGGAGATCGTGGCCGAATCCGGCGGGGCGCACGCCGCCGCGCTCACCACTCTGAGCGCGCCCGGGCGCCGTTGACGCACGCCGGTGGGCGCGCGGTTCAACTGGCTCACGCAACTGGTGTGAAAACGGGGTCAGTTGACCCACCTTAGTCACTCGGGGCATGTCCCACTGGAAAATGCCAGATCCCTCACCCCTCGGCCATACGGTGCGTAGCTTCGTCGTCACTCAGCCGAACCGCAGGCGGGAGGGGAGCCACGGTGCCCGGAATCGACGAGTGCTTACTGGAGGCCATGCGACTGCCCGGTGCCCGGGGCGCCGCGCTGGTCGACTGGACCAGCGGGCTGGCCCTGGGCGTCGTAGGAGAGTCGCCCGGGGGTGACCAGGAGGCCAGTGCGGCGGAGGCCGCGGAGTTGGCTCGGCTGGCGGCCGAGCACCGGGCGTTCGCGTCCGACGCGGCCGAGGGGGAGGAGGCCGACGATCCTCCGCTGGAGGATCTGATCGTCAGCAACCGGGACAGCTATCACGTGCTGCGGTTCGTGCGGACGTCGTTCGACAGCAGTGTGTTCCTGCATCTGTGGCTGGCCCGCGCGGAGGGCAATCTGGCGCTGGCCCGGATCCGGCTCGGCGAGATGGCCGGACGGCTGGTGCTGGGATGACGGCCGTCAAGGCCACGCAGGCCACCCCGCCGCCGCGGCTGCCCGTACGGGCCAAGGCCGATGCCGGCGAGCGGGGCTGGGGCGGGGCCTCGCCGATGCTGACCAGGCTCGCCGCCGAGGAGGCGACCGGGGTGCTCGTGCGCGAGCGCGGCAGTCTGCATCTCGTCGACGGCGCGGTCGTGCACGCCGAGAGCCCGTCCGCCCCCGGTCTCGACCTGCTCCTCACCGCGCACGGCACCCTGCGCGCCGAGACCTGGGAGGCCGCCGCCAGGGCGACCGACGACCGGCACGCCACGACCCGACTGCTGCTGGACGGCGGCGAGTTGAGCTCGGGCGCGCTGGAGCTGTGCCATCTGGGGGCGCTGTACGACGCGGCGTACTTCGTGCTCTCGCCGAGCAGCACCCCGGGGCGTTTCCGGTACGGCGTCACGCATCCGCTCGGGGGTGTGCGGCCGGTTCCGGTGGCCGCGCTGGAGCGGGAGACGCTGCGCCGCCGCGATCTGCTGCACCGCGTCTGGCCGGACGCGGCGACGGACGGCGCGCCGCTGGTGCGGGCCGACCCCGTCGCGCCCCCGCCGATCACCGCCCGGCAGGCGGCGGTGCTGGCCCGGGTGGACGGCGTACGGACGGCGACGGACATCGCGCGGGCGCTGGGCCGGCGGGCCTACCCCACGCTGCTGGACGTCCGTCGGCTGGTGTCGGCGGGGCTCGTCTCGCCCCGGCCGCCCGCGCCCGCCGCCGCGCCGCCGCTGCCCGACGTCACCGATCCCGACATCACATTGCTGAAGAGGCTCAGGGATGCGCTGGAGGCCCTTTGAGTGGCAGCGAGCACGCGCCGAGAGGAGAGAGCCGATGGCCGCCGAGGCCGAGATCCTCGACGAACTGCGCCGGTTGAGAGCGCGGGTGCCCCAGCTGACCGGGGCGCTGGCGGCGGGCGTCGACGGTCTCGTGCTGGCGCAGGACACCCCGGGCGTCGAGCCGGAGCGGGTGGCCGCGCTGACCGCGACGGCGCTGGGCGTGGCCGTACGGATGGCGGACGCGACCGGGCAGGGCGACTTCCGCGAGCTGATCGTGCGCGGGGTCTACGGCTATGTCGCGACCTACGCGGCGGGCCGCGGCGCCGTGCTGACCGTGCTCGCGCAGGACCGGGTGAACGTCGGCCGGCTGCTGCTGGAGGGCCGCCGCGCGGGGGCCCGGATCGGGGAACTGGTCGACGCCGAGGCGGCGGCCACGGCGGAAGCCGAGGCCGAGGCCGAGGAACAGGCCCGGGCCGCGCCCACCAAGACCACCACCGCACGAACGAGAACAGCGCGCGCACCACGCACCACCACAGGCACCAACGCGCGCACCACCACGGAAAGTTGAACGGACCCAAAGGAGCACTGTCATGGCCAACACCGAAACCTCCCTCAAAGAGGCGCTGACCTCCATCGAGGGCGCGACCGGGGTCGCGCTCGTCGACTACACCAGCGGTATGGCGCTCGGCACGATGGGCGGCAGCAAGACCTTCGACCTCGGCGTCGCCGCCGCCGGGAACACCGACGTCGTGCGCTCCAAGCTGCGCACGATGGAGCACCTCGGCCTGAAGGGCGAGATCGAGGACATCCTGATCACCCTCTCCAGCCAGTACCACCTGATCCGCCTGCTCAAGGGCCGGGGCGGCAACGGTCTGTTCCTCTACCTGGTGCTGGACGCCGGCCGCGCGAACCTGGCGATGGCCCGGCACCAGTTGAAGAGGATCGAGGCGGATCTGGAGGTGTAGGCCGGACTCCGGGATCCGGCTACGGGATTCGGCTACGCGTAGACGTCGCTGCGGCGGCGCGCCCCGCCCGGGGTCGCGTCGCCCGCGGCGATACCGGTGGAGCGGTAGCCCTTGACCGGCTTGCCGGCCGGGGCGCCGCCCCGCCTGTCCAGCCAGTCGACGCGGATCCACAGCAGTGCGTCGTCGGCCCGTTCGCGGCGGCCCAGCCAGGCGGCCTTCAGGCGCAGCCCGGTACCGGCGCCGGCGAGCAGCATGCCGCCGGCCGCCGGTACGGCGAACCCGCCGGCCAGCGCGAGCGCGAAGGCGAGGACGAGCCACCAGCGGTGGGCCCGGCGCCAGTTCCGTACGGTGACCGCGCGGTCCTGGAGCACATCGTGCTTTCCGGCCCGGGCGGCTGCGCGGGCGAGGGTGGTGTAGCGCTTGCGGCGCGTGTACGACACCACGAGCGCCGCGACGATGAACAGGGCGGCCCCGGCCATCACCCCGATCCGGCGCCCGGTGATGCCGGGCAGCAGTAGGCCGAGACCTGCCGCCAGCACCCCGAACCACCAGGTCGGGGCGGCTCCGGCCCGTACGACGACGGCCACTCGGGCCAGCCCCTGGACTCTGCGATCTCCGCGTGCCACGTCCTGCCTCCTGGTCGTCCCGGCACAGCTCCGTAGTGCCGGGAGACTAGTGAGGGAACGTGAGACGAGTCTGAGAAGACAGCGGACGGGACGGGATGTCTCACTCCACGAACAGCCCCCGCGCCGCCGCCCGCGCGTCGAACTCCTCCAACCGGGCCTGCGCGTCGGGCAGGTCGTCGCACATCGCCTCCAACAACACCCGGCCGAGCAGCATCGGCGCGCAGGCCGTGTCGAAGGCGAGGCCGGTGCCGACGGCGGCCGGGATCAGGAGGTCGGAGACCTTGGCGACGGGTGCGAACGCCGAGTCCGCGACGGTGACGACGGTCAGGCCCGCCTCCCGCGCGTACGTCAGGGTGTCGACGACCTCGCGCGGGTGCCGGGGCAGCGCGAAACACAGCAGGGTGGTGGCACCGGCCCGGACGGCCGCGTCGATCCGGTCGTGGATCATCGTGCCGCCCTCGTTGAGCAGCCGTACGTCCGGATGGACCTTGGCGGCGAAGTACGCGAAGCCGTACGCCTGGGAGGCCGCCGCGCGCAGACCGAGCACCGGCAGCGGGCGGGAGGCGGCGAGCAGGCGGCCTGCCTTGGCGACCGGGCGGGGGTCGGCCAGTATCTCGGAGAGGTGCTTGAGGTTCTCGATCTCGGCCTCTACGGCCTGCTGGTACTCGTTGTACGACGCCGTGTCCGTCGTCGACTCGATGGGCGCGACCTCTCGGAGGTGTTTGCGCAGCGCCGGGTAGCCGTCGAAGCCGAGGGCGACCGCGAAGCGGGTCACGGAGGGCTGGCTGACGCCGGCGAGTTCGGCGAGTTCGACGCTGGAGAGGAACGGCACGTCGGCGGCGCGGCGCACCATGCTGTGCGCGATGCGCCGCTGGGTCGGCGTGAGCCGGTGCCCCTCGAAGAGCGCCTGCAACCGTGCGGCCGGGCTGTCGGTCACGTCCATACCCCTGTCCGCCCTGTCCACCCTGCCCGCCCTGTCCACCGTGCCGTCCACGCTCATGCCGTGCTCCCCCTCCAGATGTCCGTGAACCGGTCGAGCAGTCCCGTCGCCGCCGTCACATCGTCCGTGAGCGGCCGGTCCGCCGTCTCGTCGGTGAGTACGGACTCGGCCAGCTCCAGCGCTCGGCCGACCGGGAGTTCCGGGTCGGGCCGCAGCCCCCGCTGGCGCAACGCCCGTACGGCGGCGACGAGTTCGCAGCCGACGACGAGACGGTACGCGCGACAGGCGCGCAGTGTCTGACGTGCGGCGAGCGAGGCGAAGCTGGCCTGTTCCTCGACGCCCCGGGAGAGTACAGCGTGCCCGAGCGAGGCGGGAGCCGAGAACGCGCGCAGGTCGCCGAGGGCGGCGGCGGCCGCGTACTCCAGGATCATGATGCCGGAGGAGGCCGCTTCCTGGTCGGCGAGGAAGGGCTTGAGGCGGGTGAACGCGGGCTCGTTGAGCGAGGACAGCCGGGACGTGGACAGCCGGGCCACCTGGGTGACCGCGAGCCTGAAGTGGTCCAGGGCGAGGGCGAGTTGGGCCTGGTAGAAGCCGCCGTGGTGGTAGGCGGCCATGTCCTCCACGGAGATGAGGGGGTTCTCGGCGGCGGCGTTGATCTCGATCGCGAGGACGTCCTCCAGCGCGTCCGCCGCGTCGTGCGCGGGCCCATGGATCTGCGGCAGACACCGGAAGGCGTACGGGTCCTGGATCCGCCCGAGCGGCGGAGTGGGCCGGTCGGCGGCCCCGATCAACTCCCGCATCCGCCGCGCCACTTCGCTCGACCCCCGATGCGGACGAGCGGCGTGCACCGGCGCGGCGAACGGCTCGTGCGACCCGTCGACGGCGAGCAGCGAGAGCGCCCCGACGACTTGCGTCGCCCCGATGAGCCCCCGCAACTCGTGCAGCGCGAGCGCGGACTGCCCGAGAGTGAGCGCGTTGCTGCTGATGAGCGCCAACGCGTCGTTGTTGTCGAGGGGTTGGGGCTCGGGGACGCCGACCGGATCCTGGCCCATCCCGCGCCAGGGATGCTCCCCCACCAACGCCAGCCCCACCTGAGCCAGCGCCGCGATGTCCCCCGTCCCCACCGAGCCGAACTCGTTGACGACCGGATACACCCCGTTCTCCAGCGCCTCGCACAGTGCCGTGACGACCGTGGGGCGCAGGCCGGCGCCGCCTGCCAGCAGCTGGTTGGCGCGGACGGCGAGCATCGCGCGGACCTCGCGGGCCGGGAGCTCGTCGCCGATCGCGCCTGCGTGGCTGCGCAGCAGTCGTAGGCCGTGTTCGGCTGCCGCCTCCGTGGGCACGTCCTCGTTCCGATTGGCGCCGACGCCGGTCGAGCGGCCGTAGACGCGGCCGGTCGCGGCGATCTGGCGGGCCGCGTCCCAGGACTCGGTCGCGCGCTTCATCGCGTCGGTGCCGGCGACCGGTCGGGCCTCCCCGTCGGCGAGCCGGACCACATCGGCGACCCCGAAGCCGACCCCGTCGAGGACGACCAGATCGGTGCCCCCGGACAGAGACACATCAGAGGCGTCCACGATCTGAGACGACATAAGGCGACGAACTCCCCTCAATCAGGACACTCGATCTTGCCAGCCGGCCATCCGTTACCTCGGATTAACGCGGAGACATTGACAAACTATTCAGACACCGAGAACTCTGCATGACGTTATACAGCCGGGCAAGGGACAACTCATGATCCAGTTCGACGCGGTCCACAAACGCTTCCCCAACGGCACGACAGCAGTTCACGACCTCACCCTGGAGATGCCGGAAGGCGGGGTCACCGTACTGGTCGGTTCCTCCGGTTGCGGCAAGACGACCACCCTTCGGATGATCAACCGGATGATCGAACCGACCTCGGGCGTCATCAAGGTCGGCGGCAAGGACGTCACCCAGCAGGACGCCGCCGAACTGCGCCGTTCCATCGGGTACGTCATCCAGCAGTCGGGGCTCTTCCCGCACCGCACCGTCCTCGACAACATCGCCACCGTGCCGCTGCTCCTCGGCCACGGAAGGAAGAAGGCCAGGGCACGCGCGGCCGAACTCCTGGAGACCGTCGGCCTCGCCGCCGACGCCGGCAAGCGGTACCCGCACCAGCTCTCCGGCGGCCAGCAGCAGCGCGTCGGCGTGGCCCGCGCGCTCGCCGCCGACCCGCCGGTCCTGCTGATGGACGAGCCCTTCGGCGCCGTGGACCCGGTGGTCCGCACCCAGCTCCAGGACGAACTGGTCAGACTCCAGAAGGAGTTGAACAAGACCATCGTCTTCGTCACGCACGACATCGACGAAGCCGTACGGCTCGGCGACCGCATCGCGATCTTCCGCACCGGCGGTCACCTCGTCCAGTGCGCGGCCCCCACCGAGCTCCTCGCCCGCCCTGCCGACGACTTCGTCGCCGACTTCCTCGGCGCCGAGCGCGGTCTCAAGCTGCTCTCGCTGACGACCCTCGCGGACGTCCCGCAGGGCCCGGCCCCCGAGGGCACCCCCTGGACCCTCGTCCTCGACGAGGCCCGCAAGCCCCTGCACTGGGCCACCGAGGGCGCCGAGATCCCCGTACGACCGCTCAAGGACGGCGACTCGCTGCTCGCCGCCCTCAACGAGTCCGTCGCCTCCCCGAACGGCCTGATCGCCCGCGTCGACGCGGCCGGCGTCCTCACCGGCGTCTCCTCCCGCGACGACATCCACACCCACGCGGGCCAGGCGCACGCCGAAGCACGGGTCGCGGCATGACCGTCGACTGGTCGTGGATAGGCGACCACACCGACGACCTGACCAGCCTCACGTTCTCGCACCTCCAGGCCGCGCTGACCGCCGTCTTCTTCGGCCTGCTGATCTCGCTCCCGCTGGCGGTCGTGGCCCACCGCTTCCGCCCGCTCCGGGGCTTCCTGCTCGGCCTCTCGAACGTGCTGTTCACGATCCCGTCGATCGCGATCTTCGTGCTCCTGCTCCCGATCAGCGGCCTCACCCGCACCACCACCGTGATCGGTCTGACGGTCTACACGCTGGTCGTGCTGCTGCGGAACACGGTCGAGGGTCTGGACTCCGTCCCCGCGAAGACGAAGGAGGCCGCGAAGGCGATGGGCACGCGCCCCCTGCGCACACTCCTCACCGTCGAACTCCCCCTCGCGCTCCCGGTGATCATGGCGGGTGTCCGCATCGCCACGGTGATGTCGATCTCCCTCGTCTCGGTCGCGACCTACATCGGCGACGGCGGCCTCGGCCAGCTCTTCACCGACGGCTTCCAGCGCGACTTCCCGACGCCGGTGATCGTGGGCGTGGTCCTCACCCTGCTGCTGGCCGTGGTCGCGGACGCGGCCCTGGTCGCCCTCCAGTACGTACTCACCCCGTGGACGAGGCGGCGAGCCTGATGTTCGAACTCTTCAAGAACCTCGGCAAGTGGCTGACCAGCGGCTCCCAGTGGGCCGGCACGGACGGCATCGCGCACCGCCTCGCCGAGCACCTCCAGTACTCGCTGCTGGCGACCCTCATCGCGGCCGTGATCGGCCTCCCGCTGGGCCTGCTGATCGGGCACACCGGCAAGGGCGCGTTCCTCGCGATCAACCTCGCCTCCTTCGGCCGCGCGCTGCCGACCGTCGGGCTGGTCGTCCTGGTCTTCCTGGCCAGCGGCCTGTCCATGTGGCCGGTGTACATCGCGCTGGTCGCCCTCGCGGTCCCGTCGATCGTGACGAACACGTACGCCGGGATGACCGCCGTGGATCCGGACGTGAAGGACGCGGCACGCGGGCAGGGCATGCGCGGCCACCAGGTCCTCTTCCAGGTCGAGTTGCCCCTCGCGCTCCCCCTGATCATGACCGGCCTGCGGCTCGCCCTCATCCAGGTGGTCTCCACGGCCACCGTCGCCGCGTACGTCTCCTTCGGGGGCCTGGGCCGCTTCGTCTTCGACGGGCTCGCCCAGCGGGATCTTGTGCAAGTGCTGGGCGGTGCGGTGCTCGTGGCCGTCGTCGCCATCGTGCTGGACCTCGGCCTCTCCGGGCTTCAGCGTTTCCTCTTCCGTCATCGCACCGCGTAGTCGCCTCGCCGGATGCGCCGTTTTCGTCCGCGGCGCCATCGTGGCTGGTCTCGCCCACGCGGCGGTAGCCGCACATCGACACAGCCCCGCGCCCCTTGGGCGCGTCAGCCCCCAGGGCGCTGCCGAACCACTGCGGACTTCACCCAACCTCGCCCAGGGAAACCGAAGGAACCCGAAAATGAACCGTCGCACCCTCCTCGGCGCCCTCGCCGGAACGGCCGTCGCCGTCCCCCTCCTGTCTTCCTGCGCGGGCGGCGTCACCTCGCTCGACGGCGGGGGCTCGGCCGGCGGTGGCAACGCCTCCAGCAAGAAGGGCGTGACCATCGGCACCGCCAACTTCACCGAGAACCAGGTCCTCGGCTACCTCTACGCCGCCGCCCTCGAAGCGGCCGGCGTGAAGGTCAAGGTCCGTCCCAACCTCGGCACCCGCGAGATCGTCTTCCCCGCCCTCAAGAGCGGCGACATCGACCTCCTCCCCGAGTACCAGGGCTCCCTGCTCACCTACCTCCAGCCCAAGTCCAAGGTCGCGGAGGCGGGCGCGATGCAGAACGCCCTCACCCTCGCCCTCCCCTCCGGCCTCCAGGTCCTCCCGTACGGCATCGCCGAGGACGCGGACTGCTTCGTCGTCACCCGCGCGACCGCCGAGAAGTACGGCCTCACCTCGCTGGCCGACCTCGCGAAGCACAACGGCAAGCTGACGCTGGGCGCCTCCGCCGAGGTGAAGACCCGTCAGGTGGGCGTCGTAGGACTGAAGGACGTCTACGGCGTGGAGTTCAAGGAGTTCAAGTCCCTTGATTCCGACGGGCCGTTGGTGAAGGGCGCGCTGAAGAAGGGCGATGTGGACGTGGCGAACCTGTTCACCACCGACACCGACATCAAGGCCAACGACTGGGTCGTCCTGACCGACCCCAGGACCCTGATCCCCAGTCAGCACATCGTGCCGCTCATCGCCGACCGGGTGGCCGACTCCACGGTCCGCAAGGCCCTCGCCCGGGTCGGCAACATCCTCACCACGGCCCAGCTCACCGAGCTGAACCGGCAGGTGGACAAGGACAAGAAGGACCCGGAGGACGTCGCGAACACGTACGCGAAGCAACACGGCATCACGAAGTAATGGCCCGTCGATGACCGATCGATGATCTGACGAGGGATCAGTCAAGTGTCGTTAAACCGGCACTCTCGGTAACTGATCGCATGCGTAGGGTGATTGAGCGCTACAGCACAACGTGCTGAACAAGCACACCACCTGAGGAAACGCATGGCCTCGAACCGCAGGGCCTTTCTGACGGCCACCGCCGTCGGCGCGCTGGCCACCGTCCCCACGAACGCCACCGCCGCCGTCGGCACACGGCCCCGCCCGACCACCGCCCCCGACGCCCTCGCCGAACTCCTCGACGGCAACCGCCGTTACGCGACCGACCACCCCCGCCACCCGGACGAGAGCCGTGCGCTGCGCCGTCAACTGGCCACCGCGCAGCACCCGTTCGCGGTGATCGTCGGCTGTGTCGACTCCCGGGTGCCGCCCGAGCTGGTCTTCGACCAGGGCCTCGGCGACCTGCTGTGCATAAGGACGGCCGGCGAGGTCCTGGACGAGGCGGTGCTCGCGTCCATCCAGTACGGCGTGGCCGAACTGCGCATCCCCCTGGTGCTGGTGCTCGGCCACGAGCGCTGCGGCGCGGTCGCGGCGACGCTCGCGCACCTGGAGACCGGCACGCCCGTCCCCGGCCATCTCGCGCTCCTCGTCGACGAGATCGCCCCAGCCGCGCGCCGCACCCGGGCGCTGCCCGGCGACTGGGCCGAACACACGATGACGGCCCACACGGCCTGGGTCAGGGACGCGATCCGCGCCGACCCCGCCTTCACCTCCGCGCGGATCGTCGCGGCCCGCTTCGACCTCGACACGGGCCTCGTGACCCTGCTGCCGTAGCCCACGAACACCCCCAACTCCCCACCGCCGTAAGCACGTTCCCCCACTGCAGAGAAGCGCATCCCCATGCCCTTGAACGGCGTGCTCTCCGTCCTGCCCTCCCCCGCCGACTTCCGCACCATGACCCGCGCCCCGCGCCGCGACCTGCTGTGCGGCCTCACGGTCGCCGTCGTGGCACTCCCCCTGGCCCTCGGTTTCGGGGTGACGTCCGGGCTCGGCGCGGCCTCCGGTCTGATCACCGCGATCGTCGCGGGCTCGCTCGCCGCGTTGTTCGGCGGCTCCGCGCGCCAGGTCAGCGGCCCGACCGGCGCGATGACCGTCGTCCTCGTCCCGATCGTCCACGAGTACGGCGCGAACGGCGTCCTGACGGTCGGGCTGATCTCCGGCGTCATGCTCCTCGCGCTCGCCTTCGCCCGCGCGGGAGCGGCGATGGCGTACGTCCCCGCGCCGGTGATCGCCGGTTTCACCATCGGCATCGCCTGTGTGATCGGCCTCCAGCAGGTGCCGTCGGCGCTGGGCGTGCCCACCCCGAGCGGCGACCAGGTCGCGGTGGTCGCGGCACGCGCGGCGGAGGAGTTCGACGCGGCCCCGCACTGGGCGGCCCTCCTCCTGGCCCTCGGCTCGGCCGCGCTGATGCTGGCCGGGGCACGCTGGAAACCGACGGTTCCCTTCTCCCTGGCGGCAGTCGGCGTGGCGACGGTCGTGGCCGAGGCCCTGCACCTGCGCGTCACCCGCCTAGGCAGCCTTCCGTCCTCACTCCCCGCGCCCTCGCTCGCCTTCCTGGACGTGTCCCGGGTCCCGACCCTGCTCCTCCCGGCGGCAGCGGTGGCGGCACTGGCCGCACTGGAATCGCTCCTGTCCGCCTCGGTCGCGGACGCGATGCGCCCCGGCGAACGCCACGACCCCGGCAAGGAACTCTTCGGCCAGGGCATCGCCAACCTCGCGGCCCCGCTCTTCGGCGGCGTCCCGGCGACGGGCGCGATCGCGCGGACGGCGGTCAACGTCCGCACCGGCGCCACCTCCCGGCTGGCCGCGCTCGCGCACGCGGTGATCCTCGCCGGGATCGTCGCGGTCGCGGCCCCGTTGGTGGGCCGTATCCCCCTGTCCGCGCTGGCCGGAGTGCTGCTGGCGACGGCGATCCGCATGGTGGAGACGGACGCGGTCCGCGCGATGGCCCGCTCGACGCACGGCGACGCCCTGGTCCTGGTCCTCACGGCGGCCGGCACGCTCGCCCTGGACCTGGTGCGCGCGGTCCTGATCGGCCTCGCCGTCTCGGTCCTGCTGGCCCTGCGCTCGGCGACGCGCGCCACGAACCTGACTCCGGCCGAACTCCCCGACACCGCCTCCGGCACGGTGACGTACCGCTTCGAGGGCCCGCTCCTGTTCGCCGCCGCCCACCGCTTCCGCCGCGGCCTGGCGGATGTGCGCGATGTGACGGCCGTAGACCTGCGACTGTCAGGGCTGACGGCGGTCGACGCGACGGGGGCGCTGGCGCTGAAGGAGGCGGTGGGCGAGCTGCGCGGCCGGGGTATCGAGGTCCGGATCACGGGAGTCGAGCACGCCCACCGCAAGGTGCTGGAGTCGCTCGGGGTGCTCCCGGTGAACCCGAATTCCAACAGGGGGGCTATCCCCAGTGCAGCGGGCGCGACGGCTCCCTAATCTGAAGCGCATGACGGGAATCGACTCGCACGACGCCGAACTCAAGAAGGAACTCAACGCCACCCTGCAAGCGCGCAGGGAGCTGGGCGACGAGTACGAGTCGGCGCTGGTCGACTCGTTCCTGGAGAAGGTCGACCAGCGCATCGACGGCGCGGTGGAGCGCCGGGTGCGCCGGCAGATGGCCGAGCAGCAGATGGTGGTCGCGCGCGGCTCGCGCGGGCCGAAGTCCACCGACTCCTGGGGCGAGCGCTTCGGCTTCGGCATCGTCTCGATGGTGCTGGCGATCCCGCTCTCCGCGATCGGCGGCGGCATCGCCCACCTCCCCGGCCTGCTGGTGGCCTGGGCCGGCATCGTCGGCGTGAACGCGGTGCAGGCGGCGCGCACCAATCCGGGGTTGTTCGGCGGCGGGCGACGCGGCAGGTCCTCGCAGGACAGCGAGTGGGAGGACTGAGCCCCCGTCGTCTGGTGGCACCAACACCGGGCGCCTGCTGAGGAGTCGGGCCGCTTCAGGGCCGCAGAGAAGCGCTCGTGGAAAAGCTATGCGCGGGGACCGCCGCACCCCCCGTTGCCGGGAGGGCGGGACGACGGCGGTCCCCGCGAGGGACGCGTGCCGGGTCAGGGCCGGGCGTGCGCGTCCTAGGCGTCGGTGGAGGTCCGGGAGCCGCTCCGGAGGTCCGTGACGCCGTTTTTGTGTCGGCGAGGCGGGGAGCCGCTCCCGCCTTGCCGACATCCACCAATCTGCCCGACGCTTGTTAAGCGTGTGCTGCGTGGACGTGACGCGCTCGTACCACTTCCGCGAAGTCCACCATTTTGGTGGACAACCGCAAAGTCGCCGTCGGCACGGCCCGTTCACCGGACGTTTGCTACTGCTTCCCGCCCTTGGCGAGGAAGGACAGCAGGTCCTGCCGGCTGATGACACCGGTCGGCTTGCCCTCGACCAGGACGATCGCGGCGTCCGCTCCGCCCAGCACGGTCATCAGGTCGCCCACCGGCTCACCGGAGCCGACCTGCGGCAGCGGGGCCGACATGTGCTTCTCCAGCGGGTCGGTCAGCGAGGCGCGCTGGGTGAACAGGGCGTCCAGCAGCTCCCGTTCGACGACCGAGCCGACGACCTCCGCCGCCATGACGTCGGGGTGACCGGCGCCCGGCTTCACGATCGGCATCTGCGAGACGCCGTACTCCCGCAGCACCTCGATGGCCTCGCCGACCGACTCCTCCGGGTGCATGTGCACGAGGGAGGGGATGGCGCCGTGCACCTTGTCGTTGAGGACGTCGGCGACGCGGGCGCTGGGGCCCTCGTCCTCCAGGAAGCCGTAGTCGGCCATCCACTCGTCGTTGAAGATCTTGGAGAGATAGCCGCGCCCGCTGTCGGGGAGCAGGACGACGACGACATCGTCCGGGCCGAGCCGCTCGGCGACCCGCAGCGCGGCGACGACGGCCATCCCGCAGGAGCCGCCCACCAGCAGCCCCTCCTCCTTCGCGAGCCGGCGGGTCATCTGGAAGGAGTCCTTGTCGGACACGGCGACGATCTCGTCCGCGACGGTCCGGTCGTAGGCGGTCGGCCAGAAGTCCTCACCGACGCCCTCGACGAGATACGGCCGCCCCGAGCCGCCGGAGTACACGGACCCCTCGGGGTCGGCGCCGACGACCTGGACGCGGCCGTCACTGGTGTCCTTCAGGTACCGCCCGGTGCCGGAGATCGTGCCGCCCGTCCCCACGCCCGCGACGAAGTGGGTGATCTTCCCCTCGGTCTGCTCCCAGAGCTCGGGGCCGGTCGAGTGGTAGTGGGAGAGCGGGTTGTTCGGGTTGGAGTACTGGTCGGGCTTCCAGGCGCCCGGCGTCTCGCGGACCAGGCGGTCGGAGACGTTGTAGTACGAGTCCGGGTGCTCGGGGTCGACGGCGGTGGGGCAGACGACCACTTCGGCGCCGTACGCGCGCATCACGTTGATCTTGTCCATGGACACCTTGTCGGGGCACACGAAGATGCAGTGGTACCCCTTCTGCTGGGCCACGATGGCCAGGCCGACGCCGGTGTTGCCGCTGGTCGGCTCGACGATGGTGCCGCCGGGCTGCAGTTCCCCGCTCTTCTCCGCCGCCTCGATCATGCGCAGCGCGATGCGGTCCTTCACGCTGCCGCCAGGGTTGAAGTACTCCACCTTGGCGAGAACGGTCGCCTGGATGCCCGCGGTCACGCTGTTGAGCCTCAGCAGCGGGGTGTTGCCGACGAGGCTGATCATCGAGTCGTGGAATTGCACCGTTGTCTCCGGTTGCTGCAAAAGAAGTGGTCGTGATTGGTCTTGCCAGCGTAGGGCCTGTCCGGCGGGTCGGGGTCGCGGGGAATCGGCGGCGACTGTTCGGTACCGGTGCGCTGGGAATCGGCGACGCGTGATCCGTGCCGGTGCGCGGGGCGGGCCGGGCCTCCTCACGCCCTTGAGCCGGCAAGGGAGTTGAGCGCGGGCCGCCCCCGTGGGCACGCGCGGATCCGCCGGACGGCCCTGCGCCCCGAAATGACGTTCACCGCCTGTTGAGATTGGGTGACGTGCTGTTCGGGGCAAGGAGTGGATGACGGCTACGAGGAGGTGACGGCGACGTATGACGAGGATGTCGAGGGCGCGGGTGGCCCGGCGGATCGCGGCCGGTGCGGCGTACGGCGGTGGCGGGGTCGGACTGGTGGGCGCGGCGGCCGTCGGCCTGGTACTGGCCGAGGTCCGCTTCGTGAAACGCCATGTGGGCAACGGCCATGCGCCGGGCAGCAACCATGTGCCGAGCGCCGACGGCCGCTACGGCCATGTCTACGACACTCCGGGTGAACTCCCGCTGCGGCTGACCATGCTCGGCGACTCCACGGCCGCCGGGCAGGGCGTCCACCGGGCGGCGCAGACCCCGGGCGCGCTGCTGGCCTCGGGCCTGGCGGCGGTTTCGGAACGCCCGGTCGAGCTGCGGAACGTGGCCCTTCCGGGCGCCCAGTCCGACGATCTGGACCGCCAGGTGGCGCTGGCCCTCGCGGACACCACCCGGGTGCCGGACGTCTGCGTGATCATGATCGGCGCGAACGACGTCACCCACCGCATGCACCCGACCCGCTCGGTCCGGCACCTCTCGGCGACGGTACGGCGGCTGCGGACGGCCGGCGCGGAGGTGGTCGTCGGCACGTGTCCCGACCTCGGGACGGTGGAGCAGGTCCAGCAGCCGCTGCGCTGGCTGGCCCGCCGGGCGTCCAGACAGCTGGCGGCGGCCCAGACGATCGGCACGGTCGAGCAGGGCGGGCGCACGGTGTCGCTGGGCGACCTGCTGGGCCCCGAGTTCGCGGCGAACCCGCGCGAGCTGTTCGGCCCGGACAACTTCCACCCCTCGGCGGAGGGCTACGCCACCGCCGCGATGGCGATCCTGCCGACCGTCTGCGCCGCGCTGGGCCTCTGGCCGGCCGAGGAGGACCGCCCGGACGCGTCCCGCCGCGAGGGCTTCCTGCCGGTGGCCCGCGCCGCGGCGGAGGCGGCGTCGGAGGCGGGCACGGAGGTCACGGCGGCGATGCCGACGGGGCCGCGGGGGCCGTGGGCGCTGCTGAAGCGGCGGAAGAGGAGGCGGGTACCGGAGCCGGAAGCGGCGACCCCCTCCAGCCCGTCCGGAGTTTGAGGACGAGGCCGTTCAGGCCGACGGCGGGGTCCGGGGGCGCAGCCCCCAGGGGCGCCCGCCCCCACCGACCCGCACCGCACTTCCGCTCCACCGCCGGAGGCCCAAGCAAGCGCTTAGAAAACTGCGGCCAGGGTCACACCGCCCATGCCGTGACCCTGGCCATACGTACGGGTAACTTCCCAAGAAGCCCTGCACATCACCGTACGTACGCCAATGGAGCCGTGATGCCCGAAGCCGTCATCGTCTCGACCGCCCGCTCCCCCATCGGCCGCGCCTTCAAGGGCTCCCTCAAGGACCTGCGCCCCGACGACCTCACCGCCACGATCATCGAGGCCGCGCTCGCCAAGGTCCCCGAGCTGGACCCGAAGCTCATCGAGGACCTGATGCTCGGCTGCGGCCTCCCCGGCGGCGAGCAGGGCAGCAACCTCGGCCGGATCGTCGCCGTACAGATGGGCATGGACCACCTGCCGGGCTGCACGATCACCCGTTACTGTTCGTCCTCGCTCCAGACCAGCCGCATGGCCCTGCACGCCATCAAGGCCGGCGAGGGCGACGTCTTCATCTCGGCCGGTGTCGAGATGGTCTCCCGGTTCGTGAAGGGCAACTCCGACAGCCTCCCGGACACGCGCAACCCGCTGTTCGCCGAGGCCGAGGCCCGCACCGCCGAGGTCGCCGCCAGCGAGGGCGCGAGCTGGCACGACCCGCGCGAGGACGGCCTGCTCCCCGACCCGTACATCGCGATGGGCCAGACCGCGGAGAACCTCGCCCGGATCAAGGGCGTCACCCGCCAGGACATGGACGAGTTCGGCGTCCGCTCGCAGAACCTCGCCGAGGAAGCCATCAAGAACGGCTTCTGGGAGCGCGAGATCACCCCGGTCACGCTGCCCGACGGCACGGTCGTCAGCAAGGACGACGGCCCGCGCGCCGGCGTCACCCTGGACGGCGTCTCCGGCCTCAAGCCGGTCTTCCGCCCCGACGGCCTGGTCACGGCCGGCAACTGCTGCCCGCTGAACGACGGCGCCGCCGCGGTCGTCATCATGAGCGACACCAAGGCCCGCGAGCTGGGCCTGACCCCGCTCGCGCGGATCGTGTCGACCGGTGTCTCCGGCCTCTCCCCCGAGATCATGGGCCTCGGTCCGGTGGAAGCCTCCAAGCAGGCACTCGGGCGCGCCGGCCTCACCGTCGACGACATCGACCTGTTCGAGATCAACGAGGCGTTCGCCGCCCAGGTGATCCCGTCCTACCGCGACCTGAACATCCCGCTGGAGAAGCTCAACGTGAACGGCGGCGCGATCGCCGTCGGCCACCCCTTCGGCATGACCGGCGCCCGCATCACCGGCACGTTGATCAACTCCCTCCAGTTCCACGACAAGCAGTTCGGTCTGGAGACGATGTGCGTCGGCGGCGGCCAGGGCATGGCGATGGTCATCGAGCGCCTCAGCTGACCAACTCCCCGTAGCCGTACGGGAACTTTGCGTCACCCTCAGGCCCGGAACCCAGTAACCACCTGGGTTCTGGGCCGATTTGTGATCCAATCTCCCCCAGGATGTGACCTATCTCCCTTCGAGGAGGGATTTTCCCAGGTCAGGACCGTTTCACCACCAAACATCGGGCCCAAAGTCCTGCCCGTTTCGTGACGTTACGCACTGACAGCTGGTTAGTCCGCCCTTCAAGCTGATGTAGGAAGTCGGGGGTCGACTTTGAACCGGGAGTACGTCAGTGAGCGCCATGCCGATCGCTTTGCTGCTCACCACGGCCGCCACAGGCGCCGTGGGCGTCGCCGTCCTGCGCACCCTCTTGGTGCTCCGTCGCCAGGTAGCGGCCCTGCACACCGAACTCGCCGAGGGCCGGGCCGCCGCCGTACGGCCGCTCGTGCCCGCCGCCCGCAGCCACACCGACGCGGATGAGATACGCGCCGCGGTGGCCGAGGCGCTGGCCGAGGAGCGGGAGCGGGAACTGGCCGAGGCGCGGGCCTTCTGGGCCGCCCAGGAGGCCCGCGACACCGAGGTGCCGACTCTGTTGGGCCTGCCCGACAGTGAGCTGTTCCTGCCCCGCCAGAGCGACTTCGTGGGCCTCGAACCGCTGGAGCCGGTCACCGAGCCGTTCACGGAGCCCGAGGAGTTCGCCGGGGACTCCCCCGAACTGGCCGCGGCCCGTCGCCGCCACCCGTCACACCCGGACTTCGTACCGGCCCAGTCACCGGTGGCGAACGACCACGAACGCACGGTCGCCACGCTGGAGGAGCTGGCCGAGTCCGCCGTGGAACTGGCCGACGTCCGTCCCGGCCCGCTCGGCACCCTCGACGTCTACGTCTTCGTCGACGGCACCACCCTCTGCATGACCCCCGGCCACCGCGAAACCGCCGAACGCCTCGCCTCCGCCCTCCGCGCCGGCGAGACCCCGTTCCTCCTCGGCGGCTCGGGAGTCTCCGGCGCCTACACCCTGACCTTCGCGTGCGGCCAGGAGAACGTGTACATCCTGGCGGACCGGGTCATAGCGTCCCTTTGATCGGTTCGTTTTCGAGTGCGGGCCGGTGGGGGCTGGTCGCGCAGTTCCCCGCGCCCCTAAAAACGCAGCGCCAGCCGTGTTCTGAGGGGCCCTAAAAACGCAGCCCCAGCCACGTCTTTCAGGGGCGCGGGGAACTGCGCGACCGGCCACGACGGACCCGCACCCGCCAACGCACCTCAGACGCCCGCCCTCTTCTGCGCCTCCGCCACCAACCCGAGCGCCTCATCGACCTCGGCGTCACTCACCAGAACGACCGCCAAGTCATGCACGGCAACGGTGATTTGATCCGCCGCGGCAAACATCCCCGCATCCGGCATCTCCCGAGCATCGACACCCGGTTCCTCAACCGCCTGCGCCCACCGAGACATCTGCCTGGCCAGCGCCAGCGCCTCCGCGGCAGCGCCCCGTTGCAAACGACTCTGCGGCGCGGCCCTGAGCCGGTCCGCAAAGTGATCCACCGCTTGAGTCAACCGCGTCGTATCCGCCACGCCGCGAGACTACGCGCCGTACCGGGACTGTTGCCAACGGGCGAACGCTCAGGCACGGTGACCTGAAGGACCGGCTTACACCCCATGCGTCCGGAGGCGCCGATGTCCCAAGTGTTCTCCCAGGAGACCCATCGCAACATGCTCGCCCGCATCCCCCATTGCACCGGTCGTGAAGTGTCCGACTGGCTGCGCACCGTCGACGAAGGCCCCGCCCTCTTCCGCTTCGAGGAGAAGGTCAGCTGGCTCCGCGCCGAGCACGACCTCGCGTACGGCCACGCCAAGGCGATCATTCACGAGTACGACCTGAGGAGGGCCGCGCGCAAACTGCTCTAGGCGCGCACCACGGACCGACCCACAACGGACATGACGAAGGGCCCCGGGAACGAACCCGGGGCCCTTTCGCGATCAGCCTGCGGACGGCTAGTTGTTGCTGTTGAGGATCGAGATGATCCTCAGGAACTCCATGTAGATCCACACCAGCGTCAGCGTGAGCCCGAAGGCCGCCAGCCAGGCCTCTTCCTTGGGCGCGCCGTAGGCGATCCCGTCCTCGACCTGCTTGAAGTCGAGGGCGAGGAAGCACGCGCCGAGGATGATGCCGACGACACCGAAGAAGATGCCGAGCGGGCCGCTGCGGAAGCCGAGGCCGTCACCGCCGCCGAACACCGCGAACAGCAGGTTCACCGCCATCAGCAGGATGAAGCCGAGCGCGGCCGCCATCACGAAGCCGTAGAAGCGGCGGTTCACGCGGATCCAGCCCGCGCGGTACGCGATGAGCACGCCGGCGAAGACCGCCATCGTGCCGATCACGGCCTGCATGGCCGCGCCGCTCGCGATGCGGTTGTCGACGACGCTGGAGACGACGCCGAGGAAGACGCCTTCCAGGGCGGCGTACGACAGGATCAGCGCCGGGACGGGCTTGCGCTTGAAGGACTGGACGAACGCCAGGACCATCGCGATCAGCGCGGCGCCGATCCCGATGCCGTACGAACGGTTGATGTTGGCGTCGTCGACCGGGAGCAGCACCCAGGCGAGCGCGGCCGTGACGATCAGCGTGCCGAGGGTGGTGCCGGTGCGCAGGACGACGTCGTCCATGGTCATCCGGCCGGTGGTGGCCGGGGCCTGGGGCGGTGCGCCCTGCTGCAGGTCCTGCTGGGCGTACGGGTTCTGCGCGTACGGGTTGCCGCCCGCGTAGGGGTTGCCCTGCGTACCCACGGCGGGGCCCCCGGCCTGCGGCGCGGTGTTGAAGCCCGCGTAGCCGTTGTCGCGGCTGAACCCCCGTCGCGAGAAGACCGGGTTTCTGCTCCTCATTTCACTCCTCCATGGCCGCCTCGCGCGGCCTTGGCCTCAAGAGTAATAGGTAGGCAAAGGATTGACCCTACCTCTTGGGGAGGATCTTCCCCTCGTCCTGCCACGGTACGCGGTGGACGGCACCCCCTGTGAACACTGGTACCAACCCGTGACGCCCGCCTTGGAAGGCCCTTATGCCTGTTCATCCGGTTCATCCAGAGGGAACCCGGTGTACGCCTCCGCGAGATCCGTCTCGGCCGCCCGCGAGGACGCGATCCGCTCCAGCCGGGCGAACTGGAGCCGCCCCTCGAAGGGCGTCGCGTCGGGCGCGCGGTGCAGGAGGCTCGTCATGTCGTAGGAGAACCGCTCTGCCTGCCAGACCCGCCGCAGACAGGTGGCGGAGTACGCGTCGAGCCGTTCCTCGCTCCCCGTCCTCTTCTTGTGCGTCAGTGCCCGCGCGAAGGTGACGACGTCGCCGACGGCCAGGTTGAGGCCCTTGGCTCCGGTCGGCGGGACGATGTGCGCGGCGTCGCCGGCGAGGAAGAGCCGGCCGTACCGCATGGGCTCGTGGACGTAGGAGCGCATGGGGGTGACCGACTTCTGGGTGATGGGCCCGCGGTCGAGCCGCCAGCCGTCCTCGGTCTCGAAACGGCGCTCCAGTTCGTCCCAGACGGCGTCGTCGCTCCAGCTCTCGGGGTCCGTGTCCTCCTCCACCTGGAGGTAGAGACGGGAGACGGACGGGGAGCGCATCGAGAGCAGGGCGAAGCCGCGGTCGTGGCGGGCGTAGACGAGCTCGTCGTGGGAGGGCGCGACATCGGCGAGGATGCCGAGCCAGGCGTAGGGGTACGACCGTTCGAAGACGCGGGCGAGTCCGGCGGGGATCGCGTCGCGGGCGACGCCCCAGAAGCCGTCGCAGCCGACGACGTAGTCGCAGTCGAGGACGTCCTCCCGGCCCTGGTACCGGAACCGGACGCGCGGGCTGTCGCCGTCCGCGCCCTCCACCGCGAGCGCCTCGGCCTCGAACAACAGCGGCCCGCCCGCCGTGAGTTGAAGGGCGATCAGGTCCTTGCAGACCTCGGTCTGCGCGTACACCGTGACGCTACGGCCACCGGTGAGGCCCGGGAAGTCCACCCGGTGCCGCTTCCGGTCGAACCGCAGCTCGATCCCGTCGTGGCGCAGCCCCTCCCGGTCCATCCGCTCCCCGGCACCGGCCGCCCGCAGCACGTCGACCGTGCCCTGCTCCAGGATTCCGGCCCGCTGGCGGTGCTCGACGTAGTCCCGGTCGCGGCTCTCCAGTACGACCGAGTCGATCCCGGCGTTGTGCAGCAGCCGGGCGAGGAGGAGTCCGGCGGGGCCGGCTCCGATGATGCCGACGGTGGTACGCATCGGGGGTTCCCTTTCGAGCGGGAGCTGTTCGTCCAGCCTGCATGGTTCGTCTGGTGAAATTCTCTTCACCAAATGGCCGTGCCGTAAGTCTCCGACCGCGTGGGCCGCCTGTCAACGGTCCGAGGGCGAGCCCTCCCGAGTGGCGTCCGGGGCGTCGAGCCGGAAGTGCCAGACGACCACGACCGGGGAGTCGTCCAGCGCCGCGGCCGACGCCTCCGGGCACCAGTGCAGCAGGTCCCAGGACGGGTGGGTCGGGAGCGGGTCCCGGGCGGTGCCGGGGGTGAGGGAGTTGTGCGGGCGGCGGGGCTCCTCGCAGTGCCGGACCTGGAAGCCCAGTGGGAGGGCCGCGGCGAGGTAGGCGCTGAGCGGACGGTGGTACTCGGCGAGGAGGGACGGGCGGCCGTCCGGGCCGGGGCGGCGGGGCAGGGTCGGCCGGAGGTAGGGGACCAGCGGGTGGGCGTCGGAGATGACGAGGTGTCCGCCGGGGCGCAGGACGCGCGCGAACTCCCTTAGCACCGGGGCCAGTTCGGGGACGTGGGCCAGGGCGAGCGCGCACACGACGGTGTCGAACGCGTCGTCGGGAAACGGGAGCCGGTACAGGTCGGCCTCGTGGAAGTCGACGTCCGGCAGGCGCTCGTGGGCCCGGGCGAGCATGGCCGGTGAGGCGTCGACGCCGGTCACGTGGTGGCCGATTTCGTGCAGGTGGGCGGTGTGGCGGCCGGTGCCGCAGGCCGCGTCCAGCGCCGCGCCGAGGGGCAGGCCGTCCAGGATGCGCCGGACGACGGGCTGCTCGATGTCGATCATGTCGTTGCCGGGAGCGTCGTAGTGCGGCGCCCAGTCCCGGTAGACGTCGGCCGCGCTGATCGTGCCCGGTTCCGCCGTGACCCCCTCGGCGTGCGCGAGGGCGGGGGTGTCCAGCAGGGTGCGGATCTCGGCGATCCGGGCCTCGACGAACGCCCGGTCGGCGCTTCCCTCCTTGAAACCGCGCAGCAGGGCGGCACCCTCGATGCCCAGCAGATATCCCAGGGGGCTCAGATAGGTCACCCGCGCACGGTACGGATCCGCTCGCCGACCGCTCCACCGGTTTTCCCGCGCCGCGCCCCTTCGGAGACGGGTCGGCGCACACACGAAAACGACACACCGTTCCCGCTGGTCACACCCTGTAACCGCGATGGTGCCCGGAGCCGGACTTGAACCGGCACGCCCGCGAAGGGGCAGCGAGGTTTAAGCTCGCCGTGTCTGCATTCCACCATCCGGGCAGGCCGTGGGCTCCGCATCGAGGTCACGAGCCTATCGGGACGCGCGTCCCCAACAGCGGGCAGGCGGACCGATGTTGTCTTATTTTATTGATGTCTGAGGGTGCATCAGACCATGGAAAGAGCCATCAGCACTTGCCAATAGCCTTGCGTGCGATCTGGGGCCTCGTATGCGGAATGACGGAATTTCACCGCCCGAACGAGGGTGCTCCACCGGTTCTTGACGTGATGGGTCACGGGGGCGGACCCAAGGACCGTCTCGGGGGTGGTCCTCATCCCCAGGTATGACACCGCTGAGCGCAGTCCGTCTGAAGGCTGCCCCCGGAACCGGAACAGCGGCTGACTACACGGCGCGGCGGGGCGGAGAGGATGGGACACGTCCCCAGCAAGACCGTCGTCCCGACAGGAGCGCCCTCCGTGACCACCACCCCCATCGCCGACCGGACCACCTCAGTGGCCGCGCGTGCCACGGATCTTTCCAAGGTCTACGGACAGGGCGAGACCCAGGTGGTCGCTCTCGACCGGGTCTCGATCGCCTTCCGGCAGGCCGAGTTCACCGCGATCATGGGCCCCTCGGGTTCCGGCAAGTCCACGCTGATGCACTGCGTGGCCGGCCTGGACAGCTTCTCGTCCGGTTCCGTGCGCATCGGTGACACCGAGCTGGGCGCCCTGAAGGACAAGCAGCTCACCAAGTTGCGCCGGGACAAGATCGGTTTCATCTTCCAGGCGTTCAACCTGCTGCCGACGCTGACGGCCCTGGAGAACATCACGCTCCCGATGGACATCGCGGGCCGCAAGCCCGACAAGGAGTGGCTGGACTCGGTGATCCGGATGATCGGCCTCGCCGACCGGCTCAAGCACCGGCCCTCCCAGCTCTCCGGCGGCCAGCAGCAACGCGTCGCGGTGGCACGGGCGTTGGCCTCCCGCCCCGACATCATCTTCGGCGACGAGCCGACCGGAAACCTCGACTCGCGCTCCGGCGCGGAGGTGCTGGGCTTCCTCCGCAACTCCGTACGGGAGTTGGGGCAGACGGTGGTCATGGTGACCCACGACCCGGTGGCGGCGGCGTACGCGGACCGGGTGGTGTTCCTCGCGGACGGACGCATCGTCGACGAGGTCTACGAGCCGACCGCGGACTCGGTACTGGACCGCATGCTGCGTCTTTCTGGGGGAAACCCCCAGACCCCCTGAGTTCGACGCCAAGGGCCGTACCAGCTAGGTCCTCTGACGGCTCCTCAACTCACCGCCACGGCAACCGACTTCGCCGCCCGGCTCACCCCTCGTAGACCTGGACTGAGTAGACCCATGTTCCGAACCGCCTTGCGCAACGTACTCGCGCACAAGGCCCGGCTCCTCATGACCGTGCTCGCCGTGATGCTCGGCGTCGCGTTCGTGTCGGGGACCCTGGTCTTCACCAACACCATCTCGAACGCCTTCCAGAACAGCTCGGCCAAGGGCTTCGACCAGGTCGACGTCGCCGTCCAGGCCAAGTACCAGGACAGCGAGGGCGACGCGGTCGGCAAGACGCCCGAGCTGACGCAGGCGATGCTCGACACCAGCGCGAAGGTGCCGGGGGCCGCGTCCGCGACCGGGGTCGTCAACGGCTTCACCGCCATAGCCGACAAGAAGGGCAAGCTCATCGGCGGCGGCTTCCAGTCGGAGGGCGGCAACTACTGGGGGGACAAGGACGCCCGCTATCCCCTCAAGTCCGGTACGGCACCGCACGGTTCGGGCGAGGTCGCGATCGACTCCGAGACCGCGAAGCGCGCCGGGTACAAGGTCGGCGACACCGTGCGCATCTCGGTCGACGGCCCCGTACTGTCCCCGAGGATCACCGGCATCTTCACCACCGACGACGGCAACGTCGCCGCCGGCGGCAGCCTCGCCCTCTTCGACACGGCCACCGCGCAGAAGCTGTTCGGCAAGGCGGGGACGTACGACGAGATCGATGTGAAGGCCGTGGCCGGGACGAGTCAGGCGGCGCTGAAGTCGCAGCTGGACCTGGCCCTGCCGAAGGGGCGGACCGAGACCACCACCGCCAAGAAGCTCGCCGACGACCAGGCCGAGACGATCGCCGCTTCGATGAGCGGGCTGAAGTCGGGGCTGCTGGTCTTCGCGGGGATCGCGCTCTTCGTCGGCACGTTCATCATCGCCAACACCTTCACCATGCTGGTCGCCCAGCGCACCAAGGAACTGGCCCTGCTGCGCGCGGTCGGTGCCTCGCGCCGGCAGGTCACGCGCTCGGTGCTGCTGGAGGCGTTCGTCGTCGGCGCGGTCGCCGCGGTGGCCGGTCTGGTCGCCGGTATCGGGATCGGCGCCGGGCTGCGCGCGCTGATGGGCACGATCGGCGCGACCGTCCCGGACGGCCCGCTGGTCATCACCTCGGGCACGGTGCTGAGCGCCCTCGCGGTCGGCATCCTCATCACCATGCTCGCCGCCTGGCTGCCCGGCCGCCGGGCCGCGAAGATCCCGCCGGTCGCCGCGATGAGCAGCCTGTACGCGGCGGCCACCACCAAGTCCCTGGTGCTGCGCAACACGCTCGGCGCGCTGTTCTCCGGGGTGGGCGTCGCCGTCGTCATCGCGGCCACGACCATGAGCGGTTCGGACGGCCAGGCGCCCATGGGGATCGGCGCCGTGCTGCTGATCATCGGGGTGTTCATCCTGACCCCGCTGCTGTCCCGCCCACTGATCGCGGCGGCCGCCCCGGCGCTGCGGATCTTCGGGATCTCCGGCAAGCTGGCCCGCCAGAACTCGGTGCGCAACCCGCGCCGTACGGCCGCCACCGCCTCCGCGCTGATGATCGGCCTCACCCTCATCACCGGCATGACGGTGATGGCGGGCAGTCTCCAGCAGGCGATCGACAAGATGGCCTCGTCCGCGATCAGCGCCGACTACATCGTCTCGATGGCGAACGGCAACGAACTCTCCGCCGACGTCGACAAGACCCTCACCACCACCTCCGGCGTCACCGCCACCAGCCCGCTGCGCAACGCCCCTTCGCGCATCGACGGCGAGACCGAGTTCCTGACCGGGGTCAACGGCTCCGCGATCGGCAAGCTCACCGACCTCAAGGTGGACAGCGGCACCTTCAAGGTCGCCGGCACACAGGTCGTGGTGGACGACGACACGGCCAAGTCCCATGGCTGGAAGGCCGGTTCGACCTTCACCACGCACTACGAGGACGGCAAGGCGCAGCAGCTCACCGTCTCCGCGGTCTACGAGGGCAACGCGCTGATCCGCGGCATCATGCTCGACAACACGACGCTCGCCCCGCACCAGACCGACCCGGCCGACATGCAGATCCTGGTCAAGACGGCCGACGGCGCGTCGAGTTCGACGAAGGACAGGCTGGAGAAGGCCCTCGGCTCCAACCCGGCCGTCAAGGTCCAGGACAAGAAGGACCTCTCCGACAGCATCGCGCAGGTCTTCACCCTGATCCTCAACATGGTCTACGGCCTGCTCGCCATGGCGGTGATCGTCGCGGTCCTCGGGGTCATCAACACCCTTGCCATGTCGGTCTTCGAGCGCTCGCAGGAGATCGGGATGCTGCGCGCGATCGGCCTGGACCGCAAGGGCATCAAGCGGATGGTCAGGCTGGAGTCCCTTGTGATCTCGCTCTTCGGCGGGGTGCTCGGCATCGGTCTGGGAGTCTTCTTCGGCTGGGCGGCCGGTGAGTTGATCGGCTCGAAGATGGCGACGTACGAACTGGTCCTCCCCTGGGCCCGGATGGCGCTCTTCCTGCTCCTGGCGGGCACGGTCGGTGTGCTGGCCGCGCTGTGGCCGGCCCGGCGCGCGGCCAAGCTGAACATGCTGTCGGCCATCAAGTCCGAGTAGCCGTACGGGAATTGATCGAAAAAAGGGCAGGGGCCCCGTTCCGGATCGGAACGGGGCCCCTGGCCATGTGCCCGGAAAGCCCGGTCAGTTCCAGGTGCGGGCGCGCAACGGCATTCCGGAGGCGCCCTGTTCGGGGGTCCGGACGGCCAGCACCTGGTTGACTCCTATGCGGTTGCGCTCGAAGCCGAGCACGGACGCCGCCATGTAGAGACGCCAGACGCGGGCCCGCCCGGCGCCGGCCAGCCCGACCGCGCGCCGCCACTCGGACTCCAGGTTGGCGACCCAGCGGCGCAGGGTGAGCGCGTAGTGCTCGCGGATCGCCTCGACGTCCCGCACCTCGAACCCGGCGCCCTCCAGTTGGGTCACGGTGGTGCCGACGGGGGCGAGTTCGCCGTCGGGGAAGACGTACGCGTCGATGAACTCGTCGATGTCGTACGCCGATTCGTCCTGCCAGGGGCGGCGGGCGATCTGATGGTTGAGGAGCCGTCCGCCGGGCTTGAGGAGCGCGAAGAGGTCCCGGGCGTACTCCAAGTACCGTGTGGAGCCCACGTGTTCGGCCATGCCGACGGAGGAGATGGCGTCGTAGGGCCCGTCGGTGACATCGCGGTAGTCCTGCACCCGGATCTCGACCTTGTCGGTGAGGCCCTCCTCGGCGACGCGCTTACGGGCGTAGGCCGCCTGTTCCTGCGAGAGGGTCACGCCGACGACGCTCACGCCGTACTCGCGGGCCGCGTGGATCGCCATCGAACCCCAGCCGCAGCCGACGTCGAGCAGTCGCTGCCCCGGCGTCAGCTCCAGCTTGCGGCAGATGAGGTCGAGCTTGTCGCGCTGGGCGTCCTCCAGCGTGCCGTCCGGGGACTCCCAGTAGGCGCAGGAGTAGACCATGGAGGGGCCGAGGACGATCTCGTAGAAGTCGTTGCCGACGTCGTAGTGGTGGCTGATGGCGCGTTTGTCGGTGCGTCTGGTGTGGAGGTGGGCGCGGCTGCGGCGGACCTCCTCCGGGGGCGGGGCGGGCGGCAGCGGGAGCCCGCCGAGCTTCACCAGTCCGCGGACGGCGGAGCGCACCTCGGGGTCGCGCAGGGCCTCGGCGAGGGTGCGGGTGCCGTCGCCTCGCTCCCAGACCAGCGAGGACATGGCGTCGAGGGCCGCGTAGAAGTCGCCCTCGATGTCCAGGTCCCCGGAGACCCAGGCGCGGGCCATGCCCAGTTCGCCGGGTTTCCACAGGAGTCGGCGCAGGGCACGGCGATTGCGTACGACCAAGGTCGGCGCATCGGGCGGCCCTGCCTCGGAACCGTCCCAGGCGCGGATGCGCACCGGGACGGGGGTCCCCAATAGCTGTTCGAAGAGGGATTTGAGCCGCAGCGCGGCATCAGCCATGGCGCACACCTCCGTGACGCGGATCCCGGAATTGTCCATCACCACGTAAACACCGGCCAGGCCCGATCGCAGTCCTGCTTGACCATTACGAGTAGGCAAAATGCGTGTAGCGACCACGGAGGCGGGCCGGGCCGGGAACGCCGAAGGGGCCGTCCGCACCACGGATGGCGGACGGCCCCTTCGGGCGTGTTCAGTACTTCAGAGGTGACCGGAGAGGGTCAGGAGGCCTTGGCCTTCTCCTCGGTCTTCGCTGCGGCAGCGGGTGCCGGTGCCGGCTTGGCGGCCTCGTAGAACTCTTCGCGGGGGTTCTCCATGGCGCCGAGCGACACGACCTCGCGCTTGAGGAACATCGCGAGCGTCCAGTCGGCGAAGACGCGGATCTTGCGGTTCCAGGTCGGCATGGCCAGACCGTGGTAGCCACGGTGCATGTACCAGGCGAGACGGCCCTTGACCTTGATCTTCACCTTGCCCATGACGATCATCGCGACGCCCTTGTGGAGGCCGAGACCCGCCACCGCACCCTTGTTGGCGTGCGAGTACTCCTTCTGCGGGAAGCCCCGCATACCGGAGATCACGTTGTCGCCGAGGACCTTCGCCTGACGCAGCGCGTGCTGGGCGTTCGGCGGGCACCAGGCGTTCTCCACGCCGGCCTTGCGGGCGGCGATGTCGGGAACCTGGGCGTTGTCGCCGGCGGTCCAGACGTAGTCGGTGCCGGTGACCTGGAGGGTCGGCTGGGCGTCGACGTGACCGCGCGGGCCGAGCGGGAGGCCGAAGCGGGCGAGAACGGGGTTCGGCTTGACGCCGGCCGTCCACACGATCGTGTTGGAGTCGACCTCGAGGCCGTTCTTCAGCACGACGTGACCGCCGACGCAGGAGTCCATCGAGGTCGAGAGGTAGATCTCGATCCCGCGGCTCTCCAGGTGCTCCTTGCCGTAGAGGCCGAGCTTGGGGCCGACCTCCGGGAGGATCTTGTCGGCGGCGTCGACGAGGACGAAGCGCATGTCCTCGCGGGAGACGTTGTTGTAGTACTTGGCCGCGTCCCGGGCCATGTCCTCGACCTCACCGATGGTCTCCGCGCCGGCGAAGCCGCCGCCGACGAAGACGAAGGTGAGCGCCTTGCGGCGGATCTCCTCGTCGGTGGTGGAGTCGGCCTTGTCGAGCTGCTCCAGGACGTGGTTGCGCAGACCGATGGACTCCTCGATGCCCTTCATGCCGATGCCCTGTTCGGCGAGGCCGGGGATCGGGAAGGTGCGGGAGACCGCGCCCATCGCGATGACGAGGTAGTCGAAAGGCAGCTCGTACGCCTCACCCACGAGGGGGGCGATCGTCGCGACCTTGCGGTCCTGGTCGATGGTGGTGACCCGGCCGGTGAGGACCTCCGCCTTCGGCAGCACGCGTCGCAGCGGGACGACGACGTGCCGAGGGGAGATGCTGCCGGCGGCGGCTTCGGGGAGGAAGGGCTGGTAGGTCATGTACGACCGGGGGTCGACGACCGTGACGGTCGCCTCGCCGTAGCGCATCTTCTTGAGAATGCGCCGAGCTGCGTACAGGCCTACGTACCCACCGCCTACTACGAGGATCCTGGGACGCTCCGTGGTGCTCATGCCATCGAGTATCCACCTGCCCCTGGGGGGTCGCTCGTGCGCCCCTTCACAAGCTTCCACAGGGGCTGTGTTATCCTCCGCGACTCGCTTGATCCAGGGCCCCTCGCGGGAGGGGGACCACGGTGCGGTTCGCCCCGTTGTCAAGGCCGCGTGAGCTGCTCCTCTGTCCCGCCGGACCCTCTGGACCACACCTCCGCGACACCCTCCCGAAACGCCCCCGAATCACTCCCGCACCACCCCGCCGAGCACGCTCCCGAGCCCGCCGAGCCCCCGGAAGGGCCAACCGGGGCAGTCCGGTCGTCCAACAGGACAGAATTCCTTGTGAAGAACTTCACGAACTTTCTTACGGACGTGTTCCGGAGGGGGTCGGCGAGCGCCCCCGCACCCGCTCATACGTTATATGGGCTGCTCAGGAGTTTACTACCGGCCGGTAATAATTCGGGGTCCGCGAGACCCGGGAATGAAGCCGCGACGGCCCCACGTTGGCACGCCCATGACGCCCTCGCCGAGCACCATGCGCGCCGTACGGCTCTCCGGACCCGGCCCCGTCGAGAACCTGCGGCTGACCACTCTCCCGCTGCCGCCCGAGCGGGACGGGTGGGTGCGGATCCGTGTCGAGGCGTTCGGGCTCAACCGCTCGGAGCTGAAGCTGCGGCTGGGGGTGAGTGTGGGCGTCGACTTTCCGCGGGTGCCGGGGATCGAGGCCGCCGGTACGGTCGACGCGGCTCCGGCCGACAGCGGTCTGGTGCCCGGGCAGAAGGTCGTCGCGATGATGGGGGACATGGGGCGCACGTACGACGGCGGCTATGCCGAGTACACGTCGGTGCCGCTGGCCCAGGTGATCCCCGTCGAGACCGAGCTGCCCTGGGAGGTGCTGGGCGCGCTGCCGGAGATGGTGCAGACCGCCTACGGCTCGCTCACCGTCGGCCTGGACCTGCGGCCCGGCCAGTCCCTGCTGATCCGCGGCGGTACGTCTTCGGTGGGCCTGGCGGCAGCCGCGCTGGCCCGTTGGCGCGGGGCCACGGTGCTGTCCACCACCCGGCAGGCAGGTCGGCTCGCGCTCCTGACGGAGCGCGGTGTCGACCACCCCGTGCTCGACACAGGCGAAGTCGCCCCCGCCGTACGGGAGTTGTACCCGGACGGCGTCGACGCCGCCCTCGACCTCGTCGGCACCCCCACCCTGCCCGACACTCTGCGGGCGGTCCGCGTCCACGGCACGGCCTGCTTCGGCGGCAGCCTCTCCAACCAGTGGACCGTGCGGGACTTCGCCCCGAACGAGTACCTGCCGAGGGGAGTCCGCCTGGCGGGCTACTTCGGCGACGCCTCCGACCTGCCCGCGCCGGTCTTCCAGGACATCCTCGACGCCGTCGCCGCGGGCCGACTGGCCTTCCCTGTGGACCGCGTGTACGACGGCCTGGAGCAAGTACCGCGGGCCCACGAGGACATGGAGCACGACCGGGCCACGGGGAAGCTGGTGGTCCGCGTCCGGCACTAGGGCGTGTTCGCGGAGTTCCGGTTGTCCTGTGACGCCCGGCAGGCTTCCCCATCGCTTTGAGGGCGTGGGCGGTGCCTCCCGCTCACCGCACCGGGCGAAAACACCGGTACGCCCACTCCCACGCCCGCGCCCGCGCCCGCGCTCAGTACGAGGGCTTGCGTCCGGCGCTCCCCCAGCCTTCGGGCGGACGACGGGACTCCGCGGGCACGGCCCGGCGGAACTCCGGCCGGGCCGACGTAGTACGGAACTCCGGCCGGGCCGACGTAATTCGGTTGCCGCTCCCCGGCCCGGCCTTCACCATGGGCGGGACACCGGGAGCTGCCCGGTGCTCCACGAGAGGAGGCACGACTGTGACCGCGACTGTCCTCGGCATGCCCGCAGCCCGCCTTCCTCTCACCTCTTGGAGCACCTCCAGCGATGTCTCACGACGAGCTCTCGCAAGACCCTCAACACCCGGTATTTCCTGACGACTTCAGCGCCGACCCCTACCGCCGCGTCCCGCCGCCGGACGAGTTGGGTGACATCGACGACCGGTTCGTCTTCGACTTCCGTGCCTACGACGACGACCTCGAGGACGGCCAACGCTGGTCGACCTGGCTGAGTGTCGAACCCCTCTGCCGCGGCCCCGAGCCGCTCCCGGACTGGGTGGTCACCTCGCAGGGCGCGATCGACACCGAGCTCGGTGTCCTCAAGACCGGCAAGGAGGCCGACGTCCACCTCGTCGAGCGCGCCGACCCGCTCGACCCCGCGGCCGGCGTGGTCATGGCGGCCAAGCGGTACCGCTCTCCCGAGCACCGGGCCTTCCACCGCGCCGCGTCCTACACCGAGGGCCGCTCGATGAAGCGTTCACGTGACGAGCGGGCCGTCAAGCGGAAGAGCACCTTCGGCCGACAGGTCGCGGCCGGCGAGTGGGCGGTGTCCGAGTGGGCCGCGCTGGTGCGGCTCTGGAACCTCGGGCTGCCGGTTCCCTACCCGGTCCAGATCGACGGCACCGAGATCCTCATGGAGTGGATCACCGTCGTCGACGAGGACGGCACCGTGGCGACCGCGCCCCGGCTCGCCCAGACCCGGCCCTCGCCCGAGCTGCTGGCGTCCTACTTCCAGCAGCTCACCGACGCGCTCGCGACGATGGTGCAGAACGGCCTCGTGCACGGCGACCTCTCGGCGTACAACATCCTCGCCGCGGGCGAACGCCTGGTCGTCATCGACCTGCCGCAGATCGTCGACCTGGTCGGCAACCTCAACGGGATGACCTTCCTCCAGCGCGACTGCGCCAACATCTGCGGCTGGTTCCGCTCCCGGGGCCTCGACGTCGACGAGCACGCACTGTTCGCGGAACTGATGGCACACGCCTTCTGAACGGGACCGGCGACCGGTCGACCTGCGTGAGGGGGAGGGGCACGGTTCTCCGCGTCCCTCCCGGTCGGGTCACCGGTGTCCAGGGCGGTCCGCCGCCGCGTGCGCCGATGGCGGGGCTGAGTACGAGGGGCCCCATGGCGGTCAAGGCGACCAGGCATCCGTCCGGTACGTCGGGGTCGGCGATGCCGTACGAGGAGCGAAAGGAACTCCGGTTCAGTCCGGTCGCCCGGCAAAGCACGTGACCGGCGACACCGGGCCCCGTGCCCCCCCCGGTCGTGTCGACCCTCGCCCTGCCCTCCTACCCCTCCGCCGCCTTGAAGGCGATCCCGTCCAGAATGTCGTGTTCGCTCACGACGACCTCCGTCGCCCCGACCCGCTCCATGATCGAGCGGAGTACGAGGGCGCCCGCGCCGATGACGTCGACGCGGCCCGGGTGCATGGAGGGGATCGCGGCGCGTTCGGCGTGGGTGGAGTGAAGGAGGGAGTCGGTGATCTCGCGGACCCGGTCGTAGGGGACACGGGAGTGGTGGATGGCCTCCGTGTCGTACTCGGGGAGGTTCTGGGCGATCGCGGAGATCGTGGTGACCGAGCCGGCCAGGCCCACCAGGGTGCGGGCCTCGCGGAGCGGGACCGTCTGTTCGGCGAGGTCGAGGGCGGCCTCGATGTCGGCGCGCATGGCCGCGATCTGGTCCGGGGTGGGCGGGTCGGTGACCTTGCCGTCCTGGACGAGGTGCCGCTCGGTCATGCGGACGCAGCCGATGTCCACGGAACGGGCGGCGCGGACCTGGTCGTCGCCGACGACGAACTCCGTCGAGCCGCCGCCGATGTCCACGACCAGGTAGGGCTTCGCGAAGGCGAGGTCGTCTCGGCCCGTGAGTTCCTTTGTCGCGCCGGTGAAGGAGAGTTCCGCCTCCTCGTCGCCGGTGATCACCTCCGGCTCGACGCCCAGGATGTCCAGGACACCGCGGACGAAGTCCTCGCGGTTCGAGGCGTCGCGGGAGGCGGACGTGGCGACGAAGCGGAGGCGTTCGGCGCCGAGTTCCTTGATGATCGCCGCGTAGTCGCGGCAGGCCGCGAAGGTGCGCTCCAGTGCTTCGGGGGCCAGCCGGCCGGTCCTGTCCACGCCCTGGCCGAGCCGGACGATCGTCATCCGCCGGTCCAGGTCGACGAGTTCACCGGTCGCAGGGGTGACGTCGGCGACGAGGAGGCGGATCGAGTTCGTACCGCAGTCGATGGCGGCGACCCGGGTCACTGGTCGTCCCCCTTCGACTCGGAGGGCTCCTCGACGGGCTTCTCGACCGGCTTGAACGAGAAGTAGCCGTTGCCGTCCTCGGACGTCACGGTCTCCCAGCCCTCGCCGGTCGGCGGCACCCCGGGCACGGACACGCACGGGCCCTTCGCCCACCACTCCGGCAGCATCGCGAGGGCCTCGTCGCCCAGCGGGTTGACTCCCGGGCCGGCGGCCAGCGAGTGGCCGACCAGTACGTGCAGGCACTTCACCCGGTCCGGCATGCCGCCCGCGCTCGGGAAGCCCTCCAGGACCTCGATGGCGTCCCGGCGGGCGATGTAGTCCTCGTGGGCGGCGCGGTACGCGGCGGCCAGTTCGGGGTCCGTCTCCAGACGGGCCGTCATCTCCTTCATCACGCCGTTCGCCTCCAACGTGCCGATCGCCGAGGCGGCGCGCGGGCACGTGAGGTAGTACGTCGTCGGGAAGGGCGTGCCGTCGGGGAGGCGGGGGGCCGTCTCCACCACGTCCGGCTGTCCGCACGGGCAACGGTGCGCGATCGCGCGCAACCCGCGCGGCGGGCGCCCGAGTTGCTGCTGGAAGGCCGCGACGTCGGCGTCGGTGGGCTCGGTGCGCGGGGTGGGCGGCGGGGGCGTTTGCATGCCTGTACGAAAGTCTCTCTGAAGTGTCTGTCGGTTCACCGGTCGGAGGCGTCGGACTTGTCGACGCCGTCCCACACGTTCGCGTACCAGGGGCGGTCGGCGGCGCCCAGTTCGGCGCGTGACTGCTTCGCCGCGTCCGGGTCGATCACGATGTAGCCCGTCTCCCCGGGCATCACATAGTGCAGCCGCTGCCGGATCTGCTGTTCCGCGTACGCGTCGTCCTGCCAGCGTGCCTTGAGGTCGCGGAGCTGCTCGACGCGCTGCCGGGCCTGGTCCTGCTGCCGCTCCAGGTCGGAGATCTCGGCGCGCTGGGAGACGTACTGCCTTATCGGGTACGCCAGCGCCACGATCAGCGAGCACAGCACCAGGGCGAGGAGGGCCGCCCGGCCGGTGAGCCGGGAGCGGCGGGCCTGCCGCTTGGTCTGGGAGCGGTAGACACGGGCCGCCGTCTGCTCGCCGAGCAGCTTGAGCCTGGTCGCGGTGGAGAACCGGTCCCGGTCCTTCACGGCCATGTCCCGCCTCCCCTTCACACGTGCGTACGTCCCCGTACACGGTACGGGACCGGGTGCGGGGACGTACGTACGACTGGCTAAGGATTGACCCGGTGGAACCCTGGGTCTCAGCCCTTGAAGCGCGGGAAGGCGCTGCGGCCCGCGTACTCCGCCGCGTCGTCGAGGATCTCCTCGATGCGCAGGAGCTGGTTGTACTTGGCGACGCGGTCCGAGCGGGCCGGGGCGCCGGTCTTGATCTGGCCGCAGTTCACCGCGACGGCGAGGTCGGCGATGGTGGTGTCCTCGGTCTCGCCGGAGCGGTGGGACATCATGCACTTGAAGCCGTTGCGCTGGGCCATCTCGACGGCGTCCAGGGTCTCGGTCAGCGAGCCGATCTGGTTCACCTTGACGAGCAGGGCGTTCGCGGTGCCCTCCTCGATGCCGCGGGCGAGGCGCTCGGGGTTGGTGACGAAGAGGTCGTCGCCGACGATCTGGACCTTGTCGCCGATGCGGTCGGTGATGACCTTCCAGCCGGCCCAGTCGTCCTCGTACAGCGGGTCCTCGATGGAGACGAGCGGGTAGGCCGCCACGAGCTCCTCGTAGTACTCGGTCATCTCGGCGGCCGAGCGGGACTTGCCCTCGAACTCGTACTTGCCGTCCTTGTAGAACTCGGACGCGGCGACGTCGAGCGCGAGCCCGATCTGCTCGCCGGGGATGTAACCGGCCTGCTTGATGGCCTCGATGATGAGGTCGAGGGCGGCGCGGTTGGACTCCAGGTTCGGGGCGAAGCCGCCCTCGTCGCCGAGGCCGGTGGACAGGCCCTTGGTCTTCAGCACCTTCTTGAGGGTGTGGTAGACCTCGGCGCCCCAGCGCAGCGCCTCGGAGAAGGACTCCGCGCCGATCGGGGCGATCATGAACTCCTGGATGTCCACGTTCGAGTCGGCGTGCGAGCCGCCGTTGAGGATGTTCATCATCGGAACGGGCAGCAGGTGCGCGTTCGGACCGCCGAGGTAGCGGAAGAGGGGCAGGTCGCTGGCCTCGGACGCGGCGTGCGCGACGGCGAGGGAGACGCCGAGGATGGCGTTGGCGCCGAGCGAGCCCTTGTTGTCGGTGGCGTCCAGGTCGAACATCGCCTGGTCGATCAGGCGCTGCTCGGTGGCGTCGTAGCCGACGAGCTCCGGGCCGATCTGCTCGATGACGGCGAGTACGGCCTTCTCGACACCCTTGCCGCCGTAGCGGTTGGGGTCGCCGTCACGCAGTTCGATGGCTTCGAAGGCGCCCGTGGAGGCGCCGGACGGAACGGCGGCACGACCCGTGCTGCCGTCGTCGAGGCCGACCTCGACCTCGACCGTGGGGTTGCCTCGGGAGTCCAGGATTTCCCGGGCTACGACGACGTCGATGGACGGCACGAGCATCTCCTTCTTGGGGTCTGACGCGGCTACGGCAACACCGCAGCGGCTCTGCGAGACGAGCCTAACCGGCTCGGGGCGATTGGCCATCCGGTCGGCCGCCTGATGGACAGAACCGAGAGTAAATTGTTTCCGAACGGAACAAAAAGGTTCCCTGAAGGGGACACAAAAAGCCCCGCTCCGGTGCGTACGGGGGAACACGCACCGGAGCGGGGAGCCCGTGGGGGACGGGGGTGACCCTCACGAGGTCTCCATGGTGCGGTCCACGGATGTGAGGGCGCTGTGGTTCAGCTGAGTGCTACTTAAGGTGGAGCTGCTGACCCGGGTAGATGAAGTCGGCGTCGTCGATGATGCTCTTGTTCAGCTTGAACAGCTGCTGCCAGCCGCCCTTCACCTTGTGCTTCTCGGCGATGGAGCTGAGGGTGTCGCCCTTGACGACCTTGTACTCGCCGTCACCCTTCTTGACCTTCGTGCCGGTCGGGGTGGTGACGGTCTTCTTGGCGGCCGGGCGCTCGGCGGAGCGGGAGGCGGTGGTGTCGGTGGTGGAGCGCTCGGTGGTGCTCTTGCTCGACGAGCTGCTGCTGTTCGAGGAGCTGGAGGAGCTGCTGCCGCCGGAGTAGGCGGCGCCCGACAGGCCGGTGCCGCAGGTGGGCCAGGCACCCTTGCCCTGGGCCGCGAGAACCTTCTCGGCCACGGCTATCTGCTGGGACTTGGAGGCCTGGTTCGCGGTGGAGGCGTAGGCGGTGCCGCCGTACGCGGCCCACGTCGAGGCGGAGAACTGCAGACCGCCGTAGTAGCCGTTGCCGGTATTGATGGACCAGTTGCCGCCGGACTCGCAGCTGGCGACCGTGTCCCACTCGGAGGCGGTGGCGGCGGAGGCGCTGCCGGTCGCCATGAGCGGGGCGGCGATGGCGACACCGGTCACGCCGGCGAGCGTGGCGACGCGGGTAGACCGCTGAAGAACTGTCGGACGGCGGTGCTTGCCCTTGCTGGAAAACAGCATGGAAGATCCCAATCCCCTCACCGACGCCTACGAGGTGAGCTGTCGGGTTCGGGCCGTGTGAGTTGCCCGGCCGCACACCTCTCGGTGCGCGACTTAACCCCAAGCCGGTTCCGGTGTCTCTCGACTCCCGGGCCCGGCACTTACCTTGGGTCCCCCGCTCCTGCCTACGGCGCTTGACGCGACGACTGTTCCCGGAGGCCGCTGGCAGGACTCGGCGTGTGCGGCAGCCGGGGCTCGTGGTGACGAGCGGCCTCGACCGTAGACAGGGAACCCACGGGATTTCAAAGACGATCAGGGCTTCTGAGACTCATCCCACACTTTCACCAAAGCGGACATTCAGCGCGAAGCGTGACGCGAACTCCCGCTGTTCTCTTGCTACTTTTCGTCCGCTTCCGTACCGACGTCCAAGGTCTGACCGGCGGCGATCTGGGTCGGATCGGCGCCTATCACCTTTTTGTTCTCGTCGTAGAGCGCGCGCCATCCGCCGTCGAAGCCAAGGGAGTTCGCGATCGACGCGAGGGAGTCGCCGGCGCGGACGGTGTACGTCTGCGCCGTCACGCTCTCCTCGGCACTCGCCCCGCGATGCTTGCCGCCACTCGCCTCACTCGCGTCACTCGTGGAATCGTCGAGCGCACCGGTGTCGACGAGGCTCGACTTGCCCACCGCCTGGGCCGAGTTGTCCGATTCGTCGAGTTTTGGAGAGGTGGCGACCGAGCTGTTGCCGGTCGAAGGAGTGGTGGACTTGTCGGACTTGGCGGGGTTGTCCGTCGCGGTGGGCGAGGGACTGCTCGACGAGTCATCACCGGAGCCGGCGGACGAATCGGATGAATCAGATGAAGTCGAGTCCGTGGTGCCGGAGTCGGACAACCCGGAGGAAGCCGACGAGTCCGACGAACCCGAGCCGGATCCGGAGTCGGAGGGGTCCGTCGCGCCGGCCGACGGCGAGTCGCTCGCGAGGCCGGTGTCGACGTTCGTCGAACCCGAGTCCGTGGTGAGGCCGGCGATCAGCGCACAGGTGGTCCAGGCGGAGGTGCCCTTGTCGTCGAGGACCTTCTCGGCGACGGCTATCTGCTGGGAGCGGCTGGCCAGGTCGGCGCTCGGGGCGTAGTCGAGGCCGCCGTACTTGTCCCACTCGTCCTGGGACATCTGGAGCCCGCCGTAATAGCCGTTGCCGTCGTTCTCGCTCCAGGAGCCGCCGCTCTCGCACTCGGCGACCTTGTCCCAGGTGGTGCCGTCGGCCGCGTTCGCGGCGGCGGCGCCGAGGAGTGGAATGGCGATGGCGGAGCCGGTCACCCCGGCCGCGACGAGGAGAGCCGGAGCCTGACGGGGGCGACGGTGACGACCGTTCCCGGAGAGCATGCGGAGGCCTTTCGCGTGACGGCGGGGGGATCGCGCGACGGGTGGTGCGGGGCGCCGCGCTGGTACGTGAACGTAGCCGCAGTCGATCACTTGTCACAAGTTAATGCCACGCAGATCACGTGAAGATCACAGAGTTGAAGAACTGTCATGTTTGGGTTTACGTGGCGAGATGACCCGTTGGGTCCTGATCTGGGGCTGGTTCTAGGGAGTTGGAGTGGCCGCTCGGGGGGTGAACTCCACGGGCAGGGTGCGCAGTCCGCGCATGATGAGGCCACCGCGCCAGCGCAAGTCGGCCGGGTCCGCGGCGAGTTGCAGGTCGGGGAGGCGGGTGAGGAGGGTGGCGAGCGCGGTCTGGCCCTCCAGTCGGGCGAGCGGGGCGCCGAGGCAGTAGTGGATGCCGTGGCCGTAGCCGAGGTGTTGATTGTCACGCCGCCCGAGATCGAGGACGTCGGGGTCGGCGAACCGCTCCGGATCTCGGTCCGCGGCGGCCAGCACGACGAGCACGGGGTCGCCGGCCGCGATGTCCTGCCCGCCGAGGGTGAGCGGGCGGGTGGCGAAGCGCCAGGTGGCGAGCTCCACCGGGCCGTCGTAGCGCAGGAGTTCCTCCACGCCGGTCTCCAGGAGGCCGTGCTCCCCCGCGGCCAGGGACTTCTCCAGGCGGGCGCGCTGCTCGGGGTGGGTGAGGAGGGCGTACGTGCCGTTGCCGATGAGGTTGACAGTCGTCTCGAAGCCGGCGAAGAGCAGGATGAAGGCCATCGCCGCGGCCTCGTTCTCGGTGAGGTGCTCGCCCTGGTCGGAGGCGCGGATGAGACCGGAGATGAGGTCCTCGTCGGGGAGCGGGTCCGGGGTGTCGGGGAGGGCCTCGCGCTTGCGGTGGATGAGTTCGGCGAGATAGCCGCGCATCTTCTTGACGGACCGGGCGACCCCGCCGCGCGGGCCGCCGCCATGACGGATCATCATGCCCGCCCAGTCCCGGAAGTCGTCCTGGTCCTCGCGCGGGACGCCGAGCAGATCGCAGATGGCGTAGATGGGGAGCGGGAAGGCGAAGTCGTGGATGAGGTCGGCGGAGCCGTCGGCGACGAACCGGTCGATCAGATCGTTCGTCAACTCCTGGACCCGGGGCGCGAATTCGGCCACGCGCCGGGGTGTGAACGCCTTGCTGACCAGTCGGCGCAGGCGGGTGTGGTCCGGCGGGTCGATGTTGAGCAGATGCGTCATCAACTCGGCCTTGCGCTCACCCGGGATCCCGGTCTTGCCCTTGGCGTCCGCCGACCCGTCGTGATGCGCGGGGTTCTTGGAGAGCCGCGGATCGGCGAGCGCCTGCTTGGCATCGGCGTACCGGGTGACCAGCCAGGCCTCCACTCCGCTGGGGAGGCGCGTTCTGTGCACGGGGGCGTGCTCGCGGAGCCAGGCGTAGGTGGGGTAGGGGTCGGTGGCGAATTCCCAGGTGAAGAGGTCCGGGGCGGTGGAGTGCGGGCGCGGCTGATCGGTCACTTCTTGACGGTATCCGGAGTGGGGGTGGGACCGCCCTCGGGTGGTGAAGGGAGGGTGGCGGGGAGGCCGACGGGCCTCGCGACGGCGGCTCTGCGGAGCCATTCCTCGGATTCGGCGAACTTGCCCTGCTTCCGCAGCAGATACCCGATGGACTCCTGCGCGCCGGCGATGCCCCCTCGGAGGCCCTGGTGATACATCGCCATCGCCTCGTCGAACCGGCCCAGGTCTTCAAACCGCGCCCCGAGGTTGTGCGCCGCGTTCGCGTCTCCGCCGTCCACCGCCTGCTGGAGAAAGCGATCCATCTCGGCCTCGTCCGCCCCCGGCTCCTGCGAGAGTTGAATGCCCAGTTCGCCGGCGGCGCGCGCATCGCCCCACGCGGCCGCGTAGCGCAGCCAGCTGTCCGCCTCCGGGTCCCGCCAGTTCCTGAGCAGTGTGCCGAGACTCGCGGCCACCTCGCGACGGCCCGCTGCCGCGGACCTGCGGTACCAGCGGAGCGCCTCGTCCTCGCGGCCGGTGCCGACCAGCATGTCGCCGAGTTCGTGTGCGGCCGCTGCATTGCCTGCTTCGGCGGCCGTACGCAGCCAGGTCTCGGCGCGATCGCGGAGAAGGCTGCCGAGGGTGGCGGCGGCCCAGGGGGCGCCGGTGTCGGCAGCCTGTTCCAGATACGGCATGGCCTCCGCGGTGTCACCGCGGGCCACGAGGAACGCGGCCAGTGCCTCGGCCGCCCGCCGGTCGCCCGCGTCCGCGGCCCGGTGGAGCAGGTCCCGGCACTCGTCGGGTCCGACGCGGTCGGCGAAGGCGACCATGAGGGCCGTGTCGTCCGCCTTGAGCCGGGGGTGCAGTGCGGTACGGGCCGCGTCGAGGACGGCATCCCGGTCGATGGAGACCTCCGGCCCGGACTTGTCCAGCAGTGTCCACCACACCTCGTCCGGCACCGGTTCCAGGTCGCCGCCCGCCCTCAGGGCCTCCGCGACGAGGGCCCCGTACGCCCGCCAGGTCTGCTCCTCGTCGCCCTGTACCAGAAGCCCTGACACACCGAAGAGGGGTGTCGTCGCCCAGGCCAACGCGTCCTCGAACGACTCCCGTTCGTCCGCCCCGTACTGTTCCTGGACCGTTCTCAACAGTTCCAGCGGTACCGCTCCCGTGACCCCGCACCGGGCCAGGTCGACCGCGGCACGAACCAGCGACTGCCCACGCGGGTGCTCCACCTGTGTCCCCGCACGCCGCCACTCGTCGAACAGCAGGTGCCCGATCGCGAAGTACGAGGCCGCGCCCTCCCGACCGCTCCACATGTACGCCGGGTACGCGCGCGGGTCGTCGAGCCCCGCCAGCCGCTCCAGTTCGGCGTCGCTCCACTCGCGCGCCAGCTCCACCGTGCGGGCCGCGGCGATGACTCGCTCGCCCGGGGCCGTTCCGAAGCGGCGCTGGTAGTACTCGTCGGGACTGATCGTGCCGAGCATGACGGCTCCGAGGGAGGTGAACCGGCCCAGGAGCTTCAGGTCGAGACCACCGCTTCCCAGGTGATCGGTCACCTCGTCCAGCCAGATGACGTAGTCACCGGGCTTCCCGTCCAACGCGCCGAGCACAGCACGCAGGTCGTCGCCCGGGTCCGGGGCGTAGAGCCGGTGCCCCTCCAGCGACCGAACACCGTGCCACGCCGTGTACGACTTGCCCGCGTACGGCTCTCCGAGGATCAGCACCAGACCGTTGTGTTCGAGACGGGTACGGAGGCCGCCGTCACAGTCCCGCCGTACGTACGGCGGGACGTCGGGCAGACCGGGCACATGCCGCGTCGGACGCACCCCGAACTCGACGGGCCCGACATGTCCTACGAGACGCCAGGCCGCCGGGGCGGGAACGGTGCCGTAGTGGTAGTTGTGCTGGACGGCGGCGACCGTGCCGTTGAAGGTGCCGTCTCGGAAGTCGAGGTGGTCCTGGGACGGGGGTGAGGGCGGGGCCGCTGCGGGTGTGGCGGTCAACTCATCGATGAGGGCGATGAGTTCGTCGGCCGCCGTGTCAGGACTGGACGCTTTCATGAGCACATCGAACAGACTGAAACGCAAGTGCCTCACGACCGAAGCGCTCAACGGCTCCCGGAAGAGACTGTCGAGCCAGCCGGAGTAGTCCTTTCGCGACCCATGCCGCCAGAACCACCCCTCGAAGCCAAGCCGAACCGGCTCCCACTCGGCAACCGAACTGGCCCCGTGCGTCAGCACCTTGGCCGCTTCCTCCGCCAACCACTCCACGTCATCAGTCGCCACGTTCGCCCCCCGCGCACCTCTCAACGGCTCCACGCCAAAGGTACTGAGTAAGCCCCCCGCAGGGTCAGCCTTCGGTCACAGTCCCGGCACCGGTATCCGCAATGCCCTCCCCCTCCCTGATCGCATCCCGATAAGCCCGCCCCGCCGCCCGCAACGCCGCCTCCGGATCGACCCCGTCCGCCTCCGCGCGTACGGCCAGCGCCAGCAGCTCGTAGCCGATGCGGTCGTCGCCCTTCGGCAGCGGTAGAGGCACCTCAAGTCCCGCCGTACGCACGCGTGATGCCAGCTTCGCCGCGAGGGCCAGGCCGGGCTGGCCCATGGGGATGCCCTCGGTGATGGAGGTGCGCTGTTTCTCTATCGCCTTCGTGCGGAGCCAATGCGCCTTGACCTCTTCGGGAGTCGACGCCGTCTCGTCGCCGAAGACATGGGGGTGACGGTGGATCAGCTTGGTGATGATGCCGGCGGCCACGTCGTCGATGGAGAAGGGGGTGTCGGGATCCTCCTCGGCGATGCGGGCGTGGAACACGACCTGGAGAAGGACGTCGCCCAACTCCTCGCGCAGTTCGTCGCGGTCGCCCTCCTCGATCGCCTCGACGAGTTCGTACGCCTCCTCGATGCCGTACTTCGCCAGACCCTGGTGGGTCTGCTGCGAGGACCACGGGCACTCGGCGCGGATGCGGTCCATGACCTGGACGAGGTCGAGGAGGCGGGCGCCCGGGAGGTCGTAGGAGGCGGGGAGCAGTTCCAGCTCGGGCATCTGGACGCGGCCGGAGCCGGCGAGGCGGGCCAGGCCGTCGGTCAGCGCGGGTTCGCCCTCGCCGGACGTGATCACGACCACCGTCCGGCCTCCGGCCTCTCCTTCGGCACAGGCGGCGACCAGTTCCTCGGCGGTCGGGGACGCCTCGTCCACCCGTATCCCGGCCTCGGTCAGATACGGCAGCTGCGGATGCGCCCCGTCCGCGCACAGCACCCGGTCGGCGTCGCGCAACGCCTGCCAGGCGGGCCAGGACAGCAGGCCGGGGGCGACGCGGTGGCTGGTGGTGAGCAGGACGACACGGCCGGGGGCGGGTGCGGAGGTGCCGCCGGGTGCGGGGCCGGTCGCGTCGGAGCTGGGGCTGGTTGCGTTCACCCTCCGAACGTAACCCACGCCACCGACAGCCCCGGAGTTATCCACAGGCCACTCGGCGCCCCCGCGTCGAGCCTGCCCTCGTCCTCGCCCGCCGTACCGTTACGCCGGCTGCTGCGTCGCCGCCGTGACCTCCCGCACCCAGGGCGTCTTCGCGTCCACCCGGCTGCTCTTGGTCACGTCCCACGTGCCGTAGCGCGGATTGAGGTCGACGTGGAGTTCCTTGGAGGCGTTGGAGAGGGCCTTCCAGAAGGCGGGCTGGGTGGTGTCGGTGCCGAGTTTCGCGGCGAGTTTGCGGCCCTCCACCTGGAGGCGGAGGTTCTCGTCGAGGCGCTGCGGGGGGACGCCGTACTGGGCGAGCCAGGTCGCCTCCAGGGCCTTCGCGCCACCCGCCTGCTGGGCGAGGGCGGCCCGCATGTCCTGGATGTCCTTGCGGGTGACGGTGACGTCGGCGTCCTGCGCGGCGCGGTGGACGACCTGGTCGAAGACCATGCCGTAGAGCGTCTCGCGGGTGAGGCCGCCGGTGGTGGCGATGGCCCGCTCGTACTGCGCCTCGTTCTGCACGGACGCCCGCTGGGCCGTACGCACCTCGTTGACCCTGCTCTGCAACTGGGCGACGGTGATGCGCTGCCCGCCCACGACGGCCGCCGCGCCCGGATGCGCGTCGCTTCCGCAGGCGGTCAGGGCGGGGGCCGCGGCGGCGATCACGGCGGTGAGGACGAGCGCGGTGCGACGGCGGCGGTGCAAGTGAGCCTCCCGTTGGAGATTGCAATAACAGGTGCGGCGCGCAGCGCCTCCACCAGGGGTGGTGGTCGGGCGACGGGCGGGCGCACAAAGTCTTGCGGTGATCGATGTTAGGCAGTGGGTCGCCCGGGGCCAACCCATTCGACCAACGATTCACCAGGACTTCGGGCACCGGCACGCACGCGTGGGGCTCGGGAGCGGGGCTCAGCCGGTGATGGCCACCGGCGCGTCCCACGTGTCGCGGTCCACGGTGATCGTGTAACCGCCGCGGGTCTCCTTGCTGTTGACCATGTACTGGTGGGCGCGGCTGTGGTTGGTGAACTGGGTGGAGCCCCAGGGCCAGTCCGAGGTCGTGGTGTACGTCTTGTCCCACAGCGCGTACCAGAGGTTGCCCGGCAGGTCCGTCTTGTCGGTCGCCGTCGCGATCGCCTTGGCGCTGGAGCTGCTGAAACCGTAGAGGCCGCTGCGGTAGATCTTGGCGTGCAGTTCCTTGTCGAAGGCGCGGACGTACGTCAACACGGCTTTGTTGCAGGCCGTGTTGGTGATGTCGTACGACTCCATGTCCAGATAGATCGGGCTGCCGGCCTTGAGGCCGAGGGCGGCGGCCTTGGTCACCGCGTCGTCCGCCTCGGACTTGCCGACGGACGCGGCCGCGGAGGCGCTGATCTTCACCGAGCCGCCGGAACCGCAGGACGGCTGCGAGCCTACGTAGAGCGGGATGAACTTCCAGCCGACCGTGCTGAGGGACTTGACCCAGGAGGCGGTGAGGTTGGGCTGGCTGCAGCCGCGGTTCTTGCCGCCGATGTAGACGGCGGCAGCGCCGTAGGCGCCGTCGGTGTGCCAGGCCTTCATCGCGGCCAGGGAGGGTGCGGCGCAGGTGTCGAAGGCGCGGCCCGTGTAGGTCTTCTGCGCGGGCCAGGCGGTGGCGGCCATCGAGGTCTGCGCGGCGATACCGCCGCCGGCGACGACGGCGGCACCCGCGACGCCCCAGGCGATGTATCTGCGCTTCTTCGATTGGCGATGCTCGGACATGAAAAGACCCCACCCCTGGTGACACGTGCTGGTTCGTACGGTGTTGTGCGTACGTATCTGGCAAAAGCGAACCGCAACCTATCCGGTGCCGTTCACGCGTTCGGAAAACTCCGCCCCCAGAAGGTCACAATGTTCTCCCTGGAAACGGCAAAAACTAGCCGCGCACCTGCCCCAGCCACTGCAGCGTCCGCCGGATGTCCGCCGCGAGCGGGTGTCCGGGGCCGTGCCGGCGCTCGACGTCGACCAGGAGGCGGCCGAGGGTCTCGTGGGCCGCGCCGCGGTCGCCGAGCGCGAGCAGCAGATGGCCCATGCGGCGGCGCACCTCGTGGGCGAGCTCGGGGTCGCCGGCCATGTACTGGTTCTCGTAGTACGGCAGCAGCGCGCGGTACTCGGAGAGGGCCGCCGCCGGGTCGCCGAGCGACTCCAGGCACTGGGCGGCCTCGTAGCGGTAGCGCAGGGACTGCGGGTCGGACGGGCCTGCCTCGGCGGCGCGTTCGTCGGCGAGGCGGCGCAGTTCGGGCAGCGCGCGCCGGTACTGGCCGTCGTCCAGGAGCGTGGCCGCGTACTGCTTGCGCAGGGTGCGCACGACCGGGGAGTGCGCGCCGTGCTGCTCTGCGGCCGTGGGCAGGATCGCGCCGAGGATGTCGACGGCCTGCGTGATACGGCCCTCCCCGAGCAGCCGCTTGACCTCGTCGACGGCGGCGGCGACATCGCGCTTCTCGGCGGCGGGCGGCGCGAGCGGGGCCGGCTGCGACGCGGGGGTGCGGGCGCGGTCCGGCCAGGGGGCGTGCGGGCGCAGGAACGGGCGCGTGGGGTCGAGCGGCGCTCCGCTGGGCATCCCGCGCGCGGGCAGCAGCAGCGCGAGCCGCTCGTACACCTCCTGCGCGGAACCGGGCCGGTGCTGCGGGTCCTTCGCGAGCAGATGGAGGACGAGCGCTTCCAGCGACTCGGGGACCTCGGGGCGGATACGGCGGACGGGCACCGGCGGCTCGTACAGGTGCCGGTGCAGTACGCCGAGCGCCGTCGAACCCGCGAACGGCACGTCCCCGCTGAGGAGTTCGTGCAGCAGCACACCGAGCGCGTACAGATCGGTGTACGGGCCGACCGCGCCGCCCATCGCCTGCTCGGGCGCCATGTAGGCGGGCGAGCCGATGGGCGTGCCGGTGTGGGTGAGGCGGGTGGTGTCGGCGTCCATGACGGAGGCGACACCCAGGTCCAGGACGGTGACCGTGCCGTCCTGCTTCACCATCACGTTGCGCGGCTTCAGGTCGCGGTGGACGATCGGCACGGCGTGCACGGCGCTCAATACGGCACACAGTTGGGCCGCGACCGCGACCGCCCACTGCCACGGGTACGGGTCCTGCTCGGCGAGGTGGTCGGAGAGGTCGGCGCCGTCGATGTACTGCATGACGAGGAACAGCTCCTCGCCCTCGCTGCCCGCGTCGTGCACCGTGACCAGCCCGGGGTGGTCGACCTGCGCGGTCACCCGGCACTCGCGCACGAAGCGGCGGCGCAGTTCGTCGGCCTCCTGCCCGGCCACCTTGTCGGGGCGCAGCAGCTTCACCGCCACGCGCCGGTCCAGCCGTCGGTCGTAGGCCGTCCAGACCTGGCCCATGCCGCCCTGCCCGATGAGCGTGGACAGTTCATAGCGGTCCGAGACGACCCGTCCTGCCGCCACGGTCACCTTCCGCCCTCGTCGTGCTTGCGCAGATAGTCACTCAGCTCGTCGAGCTCGGCCCGCACCTGGTCGATCCGGGCGGGCGCGGGGCGCTGCGGCGGCGGGGTGGACATCGGCGGCTGCGGCACGGGCGTCTGGGGTATCGGGGGCGGGGTGTGCCGCGGCACGGGCGTGTGCGGCATCGGCGGCGGGGTGTGCTGCGACGAGGTCGTCGCGGTGAACGGCGTCGGGGGCCGCGCCGGTCCCGAAGGCTGCGCGGGCTGCGGATAGCCGTAGGCCGGTGCCGGGAACTGGCCGCCGCCGTAGCCGCCCTCGTAGCGGAGTCGCTGGAAGTGGCGTATGTCCGCCGCCAGGTAGTACACCGTCCCCGCCAGCAGGGTGCCCAGGAGGAGGGTGAGGCCCAGGTAGCCGCCCGAGGTGTGGATCTCCTCGCCGGGCTCGGAGCCGAGCAGCACGATGCTGAGCACGTCGGCCGCCAGCGCGGCCACCAACAGGCCCCAGTCCAGGGACTTCCGGGTCACGATGGCCAGCCGCAGCAGCATCGTCCAGGCCAGGAACCCGATGGTGAACACCGAGATCGCCACGAACAGCACACGGACGAAGACCAGTGCCGCGGCGGGCGGCGGCTGCTTCGCGGGGTGCGGGTAGCCGTGGCCTTGCATGGCTGCTCCTGATGCCTTCGAAGGACTGTCGTGCGATTGTCGCTTCGAGCGTATAGGCCCGCACCGACAACCGGTCCCGGGTTGTACCGAACCGTTGTCGTGCTGATCAATTCGTACGGCATCTCAGGTGCCGGCGGGGGGCGTTCAGTCGGGTGTGACCGTTCAGTCGGGTGTGACCGTTCCGTCCGTCAGGCCGTCGTACATGCCGCGCACGAGCTGCTCCCCGAGCCGGCCCGCCTGCCGCAGCGTCCGCTCGAAGTCCTCCAGGGCGCGGAACCGGGCACCGTAGCGGCGCTGTTCGTCCAGGGACAGGCGCGGCAACTGGAGCCTGCGGACGTCGAGTCGGGTCGCCGTGGACGCGTAGCTGCTGGCCTGGCGGTTGTTGGCGGTGCCGCGCAGGAAGCCGGCGAGGAACCACGGGTCCAGCGACCCCGGATCGGGCCGCAGCAGCACCAGGCTGCGGCCCAGGGCGGCGCCCGCGGTCGTGTCGTCGATCACGCGCGCCATCGAACCGCCGCCCAGCACAGGGACGACGACATCGCCCGGCTCGGTGAGGACGGCCTCCTCGTCGCTCCCCGGGAGCATCCCGGAAGGAGCCGTTCCGGCGAGGACGTCGTGGTCGGTGAGAACGGGCACACGCGCGTGGCCGCCGTTTCCGCCGGTACGCATCACCAGGGCGCCCCCGCGCGCGAGTTCACCGATCGTGGTGAGCGGCCAGCGCCCGGGCCGCTCGGGGTCGGCGGAGTGGGCGACGGGCGGCGGGGTGAGATCGGCGGTCAGCCGGAGCGTCTCACCGAGCCGCTCACGCACGGCCGTGAGCTCGTCGGCACCGTCGGCCGCGGTCGCGGGCGGGAGGTGACGGGCGGGAGCCAGATCCACGTCGTCGTCGAGGAGTTCGATGACCGGCACGGAACGCGCCAGCCCCGGCTCCTCGTCCAGCCGTCCGGCCCGGTCGAACGCCCGCCAGGCCTCGGTCACCGCACCCCGCACCGCCTGCCAGTCCGGCCCGCCGCGCCCCTCGGTGGCGAACCGCCCGGTGTCCACCAGCAGCACCTCCGGCTGCGCGGGCGCCCGCTCCGGCCGCCGCAGCACCCACAGGTGCAGCGGGATGTTGTACGGCGGCGCCGCCCCGATCGGCAGCGCCACGACCGCCCGCAGCGCCCCGCGCCGCAGCAGGTCGGCGCGGATACGGCGGCCCGAGCGCCGGGAGGCCGCGGCCGGCGGCATCAGCAGCACCGCGGTGCCGCCGTCCTTGAGCCGGGCCAGCGCGTGCTGCACCCAGGCCAGCTCGGACTCGTTGCGCGCCGGGAAGCCGTACTCCCAACGGGGGTCGTAGGCGAGTTCGTCGTGGCCCCAGTTGCGCTCGTTGAACGGCGGATGGCAGAGGACTACGTCGGCCCGCAGCGCCGGGTACGCGTCGGCGCGCAGCGTGTCCCCGGCCGTGCCGCGCACGGTGACCCGCGCGTGCAGGGCGAGCCGGAGCGCGGTGAGCGCGGCGAGTTCGGGGGCGTTGTCCTGGGCGTACAGCTGCTGCTCGGGCCGTGGAGTGACGGCCCGCAACAGGGCGCCGGTGCCGCAGGCCGGGTCCAGCGCGGTGTGCGCCGGGCCCGCCAACTCGGCCATGAGACGGGCGAGTTCGGTCGGGGTCAGCGTGTACTGGCGCGGGTTGGCGTCGAGATGCCGCCCCAGCAGGAACTCGAACGCCTGGCGCGCGCCCAGCTCCGCGGCGAGTTCCGCGGCGCCGCGGAGGAGGGGGGCGGAGGGGAGGAGTTGGGGGCCGGTGGGGGTGTGGACGGCGGGGGTGGGGGGCGCGGGGGTGGGGGGTGAGGTGGGGGCGGGGTTCACAGCGAACGCGGCAGGCGCGACAAGGGCCGGGTTCGCAGCGGGCGCGACGGGTGCGGAGTTCACAGCAGGCGCACGGAGTGCCGGGTTCACAGCGGGTACGGCCGGTGCGGAGTTCACAGCGCGTGTGGCGGGTGCCGTGTTCACAGAGGTCGACGGCACTGTCCCGGCGGCCAGGGAGTTCACAGTGTTCGGGGCGTTCACAGCCGTGACGGCGCTGCCCTCCCGCCCCCGGTGAACACCGCGCCCAGGCACCTGGCCGAAGCGCGGCACGATCACCTGCTCCAGCGCGCCGGGCAGCATCGCGGCCAGACGCTCGTCCGAACCGGCGCTCACGTCCAGCCAGACGGTCGGGCGTTCATGGATGAGCAGCAGGACGCAGCCCGCGTACGTCAGGGCGGTGGTCGGGCCCTCGGGATGGCCGACGAGTTGCTGCCAGACCCGTTCCCGCAGCGGGACTTCGGCGAGTTTGCCCTGCTTGCGCAGCCAGGACTCGATCTCGGCGAGGGCGAAGGCGGGGCTGGTCTCGGTACCGCCGACCGGCCTGGGGAAGTCCGCGTGACGGCGGCGCCAGTTGCTGACGGCGGCCCGGCCGACGCCGGCGAGCCGTGCGATTCCGGCGGCGGTCACCTCTGTCGCGCTGTCCTGCACTCGCCCCACTCCCCTCGTCCCGCCGGCCCCGTTGCGCCCGCCGTGTCGTCTGTGACGCCGAGCATACCGACGCAGACATGATCTACCCCTTCACGGCCGTGTACACACCACATCACGTGAATCGTGTTGACTCGGTTCACAGCCTCTGCTCTTATTGACCCAGCGAACGAGCGACCACCGGAGAAAGGCGGTCGCCGCATCGGGGGAGGGGAAGGGGGACAGCCATGGGCATGAAGGGCAGACTCGCGCTCGGTGCCGTCGTGGGGGTCGTCGTCATCGGGGTCGTGTCGGCGAACGCGGGCGCCAACGGCCCTGGCGGGGAACGCAGTTCGGGCACGACGAAGGGCTCAGGTACGACGAAGGGCTCAGGTACGACGAAGGGCTCAGGTACGACGAAGGGCTCGGCCTCGGCCAGGGCCGTCGAGGAGAAGAAGGCCGCGTTCGACGGGGACGGTGACTTCGAGGTCGGCACGGACATCGGGCCCGGCACGTATCGCACCAGCGGCAACGCCGCCGGCATCTGTTACTGGGAGCGGGCCGAGGACGCCTCGGGCGACACGGACTCGCTGTTGGCCAACGACAATGTGAGCGGCGCCAGTTACGTCACCGTCAAGGCGACCGACAAGGTCTTCAAGTCCAGCGGCTGCAAGGACTGGGAGGCCGTCGACGCGAAGCCGCACGGCTCCCCCGCCACGAGGATGGCCGGCGACGGCGGCATGTTCAGGGTCGGCGCCGACATCGCCCCCGGCACCTACAGGTCCACCGGCAACACGGACGACCTGTGCTACTGGGAGCGCGCGAAGGACGCCGAGCACGGGCCGGACTCGATCCTCGCGAACGCCAACGTGACCGGCACGGCCGTCGTCACGATCAGCTCCCAGGACGCCTACTTCAAGACGACCGGCTGCAAGGACTGGAAGAAGACGGCCTGACCCTCGGGTCGGGCAAACGCTCTCACCGCGCTCTCACCGCTCCCTCGCCGCGCCCTCGCCGCTCACGGCACTCCGTCCGTCTGCCCGGCACCTCACCGGACCCCGCTTCGGGGCACCCCCCTCGCTTCAGCGGCCCGGCACGTCGCCATCGCCGCATCTCGTCATCGCCGCATCTCTCATCGCCGCACCTGTCACCTCTCACTTCTTGCCTCTCACCTCTTCAGCCAAGGAACTGCCATGCGCCGTACCGCACTTGCCGCTCTCTGCCTCACCACCGTGGCCGCCGCGGGACTCACCGGGTGTCTGCCCGGTGAGGACAAGGCGGCCGACAAGCCGAAGGGCCCGTTCGCCGGGCTGACCGGTGGCGAGATCGCCGACCGGTCCCTGACCGCCACCACCGGCGCCTCCTCGCTACGACTGAAGGGCGACATACCCGACGACGAGAGCGGCGGCACGATCCTGATCGACATGGCGCTGAACAAGAAGGGCGAGTGCGCCGGCACGCTGAGCCTCAAGGGCCAGGGCAAGGCCGACATGATCAAGACCGGGGACACCATCTACATGAAGTACGACGAGGCGTTCCTGCGCGCGCAGAGCGACGGTGAGTCCAAGGCGGACACCGACGCGGTCGTGGACATGATGGCCGGGAAGTGGACCAAGATGTCCGCGAAGGGCGCGGACGCCAAGGACATCGCGAGCTTCTGCGATCTGAACTCGGTGCTCGGCGGCGCCAAGGACGGCAACTCGGACGCGACGCGCGGCAAGACGACCACCCTCGACGGCACTCCGGCGATCGTCCTGCACGAGAAGGACGGCAAGGACAGCTACACGCTGTACGTGGCGACCGAGGGCAAGCCGTATGTGCTGCGCATCGACAGCGTCTCCGTGAAGGACCCGGGGACGCTCACGTTCGGCGAGTACGAGAAGCCCGTGCCCGCGGCGAAGCCCGCCGGAAAGATCCTGGACCTGGACGCGCTGGACGGCTGAGTCCCCAAGTCGCCTGTGGCTACGACACGTTCACGGGGCGAGCCGTAGCCACAGGTCGGAATCGAGACCGGGGTCGGAATCGGGATCGGGATCGGGAAACCGGTCCTCGCGTCACGTCGCTTCTCGCGTCACGTCACTGCGCGTGGAACCTCGCCGGCGCGTTCGTCGGATTGCCCCCGGTCGGCAGAGCCTGCTTCGAGCAGGTGGAGAGGACCTTCACCATCGCGGCCTTCTCCGCCGAGGTGACCCACAGCCCGTACTTCTTCTTCACGGCGACCTGCGCGGCGACATACGTGCACCGGTACGCCTTGGGCGGCACCCAGGTCGCCGTGTCGCCGTCGCCCTTGCTGCGGTTGGGGCTGGCACCGACGGTGAGGAGGTTGAGCGGGTCGTTGGCGAGAGCTATGCGCTTGCTGGCGTCCCAGTACTTGGCGCCCTTCTGCCAGGCGTCGGAGAGGGCGACCAGGTGGTCGATGTCGACGAGGCTGGCGCCGCGCTTGTAGACGACTTCCTTGCCGGAGTACGGATCGGACTCGAGGACGCCGTACGACACCTTGCAGTCGCCGTCGGTGAACTTCACCTGCTTCAGGTCCCGTTTGAGGATGTCGTCCCTGGTGTCGCAGCTGTTGGAGTCCGTGTCGGCCCAGGCGGTGCCGAACCGTTCACGGGAGTAACCGGTCTTCGGTGCGCGCCCCTTCACGGTCAGCGACTCGGCGGCGGTCAGGGCCGCGCCCCCGCCGGAGCCCCCGGAGCCTGTGCCGGTCGTCGCCTCGGGCCCGGCGTCACCCGATCCCGTCGTTTCCTGCTTGCATCCGGCGACGGACAACATGACCAGGACGGCTATGGCCGCCCCACCCCTCAGACGCATCACGTGCGCCCCTCCCCTTGCTCACCCGGCCCCCGCCCCGGCAGGGGCGGACAGTGACCTGGTGCCCACGTTAGCGGCGGACATGTAGCGGATATATAGGGCCCGGGAGCACATGGCACACAACTGGGGTGTATGGCCGCGACCTTGGCGATGAAGGCGCCCCCACCTCGCACTGACTCCTCACACTCCCTCCCCAACACCCCTCTCAGACCTTGCCGATGCCCAACGTCGACTCCGAGGGCAGCAGCCCCGAACCCAGTACCGCGACCCAGAACTCCCCCAGCAGGTCGGCGAGTCGGTCCGTGTCGGTCCGGCCGAGGAACTGCCAAGGCGTGGCGGCCAGTTGGTCGGTGCGGCGCTCGACCTCCTGGCGCAGGTCGCGGCCCGCCCTCGTCGCCGTACCCCTGTCGTCTATGACGCCTCGGGCGACCAGGCGTTCACGGGCCGCCGTCCACTCCTCGGCGCTCCAGCCCCGGCTCTCGAAGCGCTGGACGGAGGCGGCGCCGATCGCGGCGAAGGAGACGAGGGACTCGACCGGGTCGAGGCCGGCGACGAGGAGGGCCGCGAGGTGGCCGTCGCCCCGGTGTTCGCGCAGGATCGTCGCCGCCTGCCACAACTGGAGGTGGGGTTCCGCGGGCCAGGCCGACTCGGCGTTGGCCGCGGCGAGGGGGCGGCCCTCGAGGTTCACCGCCTCGGCGGCACAGCGGGCGAGGGCGGCTGCCTCCGCCAACTCGGGGCTGTCGATACGGTCGCCGAATATCGCGCGGTAGGCCCGGTCAATGCCGCGCAGCCTCGCCTTCAGTACGGCGTCCGGGGTGGCCGTACTCCACGCCGAGTCCATGTGCTCGGCGACCATGCGGGGGCTGAAGCTGTAGAAGGCGGAGGTCACGCGCCCGCTGCCGACCGGGCCCAAGGGCGCGGCGCGCAGCGGGAAGTAACTGGGCCAGCGCTCCTCGGTGCCGTAGCCGAGCGCGGCCGCCTCTTCGAAGACCTCCGGCGCGTAATACAGCACCGCGTGCAGGGGTTCGAGCAGGTGCCAGAGCTGGCGCACACGGCTCAGCTCCCCGGTGGCAGGGCTTTTCGTGGTCTCCACTCCACGCACACTGTCCGACATGGCGTAACTCCTCGTCGCGTCCTGGTCGTTCCCGGTCTTTCCACAACTTGACACTGACAAGATTGCCCCAACCCCCCAAACTTGTCAATGCCTAGATTCGGCGTACGCTGCTGACCATGAGTACGACCAAGCCCACCAAGGCCACCGAGGCCACCGAGGCCGACGGATCCGCCAAGGCTCCGTACCACCACGGCGATCTGCGCCGCGCCGTCCTCACCGCAGCGCTCGACGTCATCGCCGCCGACGGTCCGTCCGCGCTGAGCCTGCGGGATCTCGCCCGTCGCGCCGGTGTCTCGCACGCGGCGCCGGCGCATCACTTCAAGGACCGCACGGGGTTGTTGACGGCGATCGCCGCGGAGGGGTTCGGGCTGCTGGCGGGCGCGATCGGCGAGGCGGCGGACCTGAAGGACGCGGGCGTTCGCTACGTGCGCTTCGCGCGCGACCACCCGGCACACTTCCAAGTGATGTTCGCGCCCGAGCTGTTGCGCGACGGCGACCTCGAACTCACCACGGCCCGCGCCCTCGCCACCGACGCCCTGCGCCACGCCGTCTCCGCCGTACCGCCCGAGGGCCGCGGCCCCGACGACCGCCTCGCCGGTGTCGCCGCCTGGTCCCTGGCACACGGCTTCGCGACGCTGCTGCTGGGTCACAACCTGGACGGGGCGGTGGGCGAGCGGGATCCGGAGGAGGTGTTCCGGGTGCTGGCGTCGATGTTGTTCCGGGCGGGGAGCGACTGAGCGCATACGCGTTGCGCCGGGCGACGGGGGACTGACTGCGCGGGGTTGTGCGGCTCGACGATCGACCAGGTGCGATCGCTCGGCTCGACGACCAACCGGCCATGGGTAATCGCTCCGCCCGACAACCGACCGACCGGCCGCGCGCGATCGCTCCGCCGACAGCCGGACCGACCGCGCGAGCGAGCGACTCGGCGTGACCGAGCGGGACGACCGGGCGGACGGCCCTGGGGCGGACGGAACTACCGGGCCAGCGGCCCAGGGCAGACGGGCAAAAGGACAGGGCGGGCAGCCCAGGTCTCCGTATCGCGCTCAACTTGCCCTACACGAGCGGCCGGTCGGCGCTCCCAGGTGGGCGAGGCAACGGCCGGGTGCTGCACCGGCTGCTCCTGGAACTCACGCCCCGAACCTGCACCGTGCCAGCCCCGTGCCAGACCCCGGTGCATCCCCAGCCCCCGGCCCGCCCGCGCACTCACGCCCCGCACTCGTACCCGCACCGCGCCAACACCTGGGCCCCGCCCCCGGACCACTCCGCAAACCGCCGCGACCACACCCCCCGGCACCCAGCCGACCCCACAAACCGCCGCGCCCGCTGCCCCGGCCCCCGCCGCATCGCCACCCCCACCCCCACCCCCGCTACGACCCCAGAATCGAAGCCAGGAACTCCCCCACCCACCCCAGCAACTCCCGCCCGACCAACGGCTTCCCGCCCACCTTGGCCGTCTTCGGGCGGGGTACCAGCACCTGGTGGGCGGCCGGCTTGATGACCGTGCCGGGGTAGAGGCGCTTGAGGCGCAACTCCTGGGACTCGCGCAACTCCACGGGGGCGAAGCGGATGTTGGTGCCCTGGAGGACGATGTCGCCGACGCCGCACGCGCGCGCGAGCATGCGCAGGCCGGCCACCAGCAGCAGGTTCTCCACCGGCTCGGGCAACTTGCCGTAGCGGTCGACGAGTTCCTCGCGTACGGCCTTGATGTCCGCCTCCGTGTTGGCGGCTGCGATCGACCGGTAGGCGGAGAGGCGCAGGCGCTCGCCGGGGGCGTAGTCGTGCGGGACGTGCGCGTCGACCGGGAGCTCGATCTTGACCTCCAGGGGCGGCTCCTCCTCGACACCGCCCTCCAGGGAGGCCCGGTAGTCCGCGACGGCCTCGCCGACCATGCGGACGTACAGGTCGAAGCCGACGCCCGCGATGTGGCCGGACTGTTCGCCGCCCAACAGGTTGCCCGCGCCCCGGATTTCGAGGTCCTTCATGGCGACGTACATGCCCGCGCCCATCTCCGTGTGCTGGGCGATGGTGGCGAGCCGCTCGTGGGCCGTCTCCGTCAGGGGCTTCTCCGGGGGGTACAGGAAGTACGCGTAGCCGCGTTCGCGCCCTCGGCCCACACGCCCCCGGAGCTGATGCAGTTGCGACAGGCCGAAGTTGTCGCCCCGTTCGACGATCAGCGTGTTCGCGTTGGAGATGTCGATGCCCGACTCGACGATCGTCGTCGACACCAGGACGTCGAACTTCTTCTCCCAGAAGTCGACGACCACCTGCTCCAGCGACTGCTCCGACATCTGTCCGTGGGCGGTCGCGATGCGCGCCTCCGGGACGATCTCGCGCAGCCTCGCCGCCGCGCGGTCGATCGATTCGACCCGGTTGTGGATGTAGAAGACCTGGCCCTCGCGCAGGAGTTCGCGGCGGATCGCGGCGCCGATCTGCTTCTCCTCGTAGGGGCCGACGAACGTCAGCACCGGGTGACGCTCCTCCGGGGGCGTCGTGATGGTGGACATCTCGCGGATGCCGGTGACCGCCATCTCCAGGGTTCTGGGGATCGGGGTGGCGGACATGGTCAGGACGTCGACGTTGGCGCGCAGCTTCTTGAGCTGCTCCTTGTGCTCGACGCCGAAGCGCTGCTCCTCGTCGACGATGACCAGGCCGAGATCCTTGAACTTGGTCTCGGAGGAGAACAAACGGTGGGTGCCGATGACGAGGTCCACGGAGCCCTCGCGCAGGCCCTCCAGAGTCGCCTTCGCCTCCGTGTCGGTCTGGAAGCGGCTCAACGCCCGCACGTTGACCGGGAATTGCGAGTACCGCTCGCTGAACGTCCCGAAGTGCTGCTGCACCAGCAGCGTCGTCGGGACGAGGACGGCGACCTGCTTGCCGTCCTGGACGGCCTTGAAGGCGGCCCGGACCGCGATCTCGGTCTTGCCGTAGCCGACGTCGCCGCAGACCAGTCGGTCCATCGGGACCGACTTCTCCATGTCGTCCTTGACCTCGGCGATCGTGGTCAACTGGTCGGGCGTCTCGGCGTACGGGAAGGCGTCCTCCAGCTCGCGCTGCCAGGGCGTGTCCGCACCGAACGCGTACCCCGGGGCCGCCATCCGGGCCGAGTACAGCTTGATGAGGTCGGCCGCGATCTCCTTGACGGCCTTCTTGGCGCGCGCCTTGGTCTTCGTCCAGTCCGCGCCGCCCAGACGGTGCATGGTCGGGGCCTCGCCGCCGACGTACTTGGTGATCTGCTCCAACTGGTCGGTGGGGATGTACAGCCGGTCGCCGGGCTGGCCGCGCTTGGCGGGGGCGTACTCGACGACCAGGTACTCGCGCGTGGCGCCCTGCACCGTGCGCTGCACCATCTCGATGTAGCGGCCCACACCGTGCTGCTCGTGGACGATGTAGTCGCCCGTCTCCAGGGTGAGCGGGTCGATGGTCTTGCGGCGGCGGGCCGGCATCCGGACGCCGTCCTTGCCTGCGGCCTTCTGCCCGGAGAGGTCGGTCTCGGTGAGGACCGCGAGCTTCAGCGCCGTGTCGACGAAGCCGTAGTCGATCGAGCCGGTCGCCACATGGACGACGGACGGGGCGATCTCCCCCAGCTCGGTCTCCAGTCGGGCCGCTACGCCTTCGGTACCGAGGACCTCGACCGTGCGGGCGGCGGGGCCGTGGGCCTCGGTCACGAAGACCGTGCGCCAGCCGTCCGCGAGCCAGCCCTTGGTGTCGGCGAGGGCCTTCGCGGTGTCCCCGCGGTAGGTCTCCGGGGCGTGCATCCCGAGCTTCAGGGTGTCCGCGTCGAGCTCCTCGTCGGCGGCGAAGGGCGACACCGACCACCACATCATGTCCAGCTCGCGCGCCCGGTCCCGTACGTCCGCGATGGCCCACAAGGAGGCCGCGCCGACGTCGATGGGCGCCTCGCCGCCGCCCGCGGTGGCCGCCCAGGAGGCCTGCAGGAACTCGTGCGAGGTGGCGACGAGATCGGACGCACGCGTGCGTACCCGCTCCGGATCGCACACGACGGTCATCGCACCCTTGGGCAGGACGTCGAGCAGCAGCTCCATGTCGTCGACGAGCACCGGAGCCAGCGACTCCATGCCTTCTACGGCAATGCCCTCGGCGATCTTGCCGAGCAGTTCGCCAAGCTCGGGGTGCTGCTCGGCGAGGACACGCGCGCGCGAGCGGACGTCTTCCGTCAACAGAAGTTCACGGCAGGGGGGTGCCCACAGGCCGTGTTCGGCGACCTCCAGGGAGCGCTGGTCGGCGACCTTGAAGTAGCGGATCTCCTCGACGTCGTCGCCCCAGAACTCGATGCGCAGGGGGTGTTCCTCGGTGGGCGGGAACACGTCCAGGATGCCGCCTCGTACGGCGAACTCGCCGCGCTTCTCGACGAGCTCCACGCGCGCGTACGCGGCGGCGCCGAGCGCGTCCACGACCGCGTTCAGGTCGGCGGTCACTCCCGTCCTCAGGGCGACCGGCTCCAGGTCTCCCAGCCCCTTGACCTGCGGCTGCAGCACGGACCGCACGGGTGCTACGACGACGGAGACCGGGCCCGTCTCCGGGTCGTCGTCCCTCGGGTGGGCGAGGCGGCGCAGGACGGCGAGGCGGCGGCCCACGGTGTCGCTGCGCGGGCTCAGCCGCTCGTGCGGGAGGGTCTCCCAGGAGGGGTAGTCCACGACACCGTCCGGCGGGAGCAGCGAGCGCAGGGCTGCCGCCAGGTCCTCCGCCTCGCGGCCCGTCGCGGTCACCGCGAGGACCGTACGGCCGGTCTCTCGGGCCAGCGCCGCCACCGCGAAGGGGCGGGTCGCCGGGGGGCCGACCAGGTCGACGTGCATGCGGTTGCCGTCGGCCGCGGCGCGGGTGGCTTCCGCGAGGGCGGGGTCCTTGACTACGGCGTCGAGCAGACCGTGCAGGCTCATGGAGGGGCGCTTCCGTCCGGGGGGTGGGCAACACGAAGGGCCCGACGCGGGTAGTGGGCCGGGGGTCTCCAGCGTACGTCGGGGCGCTGCCGTATGCCGGGGCTGTGGACAACCCCTGCTTTTCTGGCACCCTGCGCTGGTGTGGGCGTACCAGGGGGCTCCGCCCCCGGACCCCCGGGCCCATGCCCACCCAGCCGCCCGACTCGGTCCGCCGCAAAGTCACCCTTCAAAGACCTTCAAAGACAACAAACAAACCCGGGACGACAAACAAGCCCGGCGCCAAGAAGTCCCCCGTGACTTCTCGGCGCCGGGCCTGCCCCCGTTGGACAGTGGCTCCAGTGGCTCCAGTGGCTACTCCGTGGCGATCGCGTTGAGGACGTTCATCCGCCCCGCCCGGAACGCCGGGACCAACGCGGCGAACAGGCCCACGAACGCCGACCCCACGAAGACCGCGATGATCGTGCCCCAGGGAATCTCCAGGACCTTCAGCCCCTCCAGGGCGAGGAGCTGCTGCGCGGTCGCTCCCCAGCCCATCCCCAGGCCGAGGCCGAGCAGCGCTCCGAAGAGGGCGATCACGACCGACTCCATGCGGATCATCCGGCGGAGCTGTCGGCGGGACATGCCGATCGCTCGCATCAAACCGATCTCCCTGGTGCGCTCGACCACCGACAGTGCCAGCGTGTTCACCACACCCAGGACCGCCACGATGATCGCCAGAGCCAGCAGACCGTAGACCATGTTCAGGAGCTGGCCGATCTGGTCCTTCAGTTCCTGCTTGTAGTCGGTCTGGTCGCGCACCTGGTACTGCGGGTACGGCTCCATGGCCTTCTTCAGGGCCGCGTACGCCTCCTTCTCCTGGCCGTCCTTGGCCTTGGCGAACATGATCTCGTTGGGCGGGATCTTGTTCGCGGGGAGGTACTTCTGCATCGTCGTGATGCTGGTGTAGCGGACCTCGTGGTCGATGGCGACGTCGTCGTCGGTGATGGCCGCGACCTTCAGCTTCGCCGTCGAGCCGCCCTTGAAGGCGACGCTGATCGTGTCGCCGACGTGGACGCCGTGCTTCCTGGCGTACGTGGAGCCCACCGACATCGCGTTGGTGCCGTAGGCGGCGGACAGTTCGCCGGCCGTGGTGGCGCGACGCAGGTCCTGGGCGTAGGACGGGTCGGCGGCGGTGATGCCGTCGGTGTCCTTCTGGCCGTCGGGCGAGGTGAGGGTGGCGTCGAGATCCTTGTAGCGGGTGACGTGGACGAGGTCGGGCGACTGTTCCATCGCCTTCTCCGCCTGCGGCACGATCCGCTGGTTGCCCTGGACGATGAAGTCGGCGCCCACGGACTTGTCCAACTCACTGGTCGCCGAGGCGACCATCGAGGAGCCGACCACCGACAGACAAGCAACCAGGGCCAGGCCGATCATCAGGGCCGCACCCGTGGCACCCGTACGCCTGGGGTTGCGGAGCGCGTTGCGTTCCGCCAGGCGCCCCACCGGACCGAAGGCCCGCAGCAGGACCACGCTGATCACCCGTACGACCCCGTTGGCGAGCAGCGGGCCGATGATGACGAAGCCGATCAGCGAGAGCACGACACCCGCGCCCAGGACCAGTGAACCGTCCGTCGCCTTCTTCGCGGTGGCCGCCGCGAACAGGGCGGCGGCGCCGGCACCGGTCAGTACCAGGCCGATCAGACCCCGTACCCAGCCGGCCTTGCCGTCGGCCGGTGTACCGGCGTCGCGCAGCGCGGCCATCGGGGAGATCTTGCCGGCCCGGCGGGCCGGGAGGTACGCGGCGAGGACGGTGACGATCACGCCGAGGAGCAGGCCGAGCACCGGAGTGGTCCACTTCACGGTCAGGTCCCGTGTCGACAGGTCCATGCCGGCCGCGCTCATCAGTTTTATCAGGCCTACGGCGATCCCGACGCCGGCGCCGACACCGAGGACGGAGCCGACGGTCCCGAGCAGGGTCGCCTCGACCAGCACCGAGCCGTTGACCTGCGCGCGGGACGAACCGATCGCCCTCATCAGGCCGATCTCGCGGGTCCGTTGGGCGACCAGCATCGAGAAGGTGTTGATGATCAGGAAGATGCCCACCAGGAACGCGATGCCGGCGAAGCCGAGCATGGCGTACTTGATGACGTTCATGAACTGGCCGACGCCCTGACGGTTCTCGTCGGCGTTCTCCTTGGCCGTCTGGATCTTGTACGTCCCCGTCGCGGCGAGGGTCTGTGCCACGCTCTGCTTGAGCTGCGTGTCGGTCACACCGCTCGCGGCGGTGACGCCGAGCTGGGTGAACCGGCCGGTGGCGCCCAGGAGTTCGCGCTGTGCGGTGGCGGTGTCGAAGTAGACGACGGCCGCACCGGGGTTGGTCACCTTGAAGGTGGCGATGCCGACGATCTTCGCGGTGAAGTCACCGGTCTGCGAGATGGTGCGCAGCGAGTCGCCCATCTTCAGGTGGTGCTTGTCGGCGGTGTCGGCGTCGACCATCGCCTCGGTCGGGCCGCGCGGGGCGTGGCCGGAGGTGATCTCCATCGAACGCAGGTCGTTCTTCGTCCAGTTGCCCGCGATGGTGGGCGCACCGGTCGAGGACCCCATGTTCTTGTTGGCGCTGTTGACGACGGTCACGTTCATCGAACTGACGCCGCCCTCGACGGACTTGACGCCCTGGGCCTTCGCCACCTGCGCGACCGCGGAGGCCGGCAGCGACTCGGGCAGTCCGTTCTGCGGGGTGCCGCCGTCGGCCTTGGCCGCCTTCGGCAGGACCGTCACATCGGACGCGGTGGCCGCGAAGAGCTTGTCGAACGTCGTGTTCATCGTGTCGGTGAACACCAGCGTGCCGCAGACGAACGCCACCGACAGCAGCACGGCTATCGCCGAGAGCGCCATCCGCCCTTTGTGGGCGAAGAAGTTGCGCCTGGAGGTCTTCATGACAGTCATGACGTACGCCCCCGCGCGTCGAAGTCCTTCATGCGGTCGAGGACGGCGTCCGCGGTCGGCTTGAACATCTCGTCGACGATGCGGCCGTCCGCGAGATACAGGACGCGGTCCGAGTACGACGCGGCCACCGGGTCGTGGGTGACGATCACGATGGTCTGGCCGAGGTCGTCCACGGACCGGCGCAGGAAGCCCAACACCTCAGCTCCCGCACGGGAGTCGAGGTTTCCGGTCGGCTCGTCGCCGAAGATGATCTCGGGGCGGGCCGCCAACGCCCGCGCCACGGCGACGCGTTGCTGCTGGCCGCCGGAGAGCTGGTTGGGCCGGTGCTTGAGCCGGCCGGCCAGCCCGACGGTCTCCACGACCTGCGCCAGCCAGCCCTTGTCGGGCTTGCGGCCGGCTATGTCCATGGGGAGGGTGATGTTCTCCAGCGCGTTCAGCGTCGGCAGCAGGTTGTACGCCTGGAAGATGAACCCGATCCGGTCCCGGCGCAGTTGGGTGAGCTTCTTGTCCTTGAGGCCGGTGATCTCGGTCTCGTCCAGGTAGATCTGCCCGGAGGTCACGGTGTCGAGCCCCGCGAGGCAGTGCATGAGCGTGGACTTGCCGGACCCCGAGGGGCCCATGATCGCGGTGAACTGGCCGCGGGCGATGTCCACGTCGACATGGTCGAGCGCGACGACCCGGGTCTCCCCGGCCCCGTACGCCTTGACGACCTGCCGCGCTCGCGCGGCAACGGCCGTACGCCCTCCAGTGCCCCCGTGCCTGGGAATGGTCACAGCCGATGTCACGGTATGTCTCCTAAGTCGGTCGGCAGACGAGCGTGCCGGTGCCCGGTCGATGCGTTTCACGTGGTTACGACGACGATTCTGGCGGCGGGAGGGGGTCCGGCGCGCTGGTGCTCAGCGCAGTCTTTCCCGGGGGAAAACCCCACCCCCTGCGGTTCGGCCTGCCGCCCCCCAGCGGCATAAAGCCAGGTTAAGGACGACCCCGGGTCCATCTCCTCCTCCGCCGGTACGAACCCGCCCCGGGCCGCAGTAAGGAGGGACCCCTAGGGGCTCTCCACCGCCGGGTGGAGTCGGTCTCGGGGTTCGGTCCACCCACCGGCCCGCTCACCTTCCACCCTGCCGCTACGTGAGGCTCAAGTGGGAAGCTGGTGCGCGGCAGATAGATGCAAGGGGAAAGGAATCCTGTGGACCAGGGGGACAGGGACAGCGACACCGAGATACGACCCGAGGCGGCCGAGCAGCCCAGCCCGACCGCTCCCGACCGGCGCCGCAAAGCCGTCGTCGCGGCCCTCATGCTCGCGATGGCGCTGGCCGCCCTCGACTCCACCATCGTCTCCACGGCCGTACCGCAGATCGTCGGCGACCTCGGCGGCTTCTCCGTCTTCTCCTGGCTGTTCTCCGGCTATCTGCTGGCGGTGACGGTCACCCTGCCCGTCTACGGCAAGCTCTCCGACACCTTCGGCCGCAAACCGGTGCTGATCACGGGCGCGGCGGTGTTCCTCGCGGGCTCGCTGCTGTGCGCGGTGGCCTGGAACATGGGCGCGCTGATCGCGTTCCGGGTCGTACAGGGCCTGGGCGGTGGGGCGTTGCAGGGCACGGTGCAGACGCTGGCCGCCGATCTGTACCCGCTGAAGGAACGGCCCAAGATCCAGTCGAAGCTGTCCACCGTGTGGGCGGTGTCGGCGGTCGCGGGCCCGGGGGTGGGCGGACTGCTCGCCGCGTACGCCGGCTGGCGCTGGATCTTCCTCGTCAACCTCCCTGTCGGGGCGCTGGCGTTGTGGCTGATCGTCCGCCACCTGCACGAACCGGAACGGGCCCGCGCTGCCCGCCCCCGCGTCGACTGGGCGGGCGCGCTGGCCGTGTTCGCGTGCGGGGGTGTGCTGATCACGGCGCTGGTGCAGGGCGGGGTGGCGTGGGACTGGCTCTCGGTTCCGTCAATCGCCTTGTTCGGTACGGGACTTGCCCTGGTCGGACTGGTGGTCGTGATCGAACGGCGGGCGGCCGAGCCGATCATCCCCGGGTGGGTGTGGCGACGCCGTACGATCGCGGCCGTCAACCTGGCCCTGGGCGCACTGGGGTTGCTGATGGTGGCGCCGAGTGTGTTCCTGCCGACGTACGCGCAGTCGGTGCTCGGTCTCGCGCCGGTGGCGGCCGGATTCGTGCTGTCCGTCTGGACGTTGACCTGGCCGGTGTCGGCCGCGCTGAGCCAGCACGTGTACCGGCGGATCGGTTTCCGCAACACGGCGATGCTGGGGATCGGGACGGCGACGCTGATCCTGTTCGCGTTCCCGTTCCTGCCGTATCCGGGCTCGGCCTGGCAGCCGATGCTGCTGATGCTGCTGCTCGGCGCGGCCCTCGGGCTCTTCCAGCTCCCGCTGATCATCGGGGTGCAGTCGACGGTGGGGTGGGAGGAGCGCGGGGTGACGACCGCGTCCGTCCTGTTCTGCCGCCAGACCGGCCAGACCATCGGCGCGTCCGTGTTCGGGGCCGTGGCCAACGGGGTGCTCGCGTCCCGGCTGGGCGGCGCGAGCGACCTCGACTCGGTGACACGGGGGCTCGACGCGGGGGCCGTCCCCGAGGCGACCCGGCGGGCGATCGCGGACGCGGTCCACGCGGTGTACATCGGAGCGGGCTGCGCCGCGGCGGTGGCCTTCCTCGTGCTGCTGTTCCTGGCGCCGCGACGCTTCCCGGTCCTCAAGGAGCAGTGAGGGCAGGCGGGTTGAGGTGCCGCTCAGGAGACGGTGGCGGCGGGCGGGGTCCAACGGCGGTTGTGGGGAACGGCGTTGGAGACGCCGTAGTCCCTCTTGAGCTGTTCGGGGATGGCGTAGTGCATGACGCGTCCGCGGGTGAGGGAGGACAGCTCCAGGACGCTGGTGAGGTGGCCGAGGCGGTCCAACGCCCAGGCGCCGAGCGGGGAGTGGTCCTCGATGGTCTCCAGGACGCCGAGGAGGTGGGGCACGGACTTGACGACGGTGTCCCACGGTGTGCGCGGCACCTGGAGCCAGTCGGCGCAGATGTCGCCGACGAGATGGCGGATGAGGGCGGAGACGATGGGGTCGAAGAAGGTGCCGGGTACGACCTCCTCGTAGAGGTCGATGAGCTGGCGGGTCAGGTGGACGCCCTCCTCGGACGGTCCCATGTGCCGGACCATGTACAGGTCGAGGAACTGGCGTGCTTCTTCGAGGGACTTGGGGACGGCGTCCTGGTCGACGCCGAGCATCGCGCCGACCACGCGCCAGGCGTAGTAGTAGGCGTCCGCGCCCTCCGTGGACATATGGATGCCGAGCCGGTGCAGGCTGTCCAGCACGAGCATGGAGAAGAACATCTGCCCGCCGATCATGTCCTCCTGGCAGATCGGTGTCCCCAACTCGCCGGTTTCCCAACGGTTTTCGCGGACGAGGTGGTGCCGGATGGACGCGTGCAGGAGGCGGACCTTCTGCGCGGCGGGGATGAAGCGGCCACCGGCCTCGAAGGCGTCGGGCCGCATCAGGTAGACGGTGAACTGCCCTGTCTCCGCCATCCGTTTGGAGGGGTACTTCAATCCGTGGGTGGCCGACAGGAGCTTCGCCACGGTCGGGACGACGTAGCAGGCGGGCATGGAGGCGAAGGACAGGGCGGTCGAGATGTGCACGTTGTTGTCGATGAAGAACAGCCGGGCCTTCTCCATCTCGCCCCAGTCGACCCAACTCGGCGGCGTGCTCGTCGCGTTGAGGTACTCGCGGGCCACGTCGGGCAGGCCGTCGGGCAGCGGGGCGCCCGCCACGGAGACGTAGCGCATGAGGGTGTTGAACTTGCCGACCTCTCCGCGCTCGAACAGGGCGGCGACGGTGGCGTCGGCGAGTTCGTCACCGGCCGTGCGCAGGCCGTCCATCGAGGTCTCGGTGTAAGTCACAGGGGTCTCCCGGTAGTTCACGGATCACAGGTGACGGATCGCGGGTCGCGGGCACACGGGCCACGGGTCAAGAGAGACGGACCGCCGCCGAGTGGGCCAGTTCGGTCAGCGCGGCCTCGGCGGGGGCGGGGACGTTCAGGTCGTGGAGGGCGTCGAGCGCTTCCTCGACCCGGGCGGTGATCATGCCCTCGACCCGGTCGGGCGCCTTCAGCCGGCGCATGGTCTCGCGCACCGTGTGCAACCCCGCCTCGTCCAGGCCTCGTTGGCCCATCAGCGCGCGCAGCCGCTCCCGGTCCTCGGTGCCGGCGCCGCGCCAGGTCTCCGCCAGCAGGGCCGTGGGCCGGTGGCCGCGCACGTCGTCGGCGTTGGCCTTGCCGGTGTGTGCCGGGTCCCCGAACAGGCCGAGGACGTCGTCCCGCAACTGGAAGGCCTCGCCCAGCGGCAGCCCGTACGCCGAGTAGCCCTCGCGCAGCCGGCCGCCGGCCCCGGCCAGCGCGCCGCCGATCAACAGGGGCTGTTCCACGGTGTACTTGGCGGTCTTGTACCGGATCACCTTCAGGGACGCGGCGGTGTCCGGCTCGGCCCCGGTGCGCAGGATCTCCAGACACTCCCCCGCGATCAACTCCCTTGCCAGCACGGACCACAGCGGGCGGGCCCGGGCGAGATACGCGGCGGGCAGCCCGCTGGTGGCGAACAACTCCCCCGCCATGCCCATCAGCAGGTCCCCCACCAGCAGGGCGAGGGACCTGGCGGCCGCGACGGCGCGCGGGCGGCGGCGTACGGCGCCGCGCAGCGCGATGTGGGCGGTGGGGCGGCCGTGCCGCAGCGGGCTGTCGTCGATGAGGTCGTCGTGCACGACCGCGGCGGCGTGCACGAGTTCCATCGAGGCCGCCGCCCGCACCAGCGCGTCGCTGTCGGGCTGGCCGACCGCGCGCCAGCCCCAGTAACAGAACGCCGCCCGCAGCCGTTTGCCGTCCGCGACCGCGGCTTCCAGTTGCCCGGCGACCGGGTCGAGGGCCGGGTCGATCTCCGCGAACCGCTCGGCCTCCTCGGCCACGAACCGCTGGAGCACCTGGTCGACCCGGCCCTTGAAAGCGGCCGGCTCCCACCGCTCAGACGCCATCGGCCGCGGCCCGCCGGGCGAGGGCGTGCCGGGCGAGGGTCTCCAGATGGGCCGGGGGCACGACCGTGTACCGGTCGAGCACCAGGCGCCCGCGCGCCGTCAGATCCCGCTCGGCGTCCGCCGCCAACTCGGCGGCGTCCGAGCGGCGCAGCAGCCCCCGCACCACCCCCAGGGCCGAGCCCGCCACCGCCCCCGCCGTACTCACCGCCAGTTCGGCCAGCCCGGCCACCAGCAGTAACGCCCGTTCGTCCAGACCCTCGTGTCGCTCCGCCGCCCGCGTCATGGCACACCTCACCCCTGGTACGTGCGGGCGACACCGATCGCCCGCCCTCCTGTCAGGATCGCGACACATCGGGCACGCGGGAGGAGAAACTCACGATCGAGTGATCACCTCGCTCGACCGTCCGGCCACCGCCATCGTGTTCGCCCCGGACCCCCGGACACCCCGTCAACCCGGACAACACCCGAGGTCAGCGCCCGATGGACACGGCAAGTGCGCACCGACCGCCCAGTTCGGAGAAAAGCGCCCACATCCCCCAACCGGCGAGTAACATGCGTGACCCGCTCCGCCCACTCCCTGCGGTCCGCCGCCACGGACCCGAGCCACGCAAGGAGCACGGGATGTCCTACGACCCGTACCCTCCGCATGACGCATACCGCCCGGACGATGTGCGTTCGTCACCCGAGCCCCGCCGGTACGACCCGTACGGCCAGGCACCACCCCCGACTCCACCCACCGTCACCTACCCCTGGCAACCACCCCCGCCCCCGCCCGAACGCCGCCGCCCGCCCCGCCGTCCCGCCCTCGGCAACCACAGCGATCTGCGCATCCTGCGCGGCGCGTACCGCCGTCAGCGCCGGGTGGCGACCAGTGCCGCGCTCGGCTACTTCTGTCTCTTCCTCGGGCTCTCCGCGTTCGCGCCCGCGCTGATGGCGAGCACCGTCGCCGGCGGTGTGCCCACCGGGCTGCTGCTCGCGCTGGTCCAACTGCCCGTCACCTGGCTGGCGATAGCGCTCTACGAGCACACGGCCCGGCAGCGCGTCGACCCCCTCGCGGAGCGCTTCCGCAAGCAGGCCGAACTGGACGCCAGACGGGAGGCGGCACGATGACCGCGCCGAGCACGACGACCGCGCTGACCGGCCTCCGCGACTCCTCGCAGACCATGTCGCTGGTGGCCTTCTCCACCGTCGCCACGATCACCTTCCTGCTCTGCGTGCTGACGGGCCCCGACGGCGACGACCTCGACGAGTTCTACACGGGCTACGGCTCCCTCTCGCCCCTGCGCAACGGCCTTGCCATAGCCGGTGACTACATCTCCGCGGCGAGCGTGCTGGGCACGGGCGGGGTGATCGCCCTGTACGGCTACGACGGCGTGGTGCTCGCGCTGAGCACGGCCCTCTCGTTGCTGCTGCTGATGTTCCTGCTGGCCGAACCGCTGCGCAACACGGGCCGGTTCACGATGGGCGACGCGCTCGCCCGCCGGATGCCGGGCCGGTCCGTGCGGATCGTCGCGTGCACGGTGACCATCATCGCGCTGCTGCCGTTGATGCTGGTCCAACTCGCGGGCGCGGGACAGCTGTTGGCGTTCATCCTCGGCTTCTCCAGCGACTTCCTCCAGACCGGCTGCATCATCGGCCTGGGCGCGCTGATGATCAGCTACGCGGCGATCGGCGGCATGAAGGGCACCGCCCTCATCCAGATCCTGAAGATCGTGATGCTGCTCGGGTCCGGAGCCGTCATCGCCGTACTCCTCCTGAACCGTTTCCACTGGGACTTGGGCCAGTTCTTCGACACCGCCGCGGACCGCAGCGGCGCCGGACCGGCCTTCCTGCACTCGGGACTCCAGTTCGCGGGCGGCCCAAGTCCCCGGCTGGACATGATCAGTTCACAGCTGACGGTGGTGATCGGCGGCGCCTGTCTGCCGCACATCACGATGCGCATGTACACCGCGTCGAGCGCCCGGCAGGTACGGCGGTCGATGTCGTGGGCCGTGTCGAGCGTGGCACTGTTCGTGGTGATCGTGACGGTCGTCGGGTTCGGCGCGACGGCGTTGATCGGCCGGGCGGCGATCGCGCGGGCGGACCCGCAGGGCAACACGGCCTATCTCCTGGGCTCACGTGCGGTGTTCGGGGCGGACATGTCGACGACGGAGACCCTCCTCCTCACCACCGTCACCACGGCCGTCTTCCTGACCCTGCTCGCCTCGGTCGCCGGAATGATCCTCGCGTCCGCCAACTCCCTTGCCCACGACGTCTTCGCGACCCGCGTCCAGGAGATCCCGGTCCGCCGCGAGACGACACTGGCCCGCTACTCGGCGCTGGCGGTGGGCGTTTTGGCGATCCTGCTCGCGACACTGGTCCAGCACCGGGGCCTGCAACCCCTGGTGACCCTGTCCTTCTGCCTGGGCGCCTCGGCCATAGCGCCCGCCCTCGTCTACAGCCTCTTCTGGCGCCGCTACACCCGAACAGGCCTGCTCAGCACGCTCATTGGCGGCACCCTGGCCGTCCTGGTGCTGATGCCGGGCACGAACCTGGTCTCCGGCTCCCCCGCCGCCGCCTTCCCGCAGGCCGACTTCAACTGGTTCCCGTTCACCACCACGGGCCTGGTCACGATCCCGCTCGGCTTCGCCTTCGGCTGGCTGGGCACGGTCGCCTCGGGCCGCCGCACGGAGGAGGAACAGCGCGGGCGGTACGACGCGTTGGAGGGCTGGATCCTGGCGGGCGCGGTACGGAGGGACGGCCGGGAGACACACGGAGAGACACCGGACGACCGGCGCAGAAGCCCCGCACGACCCACGCCGTAGCCGTGCATGACCCACGCTGTAGCCGTGCATGACCGACGTTGTAGCCGTGCATGACTCGTTCTTTGCCACACCACCACCCCGACTCCCGTTGTTCACCGCTCCTTTCCAGACTCTGCACGTCCGAGCGTGAAGGTCCCTGCATCAGCGGGAGTTGAACATGAGCCACGGCCACAGTCACGGCGACCACGGTCACCACCACCATCACCACGGGGACGGGGACACCTCGTCGCTGCCGCCCGCTCTCGACACATCCATCCCGGACGCCGAGTTGACGCCCAGCCAGCTGTCACGAAGAGGCATGCTGCGCCGAACCGGATTGCTGGGCGCGGGTCTTGCCGCGGGCAGCGTGCTCGCCGGCGCGGGGGAGGCAGCCGCGTCGGTGCAGGAGCACACGGCCAAGTCGTCGAAGGGCAACGGCGGTTACCTGTGGCTGGCCGGCGACCACCACATCCACACCCAGTACAGCAGCGACGCCAAGTACCGCGTCATCGACCACGTACGCCAGGCGAACGCGCACGGCCTGGACTGGATGGTCATCACCGACCACGGCAGCGTCGCGCACGCCAAGATCGGTGTGGAGAAGGTCAACCCGGACATCGTCGACGCCCGTGACAAGACCGACGACACTCTCGTCTTCCAGGGCATGGAGTGGAACATCCCGGGCGCCGAGCACGGCACGGTGTTCGTGCACCCCGGCGCCAACGAGGTAGCCGTACTCAAGGAGTTCGAGAACTCCTTCGACGGCAGCGTGAAGAACGCGAGCGGCAACTCGCCCGCCAACGAGGCCCTCGCGATCGCGGGCGTCAACTTCCTCGCCGACCAGGTCCGCCGCCGCAAGGTCAAGGACGCCCTGTTCCTCGCCAACCACCCCGCCCGCAAGGGCATCGACTCCCCGCACGAGATCCGCGGCTGGCGCGACGCGCAGCCCACGATCGCGGTCGGCATGGAGGGCGCCCCCGGCCACCAGGCGGGCGGCATCCCCAAGCCGAACGGCCCCGGCGGCGGACGCGGCATCTACGACGGCAGCCCGAGCGCCGACTCCTTCGCCGGTTACCCGTTGGAGAGTTACCGCACCTGGGGCGGCTTCGACTGGATGACCTCGACGGTCGGCGGCCTGTGGGACAGCCTCCTCGCCGAGGGCAAGCCCTGGTGGATCACCGCCAACTCCGACTCCCACAACGTCTACGCGGACACCGCCCTGCGCGGCCCCGGCGGCGACTTCAACGCCAACGGCCGCTACGAGGACCCCGTCTACAGCGGCGGCATCAGCCTCACCGACACCGACTTCTGGCCCGGCCAGTACTCCCGCACGCACGTCGGCTCGACCTCCTTCGCGTACAAGGCGGTCATGGACGGCATCCGCGCGGGCCGCGTCTGGGTCGACCACGGCGGCCTGATCAGCGGCCTCGACGCCCGCCTCTCCTCCGGCGGCCGCGAGGTCACCCTCGGCGGCTCGCTGCACGTCCGCCGCGGCGCCCAGGTCGACCTGGTCATCAGGATCAGCCTCGCCAACGGCCCCAACTGGGCCCAGTTCCAGCCCACTCTGGCCCGCGTCGACGTCATCCAGGGCGACGTCACCGGCCCGGTCAAGGACAAGGACACCTTCGCCACCCCGGCGACGAAGGTCGTCAAGTCCTTCGAGGTCGACAAGTCCACCGGCACGGTCCGCCTCACGTACTCCCTCGGCCGCCTGGACAAGCCGGTCTACGTTCGCCTCCGCGGCACCGACGGCAACCGCTCCGCCGTAGGCATCAACGGCGCGGCGATCGACCCCGCGGGCCCCGCGATGGACGTCCTCGGCGACGCCGACCCGTGGAAGGACCTCTGGTTCTACTCCAACCCGATGTGGGTCCTCCCCGCATGACCACCCCCTACGACCCGTACGGCGTCCACTCCGTCATAGGGGTGGACGCCGGCACGGCGACCCTCCGCGAGGCGGACCACCTGATCCGCGACCTGACGACCACGCTTGAGCTTCCAGCGGGGACGGTTGCCTGCACTCACCTGATCCGCACGGACACCCGGAGGGGGACGGCCGTATCGCTGGAGTTGGCTGATGGTGGGGCGGCGGCGGAGGCATGGCAACGGCTCACGGAGACGCATACGGAGCTGGGCGCGTCCTTGAACGACCGTAGACACGGGCCTTCCGAGGCGGCAGCCCTGGCGGCGACCGAGCACACGGCACGACGATCGGGCCGGGCAGTCCTGTTCCCCGGCGCGGAACACTTGAACGGCACGATCCCACTGTCAGATCTGCTCGAACTGACGGCAATCGACCGGGTGACCGTGGTGGGCGCGACGTCGGGCGAAACCCCGGCCCCTACGACCCCCGTGCACACCCAGGACCACGTACGCCCCGAGTGGCGCGAGGGTCAGTTGGTACTGGCCTTGGTCCCAGCGGCAGGCGGCACCCTGGCCCCCTTCGAGGTCCCCAACCCGACACCTTGTTGTGCCGATCACACCAGCTAGCCAAGGGGCGCGGGGAACTGCGCGACCAGCCCCCACCGGGCCCGCGCACAACCACAACCGCGCCCCCGTTCACTCAGCCGCCGCCCGCCCCGTAAGCGCCGTCAAACTACTCCGCACATGATCCATGTGCGCCTGCACGTCGTCCCACGTCTCCCCGTGCTCGCGCAGCACCCGCTCCGTATCCCGAGCAACCCGCTCCGCCCGCACCCGCGCCTCCGCCACGACCTCGTCCGCCCGCTCCGCCGCCTCCCCCTGCCGCCGCCGGTCCGACAACTCCGCCTCGGCAAAAGCCTGTTCGGCCTCGGCAAGCCCCGCCTCCGCCCGCGCCAGCCGCTCCGCGTACTCCGCGTCCGAGGCAACCACCCGCGCCTCCAAGGACCGCTCCGCCCCGGCCCACCGCTCGTCGTGCTCCTTGGCCTGATCCCCCAGCATCGCGGCGGTACGTTGCCGCACCTCACGCAGCGCGGACAGCGCTTCCGTGCGCCCCTCCTTCACCTCGCGCCGCGCGCCGATCCGGATGTCGTCGGCCTCGGCGCGGGCGGCGAGGAGCCGCTGCCGGGCGCGTTCCTCGACCTCCGCGCGGAGCGCGTCCGCGTCGTCGCGCGCGGCTTGGAGCACGCCCGCGGCGCGCGCCTCGGCCTGCGCGACCTGGTCGTCCGCCGCACTCCGCGCGGAGTCCCGTAGGGCCGCCGCCTCCTCCACCCCCAGGTGGAACAGCCGCTGCGCCCGCTCGCCGAGCGTCTCGTACGTCTGCGGGGCGAGCCGCGCGACGGTCTCCCGCAGCCGCTCGGCCTCCGCCTCCATGTCCCTGGCCAGTACGGTCAGCCGCGCGGCCCGTTCCCAGGCCGCGTCCCGGTGACGTGAGATCGCCGCCGCGTACGGATCGACCTGGTCGGGGCGGTAGCCGCGCCCCCGTACTGCCACGAAGCCACGTGGCGACACCGATGCGCTGCTCATCCTGGAACCCCTCTCCACCCGACGGACACGAAATGATGATTTCGCGCATATCTTGATGGATCGGGCGTAAGTGCTCATAACGCGACACTCCGCAGACAGGTCACGGGCGTCATCCAGGCAAAAAGGGCCGGACCCGGTCGTCCGACCGGGTCCGGCCCTTTCCGTACGGCCTGTTCAGCGGAGCGGCGTCACAGCAGCCCGTCCCACATCTGCTCCAGCAGCACCGACCACCAGCTCTCCGGCGAACCCAGCGCCGCCGGATCCAGCGAGGCGAGCTGCGCCTGGAAGTCGACGGTCCAGCGGCCCGCCTGCTCCTGGTTGAGCCCGTACCGCAGTCGCCACATCCGGCCGAGCAGCGCCAGACAGCGCGCGAACTCGGGCAGCCCGGTGTTCACGAACTGCGGCGGTACGGGCGCACCGCCCGGCCCCGCCTCCACGGGCACGGCGACGATGTTGGCCGTGCCGTACTGGACGCAGATCGCCTTGCCGAAGTCGCTGCCCATGACGAGGTAGGAGCCCGCGTCGGCGGACGGCCGTACCCCGCGCTCCTGCGCGAGTTCGGCCAACGTCGGTACCGGGCGGCCGGGTTGGGCCTGCGCCCAGAAGAACGGGCCCATGTCCATCGGCAGCCCCGCCGCGACCAGGGTGTGCGCGACGACCGGCGGTACGCCCTGCCGGGACACCGCCGCCTGCTCGAACCGGAAGACTCCCGGCCCGAACGCGCCCGCCAGTTCCTGCGCGATCGCCTCCGGCGGGATCGGCGGCGTCGACTGCACCGGCGGCAACGGCGCCCGCACCGGGGCGAGTCGAGCCGGCCCGTCGGCCACCTGGTGCAACTCGCCCTGGTGGGCGAGGAGTTCGCGCATCCCCTGCTGCCGGCTCGCGTGATCCGTGCCGTACGGCGCGATGCTCGCGATGCGGGCCTGCGGCCACTGTTCGCGGATCATCCGCGCGCAGTACGCGCCCGGCAGTTCGCAGGACTCCAACTCCGTGTGCAGTTCGAGTACTTGGTCCGGCGGGATGTTCATGCCGCGCAGCTCGTGGAAGATCTGCCACTCCGGATGCGGCGTTCCCGGCGCGGACCGCCGGATCAGCTGCTGCTCGGAACCGTCCGGCGCGCGGTAGCGCAACACGGCCTGATAGCCCGGCCCGACGGTCGGCTGCCCCTGCTGCGGATAGCCGTAGGCAGGCTGCTGCTGCCCGGGGAAGGGCTGCCCGGGCGCGGGCACGGGGCCGCCGGGCATCTGCTGCCCCGGGGGCGGCATGGCACCGGGAGGCATGACTCCGGGCGGTACCGCGCCCTGCGGCGGGGCGCCCGGCGGCATACCGGGACCGCCCAACGCACCGGGCGCGCCCGGGAATTGCGGCGGCGGAGGCGCACCGGGCCCACCCACCGGGGGCCCGGCCAGCACGGTCTCCGCGTGGTGCACGGCACCGGGGGCGCCACCTTGCGAACCGGGCATCCCGGGGGCGTTCGACGGCTGAGGCGCACCGGGAGAGCCGGGAGCGCCAGGGGCACCCGGCGGCTGCGGAGCCCTCGGCCCCGCGCCCCCGGGCCCACTCTGCCCGGGATCGGCGAACATGGTCGCGGCATGGTGCACCCCACCAGGAGGCGGCCCCCCGGGAGTGTTCGGCGCACCGGGTCCACCGCGCGCACCCGGCGGCTGAGGCGCGCCGGGCCCCGCGTAGCCGCCCTGACCGCCCTGCCCTCCAGGCGCACCCGGACCGGCCGGCGGCTCAGGCCCGTCCGGACCGAGCCCGGAAACCATCTGCGTGGCCACATACCCCCCGCCCGGCAGCGGCGGAGGAGGCGGCGGCGAGGCAGGCGCACCGCCCGGCCGCGCACCCGGCGTCCCCGGCGCACCCGGCGGAGGAGGCGTCCTCGAACCACCGCCCCGGCGCGGCGGAGGCGCCGCCTTGCTGGTGGCGGCGTCGGCGATGTCCCCGGCGTTGGGCGCGAGCCCCCGCCCGGGCACACCGGGCCCACCCGGAGGCTGAGGCACGTTTCCGGCTCCGCCCGGACCCTGCGGATACCCATAGGCGGACCCCGGCGAAGGCGCACCCTGCGGACCACCGGGCGCCGGCGGCGGGGTACCCGGAGCACCGGCCCCTTGGGGATACCCGTACGACGAGGGACCCGGCTGCGGCGCACCCTGCGCACCCCCGGGACCGGGCGGCGGCGGGGTACCCGGCCCACCGGCCCCCTGGGGATACCCGTAAGGCGACGAACCCGGCGCCCCAGGCTGTCCCTGCCCCTGCGGATACCCGTACGACGACGGCGCGTTGCCCTGCGGCACACCCGGCCGCCCGCCCGGCCCCTGCGGACCCTGCGAACCCCCGCCGCCACGCCCCGAGTTGGGCTCGCCCATCGCCGGAGACACAGCCGTACGCGGGAGTTGACTTCCGCCGGACATCAGGGCGGTCTGGGCGTCGGCCGGGGTGGTGTCCTCGGGCTCGCTCAGCGGTGGCGCGAAGACGGTCGCGGGCAGCGGTACCGAACGGTCCTCGCCGGCATCCGCGTTGGTGTCGGTCCCCGCCCAGGGGGTGGCCCCGGCGGGCACGGCGGGCGATTCCGGCACCTCGGACCCCCCGGCATCCGGCCACGCCGAAGCGGTCGGCACCCCGGCCTGCGTCTCCGGAAGCGAACTCCGCACCGAACCCGACCCCACACCCACACTCGCACCCGGAACCGGTCCCGGCCCCGAGCCCGAAGGCGAAGCCCCAACTCCCGGCCCCGCAGCGGGACTAGAAGCCGAAGAACCGACCCCCGCACTCCCGGCCGAAGCCGAAGGCGAAGCACCACCCCGCACACCCCCGGCCGAAGCCGAAGGCGAAGCACCACTCCCCACACCCCCGGCCGGAGTCGAAGCCGACTCCCCCCGCCGGTCCGGAATCCCCAGCTTGTCCGCCGCCTCCTGCAACCACTCCGGGGGACTCAGCAGGAACGAGGTCTGATTGAGGTCCACCCGGGCAGGCGGCGCGGCGGCCGGTACCGCGTCGGCGACCTCGTCGGCACGGCCGTACTCCTCCTCGTAGCGGCGGATGACCTCACCCACCGGCAGCGAGGGCCACAGCGTGGCCTCGCCGCTGTCGCGGGCGAGCACCAGCCGCTGGGCGCCGCCGTCCGAACGCGGCCCCTCGGCCCGGTCCTCGGCCCAGATCACGAAGCCGAGTTCGAACTCCCGCACCCGCACCTCGCGATGCTGGTACGACGGCACATCGCCGTTGATCCACTCCTCGGCGCGCTCCTGCGCCTGCGCGAAGGTCACCATCGGTCAGCTCACTCCCCCACCGCGGACGCCGCGGACGGCACCGGAACGGACCGCGCGAACCCGCCGTCCACCATCAGATTCGCCACCGTCTCCAACTCCGGTGGATTTCCCGCGAGTCGGGCGAGGAACTGGTCGAAGTCGGCCCCGGCGGACAACAGCAGCCGCTCCACGCGGGCGGCCGGCGCCCAGGACGGATCGACGTCGCGGGCGTCGTCGTAGGCGCAGAACCAGACCGAACCGATCGCCTGCCCCTTCACCTTCACCGCGAGCAGACCGCCCTGGACGAAACCGACCCCCAGATAGTCCTTGGTGAGGTGATCGCGCAGGCACTTATTGACATACACAAGGTCGTTGACGGCGGCCTCTTCGCGGACCGTGAAGAACGGCTGGTCGATCAGCAGCCCCAACTCGGCGTCCAGGGCGGTGCCGATGGGCGCGGAGCCGCCGGCCGCCTTGAGGAACGAGCGGTAGGCGCCCGGGAGTCGGTAGCCGAGGTCCTCCTCGACGCCCTGCACCTGGGCCTCGGTGACCGCCACCGTCGACTTCGGCAGCCCGAAGTGCGCGGGGCGGGTCTCCTGGAGGGGACGGGTGCCGCGCTTGTCGTGGTCGACGGCCGAGGTGGCGATCCCGCCGTGGTGGCGCAGCAGCGCCTTGACGTCGACGGGGACGAGTTCGAGGCGCCGGGTGCCGACCACGTGGTGCCAGGTCCAGCCGTGCGGGGTGGCGACGGCGGGCACGGTGTCCCACAGCTCATGACCGGTCGCGGCGAGGGCCGCGTTCGCCGAGACATAGTCCGTCAGCCGCAGCTCGTCGACCCCGAAGCCCTCCGGAGGCTCCGCGATCTCGGCCGCAGCGCGCGCGTACGGCGAGAAGTCGGGGTAACCGTGCTCGTCCATCCGCACCCCTCTGGGGTGACGGGCCGCCCGGACCGGGTCCGGGAAGTGCACGACCTGCCCGGCGTAGGCCGCGTTCGGTGGCGCGGCTCGCTGCCCGAGCCGACCTGTCGTCATGGCGGTTGCCCCCTGCGGCATTCAGTACGATTCACAGCAGGCGCATGTCCAACTCGCCCCACCGTGCCCCGTATCGACTGTCTCGTCTTCTTGACGTCTTCGTTCGACTGTCTCCACGCGTCGACCGCGTGGAACGCGGTGCGGACAGCCTATGCGGTACGGCGGCACCGGTCACCGGCAGCGGTCGGCGGCACCCTCTCACCGCACCCCGCGCCGAACGCACCGCACCCCGCACCGGACCTTCGCTTCCGTGACCTGACGTCACAGCGCCGTGACAGCCCGCCGAAGCCCTGGCGTGTCGCACCGCCCCAGCTACCGCACCAGCCACGGCATTTGGCACTCTGAGACCCGCCGGGGGATGCTCGGGAGGGGATGACGATCATGAACGCGACGCAGACGGGGCCGCACACCGGGGCGCACACGGGGTCCTCGGGCGACCCCAGGGTCGGCTGGAGCGCCACCGAGGGACGGCACGCGCCGGCCCTCAGCCACCGCCGTGACGGCATACTTCCGACCGTCGCCGCCGCCCTCTCCGTGCGCGGCGCCACCACTCTCACCGGCACCGCCGCCCGCGGCGACCATGCGCCGGCGCTGCACCCGCTCGTGCAGGACTTCCTCGACACCCTCACCAGCGCCCAGCGCGACCGGTTCACCGGCCGCTGTGCCGAGGCGATCCTGATCTCCCGCCACATCGCCACCGCCGACGCCGCCCGCAGCAAGCGCGCCGCGCGCAAGCCGATGACCAACGGCGAGGCCCGCAAGACCCTCAAGCAGGCCAAGCTCACCGCCCGCCGCATCCGCGAGGACGGCGACCCCCTGCACGGCAGCTTCGCGGCACCCTGCCGGGCCTGCGCGGCCCTGAGCGCCCACTTCGGCGTCCGCGTCGTGGACCCCGCGACGGAGAACGCCTGACACCCAACCCCCGCCCAGCACAAGCCAGTACAAGGCAACACAAGGCAGCACAAAGGCAGCACTCAGCACCACCGGCTCCGCTCAGCACCACCCGGCACCACCGCACCACCGCACCACCGTCCCTGACGCCGACGCCGACGATCGAAGGGCAGATGCACGCCGACCGCCACTTCTCCACGCGCTTCTCCGTACCCGTCGACGCCGCCCTGCGCGCCGCGGGCTGGCAGCCCGGCCGCTGGGACATAAAGCAGGCCGAGATCTGGGCGGACACCCTGCGCGACCACACCTCGCCCGCGGGACACCAGCACGCCGTGTTCCCGGCGGCGGTCGAGGCCTGGGCCGAGTTCGGCGGCCTGCGCATCACACCTTCCGGCCCCGGCCGCCAGATCTCCCCCGTGGCACTCCACCTGGACCCGCTGCACGGCCTCCACATGGCCCGCACGCTCGGCGACCTGGGCCGCGCCCTGGACACCGACGTCAGCCCCCTGGGCGAGGAACCCGACACCCAGTCCCTCCTGGCCATCGACGCCGAGGGCCGCGTCTATGCCCTGGACCACACCGGCGACTGGTACCTGGGCGCCGACATCGACCAGGCCCTCGCGGCCCTCGTCTCGGGCATCGAACCCGTACGCCTGACAACGGCCTGACCCGCGCCGAACAGGCGGAAGGCCGTAAGACCGCCGCCACCCGCGTACGGCGAGAAGGTGCCGTGTCGGGGGGTGTCCGCCCGCAGCGGTCGGCGCTCAACACCGCCGCACTCTTGAGAAACCTTGCCGCACCGATCCGAGGACGGAGACCCCCCCGACACGGCACCGACCCACAACGCACCCCAGGCGAGGACCGACGCACCCGCGGCCTCAAGCCGACGGAATAACCGCCGACACCCGGAACCCACCCGCATCCGTGGGCCCCGAAACAAACACCCCGCCCAACGCGAGCACCCGCTCCCGCATCCCCACCAGCCCGTTCCCCCCGGAGGGAAACCGCGCCGCCGAAGCGGACGCCAACTCCGGCGGCGGCTCGTTCTCCACCTGCATGGCGATCTCGGACACCCGATGCGCCAGCCGCACATGCGTCTTCGCGCCCGCCGCGTGCTTGTGGACGTTCGTCAACGCCTCCTGCACCACCCGGTACGCGGTCTGCTCGATCTCCGCCGCGTACGAACGGGTCTCACCCTCCACGGACAGATCGACGGCCATCCCGGCCGCAGCGGACTGCCCGAGCAACTCGTCCACGTCCGACAGACACGGGCCGTCCCCCGCGCCCTCATCGTCGACAGCCCGAGAGGCCGCCGCCGCGGCGGCCACACCCACCGCCACCAACGGCACGGCGGCACGCTCGCGCGCATCCCGACCGCCCCCGCGCCCACCCCCGTCCCCACTCCTCAACACCCCGAGCATCTCCCGCAACTCGGTGAGCGCCTGCCGCCCCATGTCCCCCACAAGAGCAGCGTTCTTGACGGCCTTCTCCGGATCCTTACGCGCGACGGCCTGGAGCGCCGCCGCATGCACGACCATCAGACTCACCCGATGCGCCACGACGTCGTGCATCTCCCGAGCGATCCGCGTCCGCTCCTCCCCCCGCGCCCACTCGGCCCGCTCCTCGGCGCGCTCCGCGAGGAGTTGGAGCTCCCGCTCCAGGCTGTCCGCGCGCTCCCTGAGGCTCTCCATCAGCCGGCGCCGAGCGCCCACGTACATCCCGAGCAGCACGGGCGGCGCGGTCATCCCGACCGCGGTGGTGATCGAGGCGAACGGCACGAACCAGTCCCCGAGTTCCCAGGACCCCCGCTGCGTGTCCTGCCGTACCCGCACGAACATGACGATGAGCATGCCGAGGAAGGACATCCCGGCGAGCGATCCGATGATCCGGCGCGGCAGTTCGGACGCGGCGAGGGTGTACAGGCCGACGATGCCCATCAGGTAGCCCATCTGGGCCGGGGTGATGGCGATGGACACGAGGACGACGGCGATGGGCCACTTCCGCCGGACGATCAGCGCCGAGCCGGACAGCACCCCGAAGGCGACTCCGACGGCGGCCGGGATCCCCGCGTCGTGCGCGAACCGGACGCCCTCCGCACCGCACTCCGCGGCGGAGACCGCCGCGAGCCCGGTGTCCAGCACCGCGCTGCGCCACCTGGTCCACCACCACGGCCCTCCCCGGACCGTGGCATGGTCTTCCCCCGTCGTGGTCATGCCTCCAGCCTACGGGCGCCGGGCCGCGCTTTTCCGGTGAGTTTCCGACGACCGGCCTACACCACAGGGCACACCACAGGACGTAATCGAACAGTGACGAAACCGATCACGCAGAAGAAGTCCCGTCGCACGGAGGGCATCCGGTACGGCATAGTGTTGCGTGCCCACTCGGCAGCCAGAGCAAATATCTGGTTCACCCGAGTTTGATCCCCCGTGGTGTAATCGGCAGCACCGTGGCTTTTGGTGCCATTTGTCCGGGTTCGAGTCCTGGCGGGGGAGCACAAAAAGAGCAACACCCCCTTCTCGTACCCCACTTCGGGCCCTGACAGCACTGTCAGGGCCCACTCTCATGTCTCCCATGAAACGCCCCGGTATCCTGCGAATGTCCACCCCCCCCCCAGCATTCCGAAGCCGAAGGGCAAACCCGTGAGCGCCATTCGCCCGGCAGCCGTCGTCGTCCTCGCCGCGGGTGAGGGCACCCGTATGAAGTCGGCCACACCGAAGGTCCTGCACGAGATCTGTGGCCGGACCCTCGTCGGTCATGTGCTGGCCGCCGCCCGCGAGTTGGAGCCGGAGAACCTGGTCGTCGTCGTGGGCCACGCCCGCGAGAAGGTGACCGCCCACCTCGGCGCGACCGACCCCGGCGTACGCACCGCCGTACAGGCCGAGCAGAACGGCACCGGGCACGCCGTACGGATGGCGCTGGAGGAACTCGGAAACATCGACGGGACCGTGGTCGTCGTCTGCGGCGACACCCCCCTCCTGCGCGGCGAGACCCTGCGCGCCCTCGCCGCGAACCACACCGCCGACGGCAACGCGGTGACCGTCCTGACCGCCGAGGTCCCGGACGCCACCGGCTACGGCCGCATCGTCCGCGACGGCGCCTCCGGCGCGGTGACCGCGATCGTCGAGCACAAGGACGCCTCCGACTCGCAGCGCGCGATCCGCGAGATCAACTCCGGGGTCTTCGCGTTCGACGGGCAGTTGCTCGCCGACGCCCTCGGCAAGGTGCGCACCGACAACAGCCAGGGCGAGGAGTACCTCACCGACGTCCTCGGCATCCTGCGCGAGGCCGGACACCGGGTCGGCGCCTCCGTCGCGGGCGACCACCGCGAGATCGCCGGCATCAACAACCGCGTGCAGCTCTCCGAGGCCCGCCGCATCCTCAACGACCGGCTGCTGACCGACGCCATGCTCGGCGGGGTAGACGTCATCGACCCGGCGACGACCTGGATCGACGTGGAGGTCACCTTCGGCCAGGACGCGGTCATCCACCCGGGCACCCAACTGCACGGCGCCACGCACATCGGCGAGGGCGCCGAGGTCGGCCCCAACACCCGCCTCACGGACACCGTCGTCGACGCGGGCGCCCGCGTCGACAACACGGTCGCCTACAGCTCGCACATCGGCCCGCAGGCGAGCGTCGGCCCGTTCGCCTATCTCCGTCCCGGCACCCGCCTGGGCACGAAGAGCAAGATCGGGACGTACGTCGAGACGAAGAACGCGACGATCGGCGAGGGCACGAAGATCCCGCACCTCTCCTATGTCGGGGACGCGACGATCGGCGAGTACACCAACATCGGTGCCGCCAGCGTCTTCGTGAACTACGACGGGCAGACCAAGCACCACACCACCGTCGGATCGCATTGCCGTACAGGTTCGGACAATATGTTTGTGGCACCCGTCACGGTCGGGGACGGCTCCTACACCGCCGCCGGATCCGTGATCACCAAGGACGTACCGCCCGGTTCGCTGGCCGTGGCCCGTGGCCAGCAGCGGAATATCGAGGGCTGGGTGGCCCGCAAGCGGCCGGGCAGCGCGGCGGCGAAGGCCGCGGAAACGGCTTCCCGCCAGGGCGAGAGCGAGGACTGACCGGAAACGGGTGCGTCGAACACGGCGTACCGTGATAAACGCACACCCAGTTGAATGACCTCTGAGGAGACAGTGCTGTGACCGGGATCAAGACGACCGGCGAGAAGAAGATGATGTTCTTCTCCGGCCGCGCCCACCCCGAGCTTGCCAAGGAGGTCGCCCAGCAGCTGGGTGTCGGGGTCGTCCCGACGAAGGCCTTCGACTTCGCGAACGGCGAGATCTACGTCCGCTTCGAGGAGTCGGTGCGCGGCGCCGACTGTTTCGTGATCCAGAGCCACACGGCTCCGATCAACCAGTGGCTCATGGAGCAGCTCATCATGATCGACGCGTTGAAGCGCGCGTCGGCCCGCTCCATCACGGTGATCGTGCCGTTCTACGGCTATGCCCGGCAGGACAAGAAGCACCGCGGCCGTGAGCCGATCTCGGCCCGGCTGGTCGCCGACCTGATGAAGACGGCGGGTGCGCACCGCATCCTCACTGTCGACCTGCACACCGACCAGATCCAGGGCTTCTTCGACGGGCCCGTGGACCACCTCTTCGCCCTCCCGCTCCTCGCGGACTACGTGGGCAGCAAGGTCGACCGCGCCAAGCTGACCGTCGTCTCCCCGGACGCCGGCCGCGTGCGCGTCGCCGACCGCTGGTGCGACCGTCTGGGCGCGCCCCTGGCGATCGTGCACAAGCGGCGCGACAAGGACGTGGCGAACCAGGTGACCGTCCACGAGGTCGTCGGCGAGGTCAAGGGCCGCGTCTGCGTCCTGGTCGACGACATGATCGACACCGGCGGCACGATCTGCGCCGCCGCGGACGCCCTGTTCGCGCACGGCGCGGAGGACGTCATCGTGACGGCCACGCACGGCGTGCTCTCCGGCCCGGCCGCCGACCGCCTGAAGAACTCCCGCGTCAGCGAGTTCGTCCTCACCGACACCCTCCCCACCCCGGGCGAACTAGGCGCCGACCTCGACAAGATCACGGTCCTGTCGATCGCCCCGACCATCGCGAACGCGGTCCGAGAGGTCTTCGAGGACGGTTCGGTGACGAGCCTCTTCGACGAGCACTGACTCCCACGGTCGTAGATCGATTTCTTGTACGGCCTCCCCGCCGAGTAAGCTGCCCTAGTTGCTCGGCGAGGGAGGCCGTACCCGTTCTCGGATACGGCGGTCCGTTATCGACGCGCTCTTCGTAGCAGGCCGATGTTCGGCCGGGTGACCGCCTTCCCCATCTGTTCTACGAGGAGTGACCATGGCCGACGTCAAGCTCGCCGCCGAGACCCGCACCGAGTTCGGCAAGGGCGCCGCCCGCCGTATCCGCCGCGAGAAGAAGGTCCCCGCCGTGGTCTACGGCCACGGTGTCGACCCGCTGCACATCACCCTGCCGGGCCACGAGCTGCAGCTCGCCCTGCGTACCCCGAACGTCCTGCTCACCCTGGACATCGAGGGCACGACCCAGCTCGCGATCCCGAAGGCCGTCCAGCGTGACGCCATCAAGGGCTACCTGGAGCACGTCGACCTGCTCACCGTGAAGAGCGGCGAGAAGGTCACCGTCGAGGTCTACGTCCACACCGAGGGCGAGCTGGCCCCGGGCTCCTTCCTGCTGGAGCACGTGCTGAGCACGATCACCGTCGAGGCCGAGGCCACGCACATCCCCGAGTCGGTCACCGTGTCCATCGCGGGCCTGGAGGCCGGTGCCTCCATCGCCGCCAAGGACATCCCGCTGCCCAAGGGCACCACGCTGGCGATCGACGAGGACGCGGTCGTCCTCCAGGTCCTGGCCGCGCAGGCCGAAGAGGCCGCCGCCGACGAGGCCGCGACCACCGAGGCCTGATCCTCACCTTCACCACTGCTGTCAGCCGCTGTTCCCACCGGGAGCAGCGGCTGGCTGCTGGGGTCCGGGGGACTGCCCCCGGGAAAACACAGCAAGGAGACATGGACGTGACGACCGACGCGAATGCCCCCTGGCTGATCGTGGGACTCGGCAACCCCGGCCCCGAGTACACGAACAACCGGCACAACGTGGGCTTCATGGTGGCCGACCTGCTGGCCGAGCGGATCGGCGGCAAGTTCAAGCGGGCCGGCAAGGCACAGGCGCAGGTCCTGGAGGGCCGGATCGGGGCGCCGGGTCCGGCCGGCCGCCGGGTCGTGCTGGTGAAGCCGACGTCGTTCATGAATCTGTCCGGCGGCCCGGTCAACGCGCTGCGCGACTTCTACAAGGTGCCGCTCGCGAACGTCGTCGCCGTGCACGACGAGCTGGACATCGACTACGGCACCCTCCGCCTCAAGCTCGGCGGTGGCGACAACGGCCACAACGGGCTGAAGTCGATGACGAAGGCGATGGGCCCGGACTATCACCGGGTGCGGTTCGGGATCGGGCGTCCGCCGGGCCGTATGCAGGTGGCCGATTTCGTGCTGAAGGACTTCTCCTCGACGGAGCGCAAGGAACTCGACTTCCTGGTGGACCGGGCGACCGACTCGGTCGAGTGTCTGGTGAGCGAGGGGCTGGAGCGGGCGCAGAGCGCCTACAACTCCTGAGCCGTAGGCTCCCTTGTTCCGTCGTACCGCGGATCCCCCGTTCCGTCGACCGGAACGGCGGCGGGGGCGGCGGTGGGCCTCGCCTGCGCGGCGGTGGTCGCGCGCCACGTCCCCCGGGAACACCACAGCCCGCCGCCGCCGCGCGAGGAACCGGCGACTACCGCCCGCTCCTCGCCGACCGCCGCTGCCTGCTCCTCCTCTTCGCGATGCTGACCAGCACCTTGGTCTACGTCCAGTACCTGTCCGCACTGCCGCTCGCGGTACGGGACCGGGGCCTGTCCCCCACGGTGTACGCGGCGCTGATCACCGTGAACGGCCTGGTGGTCGTCGCCTTCCAGCTGCCGGTGACCCGGTTCACCCAGCGCTGCCGGGTACGTCCGGTAGTCGCGCTGGGCACCGCCCTGACCTGCCTGGGCATGGCCCTGTACGGCCCGTCGTGGGGCGTGCCGGGCCTGGTCACCGGCACGGTTGTCCGGTCCTTCGGCGAGGCGGTCTCGGCCCCCACCCTGTTCCTGGCCCACCCGGCCCAGGCGGGCCCACCGGAACTCCGGGGCCGCTACCTGGGCGCGGCCAACGCGATGTACGGCCTCGGCGCGTCCCTGGGCCCGGTCCTGGCGGTAGCGGCCTGGGGGCACGTGGGCGCCTCGCTGTGGTGGTCGGCGGTGGCCGGGGTGGTGGCGGTACCGGCGGCCTGGGCGGGGGTGCGACCGGGGGTGCGGGGGATGCGGGGCGAGTGGACCAGGGCGGCTGACAAACCCCCCACACCGGCCCCCAGTTGACTCGGCGTGCAGGTATGGCCAATGATCCCCGCCATGTCACCCGCCGCCTCCACCTCTCCCGGTGCCTTCGCCGCCCTGAACTTCGGACGGGTCGCGGCGATGGGTGCGGTCACCGTGTTGATCCTGGTCGCGGGGGTGTGGGGGTCGTGGCCGACCGCGCACAACGTGATGCTGACCAAGGGGCGCGAGAGCGGCACGGTCGCGGTCACCGCGTGCGGGGACGACACCTGCACCGGGCCGTACACACCGGTCTCGACGGGGTCGAAGGCTCGCGCGAAGGTCGTCATCGAGCACACCGTCGCGGTGAAGAAGGGCGAGACCTACGCCGTGGTCGTGAAGCCCGGCACCGACGAGGTCATGCGCTCCGGTCCCGCCGGTGTCCTGTACGCCTGGGTGCCCCTCGGCGGCGCCCTCCTGCTGGCCTCGGTGGTCGTCGCCGGCGGGCTGCGGCTGACCCGGGCCGCGAAGATGCTGGCCTGGGCGGGGATCGCCCTGCTGACGGCCGCCTTCGTCGCGATCTGACCCGGCCGCCACAGCGAAAGTGCCCCCGAGCGAGCTGTCGTGGAAGCTCGCTCGGGGGCACCTCGTGCTCGTGCCGTCAGCCCGTGTTGCGCAGGCCCGCCGCCACGCCGTTGACCGTGAGGAGCAGGGCCCGCGAGAGCAGCGGGTCGGGGTCCGCCCCCGCCGCCGCCTCGTCGCGCTGGCGCTTCAGCAGGGTCACCTGGAGGTACGAGATCGGGTCGAGGTAGGCGTCCCGGACGGTGAACGTCTGCTTCAACACCGGGGTGGCGTCCAGCAGTTCGGTCTCGCCGGTGATGCGGAGCACCTCGGCGACGGTCAGGTCGTGCTCGGCCCTGATCGTGTCGAAGACGTGCTTCAGCTCGTCCGGGACGAGGGTGTCGACGTAGTGCTGGGCGATCCGCAGGTCCGTCTTCGCGAGGGTCATCTCGACGTTGGAGACGAAGTTGCGGAAGAAGTGCCACTGCTCGTGCATCTCGTCGAGCACGGTGTCGAGACCGGCTTCGCGCAGCGCCTTCAACCCCGAACCCACGCCGTACCAACCGGGCACGATCTGCCGGGACTGGGTCCAGCCGAACACCCACGGGATCGCGCGCAGTCCGTCGAGCGAGACGCCCGAGCCGGGGCGGCGGGAGGGCCGCGAGCCCAGGTGCAGATCGGCGAGCTGGTCGACCGGCGTGGAGGCGAGGAAGTACGTCGGCAGGTCCGGGTCCTCGACCAGCCTGCGGTAGGCGGCGTGGGCGGCGTCGCTGACCACGTCCATGGCCGCGTCCCAGCGCGCGAGCGCCTCGTCGGACTGGCGGGGTGAGGTGTGCAGGGCCGAGGCCTGGAGGGTGGCGGCGACCGTCAGCTCCAGGTTCTCCCTCGCCAGCGACGGCACCAGGTACTTGTCGGAGATGACCTCGCCCTGCTCGGTCACCTTGATCTCGCCCTCCAGGGTGCCCCACGGCTGGGCGAGGATCGCGTCGTGCGACGGACCGCCACCGCGGCCGACCGTGCCGCCCCGGCCGTGGAAGAGACGCAGGCGTACGCCGTAGCGGTGGGCGACGTCGCGCAGCCGCCGCTGGGCGCGGTGGATCTCCCACTGCGAGGTCGTGATGCCGCCGAACTTCGACGAGTCCGAGTAGCCGAGCATGACCTCCTGGACATCGCCCCGCAGCGCGACCAGGCGCCGGTAGGACGGGTCGGACAGCATGTCCTCAAGGATCGTGTCGGCGGCCTTCAGCTCGTCCGTGGTCTCCAGCAGCGGCACGATGCCGACCTTCGCCCACCCGGCGTGCAGATCGATCAGCCCGGCCTCACGGGCGAGCACCGCGGCGGCGAACACGTCGTCGGCGCCCTGGCACATCGAGATGATGTACGACTCGATGACCTCGGGCCCGAAGACCGCGAGGGCCTTCTTGACCGTCTCGAACACGCCGAGGGTCTTCTCACCGGCCGCGTCGACGGGCGCCGGGGTGGGCGCCAGCGGACGGCGCGACCGCAGCTCCTTCGCGAGCAGCTTCGCGCGGTACTCGCGGGGCATGTCGGAGTACCGCCACGACTCCTCGCCGAGCCGGTCGAAGAGCTGGCCCAGCGCGTGGTGGTGGGCGTCCGCGTGCTCCCGTACGTCCATGGTCGCGAGCTGGAGGCCGAACGCGCCGAGCGTGCGGATCGTACGGTCCATGCGGCCGTCGGCGAAGAGGCCGCCGCGGTGGGCGTGCAGCGAGGTCTGGATCAGCGTGAGGTCGGCCAGCAGCTCGGCGGTGCCCAGGTAGTCGCGGCCGGCCTCGTGCGGGGTGCCCTTGGCCAGCCGGCTCTTGGTGTTCTCCAGCTTCTGCCGGATGCAGGTGGCCTTGAGCCGGTAGGGCTCCTCGGCGTTGAGCCGCTTGTAGCGGGGGCTGATCTCGGGCAGCAGCTCCAGGTCGGCCCGCAGCGACTCCAGCAGCTCCTCCGTCGCACCTGTGTAGCGGATGGAGTTGGAGAGGAAGCCGCGCAGCTCGTCGATCGTCTCCAGGGCGTCGTTGATGCCGTGCTCGTGCTGGAGGATCAGGACGTCCCAGGTGACCTGCGGGGTGACGTTCGGGTTGCCGTCGCGGTCGCCGCCGATCCAGGTGCCGAAGGTGAGCGGGCGGGTGTCGTCCGGCAGCTTGACGCCGACGCGCTCCAGCTCGGCGGTGAGGTCCTCCAGGACATCCCCTACGGCGCCGGCGTGCAGCTCGTCGAGGTAGTAGATGGCGTTACGGGCTTCGTCCGCGGGCTCCGGCCGTACGACCCGCAGCTCGTCGGTCTGCCACACCAGGTCGATGTTCTCGGCCAGCCGGGTGTCGTGGCGGCGGCGGTCGGACTCTATGACCGGGGTCTCCAGGAGCGCGGCGATGCGCCGGAGCTTGTTGAGGACCGACCGGCGCGCGGCCTCGGTGGGGTGCGCGGTGAAGACCGGGCGGACGTTCAGGTTCTTGACCGTCTCGCGCAGGTGCTCGGGGTCGGCGTCCTTGAGGCGGTCCGCCGTACGGGCGAGGAGACCGCCCTCGGCGGCCCGCCGGGCCCGCAGCTCACGGCCGCGGTGCACCTGCTCGGTGACGTTGGCCAGGTGGAAGTAGGTGGAGAAGGCGCGGACCAGCTTGGCGGCGGTCTCCAGCTCGGTGCCGCGCAGCAGCTCGGCGGCGGCCTCGCCGTCCTCCCGGGTGAGGCGGCGGACCTTCTCGACCAGTTCGAGCAGTTCGGGGCCCTCCTGGCGGACGAGGGTCTCGCCGAGCAGGTCGCCGAGGCGCCGGATGTCGGCGCGCAGTTCGTTGTTGGTCGTGGTGGCCTGGTCGTCGGCACTGCTCACAGGTGCGGCTCCTTGCAGTGTTTGAAGCTCGTCTGGAGGGAACCCGGACGGCGGTCCCACGGCGGCTGCCGCATACAGGACGGACATCCGGGAAGAAAACAGAGCGGACCGCGCTGTCCGACCGACACCAAGGATAGGTGTCCACTCTGACGCGCGGTCTCACGGGCTTCGTCCACCGGTCGACACGCTGCCATACTTACGTTGCCGTAGGTTACGGAACCGTAGGGAAGTACATGCTGAACTGTTGCCGCCCGGCTTCCGCCGTCCGACGCTCCGCCTCCACCTCCGAACCCCACAGGGGACGCCCATGACCACGAGCTCCGATGTGATCGACGACGCCCCGCGGGCGAACGACGACGGCACTCCGCTCCCCGCCGCCACCCGGGGCGGCGAGAAGAAGGGGTCGCTGGAACAACTCACCCTTCTCCTCTTCATCACCGTCCCGTTCCTGGCGCTGCTCGCGGCGGTGCCGCTGGCCTGGAGCTGGGGCGGGGTGAGCTGGCTGGACCTCGGCCTGCTGGTCTTCTTCTACTACCTCGGCTGCCACGGTGTGACGATCGGCTACCACCGGTACTTCACGCACGGCTCCTTCAAGGCGAAGCGCCCGCTGCGGATCGCCATCGCGATCGCCGGGTCGATGGCGGTCGAGGGACCGCTGGTGCGCTGGGTGGCCGACCACCGCAAGCACCACAAGTTCTCCGACGCGGAGGGCGACCCGCATTCGCCGTGGCGCTACGGCGAGACCGTGCCCGCGCTGATCAAGGGTCTGTGGTGGGCGCACATCGCGTGGATGTTCGACGAGGAGCGCACCCCGCAGGAGAAGTACGCGCCGGACCTGATCAAGGACCGCACGATCCGGGCGATCTCCCGCCAGTTCATCTTCTGGACGATGCTGTCGCTCGCGCTCCCGGCGCTGATCGGCGGCCTTGCCACCATGTCCTGGTGGGGCGCCTTCACCGGCTTCTTCTGGGGCTCGCTGGTGCGGGTCGCGCTGCTGCACCACGTCACGTGGTCGATCAACTCGATCTGCCACGCGATCGGCAAGCGCCCCTTCAAGTCGCGGGACCGCTCGGGCAACGTGTGGTGGCTGGCGATCCTGTCCTGCGGCGAGTCCTGGCACAACCTGCACCACGCCGACCCGACGTCCGCGCGGCACGGTGTGGAGCGCGGCCAGCTCGATTCCTCGGCGCGGATCATCCGCTGGTGCGAGCAGCTCGGCTGGGCCTATGACGTGCGCTGGCCGTCACGCTCGCGTATCGATTCGCGCCGTATCTCCGGTACGGACGGCTCCGAGCCCCGGAAGGAGTCGGCGGAGGCGGCATGATTGACGCCGTGGCGACCGATCCCAGCAGCACCCCGAGCAACGAGAAGCCCCGACGCGCGCGCCGCACCCGGATGACGGGAGCCGAACGCCGGGCCCAGTTGCTGGAAGTCGGTCGCACGCTCTTCGCGACGAAGGGCTTCGAGGCCACGTCGGTGGAGGAGATCGCGGCGAAGGCCGGGGTCTCCAAGCCGGTGGTCTACGAGCACTTCGGCGGCAAGGAGGGCCTGTACGCGGTGGTCGTGGACCGCGAGATGCGCCGCCTGCTGGACATGGTGACCAGCTCACTGACGGCCGGCCATCCCCGCGAACTCTGCGAACAGGCGGCCTTCGCGCTCCTCGACTACATCGAGGAGTACACGGACGGCTTCCGCATCCTGGTCCGCGACTCCCCCATCCCCCAGTCGACCGGTTCCTTCGCGTCCCTGATCTCGGACATCGCGACGCAGGTCGAGGACATCCTGGGCCGCGAGTTCAAGAGCCGGGGCTTCGACGCGAAGCTCGCCCCGCTCTACGCCCAGGCCCTGGTCGGCATGGTCGCGCTGACCGGCCAGTGGTGGCTGGACGTCCGCCGACCGAAGAAGGCGGAGGTGGCGGCCCATCTGGTCAACCTGGCGTGGCACGGGCTGGACGGGCTGGAGTCGAAGCCGCATTTGATAGGACGCCGAAAAAGCTGAACCCGTAAGCCTGTGAGCCTGTGAGTACGGAGAACGTGGCGGGGGGGGGGGGGGGGGCCCCCGGGGGCCCCCCCCCCCCCGGGGGGGGGTGGGGGGGGGGGGGGGGGGTTGTGGGGGGGGGGGGGGGGGGGGGGGGCGCGGGGCGGCCCGTG
>NZ_JBIWMV010000014.1:0-131324 GCF_044766845.1 Streptomyces sp. NPDC101776 | reverse complement strand
CGCCCCCCCAACTTTTTCCCCCCCCCAAAAAAACCCCCCCCCGCCGACCGCGCGCCCGGGAGGCGACGCCCCGGGGGGGGGCCCCCCCCCCCCCCCCCCCCCCCCCCCGCCACAGTCCGTCTGGGTTGTCCGTACGTCAGCGCTTGAAGGCGTCCTTGGCCTTCTCCTTGGCCTGCCGGGCGTCACCCTTGGACTTCTCGGCCTGCCCCTTGGCCTTCATCGTCTCGTTCCCGACGGCCCGGCCTGCGGTCTCCTTGACCTTGCCCTTGACCTGTTCCTTCTTGGCCTTGGCCTTCTCGTCCTTCGCCACGGTTCATCACTCCCGGTCGGATCGGAACTCGGTCACCACACGGGTAGCCGCGATCGCCGCGGGCAAACGCCGTTCAGCCTTCCGGTTCCAGGAACTCCAGCCGGTTCCCCACCGGATCCTCCGAGTAGAAGCGCCGGCAGCCAGGCAGGTCCGAGTCCCAAGTGACGGGCGCCCCAAGGGACTTCAGCCGGGCCGCGTACGCCTCGATGCCGGTCACGCGGAGCCCGGGGTGCGCCTTCTTCGCGGGCCGGAAATCGGTCTCCACGCCCAGGTGCAGCTGGACCTCCCCCGCCCCGAACCAGCACCCGCCCCGCGCGGCCAGCACAGCCGGCTTCGGGATCTCGGTCATCCCGAGGACGTCGACGTAGTACGCCCGCAGCGCGTCCTCCGCCCCCTCCGGAGCCGCCAACTGCACATGGTCCACGGCCGCGAGCACCCCTCACACCTCTTTGCGGGCCACCGCGAAGAGGCGGCGGAACGGGAGCACCGTGCCGTAGTCCTTCGTCGGGTACGCCTCGCGGAGGAGGTCGCGGTACTCGGTGACGAACGCGTCCCGTGCCTCCGGATCGTCCGCGAGGACGGTGAGGGCGGGGCGCAGGCCCGTGCCCTTGACCCAGTCGAGGACGGGGTCCTCACCGGGCAGGATGTGCTGGTACGTCGTCTGCCAGACGTCCGCCGCGCAGCCCAGGCGGGCCAGGTGGTCGAGGTAGACACCGGGGGTGTGGACCGAGTCCTCGCGGCGCAGCACCTCGCCGAGGCGGCTCTTCCAGCGGGCGGTACCGGCGAGTTCGCGCATGAGGGCGTGCAGGGGCGCGTCGATGTTGTCCGGCACCTGGAAGGCGAAGGTGCCGGAGGGCGCGAGCGCGGAGATCCAGTCGCCGAACCGGTCCAGGTGCCCCGGCACCCACTGCAACGCCGCGTTCGACACGATCAGGTCGTACGTCTGGGTCGGCGCCCACTCCGTCGCGTCCGCGTGGGCGAAGTCGAGGTGTCCGCCGCCCGCCGTGGGGCCCGCGTAGGGAGCGGCCTTCTCCAGCATCTCGGGCGAGTTGTCGTAGCCGGTGATGTGCGCGGTGGGCCAGCGGTCGGCGAGGACGGTGGTCACGTTGCCGGGGCCGCAGCCGAGGTCGGCGATGCGGGGCGCGGTGCCGGGGAGTTCGGTGACCCGGGCGAGGAGGTCGGCGAACGGGCGGGCGCGGTGGTCGGCGTGGCGGAGGTACTGGGCGGGGTCCCACACGGGCGAGGCGGAAGTCATGACGTACACCTTCCCGCCCCAAGTCTCTTGATGTCAAGAGACTCGACATCAAGAGACTTCACGTCGACACAACCACTACACTGATCGTCATGGAGGACGAGGTCGATCGGCTTGTCGCAGCGTGGCGCCGGGAGCGCCCGGACCTCGACGTGGAGCCGCTTGAGGTGCTCAGCCGGGTGAGCCGACTGGCCCGGCATCTGGACCGGGCACGCCGGCTGGCGTTCGCCGAGCACAGCCTGGAACCGTGGGAGTTCGACGTGCTGACGGCGCTCAGGCGCGCGGGCAGCCCCTACCAGCTCTCCCCCGGCCAGCTGCTGACCCAGACCCTGGTCACGTCCGGCACGATGACGAACCGTATCGACCGCCTGGCGCAGAAGGGCCTGGTCGAGCGGCTCCCCGACCCCAGCGACCGCCGGGGCGTGCTGGTCCGCCTCACCGAGGAGGGCCAGGACCGCGCGGACCAGGCCCTGGCCGGCCTGCTCGCCCAGGAGCGCGCGATCCTCGCGGAACTCTCGCGCGCCCAGCGGGGCGAACTGGCGGGCCTGCTACGCCAGTTGACCGCCCCGTTCGACAACATCCCCGGCTAGGTCGACGGGACCGACCCCCGCGCGCCGGGCGAGAGCCACCGCCGCGAGGGTCGAGTGGACCCCCAGCTTGCCGAGCACGTTTTGCATATGCGTCCGGACTGTGTGCGGGGAGAGGAACAGCCGCTCGGCGACCGCCTTGCGCCCCAGACCGGCCACCATGCAGCGCAGTACTTCCCGCTCCCGCGGAGTCAGCGACTCCACCAGGCGCTCGCTCTCGGTGCGGTGCTTGCGCGCGGCCGTCAACTCCCGCAGGACGCCGGTCAGCAGGGCGGGCGGCAGGTGCGTCTCATCGCGAAGCACCCCTCGGATGACGGTTAAAAGCCTGGACAGCGAGCAGTCCTTGGCGACCCAGCCGGACGCCCCGGCCTGAAGCGCCAGCGCTGCCCGGCGCGGATCGTCCTTCTCGGCCAGCACGACCATCCGTACGCTCGGCTGGGCGGAACGGACCCCGGCGACCAGGGAGATCCCGTCCACCAGCCCGTCCTCGTTGCCCGCCTGTACAGGCACGGCGGGCCGGATGCCCTGCACATTGCCGCCCAGATCGGCGTCCACCAGCAGGACGTCGAATCTGCGGCCCTCGGCGTTCGCACGCTCCATGCAGCGCAGCGCGGCGGGACCACTGCCCGCCGCGGACACGTCGACATCGGGCTCGGCCGCCAGTGCCGCGGCGAGCGACTCGGCGAAGATGCGATGGTCGTCGACGACCAGGACTCGGATGCGAACCACGAAACCCCCTTCCCCAGGCTCCTGGTGGAGCAGGGGATACCTCATCGTCGGGAGACGAAGCGATGGCTGCGGGTACGACGCCCGGGAGCGGCCTGAGCCGCACGGCCGCCGCCGTGCTGACACTGCTACCCCCACATCGGGCGTCGTACCCGACTTGTCTCGCCCCCTGAACAGCACCGGCCCCCACCGGTGCTGTTCACAGCGTACGGCCGGGGCGCAGCAGCGGAACCCAATTTGCAGAACTGACTGTCCGGCGCGTTTATGGTGAGCCGCATGTTTCGTATTGAGACGGAAGTCGACAAGGAGCGACGCGATCTGCTCCGGGCCGGGCTGCTCGAAACCAACACGGCGGCGTCGCCGGTGCTGCGCGCCCTGCGCGGCACCCCCCGCGAACGTGAAGTTCCGCTCCAGGTGTGGGCGTTGGACGACTCGGGGAACCTGGCGGGCGGGCTGGTCGGGCACACCTGGGCGGACTGGCTGCATGTGACGTATCTGTGGGTGGACGGCCGGCACCGGGGGACGGGACTGGGCTCCCGGGTGCTCGCGGAGGCCGAGCGCATCGCCCGCGACGAGCGCTCCTGTGGGGCGGTCCGGCTGGAGACGTGGGACTTCCAGGCGCCGGAGTTCTACCAGAAGCAGGGGTACGAGGTGGTGTGCGTGATCCCGGACTATCCGCCGGGGGTCACCGAGTACACGCTGACGAAAAAGCTGGAGTGAAGGACACGCTCAGCCCAGTCTCAGACACCCGCTCTACCGTGCCCGCCATGAGCATGCTGCGGAAGCTGAACTCCAGGCTCGCCGAGACGACCGGCTACCAGATACGCCGGGTGCCCCCGCCGCCCGGGGCGAGAACCGCGGGTTCCCTGGATGCCGTCCCCGCGCCGCGCGGCGCACGCCCCGCGCGCCCCGAGCCGGTGGCCGAGCCGGTGACGGTGGATCCGGCCCTCGACCGGTTGCTGGAGCGACCGGTGTTCATCCTGACCTCGGTGCGTTCCGGATCGACGCTGCTGCGCATGATGCTCGGGGCGCACTCCCGGCTCCATGCCGCGCACGAACTCCATCTCACCGGTATCGAGGTCTACTTCAAGTCGGGCACCCCCACGGAACGTTCCCTGCGCACCCTGGGCCTGGGCCACGAGCAACTGGAGGGCCTGCTCTGGGACCGCGCCCTGCACCGTGAACTGGTCAGGTCCGGCAAGCAGTTCATCGTGGAGAAGACCCCCGGCAACGCCTTCCAGTGGCGGCGCATCGCCGAGACCTGGCCCGACGCGCGCTTCGTCTTCCTGCGCAGACACCCGGGCGCGGTGGCCCGCTCCTGGCACGAGGCGGTACCGGACCGCACCCGCGAGGAAGCGGCCGAACGCGTCCTGAAATACATGGAGTCCATGCAGGAGGCCCAGGCCGAACTCGGCGGCCACACCCTCCGCTACGAAGACCTCACCACCGCCCCGACCACCGAACTCCGGTCCCTCTGCGCCTACTTGGACCTTCCCTACGAACCCGGAATGACGAACTACGGCAGCAGCCTGAAAAACGCCGTCCTGGGCGCCGGCTTCGGCGACTGGACCGACAAGATCCGCACCGGCCAGGTCCAACCTGACCGGCCGGCACCGGCGTTGGAGGAGATCCCGGAGGTGCTGCGGCCGATGTGCCGGGCGTGGGGGTATCTCTGAACTCCCTCGGCGGCGCCAGGGTCCACAGCCAGGTGCCGTCCCGCCAACGGTGCGCGTACGCGTCGACGACCACCCTCGGCGGATACGGCACGGACGGCGTCCGCAGGATGCGCCGCTCGGCTCAGGTGTGCGGCCGAGACAGCCACGGAGTTCGGCCCGGCCGACCATGTGCCCCTCCACCGCACACCCGGACGTCACACGCCCTCGATCGCCCACAGGCCGCGACCCAGGGTCACTCCACCCGCCGCGCCCCCGCCGAAGGCACCGCGGGGAACACACGCGGGGCCGTGTAACCCGCCGCCGCGAACGCCTCCTCGACGGCCTTCGTCACCGTGTCCGTGTCCGAGGCCTCCACCAGGACGACCGCCGAGCCGCCGAAGCCGCCCCCCGTCATCCGCGCACCCAGCGCCCCCGCGCCGACCGCCGTGACGACCACGAGGTCCAACTCCGGGCAGGAGATGCGCAGATCGTCGCGGAGCGAGATGTGGCCCTCGGTGAGGATCGGGCCGATCGCCCGTACGTCGCCCGCGTCCAGCAGACCGATGACCTGGTCGACCCTGTGGTCGTCCGACACCACGTGGCGGACGTAGCGCTGGATCCGCTCGTCCGACAGGCGGGCCAGGGACGCCGACAGATCCTCGTACGCCACGTCCCGCAGGAACGGCACGCCCAACTGTCGGGCGCCCTCCTCGCAGCCCTCGCGGCGTTCGGCGTACGCGCCGTCGCCGAGGGCGTGCTTCACCCTGGAGTCCACGACCAGCAAGGAGAGGCCCTCCGACGCCAGGTCGAAGGGGATCTGACGGATCGACAGGTCCCGGCAGTCGAGGTGGAGCGCGTGGCCCTCCTCGCAGCAGGCAGAGGCCGTCTGGTCCATGATGCCGCAAGGGACGCCGACGAAGTCGTTCTCCGCGCGCTGCGAGAAGCGGGCCAACTCCGGCCCGGACAGCCCGAGTTCGAAGAGGTCGTTCAGGGCCAGGGCCGTGACGACCTCCAGCGCCGCCGACGACGACAGGCCCGCGCCCGTCGGGACCGTGGACGACAAGTGGATGTCCGCGCCGGTGACTTGATGGCCCGCCTCGCGCAACACCCAGACCACGCCCGCCGGATACGCGGCCCAGCTGGTGTTCGTGCGAGGGGCCAAGTCAGCCACATGCAGTTCCACGACCGGGCCCTCGATGTCCGCCGAGTGCAGACGCAGGACGCCGTCCGTACGGCGGGACACCGCCGCCACCGCCGTGTGCGGCAGGGCGAGCGGCATCACGAAGCCCTCGTTGAAGTCGGTGTACTCGCCGATCAGGTTGACCCGGCCCGGCGCGGCCCAGACGCCCTCGGGAGCCGTCCCGTACAGCTCCTCGAAGCCCTCACGTACACCCACGTGTGATCCCTAGCCCTTCGATCAGTTCGATACGTTCTGCGCGAACGCCCACGCGTCCGCGACGATGCCCGCGAGGTCCGCGCGGGACGGGTTCCAGCCGAGGCGCTCCTTGGCGCGGGCCGCCGAGGCCACCAGCGTCGCCGGGTCGCCACCGCGGCGCGGGGCCACGACCTCGGGGATCGGGTGCCCGGTGACCTGGCGGACCGTCTCGATGACCTGGCGGACGGAGAAGCCCTCACCGTTGCCCAGGTTGCAGATCAGGTGCTCGCCCGGGGTCGCCGCCTTCAGCGCCAGCAGGTGCGCGTCGGCCAGGTCCGCGACGTGGATGTAGTCACGGACGCAGGTGCCGTCCGGCGTCGGGTAGTCGTCGCCGTAGACGGAGATCGCGTCCCGCTTGCCCTGCGCGACCTGGAGGACCAGGGGGATGAGGTGCGACTCCGGGCTGTGCCGCTCGCCGCAACTGCCGTACGCGCCGGCCACGTTGAAGTAGCGGAGGGACACGGCTCCCAGTCCGTGGGCCTGCGCCTCGCTCGTGATCATGAAGTCGACCGACAGCTTCGAGGCGCCGTAGGGATTGGTCGGGGAGGTGCGGGCGGTCTCGACGATCGGGACCTCCTCCGGCTCGCCGTACGTGGCCGCCGTGGAGGAGAAGACGAGCTTGCGGACGCCGGCCTCGCGCATCGCGGTGAGGAGGGCCATCGAGCCGCCGACGTTGTTCTCCCAGTACTTCTCCGGCTTGACGACCGACTCGCCGACCTGGGAGAAGGCGGCGAAGTGGAGCACGGCGTCGTAGGAGGAGTCGAGCCACTTGGCGGCGTCGCGGATGTCGCCCTCCACGAACGTGGCACCCGCGGGCACGCCCTCGCGGAAACCCGTCGAGAGGTTGTCCAGGACGGTGACCTCGTGGCCCGCCTCCAGCAGATGCTGGGCGACCACGCTGCCCACGTAACCCGCCCCGCCCGTGACCAGGTACTTACCGCTCATCAACTCGCTACCTCTCGCAGTCGCTCGGCCGCGAACTCCGGCGGCACGTCGTTGATGAACACGCTCATGCCGGACTCGGAGCCCGCGAGGAACTTCAGCTTGCCGGACGTACGGCGAATGGTGAAAAGCTCGAGGTGGAGCGCGAAGTCGTCCCTGCTCACACCCTCGAACTCCTCCAGCGTGCCGAACGGCGCCTGGTGCCAGGCGGCGATGTACGGCGTCGGAGGCTCCCCTTCACCGAAGATCCGGTCGAAGCGCCTCAAGAGTTCCAGATAGACCTTGGGGAACTCTGTGCGGGCCGCCTCGTCCAGGCCGAGCAGATCGGGCACCCGGCGCTTGGGATACAGGTGGACCTCGTAGGGCCAGTGCGCGGAGTACGGCACGAAGGCCGCCCAGTGTTCACCCTCAAGGACGACCCGCTCACCGGCGAGTTCGCGCTCCAGGACCGAGTCGAAGAGGTTCTCCCCGCCGGTCGCCTCCTTGTGCGCCGCGAGGGATCGCAGCATCAGGGCGGTGCGCGGGGTGGTGAAGGGGTACGCGTAGATCTGGCCGTGGGGATGACCGAGGGTCACACCGATCTCTTCGCCGCGGTTCTCGAAACAGAAGACCTGCTCGACGGAGGGAAGATGCGACAGCTCCGACGTCCGGTCCGTCCACGCGTCGAGGACGAGGGCCGCCTGCTCCTCGGTCAGCGAGGCGAAGGACGCGTCGTGGTCGGAGGTGAAGCAGACCACCTCGCAGCGGCCGGAGTCCCCGGCCAGCGAGGGGAAACGGTTCTCGAACACGGCGACGTCGTACGACGAGTCCGGGATCTCGCTCAGCCGGTCGCCCGTCGTCGGGCAGAGCGGGCACTGGTCGGCCGGCGGGTGGTAGGTGCGGCCCTGGCGGTGCGAGGCGATCGCCACCGAGTCGCCGAGCAGCACGTCCCGCCGTACCTCCGAAGTGGTGACCGTGCGCTCCAGCGGGCGTCGGTCCACCGCGTCGCGCACGGTGTCGTCCCGCAGGTCGTAGTAGATGAGCTCACGACCGTCGGCCAACCGGGTCGAGGTCTTCTTCACGCCGGGCTCTCCATCCGTACGTACATCCACGCCGCCATCCGGGCTTCACACAGAACTAAACACATCAAACCACCAATCCCCCCAGTCGTCACCATCAAAATCAAACAAAGAACACCAAAGAAAGAACATCGAACAAGGTGAGCGCTTGATGCAGACTCTGCAGCCCCCCACCTCCCTCGCCGCCGAGCTCCGGCTCCCCACCAACGGGCTCGACTACACGATCCTGGCGATCTACTTCGTGGTCGTCCTCGGCATCGGCCTGGCCGCCCGCAGATCGGTGAAGACGAGCCTCGACTTCTTCCTCTCCGGGCGTTCGCTGCCCGCGTGGATCACCGGTCTCGCCTTCATCTCGGCCAACCTGGCCGCCACCGAGATCCTCGGCATGGCCGCCAACAGCGCGCAGTACGGCGCGTACACCGTGCACTGGTACTGGATCGGCGCCATCCCGGCCATGGTCTTCCTCGGCCTGGTGATGATGCCCTTCTACTACGGCTCGAAGGTGCGCTCGGTCCCGGAGTTCCTCCTCCTCCGCTTCGACAAGTGGGCACATCTCCTGAGTTCGATCCTGTTCGCCTTCGCCGCGATCCTGATCGCCGGTGTGAACCTGTACGCCCTCGCGATCGTCGTCGAGGCGCTGCTGGGCTGGCCGCAGTGGGTGGCGATCGTGGTCGCCGGCGCGTTCGTGCTCGCGTACATCACCCTCGGTGGGCTGTCGTCGGCGATCTACAACGAAGTGCTCCAGTTCTTCGTGATCCTCGCGGCCCTCATCCCGATCTCCTACCTCGGCCTGAAGAAGGTCGGCGGCTGGGACGGCCTGACCCACAAGCTGGACGCGGCCCACGGCCACAACTTCACCACCGCGTGGGGTGGCACGGGTATCGGCAGCGTCAACCCGCTGGGCGCGAACTGGCTGACCATCGTGCTGGGGTTGGGTTTCGTGCTGTCGTTCGGCTACTGGACGACCAACTTCGCCGAGGTGCAGCGCGCCCTGTCCGCGAAGAACCTGTCCGCGGCTCAGCGCACCCCGCTGATCGCCGCGTATCCGAAGGTCTTCATCGTCTTCCTGGTGATGATCCCGGGGCTGGTCGCCGCGGCGCTCGTCCCGAAGATCGGCACCAGCGGGTCCGACCTCCAGTACAACGACGCGATCCCGTACCTGATGGAACAGCTCCTGCCCAACGGCGTCCTCGGCATCGCGGTGACGGGTCTGCTGGCGGCGTTCATGGCGGGCATGGCGGCCAACGTGTCGTCCTTCAACACGGTCTTCACGAACGACATCTGGGCGAAGTACGTCGTGACGGACCGCGAGGACGAGTACTACGTCCGCTTCGGCCGCCTGATCACGGTGGTCGGCGTGGCGGCATCGGTAGGCACGGCGTTCCTGGCGTCGTCGTTCTCGAACATCATGAGCTACCTACAGACCCTCTTCTCCTTCTTCAACGTGCCGATGTTCGTGGTCTTCATCGTCGGCATGTTCTGGAAGCGGGCCACCCCGAAGTCCGGCTTCTGGGGCCTCCTCGCGGGCACGGTCACCGCGATGGTCAACTACTTCTGGATCTACAAGCAGGGCATCATCTCCATCCCCTCCGACCAGGGCGCCAACTTCGTCTCCGCGATCGCCGGGTTCGTCGCGGGTGCGGTGGTCATGTTCGCCGTGTCCCTGTTCACCCAGCCCAAGTCGGCCGAACAACTCCAGGGCCTCGTGTACGGCACGACGTCCCCCGGCATGACCGAGGCACCCGCCGCGGGCGACGACGCGTGGTACCGCCGCCCGGCCCTGCTCGGCTGGGGCGCGGTGATCCTGGCCGCCCTCTGCTACATCCCGTTCTCGTTCTAGCCGCGGGAGGATTGAGAAACCATGTCTGAGAACTCAGGTCACTCCGAGCACGATGTCCAGCGCGAGGTCAGCGAGCTGGAGGGTAAGTCGACGACTGCGTCCCGCCTGTTCGATCTGCGGCTGATCATCGGGGGGTTGTTCGTCGTCTACGGCGTGATCGTCACGATCGCGGGGATCAACCCGTCGGACTCGTCGCTGGACAAGTCCGAGGGCGTCAACATCAACCTGTGGACCGGGATCGCGATGTTGCTGCTGGGGATCTTCTTCCTGGGGTGGCTGAAGCTGCGGCCGACACCGCCCGTGGAGCTGGCGGAAGTACCGGAGGAGGAAGAGGGGGCTTAGGTCGTTTGCCGGGTGCGGGGGGACTGTGGCTGGTCGCGCAGTTCCCCGCGCCCCTAGGGGAACCGGGCTTGCGGAGTCAGTAAGTGGGCCTGGATCGCGGCTGGCGCACCGCGGTGATCAGCAGTGTGTCCGCGGTGCGTGGTCCTTCGGTGGTCGACGGCAGCACGTCGACGACCGTTTCGGTGAACCCGGCCTCGTCCAGAACCTTCACCCAGACCTGCTCCTGAAGTACCCACCGGCGCATTGTGCGCAGTTCCCCCTCCGGCGTCTTCGCCGGGACGGCGGCGGCCACCACGTCGGGCTGGGCGGGGGCGCCGCTCACGTAGTGCGCGAGAGTGGAGAACATCAGTCGTCCGCTCGGCTTGAGGGCGGTGGCCGCCGCGGGCAGCAGCTCACGGGGGTCGGTGAAGTCGAGGGCGCCGAAGACGCTGTAGAGCACGTCGTAGGTGTCGGTCGTCGCCTTCAGGTGCGCCACGGCATCGGAGGCCACGATGCACAGACGAGGTGCCAGGTGGCCGAACAGGTCGACGGCCATGGCGTGTTGGCCCGGTGAGGCGTCCACGGCAACGACCCGGGCGGGTTCGTGATGGGTGACGAGGTGAGCGGCGTGCCGGGCGGTCCCGGCGCCGAGGTCTCCGACGACCAGTCCGGAGAGGTCGCCCAGTGCCTCCGGGCCGGGGCCACCGTCCTGGCTCCAATTCCAGCGGAAGGTGCCGGGGACCGCACGGTCACGGTCGGCGCGGGTGCGGCCGTAGTGGTGCCAGAGGTCTGGGGAGGGGGTCGTCACCCGGATCATCCTGGCGAGCGGGGTCCGACGACATGCCGACTACGGGGATTCTCACGCTCTCGTGCGTTCTTGGCCCTAGGCCACGTTCAGGTCACACCACACGTACTTGCCGCGCCGCCCGTTCCTCGACAGCGGCTGCCAGCCCCAGAGGTCGGCGCAGGCCCGCACCAGGGCGAGACCTCGGCCGGCTTCAGCGTCCAACAGGTCCGCCAACTGGCCCGGCGGTTGGGGTGGTTCGGGGTCCGCGTCCCATGCGCCAACCCGCAACACACCCGCCGACCAGCACACCCTGAGCATCACCGGCCCCTTGGTGTGGAGTACGGCGTTGGCGACCAACTCCGTCGCGACGAGCTCGGCGGTGTCCACGACGCCGATGAGGCCGTGCACGGTGAGGACGAGGCGGAGGGTACGGCGGCAGACAGTGACGGCACGGCGGTCGTGCGGGACGGAGAGGGAGTACTCCCAGGGTTCGGGCTCGGTTTCGGGCATGCGTGAACTCCATTGGTGGCGTGGGGAGTTGATGCGGTTCGCGGGCGGTGGCCTGTCACGCCGTCATGGCAGGACGGGGTGGTGCGCTTCCGGGGTCCCGGGTTTCGCAGCGTGTGCGTCGCGTCACCGACGGTACGGGTAAAATTTGGAACAGTGCAAGTCGTTGTCGTAATCTGCCCCCGAACGAGTCACCGCCCCACGGCAGTTGGGGCGAGAGGCGAGAGAGGAAGCCATGCCACGCAGACGGCAAGTCACCGCGCGCCAGGAACGACTGGGCATTGAACTGCGGAAGCTGCGTGAGACAGCAGGACTCAAAGCACGGGAAGCCGCGACGCTGGTCGGGTCCGACTCCGCCCAGATGAGTCAGATGGAGTCCGGAATCGCAGGAGTGAGCGAGGAACGCGTACGCAGCCTCGCCGCCAATTACTCCTGCGAGGACGAGGAGTTGATCGATGCGCTGATCGCAATGGCCACGGACCGGACACGCGGTTGGTGGGAGGAGTACCGGGGGCTGCTGCCCACGTCATTCCTGGACCTGTCCGAGCTGGAGCACCACGCCACCTACCGCTGGGACGTGGATTTCCTCCATGTCCCCGGCCTGCTCCAGACGGAGGGCTACGCTCGCGCAGTCTTCTCGCACAGAGTGCCCGCACTTCCCCCGAGAGACCTCGAACTGCGGGCCGAACACCGGATGAAGCGACACCGCATCATCGAGGGTGCCCAACCGACTCCGTACGAAGCCGTAGTGCACGAGGGGGCCCTGCGCATCCGGGTCGGCGACCGTCCCGCGTCGCGAGCTCAGCTCACCCGCATCCTGGAACTCTCGGAAGCGGACCACGTGACCGTACGTGTCATCCCGTTCGACCTGGACGGATTCATCGATGCCGGAAGCGCCATGGTGTACGCGGGTGGCACTATGCCCAAGCTGGACACGGTCGTGCGGGACGCACCCCACGGTTCTGCTTTCGTCGACTCCGAGGCGCAACTCAGCAGCTTTCGAACGCTTTTCCGTAGAGTGGAGGGTGCGTCACTCGACCCCGAACGCTCGCGTGACTTCATCCACAGGCTGACGAAGGAACTGTGAGGCGCACCATGACACCCCCGGCCAACTGGCAGAAGTCGTCCTTCTCCGGCGGCGGCGACGGCAACGCCTGCCTCGAACTCGCCACCACCCCCACCACCCTCCACCTCCGCGAAAGCGACACCCCCACCACCGCCCTCACCACCACCCCCACGGCCCTCGCCGCCCTCCTCCACGGCATACGCGCCGGCCGTGTCGGTCGTCAGGGCTGACCCGTCTCCACACCAAGGGACTCCAGCAACGGCAGATACGCCCCCTCCACCCGCCGGGCATCGCGGCGGACATACGTGCGGACGTCGTTGCGCGGGGTGCCGTCGTAGATGTCGGTGAGGAAAGCGGCGGGCCTGAGATCGAGGAGGGCGGCCCTCCAGGGGTAGCGCCTGCGGGCGTAGGGCGGCCCGATGACGGTCCAGGCCCAGTGCAGCGCCAGTAGTGCGGCGGCAGGCTCCCGTGGCGATTCGCCCTTGCGGACCGCCCGGACAACCGCCGCGTGCTCGCGCCCGCCCATCGCCTCCCACGCGACGCGGGATTCCTCCCGCACCCACCGCTGAGCCACTACGCGTCCGGCCCCGCCGACCCGTTCACCGGCCCCGCCCGGTCCAACAGCCCCGTCCGCGCAGCCAGAGCCGCCGCCTCCAACCGCGACCCCACCCCCAGCTTCATCAGCACGCGCTGCACATGCGTACGGGCCGTCGACGGGGCGATGCCCATGCCGGCCGCGATCAGGCGGGTGTCCTCGCCGTCGGCGACGCGGACCAGGACCTCCACCTCCCTGGGCGTGAGCATCTGGAGCAGGCGTTGGCCCTCGTCGTCCGGTTGGGCCGCCGGGTTGAGGAGTTCGCTGAAGGCTCCTTGGAGCAGTTGCGGTGCTACGGCCGCCTCGCCCGCCCTCGCCTTCATGATGGCGCGCTCGACGCCCTCGATGCGCTCGTCGTGGCGGACGTAGCCCGAGGCGCCGGCGGCGAAGGCCGCTGCGATGCCTCGGGGGCTGGGGACCGGGCCCAGGACGAGGACCGCTACCTGCGGACGTTCGCGTTTGATCTTTATCACCGGGTCGAAGATGCCCGGTTCCGCCGGTGTCGCCGTGCCCAGCAGGCATACCTCCGGTGCGCGAGTGATCACCAGTTCCGCCGCGCCCGCCGCGGGCGCCGCCGCGGCGAGCACCCGGTGTCCCCGCAGCTTCAGCGCCGAAGCCAGTGCCTCGGCGAGCAATCGGTGGTCGTCGACCACCATCAGCCGCACTCCCATCGAGCAACCCCCCAGTCCCCCCAATGGATGCCCACTATGGATGCCCACCGGTCCCCAAGAACAGAGGGCCCCCAGCACCCCCGTTCTTCATGCCCCCGGAAGCTACACGCTTGTTCGACGTTGCGCTGCCCCTACTGGAGAGAAGTGCCCCGGATCGACGGATTTTTTCGCATTCCTGGTATTGAGGGGTATTGGGGGCGGTGGCGGGCGGTGGGGAGCGGTGCGGAAAGGGTCAGCTGTCTGTGCCGAAGGCGATCGCCAAGTCCTTGTCCTCCGTCGAGGACGACGACGGCTTGTCCGCGTAGACCGCCGACATGTAGAGGTGGCCCTCCCCGAAGAGGATCTCCGCGTAGTCCGGCAGGAAGCTGGTCTCCGTCCCCCGTACCGTCTCCGTGCTCGGGTTCTCCAGCAGCTTGCTCTCCTTGAAGGAGCTGCCGTCGATGCTGACGATCTGGCCGCCCTTGTCGTACGGCGGGGACTTGTAGGCGATGACGTTGCTGCCGTCCATGCGCAGCGGGGTGATCGTGTAGCCCTCGCCCGCGTCGGCGCGCTGGCCGGTCTGCTTGCCGGTGGCGAGGTCGAAGGCGACGATCTCGTTGGTCCGGCTGTAGGAGTCGCCCGAGCCCTCGTGTTCCTCGGTCGGAACGTACAACCGGTCGTTCCCTACGGCGAGTTCGGTGCAGTACTCGACACGCGTGATGCCGTCGCAGCGGGCCGCGTACTGCTTGCCCGGCGCCGAGATGTGGGAGCGCAGCGCACCCGTCCTGTTGTCGATCGAGAAGAAGTCCGAGATACCGCTGCCGTCGCCCGCGCTGTCGCCGACGTCCGCCGCGACGACCAGCGGGTCGGTCGACACGATGCTCGCGTACTCGATGCCCTGGGCCATCTTGTAGTCCGACAGCACCTTCCCGGTCGTCGGGTCGATGGTCTGGATGTGGAGGACGGGCGAGTCGTACGTTCCGCACTTGCGCACCGCGACCAGCTTCGCGCCGCCGCCGTAGCCCGCGTCGTAGCAGTCGGCGGCCTTCGGGCTCCACAGGACCTTGCCGGTGGCGATGTCGAAGGCGGCGCCGCCGTCGGTGCTGCCCACGGCGACCGTGTTCGCGCCGACGGTGACGTTCTCGAAACTGATCGGCTGGTCACCGGAGTTGGCGGTCTTCGTCCACAGCTTGGTGCCCGTGGTGAGGTCGAGCGCCGCGATCTGGCTGCAGCCGTGCGAGGGCTTGTCCTTGGTCGGCATGGCGGGCTCGTAGATGATCGCCGTTCTGCCGTCGGTGGTGGTGTGCTTGGTGGCCTGGCAGACCGGGCCGGGGAGCTTGATCGTCCAGAGTTTGGCGCCCGTGTCGCGGTTGTAGCCGTTGACCTCGGCGGCCCCGCTCTTGGCGTACACCTTGTCCGTGAGCCAGGAACCGGACGTCACCATGCTGTCGCCGACCTTGGGCATCGGGACCTGGAAGAGGACCTTGGAGGCGGTGTCGGCGGGGATCTTCTCCTTGCCGCCGGAGGTCGTGCCGCCCTTCTTGTCGGTGCCGCCCGTGGAGTCCGCGCTGTTCTTCCTGTCGGCGCTGTTGCCGTTCTCGCCGCCCTTGTCCGACTGGGACGAGTACCAGATCCCGCCGCCGACGATCAGCGCGATCGCCACGACCGCCGCCGTGATGATCACCGCGGACGCCCCGAACTTCCGCCCGCCGCCGCCCGGTTGGCCCGGCTGCGGGTGCAACGGCATGGTCGGCTGCTGGCCGGGATAGCCCTGCCCCGGGTAGCCGTGGCCCGGCTGCTGGCCGTACGGCTGCTGCGGGGGCTGGGCGTACGGGTTGGGCTGCTGGCCGGGGTAGCCGTAGCCCGGCGGCTGGGGCGGGGGCGGTGTCTGCGGGTAGCCGTAGCCCGGTGGGGGTGGCGGCTGCTGCGGGGGCTGGTCCTGGGGCGGGCCGAAGCCGCCCTGCTGCGGGGGCTGGTTCGGCGGGGGCGGGGGCGGCTGGGTCATGACGAGTACCTCGGGGAGAACGGCGGAGGGACAGGGAGACGGCGGGGTCTCACTTGCCGTACGCGAGCATCAACTTCTCCTTCGTGTCGTCATTGCCGTTCAGCCGGGTCGACGAGATGTAGAAGCGCCCGTCGACGTAGTCGACGTCCCGGGAGTAGAAGCTCGACTCGATCTGCGCGGTGCCCGCCGGCATCCGGAGGAGCTTCGTCGTGGTGTGCGAGGAGCCGGTGGTCGGGACGGAGACGACCTGGCCGCCGGCGGCGTAGGAGGCCTCGACGTAGGCGATGAGCTGTCCGCCCTCCACCTTGACCGGCACCATCGACACGGCCGCGGGCGACTTCACGCGCCACTTCTCCTTGCCGGTGGCGAGGTCGATCGCGACGATCTGGTTGGCGCCGGTCGTCACCTCCGTGGGCAGGTACAGGGTGCTCGCGTCGACCGCGACACCCTGGCAGCCCTGGAGGTCCTGGCCGAGGATCGACAGACCGCAGGAGGGGGCGAAGGCGGCCTTGGAGTCGACCTGCGAGCGCACCGAACCGTCGCTCTTCAGCGTCGAGATGTTCCAGTGCTTGTGGTCCGCGTCGGTCATGTAGAGGACGACCGGGTCCACGGAGTAGACGTGGTCCACCGTCCAGCCCTTGGGGATCGCCTTGGTCCACCTGGCCGCGCCGGTCGCCGGGTCCAGCTCCTGCACCTCGTCGTGCTCGGTGGAGGAGCCCGCCCCGCAGGACGCGACGGAGATCAGCCTGGTGCCGCCCGCGAACCCGCCCGGGAAGCAGGCCGCGCCGTACTTCTTCTTCTCGTAGAGCTGCTTGCCGGTGCCGATGTCGTAGGCGATCCCGGACTCCGAGCGGCCCACCATCAGCGTCTTGCCGGTGACGGTCAGCCCGATGCTGAGCGCGCTGTCGAACAGGGCGCCGTCCGGGACGGTCACCGTCCAGCCCTTCGCGCCGGTGGTCAGGTCGAGTTGCTGGAGGTGGTTGCACTTGGCGTTGTCGCTGACACCGCTCTCGTACGCCACCACGATCTTGTCGTCGGCGGACTTCTGCGGGGTGACCGCGCAGATCTTCTGCGGGAAGGTGACCGTGGGCCACGTCGGCTTGCCGTTGCCCACGTTGTAGGCGACGACCTCCTTGTACGCGGCCTTCACCGCCGTCTTGCCGGTGATCCACATGCCGGGGGCGTCGGCGCCGGAACCGGGCGCGTCCGGTGCCTCCTTGTACCAGAGCACCTTCGCCTCGCCGGACTTGCGGCCCTCGTTGAGGTTCTCCGGGTCCTTGCCGCCGTCGCCGCTGCCGTCACCGGGGTTGGCGGGGTCGTCGGCAGTACCGGAGGCCGTGGGGCTGTCGCTCTTCTCCGCGACCGGCTTCTTGTCGTCGCCGCCGCTGGTGACCGCCCACACCGTGCCGCCGACGACCAGCAGACCGGCGACGGCGGCCGCGATCAGGAGGGCGGGTCTGCCCTTGAAGGGGCCGCGGCCCGACGGGGGCTGGGGCGGGGTGAACTGCGGTGGCGGGGGCGGCGGGTAGCCGTAGCCGCCGTAGGGGCCGGGCTGTTGGGGCTGCTGACCGTACGGGCCCGGCTGCTGCGGATGACCGTACGGACCGGAGCCGTACGGACCCGGCTGCTGCGGATAGCCGTAGCCGGGCGTGGGTGGAACGGGGGCCCCGAAGCCGCCGGACGGTGGCTGTGGCGGTTGGTTCGGCGGCGCTCCGTAACCGCCGGACGGCGGCTGGTCGGGCGGCTGAGTCATCAGCGGCTCCCCCTCGTTCACTGATTTTTAGCCACGCCCCGGGCTTCGCGACGGCCCCGGAGACGTCTTCAGACAGTGGTCAGACAGTTCTCAGTCGGCTCTTTCTATCACCCGGCTGTACATCGAGAACGGGCCGGTTCTCCCCTGTTCCCAAGGGAGGACCGGCCCGTGATACCGCCGTTATGCGCCTTCACGCACCCTTCACGCGTCCTCGGCGAGTTCCAGCCACCGCAGCTCCAGCTCGTCCCGCTCGGTGCTCAAGTCCCGCAACCGCGCGTCCAGTTCGGCGACTTTCGCGAAGTCCGTGGCGTTGTCGGCGATCTGGGTGTGCAGCTTGGCCTCCTTCTCGGAGACCTTGTCCAACTGCCGCTCGATCTTCTGGAGTTCCTTCTTCGCGGCGCGCTGGTCGGCGGCGCTCACGGCGGGCGCGGCCTTCTCCACGACGGGGACGGCGGCGGCGGCGACTTCCTCCATACGGTGGCGCCGCTCCAGGTACTCGTCGATGCCGCGCGGCAGCATCCGCAGCGTCGCGTCGCCGAGGAGGGCGTACACCTTGTCGGTGGTGCGCTCGACGAAGAACCGGTCGTGGGAGATCACGATCATCGAACCGGGCCAGCCGTCGAGGACGTCCTCCAACTGCGTCAGTGTCTCGATGTCGAGGTCGTTGGTGGGCTCGTCGAGAAAGAGGACGTTGGGCTCGGCCATGAGCAGCCGGAGGAGTTGCAGCCTGCGCCGCTCACCACCCGACAGGTCCCCGACCGGCGTCCACTGCTTCTCCTTGTTGAACCCGAACGTCTCGCACAGCTGTCCGGCGGTCATCTCCCGCCCCTTGCCGAGATCGACCCGCTCCCGCACCTGCTGCACGGCCTCCAACACCCGCAGCGTGGGCTTGAGTTCGGCCACCTCCTGGGAGAGGTAGGCGAGCTTCACCGTCTTCCCCACGACGACCTTGCCGGCGGCGGGCTGCACCTCGCCGTCGCTCCTGGAGGCGTCGGCCAGGGCGCGCAGCAGGGAGGTCTTCCCGGCGCCGTTGACGCCGACCAGGCCGACGCGGTCGCCGGGGCCGAGGTGCCAGGTGATGTGCTTCAGAAGGACTTTGGGCCCGGCCTGGACGGTCACGTCCTCCAGATCGAAGACCGTACGGCCGAGGCGCGAGGAGGCGAACTTCATCAGCTCGCTGGTGTCGCGCGGCGGCGGCACGTCCGCGATCAGCTCGTTGGCGGCCTCGACGCGGAAGCGCGGCTTGGACGTACGGGCGGGGGCGCCCCGGCGCAGCCAGGCCAGCTCCTTGCGGACCAGGTTCTGCCGCTTGGTCTCCTCGGTGGCGGCGATGCGCTCGCGCTCGGCGCGGGCGAAGACGTAGTCGGTGTAGCCGCCCTCGTACTCGTAGACGTCGCCCTTCTGCACGTCCCACATCCGGGTGCAGACCTGGTCCAGGAACCAGCGGTCGTGGGTCACGCAGACGAGCGCGGAGCGCCGCTCGCGCAGATGCCGGGCGAGCCAGGCGATGCCCTCGACGTCGAGGTGGTTCGTCGGCTCGTCCAGGACGACCAGGTCCTGGTCCTCGATGAGCAGCTTGGCGAGTGCGATACGGCGCCGCTCGCCGCCGGAGAGCGGGCCGATCACGGTGTCGAGGCCCTGCGGGAAGCCCGGCATGTCGAGCCCGCCGAAGAGTCCCGTCAGCACGTCGCGGATCTTGGCGTTGCCCGCCCACTCGTGGTCTTCCATGTCCCGGATGACCTCGTGGCGGACGGTCGCCTCGGGGTCGAGGGAGTCGTGCTGGGTGAGGACCCCGAGGCGGAGTCCTCCGGAGTGGGTGACGCGGCCGGTGTCGGACTCCTCCAGCTTGGCGAGCATCCGGATCAGGGTGGTCTTGCCGTCTCCGTTGCGGCCCACGACCCCGATCCGGTCCCCTTCGGAGACACCGAGCGAGACACCGTCGAGCAGGGCACGGGTGCCGTACACCTTGCTGACGTTCTCGACATTGACCAGGTTGACGGCCATTTCTCTCCTGACAGGGGGGACGGTCAGCCTCCCAGAGTAATGCGCGGGGGGAGGGTGACGATCCGTGCAGGTCAGCGGGTGGCGCCCGCGGGCCAGAGCACCCGCACGGGGACGCCGGTCCGCTCGGCGTAGCCCACGGCGTCCGCTGTTCCGCCGTAGCCCCGCGCCGGTTCGCCGTCCCACACGGCCAGTAGCTCGTCCACCAGGCCGACAAGGATTTCGCTGCCCGCCTGGTGGGCCTCGGAGATCGACTCCGCGATGCCGGTCTCGTGCACGTCGGCCGCCTGTCGCATGAGCTCGTCGTACGTGGCGTGATGCCGTTCGGGGAGGCCGACCCGGTACTCGGTGGCGGGTACGACGACGGCGGTGGCGCCGGACAGGGCCGCGCCGCTGGGGGCGGGGGTGACGCTCACGGCGTACATGCCGGTGTAGTGCATGGTGCTGACCGCGAGTCCCATGACGAGGGCGGCGAGCGTGGCGAGGACCGGGCCGCGGACGACCAGGGTGAGGGTGAGCGCGGCGGTCGCGGCGACGACGGCGATCGCCACGGAGGCGATGACCGGCCGGGGGTCGTAGTCGATCCGGCCGTGCAGGTCGAGTGCGGCCATGCCGGTGCAGTGCATGGCGGCGACGCCCACGCCGGTGCCGAGGCCGCCGAACGCGACCGAGGTGACGCGGGAGCGGCCGTAGCCGACGGTGGAGACGCCGGCGGCGACCACGCCGATCGACATCAGCAGGCTGAGGACGGTGAGCGGGACGTCGTAGCGGATGGGGGTGCCTTCGACGCTGAAGCCGAGCATCGCCACGAGCCGAGCATCGCCACGACGTGCGTGGTCCAGATGCCGGAGCCGGTGGCGACGGAGGCGAGGGTCAGCCAGTTCCGTTTGGAGGCGCCGTCCGCCTCAAGTGTCCTTACGGTGCAGCGCAGTCCGAGCGCGGCGCCGACGCACGCCATCGCGTAGGACAGGACCGGGAGTTGGCTGATCATGCCAGCCGTACCTCTGGGACAGAGCGCGCGAAAGGGACCATGGGGCTGATTGGCGAACATTGAATCCATGCGGCTCGGATAACATCGCACATGGACATTTTTGCAGGTCAGGCGGGTGTTCCGTGGACCTCGTGTGAAGGTCGGCCGATCACGGTCGCCCCGGCCGCCGGGGCCGTCGTCGTACGGACCGTCCGGCAGGTCCCGGACGCCGTCAGCGCCTCGGCCACCTTCGCCGCCGACCCGGCGTCGCGGACGAGGAACGCGGTCGTCGGGCCCGAGCCGGAGACCAGCGCGGCGAGGGCGCCCGCGGTGCGGCCCGCGGCGAGGGTGTCGGCCAGTGCCGGGAAGAGCGAAAGGGCCGCCGGCTGAAGGTCGTTGGAGACGGCGGCGGCGAGCGCGTCCGGGTCGCCCTTCGCGAGCGCGTCGAGGAGTGGCCGGGAGGCGATCGGTTCGGGAATGCGGGTGCCCTCCCCCAAGCGGTCGAACTCCCGGAACACCGCCGGGGTCGACAGCCCCCGCGCGGCCATCGCGAACACCCAGTGGAAGGTGCCCCCGGTCTCCAGGACCGTGAGCTTCTCCCCCCGCCCGATGCCGAGCGCCGCCCCGCCCACCAGGCTGAACGGCACATCGCTGCCCAACTCCGCGCAGATGTCGAGCAGTTCGGCCCGCGAGGCGCCGGTCCCCCACAGCGCGTCGCACGCCACGAGCGCGCCCGCGCCGTCCGCGCTGCCGCCCGCCATGCCGCCGGCGACGGGGATGTCCTTGGCGATGTGGATGTGCACGGCGGGGCTGCGGCCGTACCGCTCGGCGAGTGCCAACGCCGCCCGCGCCGCCAAGTTCGTGCGGTCCAGCGGGACTTGGGCCGCGTCCGGGCCCGCGCAGGTGACGCGGAGTTCGTCGGCGGGGGTCACGGTGACCTCGTCGTACAGGCCGACCGCGAGGAAGACGTTGGCCAGGTCGTGGAAGCCGTCCGCTCGCGCGGCGCCGACCGCGAGCTGGACGTTGACCTTGGCGGGGACGCGGACGGTCACGCTCACTTACGGGGCTCCTCGTGCTCGACGTCGGCAGTACTGGTCTCGGTCGCGGCCTCCGCCGAACTCTCCGTTCCCGTCGGCTTGTTCTCCGCGATGCGGGCGAACTCCTCGACCGTCAGGGACTCCCCGCGCGCCTGCGGCGACACCCCGGCCGCGACGATGGCCGTCTCGGCCGCCGCCGCTGATCCCGCCCAGCCCGCGAGCGCCGCCCGCAAGGTTTTGCGGCGCTGCGCGAAAGCCGCGTCGACCACGGCGAACACCTCGCGCCGGGTGGCGGTGGTCTTCGGCGGCTCCGGCCTGCGGGTGAGCGACACGAGGCCGCTGTCCACGTTCGGCGCCGGCCAGAAGACGGTACGGCCGATGGAACCGGCCCGCTTGACCTCGGCGTACCAGTTCGCCTTCACGGACGGGACGCCGTACACCTTCGAACCGGGCGGCGCGGCCAGCCGGTCGGCGACCTCCGCCTGGACCATCACCAGCGTGCGCTCGATGCTCGGGAAGTGCTCCAGCATGTGCAGCAGGACCGGTACGGCCACGTTGTACGGGAGGTTCGCGACCAGGGCGGTGGGGGGCGGGCCCGGCAGTTCCGTCACCTGCATCGCGTCCGAGTGCACCAGCGTGAAGCGGTCCGCGCGCTCCGGCATGCGGGCCGTGACCGTCGCGGGGAGCGCGCTCGCGAGGACGTCGTCGATCTCCACGGCGGTGACGCGGTCGGCCACTTCGAGGAGCGCGAGGGTGAGTGAGCCCAGGCCTGGGCCCACCTCCACGACGACGTCGTCCTCGCGGACGTCTGCGGTGCGGACGATGCGGCGGACGGTGTTCGCGTCGATCACGAAGTTCTGGCCGCGTTGTTTGGTGGGGCGTACGCCCAAGGCTGCCGCCAGCTCGCGGATGTCGGCTGGGCCCAGGAGGGCGTCGGGGTTGCTGCTCACGGCACCTAGGTTACGGGGCGGTTCTTCGTCCGCCGGTCCGCTGTGGCTGGTCGCGCCCACGCGGCGGAGCCGCGAATCGACACAGCCCCGCGCTCCTGGGGGCGCGGGGCTGCGCCCCCTGCCCCCAAAAAAACCGTCTCAACCGTGCAGCCTTGTTCCGCAATGTGGCCATGGGCTCGAACCCCTGCGTACGTACAGCTTCTTCGCTCGGAAGGTCTGTTCCTCTCCCGTTGCGTCCTGGGGGCGGCCCGAGCCGCCCAGGCTCTGCCAGGTGTGGGTGTCGAACTGGTAGAGGCCGCCGTAGGTGCCGGAGGGGTCTACCGCGCCTGGGCGGCCGCCGGACTCGCAGGTCGCGAGGCCGTGCCAGTTGAGTTGGTCGGCGCCCTGGACCGATGTGGGCATCGGTTTGGTGCCGACCTTGACCAGTTGGGGGCTGGGTTCGCGGACGAGTTCGTCGTCGATGCGGCGGGGCTTCTCCTTGACGCCGTTGACCGTGCGGAGGGCGTAGGTGACGCGGCGCAGGCCCGGGCGGCCGGCGCGTTCGACGACCTCCGTGCCCTTGAAGAGGGTGGGGTCGTCGGTGCGTTCCACCCTGAACGGGATCGCCTCCTCGCGGACCTCCCGCGTGCCGGTGACCCGTAGGACCGTGATCGTCTGGCCGTCGCGCGGGAAGCTGTCCGGCGGGACCGACGTGGTGTCCTCGCCGTGCAGGCCGATGCCGGCCTCGCCGATCACCTCGCCGACCGTCGCCGCGTTGGTGCGGATCGTGCGGGCGCGGCCGTCGGCCATGATCGTGACGGTGCGTTCGGTGCGCACGTCGAGGGCGAGTCCGGCGCGGCCGATGGGCTGGGAGCGGGAGGTCGAGAGGTACGCGCCCTCCGCCCGCACCCCGAGTTGTTCGAGGGCGCCGTCGACCGTGCGGGCCGTGGTCCACACCTCGCGCCGCTGCCCGTCGAGGGTGAGCCGCACGGGGCGGCCGTAGCGCACCGCGACCTCGTCGCCGCTGGCGAGCGGCGCGTCGCGGCCGGGGGCCACCACGTCGTGCGCGCCGACGTCCACGCCCTGCTGGGCGAGGAGTTCGGTGACGTCGTCGGCGAAGGTGTGCAGGGTGCGCGGCTTGCCGTCGACGCTCAGCTCGATCGCCTTGTCCTTGGCCACGAACGCGGTGGTGCCGCCGGCCAGGAACGCGACCACCAGCGCCTGCGGCACCAGCCGCCGCATGGTGGAGGCAGTCGTCGAGCCGGTGCGCTCGGCTCTTCGCCTGCGGTCCGCCCGGCCCGGTACGGCGGTCACGGTCCGGTGCGGGAACACGGGCTCCGGCGCCTCGTAGGCGGGGCGGTACGTGTCCTCGTACACCTCGGTGCGGGCGCCGTACACCTCGGTGGGCCCGTCGGTGTACACATCGGCGCGCACACCGCGGTCGTACGCCTCGTAGGTCTCGTACGTCTCGTAGGTCTCGTTCTTGCTCACGCCGACACGCTCCAGAAGGCCAGAAGGGTCCGGATCGGGCCAACAGAACCTAGCGGAGCGGCCGTCACTCTCCAAAGCGACGTGGCTACCCAGGGTTGTGTTCGAACGGGTCAGTAGGCGAAGGCGCGGGCCGTGTTCGCCGCCAGTGCCGTCGCCAGGGCGTCCTCGTCGATGCCCCGGACGGCCGCCATCGCCCGCACCGTGACCGGAATGAGATACGGGGCGTTGGGCCGTCCGCGGTACGGGGCGGGGGTGAGGAACGGGGCGTCGGTCTCGACGAGGACCAGTTCGAGGGGGGCCACGGCCAGCGCGTCCCGCAGGTTCTGGGCGTTCTTGAAGGTGACGGTGCCGGCGAAGGACATGAAGTACCCGGCGCGGGCGCAGAGTTCGGCCATCTCGGCGTCGCCGGAGTAGCAGTGGAAAACGGTCCGCTCGGGGGCGCCCTCCTCCTTGAGGACGCGCAGCACGTCGGCGTGGGCGTCGCGGTCGTGGATGACCAGGGCCTTGCCGTGCCGCTTGGCGATCTCGATGTGCGCGCGGAAGGAGAGTTCCTGCGCGGCCTTGCCCTCGGGCCCGGTACGGAAGTAGTCGAGGCCGGTCTCGCCGACACCCTTGACCTGCGGGAGGCCGGCCAGGCGGTCGATCTCGGCGAGCGCCTCGTCCAGGGCCGGAGCGCCGCCGGGGACGCGGGCCTTCTGCCGGGACCAACTGTCGGGGTCGCCGTGGACTATGCGCGGGGCTTCGTTCGGGTGCAGGGCGACCGTCGCGTGGACCGCGTCGTACCGGGCGGCCGTCTCGGCGGCCCAGCGTGAGCCCTTCACGTCGCAGCCGACCTGCACGAGGGTCGTGACACCGACCGACGCGGCCTTGGCGAGCGCCGCGTCCACCGTGCCGGACTGCATGTCGAGGTGGGTGTGGGAGTCGGCGACGGGCACCCGGAGGGGTTCCGGGAGCGGCGGTGCAGCGTTCTTCTCGCTGCCGCTGGAGGAAGGCATGCCCCGATCCTACGAAAGGGGCATGCCCGCCCGGTCGTCGGAGCCGGTCAGCTCGCCCTGCGGTGGAACGGGTGGAGAAGGTCGGAGAGGTGCCAGTGGTGGTCCCCGGGCTCCGGCAGCGGGGTCACGGCCGCGTCGCCGTCCGCACCGTCCTCCGTGGTCGCGGCTGCCCGGGGCCGCGGCGCCTGGTACTGCCGCTGCGCGGCCTCCCGTACCGACGAGACCTGGCCCGCGCGCATGATGCGCACGACATGCCCGTCGCAGTTGAGGCACGCGGGGCGGCTGAGCGGCGACGGCACGACCTGGCCCTCCGCCACGTACATCACGAACTGGTGGCCGTCGGTGTCCGTGTGGTGCTCTATCTCGTACGACTGCTCCCAGCCGTGCCCGCACCGCATGCAGGCGAAGGAGTACGACTCGTTCACCACGGCTGTGGCGGGGCCACGAAGGCCTGTCTGCCCTGCGATCTCACTCATGCCAGCTCCTGCTTGACTTCCGCTGGACAAGCGCCTCCGGCGAGGGGATTCCCCCCGGAATCCCGTTGGAGGCGAGGGACGGGTGCGTCCCTCAGTCCAGTGGACGCCTCACGCAGGGCGAATGCATCAGACCTGTCGACTGTTGGAGGCGATTTGGACTCTTCTTGTCAAATCGCCCCGGACAGCCGGTCCGGACTTTGCATTCGGCGACGCTGCTTTGCTCCGCCATGGGGCGCGCGCTCATGGGAGGAGCGCCCTGCTCAGAGGGGCCGTATCCGCAGCTCAGAGAGGCTTTCCCGACGGCCGCTCGGCGGGCTTCATGCGGCGGCTCAGAGGGGTTTTTGCGCAGTCTTCGCCGCCACCACGGCATCGAACACCTCGCGCTTGGGAACGCCTGCCTCGACGGCCACCGCGGCGATCGCCTCCTTGCGCCGCTCCCCCGCCTCCTCGCGCACCCGCACCCGCCGTACCAACTCGTCGGCGTCGAGTTCCTCGGCCTTCTCCGGCGCCCCTTCGACCACGACGGTGATCTCGCCGCGCACGCCTTCCGCCGCCCACTCGGCCAGTTCGCCGACCGGGCCGCGCTTGATCTCCTCGTACGTCTTCGTCAGCTCCCGGCAGACGGCGGCCCGCCGCTCGGCGCCGAAGACCTCGGCCATCGCGGCGAGGGTGTCGTCGAGCCGGTGCGGGGCCTCGAAGTAGACGAGGGTCCGCCGTTCGTCGGCGACCTCGCGCAGCCGCGACAGGCGTTCGCCGGCCTTCCGCGGCAGGAACCCCTCGAAGCAGAACCGGTCCACCGGCAGCCCCGACAGCGCGAGCGCGGTGAGCACGGCGGACGGCCCGGGGACGGCGGTGACCTTGATGTCCCGCTCCACGGCGGCGGCGACCAGCCGGTATCCGGGGTCGGACACGGACGGCATCCCCGCGTCGGTCACCAGGAGCACGCGCGCGCCGCCCAGCAGCGCCTCGACCAACTCCGGTGTCCGGGCGGCCTCGTTGCCCTCGAAGTAGGACACGACCCGCCCCTTGGGCTGCACCCCGAGCCCCTGCGTGAGCCGCCGCAGCCGTCGGGTGTCCTCGGCGGCGACCACGTCGGCACCCGCCAACTCCTCGGCCAGCCGCGGCGGGGCGTCCGCGATGTCGCCGATGGGGGTGCCGGCAAGGACCAGAGTTCCGGGAGCAACTGTCACGTTTCCATCCTCTCAGGGGAGAGAGGCGGGACTCACACAGACCTGTTCCCTACGATGGCGCGGTGACCAGTACAGCGTCGTCCATGGACTCCACGGACACCCGGCAAGGGCAGGCACCGCACGAGCAGCGGCCGTCGTGGCAGCAGCGGCTGCGCCGATTCGGCTACACGGCGGGGCCCAGAAGCGACGTACGGGACCGGCTGGTGCCGCCGTACGCGGAGCCCGGCCCGCGGCTGTGGGCGGCGCTCGGCTTCTCGCCGGCGCTCGTCGACCGCGTCAACCGCTGGTCGGGCTGGGGCGGTCCGCTGCTGGTCACGCTGATGGCGGGCGTGATGCGCTTCTACCACCTGGGCAGCCCGAAGGCGGTGATATTCGACGAGACGTACTACGCGAAGGACGCGTGGGCGCTGGTCCACCGCGGCTTCGAGGTCAACTGGGACAAGAACGCCAACGACCTGATCCTCCAGCACAACGGTCACATCCCCATCCCGACGGACGCGGCCTATGTCGTGCACCCGCCGGTCGGCAAGTACGTCATCGGCATCGGCGAGCTGATCTTCGGCTTCAACCCCTTCGGCTGGCGCTTCATGACCGCGCTGCTGGGCACGCTGGCGATCCTGATGCTGTGCCGCATCGGCCGCCGCCTGTTCCGTTCCACGTTCCTGGGCTGTGTCGCGGGCGTCATGATGTCGATCGACGGCCTGGCCTTCGTGATGGCCCGCACCTCGCTGCTCGACGGCGTGCTGATGTTCTTCGTGGTGGCCGCGTTCGGCTGCCTGGTGATCGACCGGGACAGGGCCAGAGAGAAACTCGCCGCCGCGCTGCCGGTGGAGGCCGACGGCCGGGCCCGCCCCGACGCCCACGTCGCCGACACCCTGTTCCTCGGGCTGCGTCCGTGGCGCTGGCTGGCCGGCCTGATGCTCGGCCTCGCGATCGGCACCAAGTGGAACGGCCTCTACGTCGCGGCCTTCTTCGTCCTGCTGACCGTTTTCTGGGACATCGGCACCCGCAAGGTCGCGGGCGCGAGCAGGCCGTACGTGGCCGCCCTGCGCTACGACTCCTTCCTCGTCGCCTTCTCCATGGGCGTCGTCCCCGTCGCCGTCTACCTGACCTCGTGGATCGGCTGGATCCTCTCCCCCGGCAACGGCACCGGCGGCTACTTCCGCAACTGGGCGGCGACCGACGGCAAGGGCGGCTTCTGGAGCCACTTCATGCCGGACTGGGCGCGCAGCCTGTGGCACTACGAGCACGAGGTCTACGAGTTCAACATCGGCCTGCACTCGCCGCACACGTACATGTCCAACCCGTGGAGCTGGCTCGTCGACGGCCGCCCGGTCTCGTACTTCTACGAGTCCCCCTCCCCCGGTTCGGACGGCTGCCCGGCGAGCGCGGGCGAGAAGTGCGCCCGCGAGGTCCTCGCCATCGGCACCCCGATGCTGTGGTGGGCGGCCTGCTTCGCGCTGCTGTACGTCCTGTGGCGCTGGGCGTTCCGCCGCGACTGGCGCGCGGGCGCGATCGCCTGCGGCGTCGCGGCCGGCTACCTCCCCTGGTTCCTGTACCAGGACCGCACGATCTTCTTCTTCTACTCGATCGTCTTCCTGCCCTTCCTCTGCCTCGCGGTCGCGATGCTGATCGGCGCGATCATCGGCCCACCGGGCTCCAGCGACACCCGCCGGGTCACGGGCGCGGTGGGCGCGGGCGTCCTGGTCCTGCTGATCACGTGGAACTTCATCTACTTCTGGCCGCTGTACACGGGCACGGCGATCCCGATCGACCAGTGGCGGTCGCGGATGTGGCTGGACACCTGGGTGTGAGGCGCTGTCCCGGCCCGGCCGTCAGTCGTCCTGCTTGAGGGTGTTCTTGCCGGGCCCGCCGTCCAGTACGTCCGTGCCGGGGCCGCCGTACAACTGGTCGTCGCCCCGGCCGCCGTAGAGCCGGTCGTCGCCCCCGTCGCCGTACAGGTGCTGGTCGCCCCGGTCGCCGTAGAGGACGTCGTCGCCGTCGCCGCCATGGCCGAAGTCGTCGACGTGGAGGGTGTCGTCGCCCCGGCCGCCGTAGGCGGAGGCAGTGCCGGTCGTGAGGGTGTCGTCGCCGTCCTCGCCGTAGACGTTCTGGGCCTCGCGCGCGGTGCCGGTCCAGGTGTCGTCGCCCGCGCCGAGCCAGACCTCGTTGTAGGCGAGGATGAAGCCGGACGTGCGGTTGTGGACGACGGCGGTGTCGTCACCGTCGCCGAGCCGCAGCGAGAGCCTGAGCGAAGGGTCGGTCTCCATCTCGTCGATCTCCACCGTGCAGGCGACCTTGGTGCGGTCGTCGGCGTCGGGGTAGGCGCAGTGCTTCTTCGGCGCCTTGACCGGGACCACGTCGTCGATCAGGTACGTGAGGATCAGATCGTTGTGCTTCCCCGTCTCGGTGACGGTCACGTGGTTGGCCTGGCCCGGTGCGGCGGTGTACGTGATCCCGCCGTCCCCTGTGACAACAGCCGGCGGCCCCTTGTACGGCCCGGTCCCCCGATGCAGCGCGACCCGTACGGCGACTCCCAGCGCCAGCACCAGGATCAGCACCGCCGCGACGCGGAACACCCGGTGTCCGCCGAGTCGAGCGAGCATCGCACCACCTCCGTGGGCCAGTTGGGGACCGGTCACCGTTCCCGACCCCCGGCCCCCACCCCTGGTTGCCCGGTATCGCCCAGCGTTCGCCGTACGTTCACATACGTGGCCCGTCGGTCGGGGCGATTCAGCCCCCTGATCTCTGTTAGGACAACAAAAGGCAACACCCCTCACAGCTTTCCCCCACGCCACCTACAGTCGGAGGACTGACACGGGGAGGGGAACGACCCATGCGCAAGGGGGTAAAGGCCACCGTCATCGGCAGTGTGTTCGCCGTGATGGTGGGAGGGGCCGGGTACGGGGCGTACAACGTCGTGTCCGCGATGGGCGGCAGTTCCGGGATCGCCGGGTCCGGTGGGCCCGCGCCCGTGAAGACCGGGCCGCCCAGTGCCGCCGAGGTCAAGGCGACGACGAAGAAGTTCTTCGCGGCCTGGGAGAGCGGGGAGTCGGTGTCCGCCGCGTCGTACACGAACAACGACGCCGCCGCCGACCCCGTGCTGGAGTCCTACGGCGGGGCCGGTCACATCACGAAGGTGAAGATCACGCCCGGTACGACGACGGGCGCCACCGTGCCGTTCACGGTGCACGCGACGGTGTCGTACAAGGGCGTCGACAAGCCGCTCGACTACAAGAGCAGGCTGACCGTCGTACGCGGCAAGACGACCGGGCGGGCGCTCGTCGACTGGCAACCGACCGTCGTGCACCCGGAGTTGAGGACCGGCGACACGTTCGTCACCGGGGAGGCCGCGAGTCCGGCGATCGAGGCCGTGGACCGGGACGGGAACGTGCTCACCAAGGAGAGGTACCCGTCGCTGGGGCCGATCCTCGACGAGCTGCGCGCCAAGTACGGCGACAAGGCGGGCGGTACGCCCGGCATCGAGCTGGCGATCAAGCACGCCGTCGCGGACTCGGCCGACACCACGCTGCTGACCCTGGAGAAGGGCAAGGCGGGCAAGGTGCGCACGACGCTCCGCGCGAGCGCGCAGGCCGCCGCGGAGAAGGCCGTGACGAAGTACTCGGAGTCGTCGATCGTGGCGCTCCAGCCGAGCACCGGGCAGGTGCTGGCGATCGCGAACAACCGCAACGACGGCTTCAACGCCGCGTTCCTGGGGCAGTTGGCGCCCGGCTCGACGATGAAGATCATCAGTGCCGCCACGCTCATCGACACCGGGCTGACCACGATGAACGGCCCGGCGCCCTGCACACCGGACGCGGTCTGGCAGAGCCAGACCTTCCACAATCTGACGGGCCTCAAGCCGGATGAGGGCGCCACGCTCGCCGACAGTTTCGCCCGCTCCTGCAACACGGCGTTCGTGAAGTTCGCCGACTCGGTCAAGGTGGACTCGCTGACCCGGGAGGCCGAGGACCGCTTCGGACTCGGCCGGGACAACTGGAAGACCGGCATCCCGTCCTTCGACGGCTCGGTCCCCGCGTCCGGCGGCCCGGACACCGCGGCGAACCTGATCGGCCAGGGCCAGGTGCAGATGAGCCCGCTGAACATGGCGTCGGTGACGGCGACCGCGAAGACGGGCACGTTCCGCCAGCCGGTGCTCGTCGCGCAGAGCCTCGACGACCGCCAACTCGCCACCGCGAAAGGCCTGTCGGCGAGTACGTCGGACCAGCTGCGGGCGATGATGTACCGCACCGCGACCAGCGGCACCGCGGCCGGCATCATGGCCGGGCTCGGCCCCGACATCGGCGCGAAGACGGGGTCCGCCGAGGTGGACGGGCAGGCCAAGTCCAACAGTTGGTTCACCGGCTACCGCGGCGACGTGGCGGCGGCGGCCATGACCCAGGACGGCGGCCACGGCATCGACGCCGCCGGACCGATCGTCCGCGCGGTACTGGCGGCGGGTGGCTGAACCCACGCCCGCGGACGGCGGCGAGCGGCTGGACTCAACTCACCCCGGCGGACGGCGGCGAGTGGCCCAACTCACGCCCACGGACGGGAACTCACCCGCACAGGACGGGACTCTAATGTGTGCCCCGTCGTTGGGGTGTGTGAGGGCTGAGACGGGCCGAGTGACGACGGGGGCCCAAAGGGATCAGGGATTCGCGGAGGATCGGGAACTGTGGGCACCAGGGGCAAGAGAAGGCGCGTACCCGAGCGGCGGAAGGCGAGACCCGCCGTGGTCGGGGGCGCGATCGCCGTGGCCGTCGTCGGGGCGGGCGTAGGGGCGTACGTGCTGTACGACGGCGGGGCGTCCGCCGAGGCGCGCACGTCGAACACCGCGGACCACAAGGCCATCAAGAAGGGCCCGTTGTCGGCGACCGAGGTGCAGACGACAGCGAAGCGGTACCTGGCCGACTGGCAGCAGGGCAAGGTCGCCCAGGCCGCCGCCGTGACCGACAGGTCGACGGCGGCCACCGCGCTGCTCACCGGCTACAGCAAGAACGCCCACATGAAGGGCATCACCGTCACCGAGGGCACCCCCACCGGCGCCAAGGTCCCCTTCTCGGTGAAGTGCACGGTGTCGTACAAGGGCATCAACAAGCCCATGACGTACGCCACTTCACTCACCGTCGTGCGCAGCGCGAAGGACGGCAAGCCCTACGTCCAGTGGCACGCCTCCGTCGTCCACCCGGACCTCGCGGACGGCGACACCCTGGTGACGGGCGAGTCCGGCACCCCGCCGATCAAGGCCTACGACCGGGACGGCGGCGAGCTGACGACGGCCAAGTACCCGTCCCTGGGGCCGGTGTTGGACGGGCTGCGGGAGAAGTTCGGCAAGAAGGCGGGCGGCAAGGCGGGCATCGAGCTGCAAGTGGTCCGCGGCAAGAAGTCCAAGCAGTCCGACAAGACGCTCGTCGAGCTGAGCAAGGGCACCCCGGGCAAGGTGAAGACGACGCTCAGCCCGACGCTCCAGGCGGCGGCCGAGACACAGGTGAGCAAGCAGAAGAACTCCTCGGTCGTGATGACGCGTGCGTCGACCGGCGAGATCCTGGCCGTGGCGAACGCCTCGCACGGCTTCAACGTGGCCTTCCAGGGCTCCCTGGCCCCCGGTTCCACGATGAAGATCGTGACGTCGACGATGCTCTTCGAGAAGGACCTGATCACCCCGGACGCGTCCCACCCCTGCCCCAAGACATACAAGTTGGCGGGCTGGACCTTCCACAACGACGACGACTCGGAGATCAAGAAGGGCACGTTCAAGATGGCCTTCGGGGCGTCCTGCAACAACGCCTTCATCAACTTCGCGCCCAAGCTGAGCAACAGCGACCTGACGACGGAGGCCCAGCAGGTCTACGGCCTCGGCATGAACAACTGGGCCATCGGCGTCCCCACCTTCGACGGCTCGGTCCCGGTGCAGAGCGGCGCGCAGATGGGCGCCTCGCTGATCGGCCAGGGCGGGGTCCGGATGAACCCGCTGAACATGGCCTCGGTCGCCGCCACGGTCGACACGGGCACCTTCCACCAGCCGTACCTGGTCTCGCCGACGGTCGACAACCGCACGATCGCGAAGGCCTCGCGCACGATGTCGTCGACGACGCAGTCCGAGCTGAAGGAGGTCATGCAGTACACGGCGGCCTACGGCACGGCGGCGCAGGCCATGTCCGGGCTCGGCCCCGACTACGGCGCCAAGACCGGCTCGGCGGAGGTCGACGGCCAGAAGAAGCCCAACGGCTGGTTCACCGCGTACAAGGGCGACCTCGTCGCCGCGGGTGTCGTCCAGGCGGGCGGACACGGCGGCGACACGGCCGGCCCGATCGTGGCGGCCCTGCTGAAGCTGGGCAACAGCCTCGGCGGCTGACGCTCAGGTGCCGACGGGTTCGGTGGCCATATAGGTCCGCCGCAGGAACCGCATGATCGCCTTCGTCTCGAACTGGACGACGGAGACGCCCTGTTCGGAGTGGAACTCGACCACGGCCTGCACCCGTCCGCACGGCCACACCCGCACCTCGCCGCTGCCGGCCGGGGCACGCAGCCCCTGCTCCAGCAACTCCCGCTCGAAGGTCCATTCATGCGGTCCGGGCAGATCGATACGGACGGCTCGCGGATCGGATTCGGGGTCGTACCGCAGGACGACGGGGACGGCGTCACCATCCAGCCGGTCCACGTCCTCGTCGGTGACGATATGGGCTCGCGCGTACTGTTCGACTACGGACATCGGGCGGCCCCTTACGCTGAGTGACCTGTGTGAAAGCTATGCATCCGCTTCCACTACCCCAATGTCGCATATTTTCCCGGGAGCGCCCTCCGGGGCGACAGATCTCACATCTCGATCCGGTAGCTTCTCGCTCTTGCAAAGCAGTCGCAATAACCATCTAAAATCATCCCGTGCATGTCCCTGACGGATTCATAGACGCCCCCGTGTCCGCCGCGACCGCAGTGGTCGCCGCCGGTGCCATCGCCGTGAGCCTGCGCGGCGCGCGCCGCGAGCTCGACGAGCGCACGGCGCCGCTGGCGGGCCTGGTCGCCGCCTTCATCTTCGCCGTCCAGATGCTCAACTTCCCGGTCGCGGCCGGCACCAGCGGCCATCTGCTGGGCGGGGCGCTGGCCGCGATCCTGGTCGGCCCCTACACCGGCGTCCTCTGCGTCTCCGTGGTCCTGCTCATGCAGGGCATCCTGTTCGCGGACGGCGGGCTGACCGCGCTCGGCGTGAACATCACCGACATGGCGATCACGACGACGGTCGTGGCGTACGCCGTCTTCCGCGGCCTGGTGAAGATCCTCCCGCGCACCCGCCGCTCGATCACCTTCGCGTCCTTCACCGCGGCCCTGCTCTCCGTCCCCGCCGCCGCCCTCGTCTTCACCCTCCTCTACGCCCTCGGCGGCACCACCGACGTCTCGATCGGCAAGGTCGCCACCGCGATGATCGGCGTGCACGTCCTCATCGGCGTCGGCGAGGCGGCGATCACCGCGCTGACGGTCGGCGCCGTGATCGCCGTACGCCCGGATCTCGTCTACGGCGCGCGCGGCCTCGAGCAGCGCCTCAAGCTCCGCGTGAACGGCGAACTCGTCGACGCCGCGCCCCGGTTGAGCCCCGTGGCCGCCACCCCGCGCACCTCGCACCGCAAGGTGTGGATCACCGGCCTGGCCGCTTCCCTCCTCCTCGCCGGTTTCGTCAGCTTCTACGCCTCCTCGAACCCCGACGGCCTGGAGAAGGTCGCCGCCGACCAGGGCATCGACCGGAAGGCCCAGGAGCACGCCAACGCGGACTCCCCGCTCGCCGACTACGGTGTGCGCGACGTCGACGACGCCCGGCTCTCCGGGGGTTTGGCGGGCGTGATCGGCGTGGGCGTCACGGTCGTCGCGGGCACGGGTGTCTTCTGGGCGGTCCGCAGGCGCCGTAGCGGCACCTCGCAGGTGGCCTGAGATGGGCGCGGGCCACGCCCACCGCCTCTACCGGCACGGCCACTCCCCCGTCCACGCGCTGCCCCCGCACACCAAACTGGCCGCGGTCTTCGCGTTCGTGGTGGTCGTGGTGTCGACCCCGCGCGAGGCGATGTGGGCGTTCGCGGTGTACGCGGTACTGCTGGGGCTGGTGGCCCGCGCGGCCCACGTACCCGCCGCCTTCCTGCTCCGCCGCCTGCTGATCGAGATCCCCTTCGTCGCGTTCGCGGTCCTCATGCCGTTCGTGGCGGAGGGCGAGCAAGTGACCTTCCTGGGCCTGGAGTTGAGCGTGAACGGCCTCTGGGGCGCCTGGAACGTCCTCGCGAAGGGCACCCTCGGCGTGGCCGCCTCCGTCCTCCTCGCCGCCACCACCGAACTCCGCGAACTCCTCCTGGGCCTCCAGCGGTTGAAGCTCCCACCGCTCCTCGTCCAGATCGCGTCCTTCATGATCCGCTACGGCGATGTCATCACCGACGAGATGCGGCGGATGCGGATCGCCCGCGAGTCACGGGGTTTCGAGGCCCGGGGTGTCCGCCACTGGGGTGTGCTCGCGAAGTCGGCGGGCGCGCTGTTCATCCGCTCCTACGAACGCGGGGAGCGGGTCCATCTGGCCATGGTGAGCCGGGGTTACGCGGGTTCCATGCCGGTGATCGACGAGGTGACGGCGTCCCGCGCGCAGTGGTCGTACGCCCTCGCACTGCCCTGTACCGCCTTTGCCGTATGCCTGTTGGGATGGACGCTGTGACCGATTCCCTTTCGTTGGAGGTCTCCGGGCTGGCCTTCGCCTATCCCGACGGCCATCAGGCTCTGTTCGGCGTCGACTTCACCGTCGCGCGCGGTGAACGGGTCGCGCTGCTCGGCCCGAACGGCGCCGGCAAGACCACCCTCGTCCTGCACCTCAACGGCATCCTCACGGGCGGCGCGGGCACGGTGACGGTGGCCGGACTCCCGGTCGGCAAGCGGCACATGGCGGAGATCAGGCGCCGGGTCGGCATCGTCTTCCAGGATCCGGACGACCAGCTCTTCATGCCGACGGTCCGCGAGGACGTGGCGTTCGGCCCGGCGGCGGCCGGGACGAAGGGCGCCGAGCTGGAGCAACGGGTGCGTACGGCACTGGAGTCGGTGGGCATGGCGGACTTCGCGGACCGTCCCCCGCACCATCTGTCGTTCGGGCAGCGGCGGCGGGTGGCCGTGGCCACGGTGCTGGCGATGGAACCCGAGATCCTCGTCCTCGACGAGCCCTCCTCGAACCTCGACCCCGCCTCGCGCCGCGAACTGGCCGACATCCTGCGGTCGTTGGACGTGACGGTCCTCATGGTCACGCACGACCTGCCGTACGCGCTGGAGCTGTGCCCGCGCGCGCTGATCCTGAGCGAGGGCGTGATCGCGGCGGACGGCAAGACCGGCGAACTCCTCTCCGACGACGCCCTGATGCGGGCCCATCGTCTGGAGTTGCCCTTCGGGTTCGACCCGCGGTCCGTGACAATGGGCGCGTGACGAACGAGGACCACGAGGACCGTACGGATGCCGGGTCGCTGCTCCTCGACGAGCAGTTGTGCTTCGCGCTGTACGCGGCCCAGCGGGCGCTGACGGCCGCGTACCGCCCGCTCCTGGAGGAGTTGGAGCTGACCTACCCGCAGTACCTCGTCCTCCTCGTCCTGTGGGAGCGCGGCGAGAGCACGGTCAAGGACCTGGCCGCCGCCCTGCGCCTCGACTACGGCACGGTGTCGCCGCTGCTGAAACGCCTGGAGGCGGCGGGGCTCGTGCACCGGGAGCGCGCGGCGCACGACGAGCGCTCGGTGCTGGTCGCGTGCACGGAGCGCGGCACGGCCCTCAGGGAGCGGGCGACCCGTGTCCCCGGCGCGCTGCTCGCGGCGACGGAACTGGAGCTGCCGGAGGTGGCCCGTCTGCGCGGGGAACTGTGGCGGCTGGCGGAGCGCGCGGGGGCGGCGGCGGAACGGGCCCGCTGACCTCGGGTTACCGACGGTTTACACCCCCTGCTGGCCATGCGTCACCTACCGGTCAGTATCTTGTGCGCGATGTAGTTGCACACTCTTGTGTTTCCGCCCCGGGGGAGGTCCCGCCATGACCGACGACACCGCTGCCACCGCCGCGAACGCAGCAGCCACCGCCGTCGACACCCGCCCGACGAAGATCATGTACGTCGCCGAGGCCACCGCCCACGGCGGCCGGGACGGCTTCGTCAGCAGCCAGGACGGCCAGCTCGCCCTCCAGGTCGCGATGCCCCCGGCCCTGGGCGGCGACGGCAACGGCACCAACCCCGAGCAGCTCTTCGCGGCCGGCTACAGCTCCTGCTTCCACAACGCGCTGGTCCTGGTCGGCCGTAGGGCGGGCTTCGACCTGACCGGTTCCACGGTCGCCGCGAAGGTCGGCATCGGCCCCAACAAGCAGCGCGGCTACGGCCTCGCGGTCGCCCTGAGCGTGTCCCTGCCGATCCTCGACGCGGGCATCGCGGCGAAGCTGGTGGACGCGGCGCACGAGGTCTGCCCGTACTCGAACGCGACGCGCGGGAACATCGACGTGACGATCCTGCTTGGTTGAGAGAGGGGCCGTACGGCGGAACGAGGAGCACGGGCGTGGACGTGAACGGTGTGGTGGCCGAGGGCTTCGAGCCGGTCAGGGACGCGTTCGTGGGGAACTTCGAGGCGCGCGGGGACCGGGGCGCGGCGGTGACGGTGTACCGCGACGGGCACCGGGTCGTGGATCTGTGGGCGGGCACCAAGGACGTCGACGGCACCGCGCCCTGGCAGCGGGACACGGCCCAGATCGTCCGCTCGGCGACGAAGGGCGTGGCGGCCGCGGCGCTGCTCCTGCTGGCGGAGCGCGGGGAGCTGGACCTGGACGCCCCGGTGGGCGAGTACTGGCCCGAGTACAAGGCGGCCGGCAAGGAGCGGACCCTGGTGTGGCATCTGCTCGCGCATCGCGCGGGTGTGCCGGTGCTGGACCGGCCGCTGACCCCGGTGCAGGCCGCCGATCCGGTGCAGGGTGCGGCGGCGGTGGCGGCGCAGGCACCGGTGTGGGAGCCGGGCACGGACCACGGGTATCACGCGCAGACGTACAGCTGGCTGACCGGTGAACTCGTCCGCCGGGTGACGGGCCGGTCGATCGGCGAGTGGATCGCGGACGAGATCGCGGGACCGGTCGGGGCGGATCTCTGGGTGGGTCTGCCCGCCGGTGAGGCCGCTCGGGTGGGCCGGGTGGCGCAGTCGGAGGCACCGGCGGCGGACGCGGGGGCCCTCCGTACACGCCCCAAGCGGTCGGTCTCCGAGGCGTACGCGAACCCGGACTCCCTCACCCGGCGCGCGTTCGGGGCGATCACGCCGATGCCGGACGAGAACGACGCGGCGTACCGGGCCGCCGTACTCCCCGCGTCGAACGGCATCGCGACGGCGGACGGACTGGCCCGTTTCTACGCCTCCCTGATCGGCGAAGTGGACGGCGGGGCACGGCTGTTCGCCCCGGAGACGGCCGAGCCGGCCCGCGCGGAACGCTCGTCGGGCCCGGACCGCGTGCTGGTGATCAACACCCGTTTCGGCCTGGGCTACATGCTGCACGGCGGCGCGTCCCCGCTCCTCTCGGAGGGCTCCTTCGGCCACCCGGGCCGGGGCGGCGCACTGGGCTTCGCGGACCCCGCCTCGGGCATCGCGTTCGGGTATGTGACGAATTCGTTCCGCAAGAGCGTGACGGCTGATCCACGGGCGCAGGCGCTGGTCAGAGCGGTGCGCACCGCCCTGTCGTAGCGCACTGGTACGGCTGTGGCCGTCGGCACCGCGGCCTGTGTTCACGGCCCCGGGGCAACAATGGGGTATGCGCTGCTGTTTCTCGGCTCCCCTCGCGGCCTTCGCCGCGCTCCCGACTCCCTACGACGTCCTGCGCTCCGGAACGCTGCTCGCCCCGGCCCTGCTGCGTGCCGCCCACGCCGGTATCCCGCGCGGCAAATACCGCCAACTGGCCGCCGTACACCTGGAGTTGGTCACCCTCACCGAGGACAGCGCCATCATCACCTGGCACACCCGGATACCCGGTACCGACGACGGCCTCGGCCACCCGCTCCCCGCGGTCACCGAGGGCGAGGTCGTCTACGGCACCCACCCGGCCCGGCTCAACCGCGTCGCGGCCGAGGACCGGCCCACCGCGCACCACCAGGTGGAGCTGACCGGCCTGGAGCCCGGGCAGACGTACTACTACCGGGCGCGCTCCCGGGGCGTGACGGCCGTACCGACGCCGTTGCAGCACGTGCGCGGGAACGCCGTCGGCACCTCGCGGCACGGCCTCCGCTCGCTGACCGGCACGTACTCCTTCACCACGCCCCAGCCCCCGCCCGGCAGGCACCTGCTGTCCATCGCCCTCTGCAACGACCTGCACCTCGGCGAGACCACCGCGGGCCTGATGGCGGGCTTCCCCCTGCTGCGCGGGGTGTCGCAGGCTGCGGGCCTCGACGCCTATCCGGAGCTCATGACCCGGGCCCTGGTCGAGGAGGCCAAGCGGCGCGGGGCGGACGTCCTGCTCGCCGCCGGGGACATCTCGGCGGGCGGATCGCCGCGGGACCTGGCCGAGGCCAGACGCATCCTGGACGGCTTCGGCACGCTAGGCCGGGACTACTTCGTCGTACGCGGCAACCACGACCGTGCGGAGGGCTCCGCCGACACGTTCCGGGAGGGGTTCCGTGAGGGGTTCGGCAGTGGCGGCGGGCCCGGCTGTTTCGCCCACGATCTCGGCGGGCTGCGGATCATCGGGCTCGACACGTACGCCAAGGCCGGCAACGGGGGTGACGCGGGCGGGCTCGGTGAGGAGCAGCTGTCCTGGTTCCGGGGCCGGCTCCGAGCCGAACCGGACCGGCCGACCGTCGTCTTCGGTCACCATCCGCTGACGGTACGGGACTCCGTGTTCCCGGTGACCCGCGGGCAGCAGCTGGATCGGCGGCAGGCTCGGGCGATCGTCGACGCGTACGCCTCGGCGCCGGGGGTCTTTCTTCACCACGCGGGGCACACCCATCGCAACAAGCGGACCGTGCTGGTGCGGGCGCCGCATGTCGTTCAGCAGGAGGTGACCGCCGCGAAGGACTATCCCGGAGGGTTTCTGCTGCTGCGGGTGTACTCCGGGGGGTATGCGCTCAACCACTACAAGGCCGGCGGTGTCGAGGCGCGGGAGTGGGGGGAGCGGTCTCGGCGGGTGGCGGGTGGGTTGTGGCCGCATCATGCGTTGGGGCGGGCGGCGACGGACCGCAACAGTGTGCGGGCGCACGACTTGAGCGGGGTCGGTTCGTTGGGGGTGGCTGTTGGTTGAGGGGCGCGGGAACGGAATGGTCGGAGTGTGCGGGACGTTTCCCGTCCATGACGCCCAAGAACGACAGCGCTGACGCCCGTACGATCACCAATCCGCCCGCGCTCCACGACCCCGCCCCCTTCGGGTACAGCCATGCTGTGTCGGCGCCCGGTGAACTGGTCTTCATCGGCGGGCAGTACGCGTCCGACGAGACGGGTGCGCCGGTGCCGGGGGACTTCGCGGCGCAGGTGGAGGTGGCCTTCGCTCGGCTCCGGTCGGCCCTTGCGGGAGTGGGGCTCGGGTTCGAACACGTGGTGCGGCTGGGGACGTTCGTCGTCGATCACGACCTCGCGAAGCTGGAGACCCTGGGCAAGGCGCTGCACGCGCACTTCGGCGACCGGCTGCCGGCCCAGACGCTGAGCGGGGTCGCGTCGCTCGCGCTGCCGGGGATGCTGTTCGAGGTGGACGCGGTGGCGGTACGGCAGGCCTGACCGGAGCGGCTCTCAGGCAGGCGCCACTTCCGAGATCAGCACGCGGACGCGCGTCTCGATCGCGTCCCGGATCGGGCGTACGGCCTCGACGCCCTGCCCCGCGGGGTCGTCGAGCTGCCAGTCCAGGTACCGCTTGCCGGGGAAGACGGGGCAGGTGTCGCCGCACCCCATGCTGATCACGACGTCGGACGCCTGCACGGCCTCCACGGTGAGGACCTTCGGAACCTCGGCGGCGATGTCGACGCCGACCTCCCCCATCGCTTCGACCACGGCCGGGTTGACGGTGTCGGCGGGAGCCGAGCCTGCGGAACGGACCTCGACGCGGTCGCCCGCGAGGTGGGTGAGGAAGGCGGCGGCCATCTGTGAGCGACCGGCGTTGTGGACACAGACGAACAGCACGGAGGGGCGCGAGGGGGACGTACTCATGGCGGGTGACTTTCTCGGGACGTGATCAGGAACTGACGGGCTGGGGCCGGGACTTGGGTTCGGTCAGCAGGCCGGGGTGCTGCTCGCGCACCGGACCGTGGACGACAGCCACGACCCCGAACCCGAGCGCGCCGCCGAGCAGTTGGGCGGCGATGAACGGGGCGACGGAGGCGGGCGCGATCCCGGCGAAGGTGTCGGTGAAGGCCCGTCCGATGGTCACCGCCGGGTTCGCGAACGCCGTGGAGGAGGTGAACCAGTAGGCGGCACCGATGTACGAGGCCACGGCCGCCGGGGCGAGCGCGACTCGGCCGACCCGCCCCAGCCCGAGCACCACCAGAACCAGTCCACCCGTGGCGACGACCTCCCCCAGCCACAGATGCCCCGCGAAGCGCTCGTGCGCGGAGAACTTCACCAGCGGTTCGCCGAACATCGCGTCGGCCAGGACCGCACCGCCGACCGCCCCCACGACCTGGGCGGGTACGTATGCGGCGAGATCCCGCAGGGTGAACCCGCCGGGGGTCCGACGTCCGCCGAACCATGCGGCGAGGGTGACGACCGGGTTGAAGTGCGCGCCGGAGACCGGCCCGAACACGGCGATCAGCACGCCCAGGCCGAACACGGTGGCGAGGGAGTTGGCGAGCAGCCGCACACCGGCGTCGTGCGACAGCCCGGTGGCCTGAATGCCGGAGCCGACGACCACCGCCACCAGCAGCCCGGTACCGATCGCCTCCGCGACGACCCGGCGACCGAGCGGAGCGTTCACGCGCGGGCCCCGGCCGGCTCCGGAGCGGTCAGGAACGCGGCGAGCCGCTCCAGCACGCCGGGCAGCACCCAGTAGTACACCCAGGTCCCGCGCCGCTCGCAGTCGATGAGCCCGGCCTGGCGCAGCAGCTTGAGGTGATGGGAGATCGTCGGCTGGGAGAGCTCGAAGGCAGGTGTCAGCTCACACACGCACACCTCACCCCCGTCACCCCGCGAGGCGATCATCGACATCAGCCGCAGCCGCACCGGGTCGCCGAGGGCCTTGAAGACCTTCGCCAGATCGACTGCCTGCTCCTCGTCGAGCGGCGCGGCGCCCAGCCCGGGGCAGCAGGCGGCAAGCTCTTGTTTCGACATGCTTCTATGTTGACGTTCTTCGATACAGAGCGCAAGGTGGCAGGCAGCAGACACCTGGGAGCGACTCATGAGCGAACAGCCCACCACCGACCTGCGCGAAACGGTCCGCCTGCGATACGCGGCGGCAGCCGTGCAGGTGACCGAGGGCGGCACGGCCTGCTGCGGACCGCAGCCGGTCGAGATCGACGAGGAGAACTTCGGCTCGACTCTCTACGCCGCCGACGAGCGCGACGCGCTGCCCACCGAGGCGGTCGCGGCCTCGCTGGGCTGCGGCAACCCGACCGCCGTCGCGGAACTGCGCGAGGGCGAACGCGTCCTCGACCTCGGCTCCGGCGGCGGCATCGACGTCCTGCTCTCGGCCCGCCGCGTCGGCCCGACCGGCAAGGCGTACGGCCTGGACATGACCGAGGAGATGCTCGCCCTCGCCCTGGCCAACGCGGCCAGGGCGGGCGCCACGAACGTGGAGTTCCTCAAGGGCACCATCGAGGCGATCCCGCTGCCCGCGAACACCATCGACGTCGTGATCTCCAACTGCGTGATCAACCTGTCCACCGACAAGCCGACCGTCTTCACCGAGACCTTCCGCGTCCTACGGCCCGGCGGTCGGATCGGCATCTCCGACGTGGTCGCCGACGACACCCTCACCCCCACCCAGCGGGCCGAGCGCGGAGACTACGTCGGCTGCATCGCCGGAGCCCTGTCCTTCACCGAATACCGCCAAGGCCTGGAGGCGGCCGGCTTCACGCACATCGAGATCACCCCGACCCACTCGGTCGCCGACGGCATGCACTCGGCCGTCATCCGCGCGGACAAGCCCACGGCAGAGCCCACGACAGAGCCCTAACCGGCACGCAGCATGAGCCCGATGCCGATGACCAGCAGTCCGGCCGCCGCGATACGTGGGGCTCCGAAGCGTTCCTTGAAGAAGACGGCTCCGATGGCCGCGCCGACGATGATCGAGGACTCGCGCAGGGCGGCGATGGGGGCGAGTTCGGCGCGGGTCTGGGCCCACAGGACGAGGGCGTACGCGGTCACCGACAAGGCCGCGCCGAGGAAGCCGACGGCGGCGAACGGCCGTAGTGTCGTGAGGAATTGGCCTCGCCAGCGGTGCAGCGCGTACGCCGGGATGACCAGTCCCTCGATCGCAGCCCAGTCGGGCCTCCGCCCGCGCATTCCCCACAGGGCGACGCCGGTCAGGCCCGTGCACGACAGGGCGATGCCGGCGGCGGCCCAGGCGTTCGGCACCTCGTGGGCGAAGACGGCGGCGAGGACGGTCACGACGAGAGGTGCGGTGCCGCGCGCGATGGGGTACGCCTGCCCGAAGTCCCCCAGCCGGAAGGACTGCATCAGCAGCACGAAGTACACGACGTGGATGACGCCCGACACGATCAGATACGGCCACGCCTCAGCCGCCGGGAACGCGGCGAACGGCGCCAGCGCGAAGCCGATCAGCGCACCGCCGCCCGCGATCAGCGTGAAGCCGATGAGCTTGTCCGTGATGCGGTGGGCGAGGGCGTTCCAACAGGCGTGGGTGACCGCTGCGAGCAGGACGGCGGCGGCGACCAGCGGGGTCACGAGGGCTGCTCGCGCACGTCCACCAAGGTGGCACCTGCGTGTGCGACGAGTTCCTTCGGCTCCATGGGAAACACGGCATGCGGATTGCCTGCGGCGGCCCATACGACGTCATGCGCGAGGAGTGACCTGTCAGCGAGCACACGGGTCTTCGTACGGTGGCCGAAGGGCGGCACGCCTCCGATGGCGTACCCGGTCGTCTCCCGTACGACGTCCACCTTGGCCCGCGTGACCTTCTCTACGCCGAGCTCCTTCCGGACGAGTTCCAGGTCCACCCTTGATGCGCCGTCCATCAGCACCAGTACTGGAACCCCGTCCGCCGCGAAGATCAACGACTTGCAGATCTCACTCAACTCGCACCCGATCGCTGCGGCGGCCTCTGCCGCGGTACGGGTGGCGTCCGGGAAGCGCCGGATGCTGCCGAGCAACTCCCCGAGTCCCAACTCCCTCAGCGCTTCGGCGAATCGGGGGTTCGCGCCGGAGTTGTCGTTCTCGGTGTTGTTCGTGGTCATGGGGGCACGGTAGCGGCGGGTGCACTGGGCCTGCGACTGAGTTCCGAACGTTGGGCCACTCGCTTCTCGGCCGGAGTGAAGGAGCGCGCTCGCGCCTCGCCAGCACGCCGGGTCGGCTCGGCGGCCAGCGGCGGGCGGATGGGTGGGTGCTGGAAGCTGGGGGTAAAACTAACCACCGTCATGCACCTTGACCGGTTAGAAGAGACCCCAGCTTCCAGAGAGGACAGGGTCTGCAGGGCGGGGAGATGCGACACCAATCGACCCCCCACTGTCACATTTCTGCGATGAACAGCCTAGAAGCGGGTCTCGACCTCGCCCTACCCAGCCAACCGGAGCAGGGCGAGACATGCCATGCCTGGATCAGGCATGGCACTCAGCAGTACGGTGGCTGGTTGGTCAGGGATGCTGCGAACCGGTCCCGCGCGTGTTTCACGGCCCCCGTCCTCACCGAGGCGTCCCATTCCGTCATCTCTGTGCAGGCGCAGTCGTCGCCGGTGAGGACCGTCAAGGCAACGCCGATGGCGGCCGCGGTCGCGTGGGCCAGGCCGATCTCACCGACAGGCCGGCCGGCCAGCCAGATGTCGGTGGCGCCAGGCGTAACGGCACCACGTACGGCCGCGTTGACGTCCTCCGCCATCATCAGCCGCCGTCCGCCGCGCCTCCCGGGGGCACTGCTTCCTGGCTGGCTTCTGATGGGGCGTGGCCGAAGTCGTACGGAGCCCAGTCGGTGATCCGGCGGTATCCGAGGCGTTGGTAGAGGGCATTGCTGGTGGGGTTGCCCGCGTCCGTGTAGAGCACGACCTCTGTGGCGCCTGCGGCGCGCGCGGCCCGGCTCACCTCTGCGGTGACGGCGGCTGCGTAGCCGAGTCCGCGGAGGTGGGCCGGGGTGTAGACGGGGTCCACCCGGACCATTCCGGCGATCATCGGATTCACGCCTGCCATGGAGACGGGGGTGCCGTCGGGGGTCTCCCAGAAGGTGTAGGTCTTCTCAGCGAAGCGGGTGCCGGCCCAGGAGACGGCGTCGATGGTGACGGTCTCACCGAGGTCGACGGCGAGTTCACGGCACCAGCGCATGAGGTGGTCGTGGTCCTGCTCGCCCACTGGGCGGCTGTGACCGTCCGGGTGCGGGTTCGGCGGGGTGAGGGTGCCGAGACGGTAGAGGTGCATCCGGACGCGAAGTGTGGTTGTCGCGCCAGTGTGCCGCTGCCAGGCTTCGGCGAATGCGGTGGCGGTGTCATGGTCCGCGGTGACACCGGCGAGGCCGTGGCCGAGGCCGGCCAGATGGACGACGAGGGCGTCGGCCCGCTCGGAGGAGAGCGGAGTGAGGATCAGTCGGCGGGTCGGCGAACGGTAGAAGATCGCTTGGGTCTCGCCCGCCGACTCAAGTCGGCCGAAGAGGACGGCTCCTGGGGTGAACGCGCCCGGTCGGGTCCGCCACTTCTCCAGTGTGGTGAGCGGCGTGTTGTGCAGAGCAGGGCGCGAACGGAGAAAGCCTCCGGCGCGGGCCAGTAAGTCCTCGATGTCTTCGGTGAGGTGCCAGGTGTCCGGAAGCATGGTTCATGGTCCCGGATGTACTCGACTCGGTTCAGTACTCACTTCGAAACGTACGCGACGAACTCACCCCACACGGGTGTGGAGAGGGTCACCTGCGCACCCGGCTTGTTCTTCGAGTCGCGGACATGGATCGCGGAGGGGGCTATGGCCACTTCAACGCAGTCATTGATATCCCCGCTGTCGCTGTAGCTGCTCTTGAACCAGTGGAGTTCTGGCGTGTTCATAGTCTCCCCAGCGCCTGCTCGATGAAGGCCAGCGACTCCCTGGGCGTGAGAGCCTGCGACCGGATCATCCCATGCCGCATTTCCAGGATACGAAGATCCTTGGGGTCTGAGACCGGCCGACCGCTGAACGCACCGTCGGACCGCCCGACCGCAGAGCCGTCTGCAAACTTCATCACCTGGATCATGCCGTGCACCCCGCCGTGCTCCTGGCTGTCAGTGGGCATGACCTGGAGCGAGACATTCCGCAACTGTCCTACCTCCAAGAGGTGTTGAAGCTGTCGGCGCAGCACAGCCTCCCCTCCGTAGGGTCGTTCCAGCGTCACCTGCTCCTGGATGAACATGAGCATCGGCGCCGGCTCCCGCTCGAAGATCGCTTTCCTCGCCATACGTGCGGCGATCCCTCGCTCGACCTCGTCCTTGGAGTAGGGGGGCAGCACCATCCCGAACAACGCCCGCGCGTATTCCGGCGTCTGCAACAGGCCGTGCAGGTTGTGGTTGTTGTAGACCAGCACCTCAACGGCCCGGTCTTCCAACTCCTTCAGCTCCCGCACCTTCTTCGGATACCGAGCCTTCTGCATGTCCTCCATGAACGCCCTCAAGTGGCCGCCCGCGTTCACGAGTTGGTCGACCCTGTCCAGGAACTCCGGCCTCGGGATCCGCACCCCCCGCTCGATCTTCCGGATCATGTCCTCGCCGTAGCCCATGGCGACCGCCACCTCGGACACCCGCAGCCCCGCCAACTCCCGGAAAACCCTGAGCATCCTCCCCACCGCCTGCACCAACGGCTCGATCTCGTCGCCGGGTTCGACATCCCAACCGGCCTCGTCCTCAACCTCGTTCATGCCCCACCTCCATCGCGCTTCCGTACCCGTACAACCGCCGAGACAGCCGAGACAGTGCGGGACAAAGGCGAGACGGTAACGCTACGCACCCACTCCATCACTCACCCAGGGAAGCAAACCGAGCCACTCTGAGTGACATGAATCAAGGAACCGCCGCCCCTCCCAACTTCACCGTTCTCCTCTCCCCCACTCCTCGGGGCGCCCGCCTCGCCCGGCTGCTCGCCAAGGAGCAACTCCGTTCCTGGGAGGTGCCGTTGGACCGCGCGGAGCACATCGTCGCCGAGCTCGCGGCCAATGCCGTCACGCATGGACGCGTCGCGGGGCGGGACTTCCGGCTGACGCTGTACGTCGTCGCCGGGACGCTCCGTATCGAGGTGTCGGACACCCGGGGTGATCGGCTCCCGCGGCTTCAACTCGGGGACCCCGGTGCCGAGTCGGGGCGGGGGCTGCTGCTGGTGGACGCGCTCGCGGACCGGTGGGGTGTCGCTCCGGGGCCGCATCCGCGCAAGACCGTCTGGGCGGAGGTCAGGGTGTGAGGGCGACGTCCTTCGTCGGTTCGACCGCCGCCGTACGGCCCGGGGCCGTGTGGTACTTCCAGTACAGGTTCGTGTGGGCGATGACCTGGTCCGGGGGCGGCGCACCCCAACGGCTGAGGTCCGACGTGGTGTGGGCGTCGCCGACGAGTGTCACGTCGTAGCCGCGGACGAAGGCGCCGTGGAGCGTGGAGCGGATGCACGCGTCGGTGGACGCGCCGGTCACCACCAGGCGTCCGACCCCGGCCTCGGCGAGTACCTGTTCCAAGGACGTGTCCTCGAAGGAGTCGGGGTAGGTCTTGGGGACGAGGGGTTCCGGGTCGCGGCGGGTCAGTTCGGGGACGTACTCCCAGGCCTCGCTGCCCAGCGGCACGTTCTCGTCGGAGTGCTGGATCCAGACGACCTGGACGTCTTCCTCGCGTGCCCGCTCGACCAGCGCGGCGATGTTGGCGACGACCGCGTCACGCTCGTACGCGTCCGCCACGACGCCGACCTGGACGTCGATCAGCAGGAGTGCGGTGTTGGGGCGTTCTGTGAGTGTGGTCATGCCCGACACGCTAGTTGGGCCCACTGACATCGGCTCGGTTCGGATCCGCCTGAATGTCGGTTCGGATCCGGCTGAATCCAGGTTCAGATCGGTGTGAAACGCGGCTTCACCGGTCCGATCTCGCCCCGCTCCGCCAGTTCTGCCAGGTCCTCCGGCTCCAGGAACTCCCGTACGTCCGGGTCGAGTCCGTGGTGCGGGTCCAGGGTCCGTAGCTGTTCCACGAAGTCGAGGACGAACGCGGTGAACGGTCCGTCGAACACCTCCGGTTCCGCCCCGTGGCTGTAGGTGACGATCTTCCAGTGGTCCGGGTCCTGATCGCAGGGCCGGAAGAAGTGTTCGTCGCCGGAGTGGTCGTAGCCCCAGGAGATCAGGCCGCCGGGTTCCGGGTGGAAGGGGAACGGGTGGAGAGTCGGGCTGCGGCGCCGGCTCGCGGCGAACGTCTCGTGGATCTTTCGCATCCGGTCCAGGAGGGGGGTGGTGCCCCGCGGGTGGAAGACCACCAGTTCGTCGCAGATCAGGCCCGTGCCGTAGGCGTCGAGAAAGGCCTTGAAGTCGGCGGGCAGCGCGGAGGCGACGTACGCCTCGGTCTCTGTCCAGTCGTCGGCCGATGGTTGCCGCGGCGGAGTCGACGGGCCGAGCAGCCGCACCAGTTCGTCGAGTGCTGTCACGTCCGTCACCCTGTCACCGACGCGATCTGCCGCGCCACCCGAACTCGGTGACGCGGCAGATCAGTTGCCCGGTGCCTCAGTGCCTCGCGGCAGCCGCCTCAGGCCCGGACCAACTCCCGGTCCTCGTCGGGATCCGAGTTCTTGGCGTCGAGGTCGCGCAGGCCCTCGCCCTCGACGTCCACGTTGGGCAGGATCCGGTTCAGCCACTGCGGCAGCCACCAGGCCTTCTTGCCCAGCAGGGCGAGCACCGCGGGGACGATCGCCATGCGGACCACGAAGGCGTCGAAGAAGACCGCGACCGCCAGGCCGAATCCGATCATCTTGACCATGGACTCGCTGGAGGTGATGAAGCCCGCGAAGACCGCCATCATGATGACCGCCGCGGCGGTGACGACCCGCGCGCCGTGCTTGAACCCGGTGACGACGGCCTGGCTGGGCTTCTCGCCGTGGACGTACGCCTCGCGCATCCGGGTCACGAGGAACACCTCGTAGTCCATCGCCAGGCCGAAGACCACGCCCACCAGGAAGATCGGCATCATCGACATGATCGGGCCGGTCTCCTCCACGCCGATCAGGCCCGCCAGCCAGCCCCACTGGAAGACGGCGACGACCGCGCCGAGCGAGGCGAGCACGCTGAGCAGGAAGCCGAGGGCCGCCTTCAGCGGGACCAGGATCGAGCGGAAGACCACGATCAGCAACAGGAACGCCAGGCCGACGACCAGGGCCAAGTACGGGATCAGGGCGTCGTTGAGCTTCTGGGAGAAGTCGATGTTCATCGCCGTGGTGCCGGTGACCAGCACCTGCGCGTCCGTGTCGGCCTCGATGCCGGCGCCCTCGCCCCGGATGGAGTGCACCAGGTCCTCGGTGGTCACCGACGACGGCTTGGAGTCGGGCACGACGGTGATCGTCGCGGTGTCGCCGGCCTTGTTGAACACGGCCGGGCTGACCGAGACGACGTCGTCGAGGGTCTTGATCTTGTCGGTCACCGTGGTGGCGGCGGCCTTGGGCGCGTCGCTGTTCTTGGCGTCCACGACGATCATCAGCGGGCCGTTGAAGCCGGGACCGAAGCCCTCCGCGAGGAGGTCGTAGGCCCGTCGCTGGGTGGTGGACGTCGGCTGCGAGCTGTCGTCGGGCAGGCCCAGCTGGAGCTGGCTGGCCGGCAGCGCGATCGCGCCGAGGCCGAGCACGCTGAGGACCAGGACGGCCGCGGGACGCCGTACGACGAAGCTCGCCCAGCGGGTGCCCATGTTCGGCCTGGCCGCCTTGGCCGCCTCCTTGGCGCTGCCGCCGCCCATCCACTTGGCCTTCTCGCCGGTGGGCCTGATCCTGCGGCCCGCGTAGCCGAGCAGCGCCGGGATCATGGTCAGCGCGATGAGCACCGCGACGACGACCGTACCGGCCGCCGCGACACCCATCTTGGTCAGCATCGGCACGTTGACGACCGCGAGTCCGGCCAGCGCGATGACGACCGTCAGGCCGGCGAAGACCACCGCCGAACCCGCGGTGCCTACGGCCCGGCCGGCCGCGTCCTCGCGTTCGCGGCCCTCGGCCAGTTCGGCCCGGTAGCGGGAGACGATGAACAGGGCGTAGTCGATGCCGACGGCCAGGCCGATCATCATCGCCAGCGTCGAGGTCGTCGAGCCCAGGTCCAGCGCCTTCGCCAGGACCGTGATCGTCGAGACGCCGATCCCCACCCCGATGATCGCCGTCAGCAGCGGCAGACCGGCCGAGACGAGCGAGCCGAGGGTGATGAGGAGGACGACCGCGGCGAGGGCGACACCGATGATCTCGCCGATGCCCATCTCCGCGGCGGCCTGGAGCGCGTCACCGCCGACGTCCACGGTCAGCCCGGTGGCCCGGGCCTGGGCCGCGGTGTCCTCAAGGGCGTCCTTGCTGGTGTCCTTGAGTTCCATGCCGGCGACGTCGTACTTCACCGAGGTGTAGGCGACCGTCCCGTCCTTGCTCACGGCGTTCGTGGTGAACGGGTCGGAGACGGAGACGACCTCGGAGCCGTCGGACAGCTCCTTCACCGTCTTCTCGACGGTCGCCCTGTTGGCGGCGTCGGTCATCTTCTCGCCGCTCGGCGCCTTGAAGACGACGCGCGCGGTGGCGCCGTCCGAACTGGAGCCGGGGAAGCGCTGGTCGAGCAGGTCGAAGGCCTTCTGGGCCTCGGTCCCGGGTATGGAGAAGGAGGTGGAGCCCGCGGCGGGCGCGCTGGCCGCGCCGACTCCCGCGAGGGTCAGCAGGGCGATCCAGATGAGGGCGACGAAGTGGCGTCGCCTGAAGGCGAGACGGCCGACTTTGTAGAGGAACGTGGCCACGAGGGCGTACTCCCGGTCAGGTCGTGGGGTTCTTCGGGGCAGGGGTGATCAGCCGGTTGGGGACACGGGTGATCGGCCCGACGACGTGAGCGGTTACGTCAGGTGGGCGTGCTGGGTGTGGACAGGGGTGCTGGGTGTGTCAGGTGGTGGGTGCGCCCAGTGCGGGGAGCACCACGGCGTCGATGTACGACAGCAGGAAGGCCTGGGTGGGCGGCTGCTCGTCGATCATGGTGCGGGCGGCGAACCCGCCGATCATCATGTGCACGATGTATTCGATCGCCGGATTGTCGGCACGGATCTCACCCCGGTCGACCGCCCGCTGGAGCACCGTCTGGAACTCCGCCATCTCGGGCTCGACGAGGTGTTCCCGGAACGCCTTGAGGAGGTCCGGGCTGCCGTGCATCGCCATGGCCAGGCCCCGCATCAGCGCGGAGTTCTGTTCCATCTCGCAGTCGTCCGACCGCATCGTGAGGGCGTGGAAGTCGCCCCTGAGCGAACCGGTGTTGACGGCGGCGGCCGATGCGCCGGGCTTGTTGTGCCGCACCGCTTTGGCCACCAGCTCGGCCTTGCCGCCCCACTGGCGGTAGAGGGTCGCCTTGCTGGACCGGGTGCGCGCCGCTACGGCGTCCATGGTCAGGGCGTCGTAGCCGACTTCGCGGAGCAGGTCGAGCACGGCCGAGTACAGCTCGGCCTCGCGCTCGGGTGTGATGCGACTGCGACGCGCCGTTGCGACTTCAGTCATGCGACTCACCTTCCCAGCTCCGAACGACACGGTTTCGTACATGACGAATGTAGCGCACCTCCCTACGAAACGAAACCGTTTCGTACGTGTGCTGAGTCACCAGTCTCACGGCCATCGGGCATTTTTCATAAGTTGCTCCGGTCCGTCCCCCGGAAAAGCATAGGGAGGTGAGCTATCTGCGCCTGCCGCACCTCAACGGCGACCTCCTGAGCTTCGTGGCCGAGGACGACCTCTGGCTGGCCCCGCTCGACGGCAGGGGCCGCGCCTGGCGGCTCACCGTCGACCGCACGAAGGTCGGCCACCCCCGCTTCTCGCCCGACGGCCGCCACATCGCGTACACGACCTGGCACAGCCTGGTGCCGGAGATCCATCTGGCGCCGGTCGAGGGCGGTCCCGGCCGCCGGCTGACGTACTGGGGCAGCCCGGACACCCAGGTCTGCGGCTGGACACCGGACGGCGACATCCTCGCCGTGGCCTCGCACGGGGAACCGTTCTCCTATTTCACCTGGGCCCACAAGGTCCCCACCGACGGCGACCCCGGCGGCCGGCTCCCCTGGGGCCCGGTCTCCGACATCCAGCTCGCCGACCTCGGCGGCGAACGCCGGACCCTCCTCCTGACCGGCACCCCACCGCACGAACCGGCCGCCTGGAAGCGCTACCGCGGCGGCGCCACGGGCCGCCTCTGGCTGCACGGCCGCCGCCTGCTGGCCGACCTCGAAGGCCACCTCCACTCCCCGATGTTCGTCGACGGCCGCATCGCCTTCCTCTCCGACCACGAGGGAATCGGCAACCTCTACTCCTGTTCCTACGACGGCTCCGGCCTCCGCCGCCACACCGACCACGACGCCTTCTACGCCCGGCACGCGGCGAGCGACGGCACCCGGGTCGTCTACCAGTGCGCCGGTGACCTCTGGATCGTCGACGACCTGTCAGCGGCCTCCGTCCCGCGCAAACTCGACGTACGGCTGAGCGGGCCGCGCGCGGGCCGCCGTACGTACCAAGTCCCCGCCGCCCAGCACGTGGACGGCATCTCGGTCGACGAGACGGGCCGGGCGAGCGCCGTCGTCGTCCGCGGCAGCCTGTACTGGCTGACCCACCGCGACGGGCCCGCCCGCACCATCACCGACACCCCGGGCGTACGGGTCCGGCTCCCCGAGATGCTCGGCAGCGGCGGGCAACTCGCCTACGTCACGGACGCCGACGGCGAGGACGCGATCGAGATCGCCTACCTGCCCCGCGCCACCGGCGACCGCGAGCCCCGCCGACTCGCCTCCGGCGAGGTGGGCCGCGTACTGGAGCTGGTGTCGGACACGGCGGGCGAGCGCCTCGCGATCGCGGCCCATGACGGACGGCTGCTCCTGCTCGACGCGACGGAGGACTCCAACAGCGAGGTCACGGAGCTCATCTGCTCCCTCAACGGGCCGGTACGGGACCTAGCCTTCTCCCCCGACGGCAGCTGGCTGACCTGGTCCCACCCGGGCATCGGACGCTCGCTCCGCCAGATCAAGATGGCCCGGATCAAGGACCGTCTGATCGTCGACGTCACCAACGGCCGCTTCGAGGACGAGAATCCGGTCTTCACGAGGGACGGCCGCTATCTCGCCTTCCTCTCCTGGCGCGGCTTCGACCCGGTCTACGACGTCCACACCGGCGACCTGTCCTTCCCGCTCGGCTGCCGCCCCTACCTGGTCCCCCTCTCCTCGGCCACCCCCTCCCCCTTCGCGCTGACCCCGGAGGGCCGCCCGGCCGCCGGTGGACTCGACGCGGCGGAGGACGACGAGGGCGCGGACGGCGCGGTGACGGTGGAGGTGGAGGGCCTGGAGAGCAGGGTCACCCCCTTCCCCGTCTCGGCCTCCAAGTACTCGGCGCTGTACCCGGTTTCGGGCGGCGGGCTGGTCTGGCTGCGCTGGCCGATCTCGGGCGCGCTGGGCGAGACCTTCGCCAACCCGGACGACACCAGCGGCCGGCCGACCCTCGAGTACTTCAACATCAGCAAGGCGAAGAAGTCCGAACTCGTCGACCACCTCGACTGGTTCGCGGTGAGCGGCGACGGCACCCGGCTGGTCGTGGTCGACGAGGACGAGCTGCGAGCGGTCCCCTCGACGGAGTCCGGCGACGGCGACTCGACCGTCTGGATCGACCTCCGCCGCATCCTGCACGAGGCCGACCCGCCCGCCGAGTGGCGCCAGTCGTACGAGGAGGCGGGCCGGCTGATCCGCGCGTACTACTGGGACCCGCAGATGTGCGGTATCGACTGGACCGGGGTCCTGGACCAGTACCGCCCCCTGGTCGAACGGGTCGCGTCCCCCGACGACTTCGCGGACCTGCTCCGCGAGGTCCTGGGCGAGTTGGGCACCTCGCACGCCTACGTCACCCCGTCCCGCCGCAACGAGGGCCCGCCCCACTACCAGCGCCGCCAGGGCCTGCTGGGCGCCAACCTGGTCCGTAGGGAAGGCGGTTGGACCCTCACCCGCATCCTCCCCGGCGAGTCCTCGGACTCCAAGGCCCGTTCGCCGCTGGCCGGCACGGGCATCCGGGAGGGCGCGGTCCTGACCCACGTGGACGGCCGCCCGGTGGACCAACTCACCGGCCCCTACCCGCTGTTGGCGGGCGCGGGCGGCACCACGGTGGAGCTGACGTTCACTCCCGCGGAGGGCGAGGGCAGAGCGCGCCGCGTGGCCGTCGTCCCCCTCATCGACGAACGCCCCCTCCGCTATCAGGACTGGGTGGCCAAACGCCGGGCGGTGGTACGGGAGTTGAGCGGCGGCCACTGCGGCTATCTCCACATCCCCGACATGGGCGGCTCCGGCTGGGCCCAGTTCAACCGCGACCTGCGCCTCGAAGTGTCCCGCCCCGCCCTCATCGTCGACGTACGCGGCAACGCGGGCGGCCACATCAGCGAGCTGGTCGTGGAGAAACTCACCCGCACCATCCTCGGCTGGGACCTGACCCGCAACGCCCAACCCGTGTCGTACGCCTCAAATGCCCCCAGGGGCCCGGTGGTCGCCCTCGCCGACGAGGCGACCTCCTCGGACGGCGACATGATCACGGCAGCGTTCAAGCTGCTGAAGCTGGGCCCGGTCGTAGGCCAACGCACCTGGGGCGGAGTGGTCGGCATGACCGGCCGCCACCAACTCGGCGACGGCACGGTGATCACGGTCCCGATGAACGCGGCCTGGTTCGACGCGTACGGCTGGTCGGTGGAAAACCGGGGCGTGACCCCGGACTTGGAGATCCTGCGCACCCCTCTGGACTGGGCAGAGGGCCGCCACGCCCAACTCGACGACGCAATCAAACTCGCCCTGGACCTACTTGCCCTCCACCCCGCCGCAACCCCGCCCGACTACAGCGCCGTACCGGACCGCTCAAGACCAAAACTCCCGCCCCGTTCTTGAGAGGCACGCCGGCAACCCCCCGTCTTTCAGGGGCGCGGGGAACTGCGCGACCAGCCCCCACCGGCCGGCACCCGACAACGAAACGTGGGACGCCCCAAAAACACAGGGCGCCCCACGCGATCAGGCCTACAACTACGCGTCGTAGTCCTGATCCATCCGGTCCTCTTCACGCGACATCCGCTCAGACGCCTCGTCCCGCTGCGGCCCGCCGCGCGAACCGGCCTCGTCCCGCTGCTGCCCGCCGCGCGAACCCGCCTCGTCCCGCTGCTGCCCCCGCTCCCCCCGCTGCTGCCCCCCGCGCGAAGCCACCTCGTCCCGACCCTGGCCCGCCTTCTCCTTGGCCTTGTCCGCGAGGTCCTTCGCCTTGTCCTGGAACTGGTCCTTCATACCCATGTGGGTTCACTCCCGTACTGAGGGGGATTCGAGGGGCCCCTCGCTGGGGCCTCGACCAGATTCACACGCCAGGACAAACACCGCATTTCGATCAGTCACGCTCCGTAGCCCGCACCGCCTCGTCCGCCGCCCCGCCCGCCCCGACAAGCCCCGTCCGCATCCCCTCCAGCCGAGATCCGACCCGCCGCATCTCCCGCACCCCGACCGCCCCGATGACCCCCGGGAGATACCCCCTAACCCCCTGCATCCCCCGCAACCACCCCTGCCCGTACACATGACTCGACCGCCGCTCGATGCCCGCGACGATCCGGTCGACCGCCGGCCCCAGCGGATACGTCTTGTTGGCCGGCCACGGCAACCGCTGCCGCAACTCCCGCATGACGTCGTCCTGATCGGCCCCGCGCACCATGTCCGTGTCGGTCCACGACAGATACCCGACCCCGACCCGCACCCCCTTGTAGCCGACCTCGGCGCGCAGGCTGTGGGCGTACGCCTCGACACCGGACTTGGACGCGCAGTACGCGCTCATCATCGGCGCGGGCGTCATCGCGGCCAGCGAGGCGATCTGCAGCAGATACCCCCGGCTCTCCATCAGGACCGGCAGAAACGCCCGCGCGGTCACGGCGGACCCGATCAGGTTCACCTCGATCACCCGCCGCCAGGCGACCGGATCGGAGTCGAGGAAGGGGCCGCCGCTCGCGACACCCGCGTTGGCGACGACGATGTCGACCTTCCCGAACCGCTCCTTGACCTCGGCCGCCACCCGGGCCATCGCCTCGTGATCGGTGACATCGGCGTACCAGTGGTCACTGTCGGTGTGCAGTCGCTCGGAGACCCGCTTGAGTTCGTCCGGCTCCAGCCCGACCAGCGCCAACTTCGCCCCGCGCGCGGAGAGTTTGCGGGCGAGCAGCTCGCCGACACCCCGCGCGGCCCCGGTCACGACCGCGACCTGACCCTCCAGGCTCACCTTGCCGCTCATGCGCCCTCCTTGATGTGTACGTACGCGGAGGCCAGTTCACGAATCTTCGCGCTGACCAGCTCGGGCGCCTCGACGGGCGTCATATGGCCGAGCCCGGGCAACTCGGTGATCCCGACGCAGTTCGGCAGCGCGGCGACCAGCGCCCGCGCGTGCACCGGCGGCGTCATCCGGTCCGCCGTACCGACGAGGACGGCGGTGGGTACCGTCAACTCCCGTACGCCGTCGTCGAGTTCGAGGGAGTCGAGCACCCGCGACCACGCGTGCCGCACCGCGCTCGGGCACGCGTGCACGATCCGCGCGCACGCCTCGACCATGTGCGGCGCGGAACCGGGTCCCATCGTCCCGCACTTGAGGATCCGCCGCGCGGCAGGAGTGACCGGCCCGAGCGGTGCCCGCGTCCCCAGTATCTTCCGGGTCAGCCAGGTCCGCACCCGCCCGGCCCGCAACGGCACCACGAGCGACTCGTCGACCAGCCGCGAACTCCCCGTGCTGCACAGCAGAACGGCCACCGCGTGCTCCCGGAACCGCGCCCGGCCGGCCGCCGCCAGCACGGTCATCCCGCCCATGGAGTGCCCCGCGATCACGGCCTTCTCCCCGGGCGCGAGAGTCTCCTCCAGTACGGCTTCCAGGTCGTCGGCGAGCGCGTCGGTACTGTGCGTGACGGCCACCGGACTGCGCCCGTGGCCGCGTTGGTCGTAGACGATGACCCGGTGGTCGACCGCCAAGTCCCTTGTCTGCGCGGCCCAGAAGGCCGTCGAACAGGACCACCCGTGCGACAGGACGACGGCCGGCGCGCCCTCGCGACCGTGCACCTCGACGTACAGCCGGGAGCCGTCGGCCGAGGTGACGGTCAACTCCCGGGCGGGGACGGGCGGGGCGTACGGCCCGGACGAACTGTGCTTCTCCGGGGGACGGCCCCCGGACCCCCGGTGCAGGAGACGGCTCATACCCTGACCCCGGCCTTCTTCTCGGCGGGCGCCCGCACGACCTCGTACTCCGTGAGGTCCACCCGCCGGGTGGCCCTGCGGAACTCGGTCGTCGTCCCCGGCCAGACGGTGGTGTTACGGCCGCTCGCGTCGAGATACCAGCTGGTGCAGCCACCGGTGTTCCACACGGTCCGCTCCATCCGTTCCTGCACACGCACGTTCCAGGCGTCCACCGCGGCGGGCCGGGCGTCGAGGGCGACTTGACCGCCCAGCACGTCCAACTGCCGTACGTAATCGGCGAGATAGTTCAGCTGGGACTCGATCATCAGGATCATGGAGGAGTTCCCGAGGCCGGTGTTGGGCCCGATGATGGTCATCCAGTTGGGGAACCCGGCCGCGGAGGCGCCGCGCAGGGCCCGCATCCCGCCCTGCCACGCCTCGGCCAGCGACCGCCCGTCCACGCCGACGACCCGTTCGGCGATCGGCATGTCCGTGACGTGGAAGCCCGTACCGAAGACGATCGCGTCGACCTCGGCCGTACTGCCGTCGGCGGCCACGACGGTCGACCCGCGGATCTCGCTCAACCCGCTTGCCACGACGTCGACATTGGGGCGGACGAGGGCCGGGTAGTAGGTGCTGGAGAGCAGGATGCGCTTGCAGCCGATGCGGTAGTCGGGGGTGAGTTTGGCGCGCAGGGCCGGGTCCTTGATGGAGCGGGCCATGTTGCGCTTGGCCAACTGCTCCACCATTCCCAGCTCGCCCGGCCGCTTGGTGAACGCCTGGACCTGCAACTCCCGCAGCCCCCACAGGAGTCCGCGCCGCGCCTGGGTGGTGAAGGGCAGCGCGCGGTGCACGGCGCGTTCGGCGCCGCTGATGGGGCGGTCGACGCGGGGCATCACCCAGGGCGGGGTGCGCTGGAAGAGGGTGAGGCGCTCCACCTCGGGCTGGATCGCCGGCACGATCTGGATCGCGGAGGCGCCGGTGCCGACCATGGCGACGCGCTTGCCGCGCAGGTCGTAGTCGTGGTCCCAGCGGGCGGAGTGGAAGACCTTGCCCGGGAAGGAGTCCAGCCCCGGGATGTCCGGGACCTTGGGGTCGGACAGCGGCCCGGTGGCGGAGACGACGAGGTCGGCGGAGTAGGAACCGCCACTGGTCTCGATGTCCCAGCGCAGCCGTTCCGCGTCCCAAGTCATCATCTTCACTTCGGAGTTGAAGCGGAGGTGGGAGCGGAGCCGGAAGACGTCCGCGATGTTCTCCAGATAGGCGCGGATGTGCTCCTGCCCGGAGAAGGTGCGCGGCCAGTCGGCGTTCGGCGCGAAGGAGAACGAGTACAGATGGGACGGTACGTCGCAGGCGCACCCCGGATAGCTGTTGTCCCGCCAGGTCCCGCCCACGCTGTCGGCGCGCTCCAGGACGACGAAGTCGGTGACGCCCTCGCGCCGCAACCGCACCGCGGCCCCCAGCCCACCGAACCCGGACCCGATCACCGCCACCCGCACATGCTCGTGTTCGGTCATCCCGTGCCCCTCCATCGAACCCACGACCGCGCCAGTGAACACTGGCGCAATCGGACTGTAGAGCAGCTCCGTACTCATGGGTAGGGGTCGGTACGAGGAAAGTTACCCGGGGTACGACGTAGGGTGCGGGCGTGGCGGAGAAGGCAGAACAGAAGCGCGAGTACCGCATGGAGGAACTGGCCGGGCAGGCCGGCATCACGGTGCGCACCCTGCGCTTCTACCGCGAGCGCAAACTCATCCCCCCGCCGCGCCGGGAGGGCCGTATCGCCTGGTACGACGAGACGCACCTGGCCCGGCTGCGCACGATCTCGGCACTTCTGGAGCGCGGCCACACCCTCAACGGCATCGCGGAACTCGCCGAGGCCTTCGACCACGGCCGTAACGTCGGCGAGTTGCTGGGGCTGGGCGCCCCCACCGAGGAGACTCCGGTCCGGCTCACCCCGGAGGCCCTCGCCGACTACTTCGGCGACCAGGCCACCCCGGAGAACTTCGCCGCGTCGCTCGAACTCGGCTATCTCGGCACCGACGGCAGCGAGATCGTCCACATCAGCCGCCGCCTCCTGGACGTCACGGCGGCCCTCGTCCGCGAGGGCATCCCGCTGGCCGACGTCCTCAGCGTGGGCCGCCGAGTCCGCGCCCACACGGAGTCCCTCGCGGACCTCTTCACCGACCTGGTGCTGGCACAGGGCCGCACCACGGAGGACCTCCAGCGACTGCGGCCGCTGGCGAAGAGCGTGGTGGAGGCGGAGTTGTCGCTGGCGATGGACCGGCGGACACAACGGGGCGACCAAGCCGGTCAGTGACTGTCACCGGCCCCTGAGAGGCCGTAGACCACCGCCGCCGAACCATCAGAGGTCGTAGACCACCGTCACGGGCGCGTGGTCCGACCAGCGCTCGTCATGTGTGGCCGCGCGCTCGACGTAGCCCTTGACCGCCTTGGCGGCGAGGCCGGGCGTCGCGACGTGATAGTCGATGCGCCAGCCGCTGTCGTTGTCGAAGGCCCGGCCGCGGTACGACCACCACGAGTACGGCCCGTCGATGTCCGGATGCAGGGCCCGTACGACGTCGACGTACGCACCGTCCTCCGCGTCGAAGACCCGGCCCAGCCACTCCCGTTCCTCGGGCAGGAAGCCGGAACTCTTCTGGTTGGCGCGCCAGTTCTTGAGGTCGGCCAGCTGGTGGGCGATGTTCCAGTCGCCGCAGACGACGACCTCGCGGCCGTCGGCGGCGGCCCGCTCGCGCAGGCCCTTCAGATGGGCGAGGAACTCACCCATGAAGCGGACCTTCTCGTCCTGCCGCTCGGTGCCGACCTCGCCGGAGGGCAGGTAGAGGCTCGCGACGGTGACGCCGGGGAGGTCGGCCTCGACGTAGCGGCCACTGCCGTCGAACTCGGCCGAGCCGAAGCCGACCCGGACGCGGTCCGGCTCGCGGCGGGTGTAGAGGGAGACGCCCGCGCGGCCCTTGGCGGCGGCCGGCGCGTGCACGACATGCCAGCCCTCGGGAGTGCGGACGTGCTCCGGCAACTGCTCCGGCTCGGCCCGCACCTCCTGAAGGCAGAGCACATCGGCGGAGGTCTCCGCGAGCCACTCCACGAAGCCCTTCTTCGCGGCGGCCCGCAGTCCATTGACATTTGCTGAGGTCACAGTGAGCACCCGGGCACAATACCGGCACACTGGACGGAGTCCAGATCCTCCCTACGCAGAGCCCTGCCTTCAGTCCCTACGCATAGAAGTACGATAATCGGCATGAATATACGCCCCGTTCCCTTCGACCACCCCGACGCCGTCAAGCTGAACGACCGGGTCCAGGCGGAGTACCACGAGCGCTACGGCGACGGCGGCGACGCCACGACCCTGGACCCGTCGGACTTCGCCCCGCCGAACGGCGTGTACCTGATCGCGTACGACGAGCACGACGACCCCGTGGCCACCGGCGGCTGGCGCTCCCAGAACGCCAACGGCGAGGGCAACGAGGACGGCGACGCCGAGCTCAAGCGCATGTACGTGGTCGAGCAGGCCCGCGGCCTGGGCCTCGCCCGCCGCATGCTGACCGCCCTGGAGGAGAACGCCCGCACGGCCGGCCGCACCCGCATGGTCCTGGAAACCGGCACCAAGCAGCCGGAGGCCATCGCCCTCTACACGTCCAGCGGTTACGAGCCCTGCGTGAAGTTCGGCTACTACCGCTTCCACGACGACAGCCGGTGCTTCGCGAAGGGGTTGTGAGGGGCTTCGGCTTCCGTGGCGGATCGCCAAAGAGCCCCAACCGGGTTGCCCGGTTGGGGCTCTGAGCTGCGGTGGACCTGTGGGGATTTGAACCCCAGACCCCCTCGATGCGAACGAGGTGCGCTACCAGACTGCGCCACAGGCCCTTGCAACGAGTGAAACTCTAGCATCCCCCTCAGGGTGCTTGGAAATCCGTTCCTTGCCTGGTCACTCGTTGGCCGCGCGGGGTCGTTCGCCGTCCTCGTACTGGTCGAACAGGGGGGTGCGGCCCCGCTCGCGGGCGCGGCGGGCGGAGGCGGCGCGACGGGCGTCGGTACGGCCGTCCGCCGTCGTCCTGTCCTCCGACAGGTCCTCCGCGTCCTCGTCGAGGACGTCGTCCCTGGCGTCCCCGGCATCGTGATCGTCCCGTGCGCCGGACTGCGTCTCCTGCTCCGGTGTCACGGAACTGGAGCGCGCCGAACTCCACGCGTCCGGCGCCCCGAGGTCCACGTCGGACGTGGCGCGCGGCGCGACCGGCGCGGTGACGTACGTCGGCAACGGCACCGGTACCGGGTCCCAACTGTCGCCCTGGCCCGGCCGGCGCTGCCGCTCGCGCTGCTGGTCGACCCACTCGGCGTGGTCGGTCTGCTCGACGAGGGCGCGGCGGTCGGCGGCGAGCGCGGACAGCCCGGGGTCCGTCTCCGGTTCCGGGCCCTCCTCGGCGTCGTCGATCGCGGCGTCCACGGACGCGCGCCTGCGCGGCTGACGCTCCCTCAGTCGCTGCGCGGCGACCTCGGCCTGACGCCGGTCCATCTGGTAGGCGAAGCGGCGGCGTTCCTGGGAGCGCAGATAGGCGATGTACCCGCTGAGCAGTACCGCCGGCACACCGGGCGCCCAGAGCAGGGCGAGCCCGCCGACCGCCGCGACGATCGCGCCGAGCGTGAAGGCGAGGAAGAGCATCACGGTGGTACGCCGACGGCGCGCGAGCACCTTCACGCGCCGGGCGCGCGCTGCCGCGGCCTCCTCGGCGGGGGTGCGCCGCGCGACCGGAACACGCTTGCGCGCAGGCCTGGAGGCGGACTTGGGTGCCTGGGCGGGGACTTTCTGGGGTGCCGGTTTGGCCGCCTGGTCACGGGCTTGGTCGCGGACCTGGTCACGGGTTTGCTCACGCGCCGGTTCGCGCACCGGCTCACGCTCGGCTTCGCGCCCCGCCGCACGCTCTGGTTCACGCCCCGCCGTACGGTCCGATTCGCGCACCGCCCCGCGCTCGGGTTCGCGCGCCGCTTCCGGCCACTCCTGGCCCTGCTGCCGGACGGGCGCGTGCACCTGGGAACGGGCCGGGGGCATGGCGAAGGCCCGGACGTCCACCGAGTCGGTGACGGCGTCCGGCACGACGGCGCTGGGCTCCCCCTCCTCGGCGGAGCGCGCCCGCAGGTCCTTGGCGTACCGGCGCTCCATTCCCGCCCGTCCGGACAGCAGCCGGATGGCGGTGCTGAAGCGTTCCGTCGGACGGGCCTCGTTCAGCTCGTCCTGCCTACGGAGCCACATCGGCACCAAGTAGGCGGCCCAGGCCCCGACAATGACTGCGTAGATGAGGCCGCTGCTGCTCACGCCTCACACGGTAGAGGGGTTTGTGTGAGGCCATCCGCCAATTGAGTCGGTGTGTCGCACGATCTGGCTGATATTTCGAGCTTTTTTTGTGACCGATGCGATCAGCAGGCCGCCGAGTTGGCGAATTCATTGCCCCAAGGCGGTCATCCGTCGATCACTTTCGAACACTTATTCCATTTCCGGGGATCCGGGCTTCCGGGCCCAACGGGCTCCCCGTTACGCGGGATTGTCGTGCGGTGTGCTCCGGGAGCGTGCCCGCTGCCAGCGGGCCAGCAGCCCTTCGGGCACCTCTTCCGCGGTGAGCGCGAAGACGAGATGGTCGCGCCAGGCGCCGTCGATGTGGAGATAACGGGGCCTGAGCGCCTCCTCACGGAATCCGAGTTTCTCGACGACCCGGCGGCTGGGTCCGTTCTCCGGGCGAATGCAGACCTCGATGCGGTGCAGTCCCACGGCACGGAAACAGTGGTCGACGACGAGCGCCACGGACGTCGGCATCACTCCGCGCCCGGCCACCGACTCGTCCACCCAGTAACCGATGTGACCCGAGCACATCGATCCCCAGGTGATGCCGGCGACCGTCAACTGCCCGACCAGACGCCCCTGGTACTCGATGACGAACGGCAGCATCCGGCCCGAGTTCGCCTCGGACCGCAGGTGCCGGACCATCTGCCGGTACGTCGGACGGTGCGCGATCGGCCCGCTGGGGGTGGGCGGCGGAATCGTCGCCTCCCAGGGGCGCAGCCAGTCCCGGTTGCGGCGGTTGACCTCGCGCCAGGCGCGCTGGTCGCGCAGTTTTATCGGCCTCAGGACGATGTCGCCGTCCACCAGCACGGCGGGCCAGGATGGGCTGTTCAGCGCGCACCCCCACTGGTGTCGGCGGGTCTGGGGTGATCGCCGCCTCGGATCTGGTCCACGGCGTGCGCCAGCAGGGGTTCCAGGACGGCGAGGCCGTCCTTCACCCCGCCGGCGGAACCCGGCAGGTTGACGATCAGTGTGCCCCCGGCGACTCCGGCCAGGCCCCGGGAGAGCGCCGAGGTCGGCACCTTCTCGCGGCCGTATGCCCGGATGGCCTCGGCGATGCCCGGCACTTCGTAGTCGATGACCGCGCGGGTGGCCTCGGGGGTGCGGTCGGTGGGTGAGACGCCGGTGCCGCCGGTGGTGACGACGGCGTCGTAACCGGCTGCCACGGCGACGCGCAGCGCGGCCTCCACGGGGTCGCCGTCGGGGACCACCTGCGGGCCCTCGACCGCGAAGCCGAAGCCCTTCAGGCCGGCGGCGATCAGCGGGCCGCCCTTGTCCTCGTAGACCCCGGAGGCGGCCCGGTTCGAGGCGGTGACCACCAGGGCGCTGTACGGCGCGGGCGGCACGCCGTCGGCCGTATCGTCGGGGCTCATGTGCGGCTCCAGTCCCCCGACTTGCCGCCCGTCTTCTCCTCCACGCGTACGTCCGTGATGACCGCTCCCTTGTCGACCGCCTTGACCATGTCGATGACGGTGAGCGCGGCGACGGAGACCGCGGTGAGCGCCTCCATCTCGACGCCCGTGCGGTCCGTCGTCCTGACGGTGGCCCGGATCCGTACGGCGTCGTCCGCGACCGACAGATCCAGTTTCACACCCGACACCGACAACGGGTGGCAGAGCGGGATCAGGTCCGGGGTGCGTTTGGCGCCCATGATCCCCGCGATGCGCGCGGTGGCCAGGGCGTCGCCCTTGGGGACCCCTTCGCCGCGCAGCAGTTCGACCACGCGGGGCGAGACGAGGACGCGTCCGCTGGCGGTGGCGGTGCGCGCGGTCACGTCCTTGCCGGACACGTCGACCATCCGGGCGGCGCCCGCGTCGTCGATGTGGGTGAGGCGGTCTTGCGCAAGGGGTCCGGGGGTGTCCCCCCGGAAAGGCTCAGTCATGCTGTGCGGCGCTCCCGGTCCGGGCGTGTTGTGCGCGACACGGTACCGCCAACCAGGAGTACTCAGCGGAGCAGGACCACCTGGACCTCGGTGCCGGGTTCGACGGACTCGACGTCCTCGGGGACGACGATCAGCGCGTCGGCGAGCGCGAGGGCCGCGACCAGGTGCGATCCGGCGCCTCCTACGGGGGTCACCTCACCGTCGGCGTACGTCCCGCGCAGGAACTGTCTGCGGCCCTTGGGGGAGGTCAGCGCCTTGTCGGCGGTGAGGGTGGCCCGGGTCGTCGGGCGGTGGACGTCGTCCAGGCCCATCAGGGTGCGGATCGCGGGGCGGACGAACAGTTCGAAGGAGACGTACGACGACACCGGGTTGCCGGGGAGGGCCAGCAGCGGGATGTGGTCCGGGCCGATGGAGCCGAAGCCCTGGGGTTTGCCGGGCTGCATGGCGAGCTTGCGGAAGTCGATCCCGGCGCCCGGCTCGTCCTCGTCGCCTACGGAGGACAGCGCTTCCTTGACGACGTCGTACGCCCCGACGCTCACGCCGCCGGTGGTGACGAGGAGGTCGGCGCGGACGAGCTGGTCCTCGATGGTGTCGCGGAGGGTCTCGGCGTCGTCGGCGACGGCGCCCACCCGGTAGGCGATGGCTCCGGCGTCGCGGGCGGCGGCGGTGAGGGCGAAGCTGTTCGAGTCGTAGATCTGGCCGTCGCCCAACTGCTCGTCGGGCTGGACGAGTTCGCTGCCGGTGGACATGACGACCACGCGCGGGCGCGGGCGCACGCGGACCGTGCCGCGGCCGATCGCGGCGAGCAGGGCGATCTGCGGCGGCCCGAGGACGGTGCCGGCGTCGAGGGCACGGTCACCCGCCTTCACGTCGCTGCCCGTCGCGCGTACGTGCGCGCGTGCCTGCGCCGAGCGGTACACCTGCACCTGGCCGCCGGCGGCCTCGGGGGCCTGGCTGCGGGCCCGCATTCCGGTGACCGGGCCGTCGCCCAGGCCTCCGTCGGTCCACTCCACGGGGACGACGGCCTCGGCGCCGGGCGGGAGCGGGGCGCCGGTCATGATGCGGGCGGCCTCGCCGGGGCCCACGTGCAGCGGCTCGCCCTGGCCCGCCGCGACGTCGCCGACGACCGTCAGGACGGCCGGGAACTCCTCGCTCGCGCCCGCGATGTCCGTGACCCGCACCGCGTACCCGTCCATCGAGCTGTTGTCGAAGGGCGGGAGCGACACCGGCACCGTGATGTCCTCGACCAGGACGCAGCCCTGGGCGTCGAGCAGTTGCAGCTCGATGGGTTCCAGGGGGCGGACGGTCGCGAGGATGTCCTCCAGGTGCTCGTCCACCGTCCAGAGGTGGTCGGGTCCTGTGGTGCGGGTCGCGGCGCTGCTCAACGTTGCTACATCTCCTCGGCTACGTAACTGCGAAGCCAGGCGCGGAAGTCCGGGCCCAGGTCTTCACGTTCGCACGCGAGTCTGACAATGGCACGCAGATAGTCGCCCCGGTCTCCGGTGTCATAGCGGCGGCCCTTGAAGACGACGCCGTGCACGGGGCCGCCGATCTTCTCGTCGGTGGCCAACTGCTGGAGGGCGTCGGTGAGCTGGATCTCGCCGCCGCGGCCCGGCTCGGTCTTGCGCAGTATGTCGAAGATGTGGGGGTCGAGGACGTAGCGGCCGATGATCGCGTAGTTCGACGGGGCGTCGGCCGCGTCGGGCTTCTCGACCAGGCCGATCACCTTGACGACGTCGTCGTCCTCGGTGGCCTCGACGGCCGCGGAGCCGTAGAGGTGGATTTGCTCGGGTGCGACCTCCATGAGCGCGACGACGCTGCCGCCGTGCTGCTCCTGGACCGCGACCATGCGCGCGAGAAGGGGGTCCCGGGGGTCGATCAGGTCATCCCCGAGGAGGACGGCGAAGGGCTCGTGGCCGACGTGCGGGGCAGCGCACAGGACGGCGTGGCCGAGGCCCTTGGGGTCGCCCTGGCGGACGTAGTGCATGGTCGCGAGGTCGCTGGACTCCTGGACCTTGGCCAGCCGGCTCGCGTCGCCCTTCTTCTGGAGGGCGGATTCGAGCTCGTAGTTGCGGTCGAAGTGGTCCTCAAGAGGGCGCTTGTTGCGTCCGGTGATCATGAGGACGTCATCGAGCCCAGCCGACACGGCCTCTTCGACCACGTACTGGATCGCGGGCTTGTCCACGACCGGCAGCATCTCCTTGGGAGTTGCCTTCGTGGCCGGCAGGAACCTGGTGCCGAGACCGGCTGCGGGGATGACAGCCTTGCTGATCCTGGGGTGCGACTGAGTCATGCCCGAACCTTATCCGGTGCCTTTGTGCAGAATCTGTGGCCACGGTTAAAACGCTCTTATATGAGCCTATTAGGAAGGGTACGGGTGGGACCTGTGCGTCACCTGGGTCGTGAAGTCGAGCCTGACAAGCGAATGTTGCGGCAAGAGTTCCTCACGGTGAGGAACAGGTTGACGGCCGATGACGTGCGGGAGGCCGCCGCCGCCCTCGCCGATCGCGCCCTGGAACTGCCCGAGCTGGCACACGCGCGCACAGTGGCGGCATACGTCTCCGTAGGGAGCGAACCCGGGACGCTCGTGCTCCTGGACGCACTCCGCGCGCGGGACGTCGACGTCCTGCTCCCGGCGCTGCTCCCGGACAACGACCTCGACTGGGGTGCCTACGCCGGCGAGGGCTCGCTCGCGCGGGTCCAACACGGCGGAAAGATGGCCCTGTTCGAGCCCTCCGGGGAACGGCTCGGCCCGGACGCCGTGACCGCCGCCGACGTCGTCCTGCTGCCCGGTCTCGCGGTCGACGGGCGCGGGATGCGGCTGGGGCGCGGCGGCGGGTCGTACGACCGTGTGCTGGCGCGACTGGAGCGGGCGGGCGCGCATCCCGCGCTGGTGGTGCTGTTGTACGACTCCGAGGTCGTCGCGCACGTCCCCGCGGAGGCGCACGACCGGCCGGTGCGGGCGGTGGTGACGCCGTCGGGTGTGCGGCGGTTGCCGGGGAACTGAGGGGAACCGAAATGGCCTTCCACGCATGCGTGGAAGGCCATTTCGGTTGTGCAGTTGTGCAGTTTTTCAACGAGTCACGGTTTGAGCACCAGGGTGTCGCTCGTGCTGTCGTCGACCGCCTTGGAGGAGAACGCCCAGGACAGCAGTTCACCGTTGACCCACTTGCTGGTCTGGTCGGTGTAATGCGCGCTGTAGGCGTGTCCGGAGGCTCCGGTGAGGTTGATCCACTTGGACTTGTCGAAGTCGTCGAGGTTGACCACCATGCGCATCGACGGCACCCAGACGACCCCGTAGCCGCCGGCCGCGTTCCAGCCGGTCGCGTTGACCGTGGCCTCGCCGCCGCTGAGCTTCCAGGGGCCGCGGTTGAGGACGTACTGGACGATGCCGGGGCCGTCGGTGCCCAGGGTCTGGTTCTTCAGGAACAGGCGATGCAGCCGGCCCCAGCTCCAGGTGTCGATGTCCTTGCCGAGCTTGGCGGTCAGCTCCCAGCGGGCGTCGATCATGGCGCGCTTGAAGAGCTCGTTCATGTTGCTCGCGCCGGGACGGTTGCCCGACTCGGGGGTCTTCCACCAGTCGTTGGTGGGGTCGTCCATGAGCTTGCGGACGACCTCGAACCAGCGGTCGCCGCCGTCCGGTTGCGCCTGGTCGGCATCGCGCTCGCCGCACTCGCGCACCTTCTGGGTGTCCTCGTCGACGGGACCGGTGGTGTCGACCGGTGCGACGGACAGGCACTGGCCCTTGACCCGCAGCTCCTTGGGCAGCTTGTTGCCGAAGGCGAGCTTGAGGATGTTGCGCCAGACCGAGTTGAAGTAGGCGGCCGCCGCCGAGTCGGCGTCCTGGGTGTAGTCCCAGCCCTCCAGGAGCTTCTGCGCCTCGCGCACGTCGGCGTCGGGCTCGTCGATCTTCAGCAGCTTGGGCACGAGCAGCTTGGCGATCTCGCTGCTGTCGTCGAGCTGCATCTGCCGCATGTCGTCGGTGGAGATCTTGCCGCCGCCGTCGATCTTCGACTGGATCAGATCGGTGATGCGCTGGCTGCGGGTGCCGTAGCCCCAGTCCGTGGTGAGGGTGTACGGGTACTTGTCCTTGTCGATCACGGCCTGGTTGGCGGTGACGATGTAGCCGCGCTTCGGGTTGTACTCGTACGGCAGGGCGGCCTGCGGGATGTAGCCGGTCCAGCCGTACTTGGAGTCCCAGCCGGGCACCGGCAGCGAGCCGTCGCCCTTCCCGCGCGTGGGGATCTTGCCTGGCAGTGTGTAGCCGATGTTGTTCTTGGTGTCGGCGTAGACGAGGTTCTGCGAGGGCACGTCGAACTTCGCGGCACCCGCGCGGAACTCGCTCCAGTCGGACGCCTTGTCGATGGCGAAGACGGCGTCCATGGTGGTGCCCGGGTCCTCGGCGGTCCAGCGCAGGGCAATGCCGTAGCCGTCGCCTCTGTCGGGTGCCGCGGTGTCGACGGCGGCCTTCTTGCCGACCTTCACGAGTTCGTCGTTGCGGTCCGACAGCAGCGGGCCGTTGTTGGTCTCCCGGACGACGATCTTCTTGGATGTGCCGCCTGCGACCTTGATGGTCTCCGTGCGGGTCGTGAAGGGCTTCGTGGTGCCGTCGTACAGGTAGCCGTCGCCAGAGAGCTTCTCCAGGTAGAGGTCGGTGACGTCGACCCCGGAGTTGGTCATGCCCCAGGCGATGTCCTGGTTGTGGCCGATGACGACGCCGGGCATGCCCGCGAAGGTGTAGCCGCTGACGTCGTACTGGCACTTGCTGGAGATCACGCGGCAGTGCAGGCCCATCTGGTACCAGACGGACGGCAGCGAGGCCTCCAGGTGCGGGTCGTTGGCCAGGAGAGGCTTGCCGGTGATGGTGTTCTTGCCGGCGACGACCCAGGAGTTGGAGCCGATGCCCTGGCCGTTCACGCCGACGGCCGTCGGGAGGTCGTCCAGGACGTCCGAGAGGCCCGACAGCTGGCTTGTGAGGGCCGAGCCGGACGAGGACGACGAGGAACCCGTCGTACCGCTCGTGGACGTGCTGGAGGAGCCGTCACCGCCGTTGAAGGTCTTGGTGTACTCGTCGTACTCGCCCTCGGTGACGATCGGCTGGTTGCGGCTGTACGGATACTCCGGGTACAGGTCCGCGATCTGCTGGGGGCCGAGGCGGCTGGTCATGAGGGCGCGGTCGATCTCGTCCTTCATGTTGCCGCGCAGGTCCCAGGCCATCGCCTTGAGCCACGCGACCGAGTCGACCGGGGTCCACTTCTCCGGCGTGTAGTCGTACTTGAAGCCGAGGGCCGCGTACTCCAAGGAGATGTCCTTGCCGTCCTTGCCCTGGAGATAGGCGTTGACCCCCTTGGCGTACGCCTGGAGGTACTTCTTCGTGGAGGCCGACAACGTGGTGTCGTACTCCTTCTGCGCGACCCGGTCCCAGCCCAGGGTGCGCAGGAACTCGTCGTTCTTGACCTGGTCCTTGCCGAACATCTCGGACAGTCGTCCGGCGGTCATGTGCCGGCGCACGTCCATCTCGTAGAACCGGTCCTGCGCCTGGACGTAGCCCTGCGCCATGAACAGGTCCGCGTCGGAGGACGCGTAGATCTGCGGGATGCCGTAGCTGTCGCGCTTGACGTCGACCGGCCCCGACAGGCCCTCGAGCGTGATCGAGCCCGTGGTCTGCGGAAGGGAGGCACGGACCGTGCTGACGGACCAGTACGCGCCGTAGGCGATGCCCCCGATGATGGCCATTACCAGAACAAGCACCAATAGACGGGCTTTGCGCCCCTTTTTCCTGCCGGACTTGCCGGGCTTATGACCCGATGAGGCGGTGGTGTTGGGGGGCATCGCTGTCCTTGCTGTCCTAACGCGAGCGGCAGGGCGGGCTGTGCTTTTGACTGAGCGCTGGAGCAACCATAGGCGCAGGGTCCCGAGCGACTTGACGCGGAGTCGGGTACTGACGCGGACGGGCGTTCGATCTTGCCTCGCGAAGTGTCAAGAAAACGTCAAGAGTTAGGTAAGGTAACGAAGTACTTGGATGCATGGCGCCGCAGCCTCGCGTCCCCTGTACGTGTGCTGTCGCCCTAGACGCGCGTCAGCCGAGGAAGGGAAGGCTTCTGACTGTCCACCACCTCGACCAGCTTCTGCTCGTCTGCTCGCTCGTCCTGCTCGTCGCCGTCGCGGCGGTTCGGATCTCCTCGCGCAGCGGGCTCCCCAGCCTGCTCGTCTACCTGGGGATCGGCATCGCCATGGGCCAGGACGGCGTCGGCGACATCCACTTCGACAACGCCGAGCTGACCCAGGTCATCGGATACGCGGCCCTGGTCGTGATCCTGGCCGAGGGCGGCCTCGGTACGAAGTGGAAAGAGGTCAGGCCGGTCCTCTCGTCCGCCGCCACACTGGCGCTGGCGGGAGTGGCGGTGAGCGTCGGTGTCACGGCCGCCGGCGCGCACTATCTGGTCGGCCTGGAGTGGCGGCAGGCGTTCATCATCGGGGCGGTGGTGTCCTCGACGGACGCGGCGGCGGTCTTCTCCGTGCTGCGCAGAATCCCCCTCCCCGCGCGCGTGACGGGCACGCTGGAGGCCGAGTCGGGCTTCAACGACGCCCCGGTGGTCATCCTGGTCGTCGCCTTCTCCACGGCGGGCCCGGTCGAGCACTGGTACGCGCTGGTGGGCGAGATAGCCCTGGAGCTGGCCATCGGCGCGGCCATCGGCATCGCGGTGGGCTGGCTCGGCTCCTGGGGGCTGCGGCACGTGGCGCTGCCGGCCTCCGGCCTCTACCCCATCGCCGTGCTGGCGATCGCGGTCACCGCGTACGCCGCGGGCGCCCTGGCGCACGGCAGCGGGTTCCTCGCGGTCTATCTCGCCGCGATGGTGCTCGGCAACGCCAAGCTGCCCCACTGGCCCGCGACGCGCGGCTTCGCCGACGGGCTCGGCTGGATCGCCCAGATCGGCATGTTCGTCCTGCTCGGCCTGCTGGTCACCCCGCACGAGCTGGGGGACGACGTCTGGCCCGCGCTCCTGATCGGCCTGGTGCTGACGATGGTGGCCCGGCCGCTCAGCGTGGTGGTCAGCCTCACGCCGTTCCGGGTGCCCTGGCAGGAGCAGACCCTCATGTCCTGGGCCGGACTGCGCGGTGCCGTGCCCATCATCCTGGCGACGATCCCCATGGTGAACGGCGTCGACGGCAGCCGCCGCATCTTCAACATCGTCTTCGTCCTGGTCGTCGTCTACACCCTCGTCCAGGGGCCGACGCTGCCCTGGCTGGCCCGCAAGCTGCGGCTCGGCGAGGGCCCGGAGGCCGCCGACCTCGGCATCGAATCGGCTCCCCTGGAGCGGCTGCGCGGGCATCTGCTGTCGGTCGCGATCCCCGAGGAGTCGAAGATGCACGGCGTCGAGGTCAACGAACTGAGACTGCCGGCCGGAGCCGCGGTCACCCTCGTCGTACGAGACGGAAAATCGTTTGTCCCGCTGCCCTCGACGGTCCTGCGGCGCGGCGACGAACTCCTCGTGGTCGCCACCGATCCCGTCCGGGACGCGGCGGAACAGCGGCTGCGCGCGGTGGGCCACGGCGGCAAGCTGGCGGGATGGCTGGGCACGGACACCACCGACGCCAGTCGTTAAGGGCATGTTTCGTACGGTTCACACGTTCACCAATCGCAGGTGAACGCGCGCATGGTGCCCGTTTTCACAGGCCCACCGGGTCTGATCGCCTGTACGATGAAGGCACATTCTGATCGAACCAACTCTGCCTGACGCAGTGCTGGCGCGACCGTATGGCGGCCGAATCCCTCTCCAGCGGGCACCGGTATCTACCGCAGTTCCGCGCAAGAGGACAGTGCTCGGCGCCCCCCGCACAGGGCGCGCTACCAGGTGGCAGAAAGGCACGGGCCGTGGCATCCACGGTCACCTCCCGCCCGGGATCCCGTCCTGGATACCGGCAGTTGCTGCGCACGCGCGGCGCCTGGACGTTCCTGCTCCCCGGCTTCGCGGCACGCCAGCCGTTCGCGATGCTCACCATCTCCATCGTGCTGCTGGTCCAGCACACCACCGGCTCCTACGGCGCGGCGGGCGCCGCCGCGGCCGTCACCGGCGTCTCCATGGCCCTGTTCGCGCCCTACAGCGGACGCCTGGCCGACCGCCACGGCCAGCGGGCCGTCCTGCTCCCCGGCGTCCTGCTGCACTCCCTGTCGGGCCTGACGTTCACGGCGCTCGCACTCGGCCACGCGCCCCTGTGGGCGCTGTTCGTGGCGGCCGTGCCGACCGGCGCCTCGGTGCCGCAGATCGGGCCCATGGTGCGCGCCCGCTGGGGCGTCAAGCTCCAGGACTCCCCGCTGCTGAGCACCGCCGCCGCCTTCGAGTCCGTCACGGACGAGCTGACCTTCGTCTTCGGCCCGCTCCTGGCGACCGCCCTGTGCACCGCTGTGAACCCTGCCGCCGGCCTGATCACGGAGGCGTCGCTCACCCTGATCGGCGGTCTGCTGTTCGCCGCCCAGAAGAGCACCCAGCCCACGGTGGCCGTCAGCGGGCACGCACGCGTGGAGCACGTTTCCGCGCTGGGCATCCCCGGGGTGCGCGTGCTGATCGTGACCTTCCTGGGCATCGGTTCCGTCTTCGGCGGAATGCAGGTCTCCCTGGCCGCCTTCACCGACTCGATCGGCGAACCCGGCCTGAACGGCGTCCTGTACGGCACGTTCGCCGCGGGCAACATGCTCTCCGGTCTCGTCTGCGGTGCCGTCGCCTGGAAGGTGGCCCCGCAGCGCCGCCTCCTCGTCGGCTACGGAGCCCTCGCGCTGACCGCGTCCGCACTGTGGACCGCCCACTCCGTACTGCTGCTGGCCGGCCTCGGTCTTCTGGTCGGCATGTGCATCGCGCCCGCCCTGATCACCGGCTACACGCTGGTCGAGGGGCTCGTCCCGGCCGGCGCCCGCACCGAGGCCTTCACCTGGCTGACCGGCGCGGTCGCGCTCGGCCAGGCCGCCGCCGTCACGGTCGCCGGACAACTGGAGGACCGCCTGTGGGGCGGCGCCGGTTTCCTGGTGCCGATGGCCGGTACGGCGCTCGCCCTAGGGACCCTGGTGGCCCTCCGGTCACACCTCGCGACCCGGCCCCACAGCCGCACCGTGGCACGTGGCGTCGGTCACCGCGTGCCGGTGACAGTGGACTGATCCCCGGGAATACGTCACTATGGACGCTCGTTAGCACTCATTGAGTGAGAGTGCCAGGAGGAAGACACAGTGCCGACCTACCAATACCAGTGCACCGAGTGCGGCGAGGGCCTCGAGGCGGTGCAGAAGTTCACCGACGACGCCCTGACCGAGTGCCCCAACTGCGGTGGCCGCCTGAAGAAGGTGTTCTCCGCGGTCGGCATTGTCTTCAAGGGCTCCGGCTTCTACCGGAACGACAGCCGCGGCTCCTCGTCGAGCAGCTCGCCGGCCACCGCGAAGCCGTCGACGTCCTCGGACTCGAAGCCGTCCACCACCTCGACCTCGTCGTCCTCCTCGGACTCGAAGTCGAAGTCGTCGAGCACCGGCTCCTCGTCCAGTAACAGCTCCGCCGCGTAGGACTTTTCCGCGGGACCCTGTCGTCGTACGACGACAGGGTCCTCGGCGTTTTCTGAGCCGGTTCCCGTAGCCGTTGCCGTAGCCGCTCCTGCGGCTTTTCGGCGGCGGCTAGGGTGCTGCTCATGGCGAACGCAGAGATCGGCGTGATCGGTGGATCCGGGTTCTATTCGTTCCTCGAAGACGTGACCGAGATCCGGGTGGACACCCCCTACGGACCACCCAGCGACTCCCTCTTCCTCGGCGAGATCGCCGGCCGGCGGGTCGCCTTCCTGCCCCGGCACGGACGCGGCCACCATCTGCCGCCGCACCGCATCAACTACCGGGCGAACCTCTGGGCGTTGCGCTCGGTCGGGGTCACCCAGGTCCTCGGTCCGTGCGCGGTGGGCGGGCTGCGCCCCGAGTACGGGCCGGGCACGCTGCTGGTGCCGGACCAGCTCGTGGACCGTACGAAGTCCCGGACGGGCACGTACTTCGACGGACTGCCGCTGCCCGACGGCACGGTGCCGAACGTGGTGCACGTGTCCCTGGCCGACCCCTACTGCCCGACCGGCCGGGCGGCCGCGCTGAAGGCGGCGCGGGGGCAGGACTGGGAAGCGGTGGACGGCGGCACGCTCGTGGTGATCGAGGGCCCGCGGTTCTCGACCCGCGCCGAGTCCTTGTGGCACCGGGCGCAGGGCTGGTCGGTGGTCGGCATGACCGGTCACCCCGAGGCGGCGCTCGCCCGCGAACTGGAGCTCTGCTACTCCTCGTTGACCCTGGTCACCGACCTCGACGCGGGCGCCGAGACCGGCGAGGGCGTCTCCCACGACGAGGTGCTGCAGGTGTTCGCGGCCAACGTGGACCGGCTGCGGGGCGTGCTGTTCGACGCGGTGGCCGCGCTGCCGGAGAGCGGGGCACGGGACTGCCTGTGCGTGAACGCGCTGGGCGGGATGGATCCGGGGTTCGAGCTGCCGTAGCGGCACCGGCCGCGGCCGGGGATTCGGAGAGCCGGCGAGGGCGCGGAGAACCGACGGAGGTGCGGAACTTCCCGTTCGGGTGAGGGAGTTGTCCACAACCGGCGGGTAGCACACGGGCTCCGGCAGGCGGCGGCGCGAGGCCTCATCGTGGGACCGCATACCGATCCCTCGTCGCAGGTGGTGGTCCCCATGTCCCTGTCCCCTCTCAGCTCCCCTTCCGGTTCTCCGCTCATCTCCCCTTCCTTTCCGCGCCCGTTGGGCACCGACGCTCCGCCCACGTGCGAGGTGCCGCACTTCGCGCCGGTGCGGGTGCGCGGCGGTCGCCATCAACTGCGTCGGTTGCTACGGCACCGGAGGCGGGCCGTGGCGGCCGGGCTCGCGGTGACCGCCGCCGCGCTCCTGGCGGCCGGCCCGCGTGACGCGACGGAGGCCAGGCACAGCGAGCGGCCTCGCGGGCACCCGGTGGCCGATCCGGTACGGCAGCGCCGGGCGGTCGAGTGGGTGTCGGCACCGGTGCGGATCGCAGACGCCGGTACGGTCCGGCTGCTGCGGGCCGGCGACCGGGTCGATGTGATCGCCGCCGAGGAGTCGGCGGCGGGCGGTGCGGCCCGGGTGGTCGCGCGCGGGGTGCGGGTGACGAAAGTGCCCGAGCCGCTCGAAGTGGCCGACGGCGGCGGGGCGTTGGTGGTGCTGTCGGTGCCGCGCTCCACGGCGGCGCGGCTGGCCGGTGCGAGCGCCACGGCACGGTTGGCGGTGACAGTGTGTTGACCCGTGTTCTCCGCATCGTGAGCCGCACTCTCCGGCGCCTGTGCGAATTCGTGTCAAGTCCCTCGTTCGAGTTACTGAATTGGACACGACGGCCGATCCTTGACGTAGGTTGCGGAGCTGTTGGTTCCACCCCCTGCGTGTGCGAGAAGAGGCTCCGAGTTGAGCGAGCAGAAGAAGGAACCGAGCGTCTGGCAGGGCTTCAAGGCCTTCCTGACGCGCGGGAACGTCGTCGATCTGGCAGTCGCGGTCGTCATCGGCGCCGCCTTCACGAACATCGTCAACTCGGTGGTGAAGGGGATCATCAACCCGCTTGTCGGGGCGATCGGGACACAGAACCTGGACACCTACAGTTCATGCCTGAGCAGCACCTGTTCGGGCGACAAGGGCATCCAGCTGATGTGGGGCTCCGTCCTGGGGGCCGCCCTCAGCTTCGTGATCACCGCAGCGGTCGTGTACTTCCTGATGGTGCTGCCGATGTCGAAGTACCTGGCCCGGGCGGAGGCCCAGCGCAAGGCCAAGGAGGGCACGCACGAGGTCATCGAGATCACCGAGCTGGAGGTCCTGAAGGAGATCCGCGACGCGCTCGTCGCGCAGCGCGGCGAGGGGCACCGGGAGCCGTAGCCGAGATCTCGGAGCCCGGCCCCGGCTCACGCGTGGCCGACGGCTCGGGCCGCCCGGTCGATGGCTCAAGCCCGGTCGACGGCTCAGATGTGGTGGGGCGGCTTCTCGTCGAGGAAGCGCTTCAGGTCGGCCGCACTGTCGGCCGCGCTGTCGCCCTCGGTCCGCTCGCCCCACCCGCGGTCCGTGTCGTCCGAGGACGGCCGGCTCAGCGGGTCGTCGAAGACCAGCGTGGACTTCGGATCGCGCGGGTCGGAGGCGGGGGCGGTACTCATGCCTCCAGGGTACGACCCCCGGCCGACGTTATCTGCTGTGCTTGGCCTCATGACGTCCGAGATTCAAAGACCCCAGCGGCCCCAGCAACCGCTCCGCCTCCTGCGCCCGCTCACCGCCCGAGGCCGGGACGAACCGCACCGGGTCGCCTCGCCGCTGGAGCTGTTCTTCGACCTGTGCTTCGTCGTGGCCATCGCGCAGGCGGGCGTCCAGTTGGCGCACGCCGTCGCGGAGGGGCATGCGGGCGAGGGTGTACTGAACTACGCGATGCAGTTCTTCTCGATCTGGTGGGCCTGGATGAACTTCTCGTGGTTCGCCTCGGCCTACGACAACGACGACGTGCTGTACCGGGTCGTCACCCTGGTGCAGATCGCCGGAGTCCTGGTCCTCGCGGCCGGGGTCGCGCGAGCCTTCGAGCACCACGACTACCTGATCGTCTGGCTCGGCTACGTGATCATGAGGCTGGCGATGGCCACGCAGTGGCTGCGGGCGGCGCGGGCCGCGACCGGGCCGGAGCGGACGATGGCATCGCGGTACGCGGGCGGCGTGCTGCTCTGCATGGCCGGCTGGACAGGCCTCGTGGTCCTGCCGGAACCGGCCCGGGGTTGGGTGTTCCTCGTGATGGTGATCGCCGAGCTGTGCGTGCCGCGCTACGCGGAGAAGGACTTCCCTACGCCGTGGCATCCGCACCACATCTCGGAACGGTACGGGCTGTTCACGATCATCGTGCTGGGCGAGACGATCGCGGCGGCGACGGTCGCCGTGCAGTCGGGAGTGGACGAACACGACGCGCTGGGCGAGCTGTTGCCCATCGCTGCGGGCGGGTTGCTGATCGTGTTCGCCGCGTGGTGGATCTACTTCGTGGTGCCGATCCACGGGCATCTTCGGTCCAACCGGCAGGCGTTCCTGTGGGGTTACGGCCACTACCTGATCTTCGCCTCCGCGGCCACGATCGGCGCGGGCCTGGAGGTGGCGGTCACACAGGCGGTGGGCAAGGCACACATCTCCACGCTGGCGGCGTCCGCCGCGGTGACCCTGCCGACAGCGCTGTACCTGCTCAGCGTCTGGGTGCTGCACGCCCGCCACTACAAGGTGGGCATCACCCAGCAACTGGTGCTTCCGGTGGCCGCGTTGCTGGTGATCTGCTGCACCTTCCTGGGGGACTGGGCGGTGCTCGCGGCGGGCCTGGTGTCGGCGCTGACAGTCGCGGTCGGGGTGACACTGACAGCACGGACGGCTGCCGCCGGGGGAAGCGGGGCCGTGGCACCGGCGACGGCGGACTGACCGCCACCGGACCGGCCGGACGCGCTGGGCCGACCGCCCCGCCAACGCCAACGCCAACGCCAACGGCAACGGCAACGGCAACGGCAACGGCAAAACACTCTGGCCGAACCGTCAACGCAACAGCCACACACGCTGAGCCGGCCGCCATCGCATCAGCCACGCGTGGCGGCCCAACTGCCCCCGGATCAGCGGCAGGTACTGAGTCGATCATCCCCGGACCAGCGGCGCGTACTGAGCTGACCGTCACCCTCGGGTCAGCCGCCGATGCCGAACCGCCCCCCGCCGCCAAAACAGCCGCCGCGCAGGGCCAACCCCACACCCAGCCAACCCTCAACACCCAGCCAACCCCCACCGAAACACCCGCCCAAGCCGAACCGAACATCCCCACATCACCGGCCCGCCCCGCGTCGCCCATCCCCGGATCAGGAGCTCGCTGGGTGAGACTGAGCCCCATGACAGTTGACGCGTTGACGGATGTGGCCGGGGTGCGGGTGGGGCATGCGACGCGGGTGGGGGACGGTTGGCTCACCGGTACCACCGTCGTGCTCGCGCCGGAGGGTGGGGCGGTGGCCGCCGTGGATGTGCGCGGTGGTGGGCCCGGTACCAAGGAGACCGACGCGCTCGATCCGCGCAACGTGGTGCAGCGGGCCGAGGCGATCGTCCTGACCGGCGGCAGCGCGTACGGGCTCGATGCCGCGTCCGGGGTGATGGCCTGGCTGGAGGAGCAGGGGCGCGGGGTGCGGGTCGGCGTGGATCCGTTGCACGTCGTGCCGGTGGTGCCCGCGGCCTGTGTCTTCGACCTGGGGCGGGGCGGCGACTTCAGGGCCCGGCCTGACGCGGCCACCGGGCGGGCCGCGGTCGAGGCCGCCGCGATCAGCGGGCCGGGGGTGCGGGTGCGCGAGGGCTGCGTGGGCGCCGGCACGGGCGCCGCGGTCGGGCCGATGAAGGGCGGGATCGGGACCGCGAGCATGGTGCTGGAGTCCGGGATCACGGTGGCCGCGCTCGTGGTGGCCAACGCGGCGGGGTCGGTGCTGGATCCCGAAACGGGCGTCCTGTACGGGGAGTTGTTCCAGGGGCGTGTGACGTATCCGGAAGCGAGCGTGCACGAGGCCGCGCGCCGGCGCCTCGCCGAGACCGCCGCGAAGAACGCGCCTCCCCTGCTGAACACCACGCTCGCGGTGGTCGCCACCGACGCGGACCTGTCGAAGGCGCAGGCACAGAAGTTGGCCGGCACGGCGCACGACGGCATCGCACGCGCCGTACGCCCGGTGCACCTGCTGAACGACGGGGACACGGTGTTCACGATGGCCACCGGGGCCCGTCCGCTCGACGCCGAACACCCCCTCGCCCTCAACGACATCCTCGCGGCCGGCGCGGAGGTCGTGACCCGGGCGATCGTTCGCGCGGTGCGTGCCGCCGAGCCGGTGGACGGGCCGGGTGGGACGTGGCCGTCGTACGAGGAGTTGTACGGGAGGCGGTAGGCGGTAGACGCGTCCTGTGGCGGTGGGCATCCGGGGTTTCCAGAGGTTCGTCCCGGTGTTTGTCGCGGTTCTGTCACCGGATGGCGTTCGTGGGGAACGGCGGGAACCCGTGCGGGGGCGGGGACCCTCTTTGTCCACGCATCGCAGCGGATCAAGCATCACGCACAACGCGTCACCACCGCGCGCCGCGTACTTCCGCACTCCGCACACCACTCGAACCTGGAGCAGCCCGTGACAACGCCGGACATAGCAGCGCGGCGCGTACTGGGGGCCATCGCCGCCCTGGTGGTCGGCACCCTCACCCTCAGCGCGTGCGGCGGGAACGCCAGCGCGGACACCGACACCAACAGCAAGGGTGGCGGCGGGACGTCCGTGAAGACGTCGACCGCGAAGATCGTCATCTCGGCGAAGGACGGTTCGACGAACGCGTCCATCAACGCGACCGGCGTGCGGGTCAGCGACGGCAAGCTGACCGACGTGAAGATGACGGTCTCGGGGTCGGGGCAGGCGGTGGACGGGGCGATGTCCGCGGACGGCGCGAGCTGGAAGCCGAAGGAGCAGTTGGAGCGCGGGACCAAGTACCAGATATCGGCCACCGCGAAGGATGCGAGCGGCAAGACCGCCGCCGCCAACTCCATCTTCACCACGGTCACTTCGGGCAACAGCTTCATCGGGACGTACACGCCGGACAACGGGACGACGGTCGGTGTGGGGATGCCGGTGTCGTTCACGTTCGACAAGGCGATCAGCGACCAGAAGGCCGTGCAGTCGCACATCACGGTCACGTCCAGCAGCGGGCAGCAGGTCGTGGGGCACTGGTTCGGGGCGCAGCGGCTCGACTTCCGGCCGCAGGACTACTGGAAGGCCGGTTCCAAGGTCACGATGAAGATCGACCTGGACGGTGTGCAGGGCGCGAACGGCGTCTACGGCGTGCAGAAGAAGACGGTGAGCTTCACCATCGGCCGTTCGCAGGTGTCCACGGTCGACGTGAACACCCAGACCATGACGGTCGTTCGGGACGGTCAGACCCTCAAGTCGCTGCCGATCTCCTCGGGCAGCCCCGAACACACCACGTACAACGGGCAGATGGTGATCTCCGAGAAGTTCACGCAGACGCGGATGAACAGCCGGACGGTCGGGCTTGGCGGCGAGTACGACATCCCGGACGTGCCGCACGCGATGCGGCTGACCTCGTCGGGGACGTTCATCCACGGCAACTACTGGTACAACCAGGCGAATCCGCCCTTCGGTCAGACCGGCACCAGTCACGGCTGTGTCGGGCTCGCGGACGTGCAGGGCGCGCAGGGCGCGACGAACGCCAAGTGGTTCTACGACAACTCCCTCATCGGGGACGTCGTGATCGTGAAGAACTCCCCCGACAAGACGGTCGCCCCGGACAACGGGCTCAACGGCTGGAACCTGGGATGGAGCGAGTGGACCGCCGGAAGTGCCGCCTGACCGGCGGGTTTTGACGGAACTTCGGGCCGCGCGGGAACATCTCGCGCGGCCCGCGCGTTTTCCGGGCATACGTTTTCTCGGTTCACAGGAATGATGTCCGACCGAGGGGCTACGGTATGCACCCACAAGGTGACATGCAGCAACGCCGGGAGAAGCCTTGAGCGTTCCGTACGACACGGCAGCGTACGAACAACCCGAGTCGCCCGAGTCTCCGCAGGAGACCCTGGAGCGACTCCTCGGCCGTGCCCTGAACTCCTTCGAGCTGCCGGACGAGACGATAGGGCGTCTGGACTGCGCGCTGGCGCACGACAGTTCGCTGCACTCCGCGCACCACAGCGCCGGCCTGCACCGGGAGACGTACCGGCACACGTGGTTGCTCGCCGACGGTTCCGCGCTCACCCTGTGGGAGCTCGTCCACAACACCGTGCTGGGGCGTGAGACGCAGCACGAGGTGTACGTGGACGAGGAGGAGCTGCGCACCGCGACCGCGCGCCTGCCGCTGCCGCCGGACACCCCGGAGTTCGAACTGCCGGTGCTGGTGCAGTTGTCGCCGATCCCGGAGCCCCGGCACACCTACGAGTCGGACGACTCCGCGGACCACGCGCGCAGGTTATTGCGCCGGGCGGAGAACACGGACCGGCCGGACGAGGAGACGGCGGCACTGTTGGAGACGGCGTTCGCGCACCAGATCACGCAGGCCTTCGGCCGCCCGTTCCGAGCGGGCCGTACGGCGGTGTGCTTCTCGCTCTACGAGCACGCGTTCCTGTTGTGCGACGGCGCGGAGGTCTCCCTGTGGGAGGTCGAGCACACGGCGACCCCCGACGGACGTCACATGTGCGAGGTGTACGACAGCGAGGACGCGGCCCGGGACGCGATGGAGCGGCGGGCGGCGCGGGTCTTCTGACCCGGGGAGAGGTTCAACGCCCGTCGCTGAGCTGTCGTACCAGACCCGCGAAGGCGTCGTGCTCCGCAGGGGTCAGTTCGACGGACTCCAGGTGGGGAGCGGTGTCGCGCTGGTTCGGGAGGCCGTAGAGCGGTTGGGCCGCGTGCCATGCGGTGGGCTCGACGAGGGAGCGGCGCAGGATGCGGGTGAGGCCGAGCACCCAGGCGACGGTCGCCAGGGCGAGGACGGCCACACCGGTCAGCTGGAGGATCGAGACGTGCGCAGGCATGTGTTCCAGTAGACACCACGGTCCGGGACCGTGGTCCCGGACCGTGACGTATCTCGCAGTTGCCGTGAACACCTCACGGGGGCCCAAAAGTGGCTAGACGGCGACCGGCTGCTTCGTGTCCGCCGTCGGGGCCGGTATGTCCTCCGGCGCTCCGGGCGCCGTGCTGCCGGCGGCCGGCTTGCGCATGCCCTTCAGGACGACGACCAGGGCCGCGGTGACGCACATACCGACCGCGATGGCGATCAGGTAGAAGAACGCGTGCCCGATCAGCGGGACCACGAAGATGCCGCCGTGCGGGGCGCGCAGGGTCGCGCCGAACGCCATCGACAGGGAGCCGGTGATCGCGCCGCCCACCATCGAGGACGGGATGACGCGCAGCGGGTCGGCCGCCGCGAACGGGATCGCGCCCTCGGAGATGAAGGAGGCGCCCAGGACCCAGGCGGCCTTGCCGTTCTCGCGCTCGGTCTCGGTGAAGAGCTTGCCGCGCACGGTCGTGGCCAGGGCCATCGCCAGCGGCGGGACCATGCCGGCCGCCATCACCGCGGCCATGATCTTCATCGCGGAGTCACTCGGGTTGGAGACCGCGATACCCGCCGTGGCGAAGGTGTACGCGACCTTGTTGACCGGGCCGCCGAGGTCGAAGCACATCATCAGGCCGAGCAGGGCGCCCAGCAGGATGGCGTTCGAGCCGCTGAGGCCGTTGAGCCAGTCGGTCATGCCCTTCTGGGCGGAGGCGATCGGTTTGCCGATCACGACGAACATCAGGAACCCGACGATCGCCGTGGAGATCAGTGGGATCACCACCACCGGCATGATCCCGCGCACCGGCGCCGGGATCTTCACCTTCTGGATCGCCAGCACCACACCACCGGCGATCAGACCGGCGGCGAGACCGCCGAGGAAGCCCGCGTTGATGGTGGAGGCGATCATGCCGCCGACGAAACCGGGCACCAGACCGGGCCGGTCCGCCATGCCGTAGGCGATGTAGCCGGCCAGGACCGGGACCAGGAAGCCGAAGGCCACGGCGCCGATCTGGAACATCAGCGCGGCCCAGCTGTCGGTCTGCGTCCACACGAAGTGCTGCATGACCGACGGCGCGGACTTGATCTCGTAGCCGCCGATCGCGAAGCCGAGGGCGATCAGCAGACCGCCCGCCGCGACGAACGGGACCATGTAACTCACGCCGGACATCAGCCACTTGCGGAGCATGGAGCCGTAGCCCTCGCCCGCCTCGCCGCCGCGCTCGACCGGCGTGGGCGCGGATCCGCCGCTGACCTCGCCGCGCTCCGCCTTGCCGCGGACCTCGGTGATCAGTTCGGCGGGACGGTTGATGCCCGCCTTCACACCGACGTCGACGGTCGGCTTGCCGGCGAAGCGTTCCTTCTCCCGTACGGGTACGTCGTGGGCGAAGATCACGGCGTCCGCCGCCGCGATCACCGCCGGGTCGAGCCGGGTGAAACCGGCCGAGCCCTGCGGCTCCACGGTGAGTTCGACGCCCGCCGCGCGACCGGCGTTCTCCAGTGCCTCGGCCGCCATGTAGGTGTGCGCGATACCGGTCGGGCAGGAGGTGACGGCGACGATACGGAACGCACGGTCGTCGTCGGACGCGGGTGCCGGGCTCGTGGTGCCCGTGGCGGCGTCGGCGGAGGCCGCCGCCGACGTCGCCACGGAGTCTGTGGTGCCCGCGGAACCGGCCGCGGCCTCGGACCCGGCCTCGGGTGCGTCCCCGCGGATCAGGGCAGCGGCGCTCTCCGCGTCGCCGACCGCGCGCAGGGCGGAGGTGAACTCGGCGTTCATGAGCTGGCGGGCCAGTGCGGAGAGGATCGTCAGGTGGGCGTCGTCGGCGCCGGCGGGCGCGGCGATCAGGAAGATCAGGTCGGCGGGGCCGTCCGGGGCGCCGAAGTCGACACCCTCGGCGCTGCGCCCGAAGGCGAGCGACGGCTCGGTGACGTACGCGCTGCGGCAGTGCGGGATGCCGATGCCGCCGTCGAGGCCGGTCGGCATCTGCGCCTCGCGGGCGGCCACGTCGGCGAGGAAGCCGTCGAGGTCGGTGACCCGGCCCTGGGCGACCATGCGCTCGGCGAGGGCACGTGCCGCCGCCTCTTTGGTATCGGCGGACAGGTCGAGGTCGACCAGGTCCGCGGTGATCATCTCGCTCATCGCGGGCTCCTTCGCACGCGTATCGCCCGGGGGGTGTCATGGGCGGGGGTGGGGACGGGGGTACTGCGGTGGGTCGGGGAGAGGGGGAGGGCGGCGGTTAAGGGGAAGTGCCGTCGCTGGGTGGCCGGTTCGAGGGGTGACCCGGACGCCGTGGAAACGTTCATGACACCGGCTCCGTCAGGACGCGGTCCACCGGGACGTCCGCCGTGACCGTCACCGCGGCCGGGTCGAGGTCGGCCGGGGTGGGCATCACGCTGCCGGGGAGCTGGACGGCCGCCGCGCCGTGGGCGACCGCCGAGGCCAGGGCCTCCGGGCCGTGGCCGCCGGCGATCAGGAAGCCGGCCAGCGAGGAGTCCCCCGCACCGACATTGCTGCGTACGACGTCGACGCGCGCACTGCCGTACCAGGCGCCCGAGGCGTCCACGAGCAGTTGCCCGTCGGCGCCGAGGCTCGCGAGGACCGCGCCCGCGCCCAACTCCCGCAGTTCTTCGGCCGCCTTGACCGCGTCGCCGATGGTGGCCAGCGGGCGGGAGACGGCCTCGGCCAGCTCCTCGGCGTTGGGCTTGACCACGTCCGGGCGTTCGCGCAGGGCCTCGATGAGCGCGGGTCCTGAGGTGTCCAGGGCGATCCGGACGCCGGCCGCGTGCGCGCGGGCGACCAGGTCGGCGTACCAGGACGGCGCGAGGCCGCGCGGGAGGCTGCCGCAGCAGGCGATCCAGTCGGCGTCACGGGACTGCCGGCGGACCGTCTCGAGGAGCAACTCCTGTTCGGCGGCGGTCAGTTCGGGGCCGGGGGCGTTGATCTTCGTGAGGACGCCGTCCGCCTCGGCGAGGGCGATGTTCGAGCGGGTGGCCCCGGCGACCGGGACCGGCGCGACCTCGATGCCCTGCGCGTCGAGCAGGTCGGCGACCAGCGCGCCCGGGGCACCGCCGAGCGGCAGGACGGCGACCGTACGGCGGCCCGCGGCGGCGACCGCGCGGGAGACGTTGACGCCCTTGCCGCCCGGGTCCATGCGCTCGCCGGTGGCCCGTATGACCTCGCCGCGGTCCAGCGAGGGGACCTCGTAGGTGCGGTCGAGGGACGGGTTCGGGGTGACCGTGAGGATCATGCGCACTCGTTTCTAGACACACAGCACTTCCGTGCCGCCGCGCTCCATGGCGGTGGCGTCTTCTGGGCTCAGCCCGCTGTCGGTGATCAGGAGGTCCACATCGCTCAGGGCGCCGAAGCGGGCGAAGTGCTCCTGGCCGTGCTTGGCGGAGTCGGCGAGCAGCACCACGCGGCGGGCGGCGGCGACCGCCGCGCGCTTCACCGCGGCCTCGGCGAGGTCGGGCGTGGTCAGCCCGTGCCCGGCGGAGAAGCCGTTGGCCGCGACGAACACGACGTCCGCGCGGATCTCGCCGTACGCCCGCAGCGCCCAGGCGTCCACGGCGGCGCGGGTACGGTGCCGCACGCGCCCCCCGACGAGGTGGAGCTGCATGCCCGGGTGGTCCGCGAGGCGGGCCGCGATGGGCAGGGAGTGGGTGACGACGGTGAGCTCGGCCTCCAGCGGGATGATGCCCGCGAGGCGGGCCACCGTCGTACCGGCGTCGAGGATCACCGTGCCCTGCATGGGCAGTTCGGCGAGGGCCGCCTTGGCGATCCGGTCCTTCTCGTCGGCCGCCGTCGACTCGCGCTCGGCGAGGTCCGGCTCGAAGTCGAGCCGCCCCGCGGGTATGGCGCCGCCGTGCACCCGGCGGACGAGTCCCGCGCGGTCGAGGGCCTTCAGATCCCGGCGGATCGTCTCCGCCGTGACCTGGAACTCCTCGGCCAGCGAGATCACGTCCACCCGGCCGCCGTCACGGGCCAGCCGGAGGATCTCCTGCTGCCGCTCCGGTGCGTACATGTCCGTTCGCCTCCGACCTGTGCCCGAACTTGTGGTTTCGCTCGGAGGCTACGCCCAGATTTCGAGAAAGTAAACAGGTTCGGGCATCAAGTGGACATGAACGGGCAGAGAGGGATGCAACCGGCCGTGGTGGAGGAGGAGATCGGCTGGGGCGGTGGACGGGATCAGTTGTGGTGGTGGGTGGGATCAGCCACGCCGGTGGGCGGGATCAGCCGCGGCGCAGCTCCTTGATCTTCTTCTCGGCGGCGAGGATGGCGCGCACCAGTTCCCCCCGGGCGGTCTCCTGCCGCATGGCCTGGACGAGTTGGGCGCGGTGCTCCTGGACGGTGATGCGTACGGCCGTCGGGTCGGGCTCGGGCAGGGCGGTGGCGACGTAGCCCTTCACGCACTCGACGACCTTCCTCAGCTCGGTCCGGACGGCCTCGGTGTTGTCGGCTATCCCCTCGATCAGGTTGCCGATCTGGGAGATCTCGGCGAATTCGTCGGCGAGGCAGGGCTTCCGGGTGAGGCTGCACTGGGCCTTGTAGAGATCGGCGAGCCACTCGGCGGGCTTGTCGTACTCGGTGTTCGTCTCGTCCCTGCGACGCGTCCTCCGCGTCCAGGCGAAGACCTGCCTCTGGTGCTGGTACGCCAGCAGGGCGACGCAACCCCCGCCGGCGGAGAGAGTGGGCACCAAGAAGGTACTGATCGTCATTCGGTGATCCGATCGGGATGGAGCGCGAGCGGGGAGGGGGAGAGTGCACCGGGGCGGGGTCAGACCCCGGCGGCGAGGTGGCGCAGCGCGTCGACGTCGTGGACGAGGAACTTGCGGTAGCGGGCCTCGACGATCCCGTGGTAGCGCAGGGTCCGCAGCGCATTCTCCGTGGTGGAGACGGCGAGTTGGAGGGCGGCCGCGATGTCCTTCTGACCCGGGCCGGTGATGGTGGTGGAGCCCGTCCGGGGGTCGGGGACGCCCGCGGTGTCGGCGAGATGCGCCAGGAGCCGGCTGGTGCGCTCCAGGGGCGGCCGCGTGGTCAGGGTGTAGACGAGTTCGTCGTTGCGGTTGCGGTCCTCAAGGCTGCACAGGAGGGCGACCTTGGCCTTGGGCCTGTTGCTCAGCAGGACGTTGAAACGGCGCGCGCGGCAGGGGATGACCACGGTCCTGGCCAGGCACCTGGTGCGTACCGCGGATTCGAGGGCGATGAGCTTGGCCTCGCCGACCAGTTGGCCACCGCCCCGGAACCGGGTGACGGTGGGGGCGTTCTCCCGGTCGCCCAGGGGGAAGCGGTCCTGTCGTACGACGCCGTCCCAGATCATGTACACGTTCCGGTCGTCCGGGCCCAGCGGCAGGTACTCGTCCGGGCCGAAGCAGCGGCCCCGCAGGTCGTCCGCCAGCAGAAAACGCCAGTCCTCGGCGGACAGGCGTTGCAGGAAACTTCCCTCGGGCTTCTTCTCGTGGTCCTGGAGGAGGTCGGTCGGGCGGTTGGTGTCGGTGGACCAACTGGAGTCGGAGGAGCGGCCGGAGCCGGAGGACCGGTTGGTATCGGTGGACCGGCCGGAGTCGGAGGACCGGCCGGAGTCGGAGGACCGGCTGACATCGGAGGACCGGCTGACATCGGAAGACCGGTCGGTGTCCGCCCGCCGGTCGGTGTCCGCCCACCGATCGGTACCCGCCCGCCGATCGAAGTCGGTCGGCCGGTCGAAGTCGGTCGGCACCTTGATGTCGGTCGAAGGGTCGGCGTCCGCCGAACCGTCGTTGTCGATGGGCCAGTTGAAGCCGGCCGGCCAGTTGGGGTCGGAGTTCGAGGGCACGCTCACTCCCCCGTACCGACGACCGCGCCGGCGGCCGTGGCGGCGCGTGCACCGGCGTACGCGCCCTGATGCGCGCGGTGGTGACGGTGTGTCACGAACTGGGGGCCGCGAGTGGCGCGGAGGCCGCGGCGCGACAGCGGGAATACGCCGTCGTCGTTGACGGTACGCATCAGGTCCATTCCTCGTAGTGGCTACGGGTGGAAGCCCCGCTGGTCAGCGGGGTTCCGGGTGGTGGGTCCGGAGGATTCCGGGAGGTGTGGCACCGTCAGGCTGGTGAGGTCCGGCGGGTGGAAACTGTGATGCGAGACAAGACGGTACCCCTCGCCAGGAGTGAAGAGCCAGTCGTGTTTTCGAGGGCGCCCACGAAGAATGTGGATCTTGCCGACAACCCCTTGCCGTGGGGCTTTATTACAGAAGATCGCGGGTACTTTGAAGGGGAAAGCAATTACCTTTCACCTCATTGCCTATCGCGACCGCCCCGGCTGTCCGGGCCCCTTTCCAGGGAGGCGGGGGACTCTTCTCGGGTGACCGAGATATGACGCCCGCACAAACCGACGGTAAAGACAGGAGGCCCCAGGGGAACCACCCCCAGGACCTCCCGGAATGGTCCGGACCCACCAAGGATCAGACCGGTGCCCAGTAAACACCACGGATGCCGTTTGGGTCACTCCCCGTCCGACAACATCAAGCCCGCAGCGGTGGACAGCCGGACAGAACCCCTACGGGCGGGGTTTGTCACCGACCGCACACCTCCCCGTACGCGCCGTCGGAACACCTCGACCGGCCGCGCTTTTTGCCCTCTTTGCCCCCACGCGAACAAGGCATCCTCGCCCTCCACGGGGACATGACAGCGTTATCAAATGATTGCCAACGATCAAGAGTAAACAGATTCGGCCAACACCAACCCGCCCGACCGACACCCCCGGCAATCAGAAGCGCGCCCGGCAAAACATACGGAGCGAGCCGCTCCGACCCGCTCGATTAACCGGACCCCGTCACGGGAATTTCTTTTCGCGCGGCAATCCGAGCCGACAGGAAATGCGGTGGGCCGGGGCGGTAAGCGGAACCCCCGACCGAAATCAACGGTTCGCCGCCGCACATCGTAAAGGTCGACGAATGGATAAGGGCACTGTCCCCGGTCCGCCCCCGGTGGCGCGCCGGCACCCTCGCCACCCGCACCCGGCCCGCCCGTCACATCGTCAACTCACGCACTGTCAGTTTTCTTGCGGCACAGGCGAGTTGGACACACGGTGAGTACACGAGACACCCGAAGTCGGCGTGTTCCCCACAGAACCGTTCATTCAGGGACGTAGTGCGGCGTTCGCCCTGGAGAGCGCCGTCGGACCGCCCGGCGTACGCCTCCTTGCGAGCACCGGCGTACGCCATCGTCCGGGAGTTCACGTCGAGCGCCCCGCCCCCGTACTGCTTCGGGGCGGGGCGCTGTCGTACACCGGAACGCTTTCGCGAGTCGGGCGGGTCGGGTCGGGTAGGCGGCATCAACTCCCGCTCGGGGAAGCCGACTTCTCCAGGGCTTCCGACTCTTCCATGGCCGCCGACTTCTCGGCCGCCGCCCGCTTCTCCACCGCAGCCGCCCGCCCCGGCAGCGCGAACATCAGCAGGAAGATGACGCCCATCACCGCGGCCACCCAACCCAGCGCGTTCTGGAAGGCGTTGACGAACGCCGGGCCGACCTCGGCCGGGGTCAGCCGGTCGCCGATCGAGCCGAAGAAGACCACCGACACCAGCCCGAGCCCCAGCGCATTGCCCATCTGCTGAACGGTGTTGATGAGTCCGGACGCGGAACCCGCGTGCTCGCGCGGCACTTCGGAGAGGATCGTGTCGGTCAGCGGGGCGAAGATCAGGCCCATGCCGGCGCCCATCACGACGAGCGGCAGCGCCATCTGCCAGGAGGCGATGGCCAGTTGGTACCGGTCGGCCTCCCAGAGGTAGAGCAGCACGCCCACGACCATCACCAGCGCGCCGGCCTGGAGCACGTTGCGTCCGCCGACGCGCGGGACCAGCTTCTGCACGGACATCCCGGCCGCCACCGAGACGGCGATCGAGAACGGTACGCCGGTCAGCCCGGCCCGCAGCGGGCTCCAGCCCAGCCCGATCTGCATGTACAGCGTCCAGACCAGGAAGAAGATGCCGAGCCCGATGCCGAACACGGTCTGCACGGCGATACCGGCCGCGAAGCTCTTCACCTCGAACAGCGACAGCTCGACGAGCGGGGCACCGTCCTTCGCGGCCTTGCGCTTCTCGTACGCCACCAGTCCGGCGAAGACCCCGATCGAGCCGGACATCGACACGAACCCCCAGGCGGGCCAGCCCAGTTGGTCGCCCCGGGTGAGCGGGTAGAGCAGCATCAGCAGGCCGAGGGTGACCAGGGCGACGCCGACGAGGTCCAGCTTCAGGGCGCGCGCGGCCTTCGACTCCGTGATGAAGCGGCTGCCGAGGACCAGGCCCGCGATGCCGACGGGCAGGTTGATCAGGAAGATCGGGCGCCATTCGAGGCCGAAGAGGTTCCACTCGGTGAGCAGGGCGCCGAGGAGTGGTCCGGAGACTGCCCCGAGTCCGACGATCGCGCCGAACAGCCCGAACACCTTGCCGCGTTCGTGCGCGGGGAAGGTCGCGTGCACGATCGACAGCACCTGCGGCACCATCATCGCGGCCATCCCGCCCTGGAGGATGCGCGAGGCGACCAGCATCTCCGGGTTCGCGGCGAAGCCGCACAGCGCGGAGGCGAGCGTGAAGCCGCCGATCCCGAGGAGGAACAGCCGCTTGCGGCCGTAGATGTCGCCGAGCCGCCCGCCGGTGATCAGGCCGGCGGCGAAGGCGAGCGCGTAGCCGGCCGTTATCCACTGGATCTGGCTGAAGGACGCGCCCGCGTCCCGCTGGATCGAGGGGATCGCGACATTGACGATCGTCACGTCGACGAGGTCCATGAAGGCCGCCGTCATCACGATCGCGAGGGCGAGCCAGCGCCGCCGGTCGCCTGCGGCGGGCGTGGGAGCCTCGGGTGCTGCGGGGGCCGGGCTGTCCACAAGGGTTTCGGTGGAGGTCATGTCTCGAAGCTAGGACCTCATTAGGTCAGATCGTGTCCTAGTTCTGCGGCATCCTCGAATCCATGGCGAAGACGGCGACGACGGAGAACTCATGACGACGGACACCCCGGCCCGGCTCCTCCAGCTTCTCTCCCTCCTCCAGACGCCCCGCGAGTGGCCCGGCGGCGAGCTGGCCGACCGGCTCGGGGTGTCCCGGCGCACGGTCCGCCGCGACATCGACCGGCTCCGCGAGCTCGGCTATCCCGTGCAGGCGACGCTCGGTTCCGACGGCGGCTACCGGCTGGTCGCGGGCAAGGCGATGCCCCCGCTGGTGCTGGACGACGAGGAGGCGGTGGCGATCGCGGTCGGGCTGCGCGCGGGCGCCGGGCACGCGGTGGAGGGCGTGGACGAGGCGTCGGTCCGCGCCCTGGCCAAGCTGGAACAGGTCCTCCCTTCCCGGCTGCGGCACCGGGTCGCCACCCTCCAGGCCGCCACGACCCCGCTGACCAGTGGCGACGGCGCGAGCATCGCCCCCGAGACGCTCACCGTGATGGCCTCGACGGTGGCCGGGCAGGAGCGGCTGCGCTTCGACTACCGCGCGGGCGACGGCACGGAGTCGCGCCGCGTGACGGAGCCGTACCGGCTCGTCTCGACCGGCCGACGCTGGTACCTCGTCGCCTACGACCTCGATCGCGAGGACTGGCGGACGTTCCGGGTCGACCGGGTGAGCCGACCGTTCGCCACCGGGGCGCGCTTCACCCCGCGCGAGCTGCCGACGGGCAGCGCGGCGGAGTACCTGCGGCAGTCGATGTACCACCGCCAGGAGACCTACGAGTACGTCGTGACCGTCGCCGCCCCCGCCGACGCCGTCACCGCACGCGTCCCGGCCTGGCTCGGCACCCCGGAGCCCCTCGACGACCAGAGCTGCCGCCTACGCGCCACGACCGGCGACGCGGTGCACTGGCTGGCCGTACGACTGGCCATGCTGGAGTGGGAGTTCACGGTGCACGAACCGGCCGAACTGGTCCGATGCGTAAGGGAGTTGGGGGAGCGTCTCAGCCGCGCGGGCGGCGCGTGAACCGGTCTCGGGCCGGGGCCGGCGCCTGCCCTCCATCCCCCTTGGAGAAACGGCTCAGCCGCACGAGAGCGCGCGAGCACGCTTCAGGCCGGCCCCGACACCCACCCGAACTCCCCCCGGAGGGAACCGCTCAGCCGCGCAGGCGCTACCTGAACGCGCCTCACACCCTCCCCGGCGCCCGCCCCATCTCCCCCCACGGCAGGTGCCGCAACACCCGCAGGTTCCGTAGCGCCAGCTCCGCCGGGCCGGACCGGGCGTCCGTTCCGGTCGGCTCGTCCTCGAACGCCCAGCCTTCAACAGCCGTGCGTACGGCCGCACTTGCGACGGCGGCGGCGAAGCGTAGTTCCGGGGAGGTCGCGGGCGGGAGTTGCGCGGTGTTGGCGTCTTCGGCCTTGGCCATGCGTTCCGCGAGGACCTCGCCCAGGGCGCGTTCGCCGGTCTGGCAGACCTCCGCCCAGACCTTGCGCAGGCCGGAGCTGGACTCCGCCATGCGGATCAGTGGGCGGACCCAGGTCCAGGAGTTGACGGAGACGCCGACTCCGGGGGTCAGCGTGTGGAGTGCCCCGTGTTCCAGGGCCTCCGGTACCGACAGCGCGGGCGGGGCCACGCGGACCGCCTCCGCCCAGCGCTCGGCGCCGGCCGCGTAGAGCGGGGCGACGGCCTCTTCCTTGGTGGCGAAGTAGCGGTAGAAGGTGCGGGGCGCGATGCCCGCGGTCTGGGCGATGTCCTCGGCGCGGGTGGCCCGCAGCCCGTGTTTCACGAAGAGTCCGGCCGCCGCCCGGGCGATCTCCATCCGGGTCTCGGCCTTGCGCCGCTCGGTCAGCGAGAGCGGGGCGGAGGGGGAGACGCGGCGGGAATCGGATGCTGGGGTGGGGCTGCTCACTTCGGCAGGCTATGCCTCTGTGGCACAATCTGCCATTCGGCGGGCCACCCCGGGGTTCAGGTACGGGGTGCCCCGCCGTCCTGGCGTGCCCGACACCTCAACCGCCACTCGCCCGACTTCTCCCCCACCTGTCCCGCTGTCCCTTGTACAAGAAGAACCGGACCTCGGCGCCTGGGGGGACAGACACCGAAGTCCGGTTCGGGAGAGTCCCGGCGCCGGGGGGGGATTGCGTCGGGACTTGGCTCAGGGGGGCCTGGAGGCAGCGGCCGTGACCCCCAACTCCTGGGCCCTGGAGTCTTGTTCCCAGAGCTCCGCAGGTTGAAGCGGCGTTCCACGGCCATGTTTGCGCGGTCTCCCGCCACCGGGCGCACGCGGACCAGCGCGCACTGCATTCGTGCACGCCCCCGCGACTGCCGGGCCGGGGGCCGGAGGCTCACGCCCCCGGCACCATCACCCCGCACTCACGACCGCTCGCCGCCTACGCCGCCGCGTCGAACCCGGTCTGGCTCGCCAGCTTCTTCAGCTCCAGCAGGGCGTGCTTCTCGATCTGACGGATGCGCTCGCGCGTCAGGCCGTGCTCCTTGCCGACCTCGGTGAGCGTGCGCTCCCGGCCGTCCTCCATGCCGTACCGCATCTTGATGATGGAGGCCGTACGCTGGTCGAGGCGGCCGATCAGGTCGTCCAGTTCCTCGCTGCGCAGCAGGGTCATGACGGACTGCTCGGGCGAGACCGCGGAGGTGTCCTCCAGGAGGTCACCGAACTGCGTGTCGCCGTCGTCGTCCACCGACATGTTCAGCGAGACCGGGTCGCGCGCCCAGTCCAGGACGTTCGTCACGCGCTCCGGGGTCGACTCCAGCTCGGCGGCGATCTCGGCGTGCTCGGGCTCCCGCCCGTTCTTCCGGTTGAACTCGCGCTGCACGCGCCGGATCCGGCCCAGCTCCTCCACCAGGTGGACGGGGAGCCGGATGGTCCGGGACTGGTCGGCGATGGAGCGGGTGATGGCCTGGCGGATCCACCAGGTCGCGTACGTCGAGAACTTGAAGCCCTTGCGGTAGTCGAACTTCTCGACCGCGCGCACCAGGCCCGCGTTCCCCTCCTGGATCAGGTCGAGCAGGGGCAGGCCGCTACGGGGGTAGCGACGGGCCACGGCCACGACCAGCCGGAGGTTCGACCGGATGAAGACGTCCTTGGCCCGCTCGCTCTCGGCGACCAGGGCTTCGAGCTCCTCGCGGGAGGCGTCCGCCTGGGACCGCTCCTCGCCGTCGAGGACCTGGCGCGCGAACACGCCCGCTTCGATGGTCTGTGAAAGCTCGACTTCCTTGGCGGCGTCGAGCAGCGGTGTGCGCGCGATTTCGTCGAGGTACATGCCGACCAGGTCGCGGTCGGCGATCTCGCCGCCATGGGCGCGAACACTGCGCGCCACGCCGGAGGTCTCGCCGGAGGCGGACTTACGACGGGCTACGGCACGGGTTGCCATGCGTGCTCCCTTGCGAATGGGGGTCCCCCCAGGCCCTTTGGCGCTGGGGGAGGGTCAGCAGGTGTTCGTCAGGTGTTCCTGTGATGCCTCGGCACTCTTCTCGGGTGCCCTGCATCTGATGGAAACAACGACTGGAATCCGGACAGAATTCCCAACCCGTTCCCCTATTTTTCTGATCTTGCAGTACCCTGTCCGGCCACAAGGAGGTAACGATGCTGTCGGAACGTACAGAGGTGCAGGTCAGGCCGGGAGTCGACAGTGACCTCGACGCCCTCACCGACCTCTACAACCACTACGTACGCGAGACGCCGATCACTTTCGACACCGTCGCCTTCACACCGGAGGAGCGCCGCCCTTGGCTGCTCTCCCACCCTGAAGACGGGCCATACCGCCTGAAGGTTGCCGTCGACGGGACCTTCCAAGGAAACTCACAGCGAATCCTCGGGTACGCCACATCCAGCCCTTACCGGACGAAGCCCGCCTACTCGACCTCGGTCGAGCTCACGGTCTACCTCGCCCCGGACGCCGCCGGCCGCGGCATCGGAACGCTGCTCTACGAAGCCCTGTTGGCGGACCTGGCGACCGAGGACGTCCACCGGGCGTACGCGGGCATCGCACAGCCCAACGAAGCGTCCACGCGGCTGCATGAACGCTTCGGGTTCCGGTACATCGGCACCCACCGGGAGGTGGGCCGCAAGTTCGGCCGCTACTGGGATGTCGCCTGGTACGAGAAGGAGTTGTAGGTCCCACAGGTCCTACGGCATCAGCCGAACTGCACCGACCGCTTCGCCATCCCCATCCAGAAGCCGTCGATCACGGACGGGTTCAAGGCCTCCGGGGCGTCCAGCTCGCCGCTCGCCTCCGCCGCGCCCATGGTGACGAACAGCGGGGCGAAGTGCTCGGTGCGCGGATGGGCGTAGCGCCCGGCCGGTGCCTTGTGCAGGAAGTCCAGCAGGCCGTCCCAGTCGCGGGCCTCCAGCGCGCGCCTGCCCCAGTCGTCGAACTCGGAGGACCAGGTGGGCACTCCCCCGCCGGTGTGGCGCAGCGCGGCGAGGTTGTGGGTGAAGAAGCCGGAGCCGACGATCAGGACGCCCTCGTCGCGCAGCGGCGCGAGTTTGCGGCCGATGTCCATCAGCTTCGCCGGGTCGAGGGTCGGCATCGACACCTGGAGGACCGGGATGTCGGCGGCCGGGAACATCTCGACGAGCGGGACGTACGCCCCGTGGTCGAGGCCGCGGTCCGGGACGTCCTGTACGGGGATGCCCGGGGCACGCAGCAACTTCCTTACGGACGCGGCGAGTTCGGGGGCACCCGGGGCGTCGTAGCGGACCTGGTAGTAGTGCTCGGGGAAGCCCCAGAAGTCGTAGACCAGGGGGACCGGGTCGGTGGCGCCGAGGGCGAGGGGGGCCTCCTCCCAGTGGGCGGAGACCATGAGGATCGCCTTGGGGCGAGGGAGGCCGGCGGACCAGGCGGCGAGTTCGCCGGGCCAGACCGGGTCGTCCGCGAGGGGCGGCGCGCCGTGGCTGAGGTACAGGGCGGGCATGCGCTCCGGTGCGGCGGTGGACATGTCGGTCACTCCCCATGCTTGAACTCTCAAATTCCCTGTACCGAAGCTTACGCCTCGTTTGTTTAACTTTCAAGGAGAGCTCTCGTACAGTGGAGTGCATGAACACGGCACCCACTTCCGCAGAACCCCGCTGGCTCACCGCCGAGGAGCAGCAGGTCTGGCGCTTCTACATGCACGCCAGCACCCTCCTGGAGGACCATCTGGACCGCCAGCTCCAGCGGGACGCGGGCATGCCGCACATCTACTACGGCCTGCTCGTCCAGCTCGCCGAGACGCCGGGCCGCCGGCTGCGGATGACCGAGCTGGCCATGAACGCGAAGATCACCCGCTCCCGGCTCTCGCACGCGATCGCGCGGCTGGAGAAGAACGGGTGGGTGCGCCGCGAGGACTGCCCCTCCGACAAGCGCGGCCAGTTCGCGGTGCTGACCGACGAGGGCCACGGCGTGCTCAGCCGTACCGCGCCGGGCCATGTGACCGCCGTACGGCAGGCGTTGTTCGAGCGGCTGAGCCCGGAACAGCAGAAGTCCCTCGGCGAGATCATGGAGATCGTCGCCGAGGGACTTCAGCCGAACGAAGCGGGCGCGGATCTGCCCTGGCTCCGCTGAGCCGCTCAACTCAGCTTGAAGCCAGGGCAGTTCCTGGGAGTCGTACGTACGGGGCGTCCCCTTCCCCGTACGTACGGATGGTGCGAAGGGGGTACGACCGGGTCGGGCGTCGTCAGTGGGCGACGACCGGGATCTTGAACTCGTCCTCGACGCCGTCACCGGAGGCGACCGGGTCCGAGCTCTGCTTGCCGGCGTTGACGAGGACCGAGACGATGACCGCGGCCGTCACCAGCATGCCGACGGCGAACCAGATGGCGTTGGTGTAGCCGTGCACCTGACCCTGTAGCGCGACGAGCTGCTGCTGGGTCTTGGAGGTACCCGCGCCGGCGATGTGGTCCTTGATGTACGCGGTCGTCGCGGAGGCGGCGATCGTGTTCAGCAGGGCCGTACCGATGGCGCCGCCCACCTGCTGCGAGGTGTTGACCATCGCGGAGGCGACACCCGCGTCCCGGGGCTCGACGCCCAGGGTGGCCAGGGACATGGCCGGCATGAACGCCGTACCCATGCCGAGGCCGAGCAGCAGCATCGCGGGCAGGATGATCGAGGCGTACGACGAGCCGATCTCCAGCTGCGTCATGAAGAGCATGCCGACCGCGGCGACCAGGAAGCCGGGGCCCATGAGCAGGCGGGCCGGCAGGCGGGTCATCAGGCGGGTGCCGATCTGGGTCGAGCCGACCATCATGCCGACGATCATCGGCATGAAGGCGAAGCCGGTCTTGATCGGCGAGAAGCCCTTGACGACCTGGAGGTAGTAGGTGAGGAAGAGGAACGTGCCGAACATCGCGATGATGGCGATGCCGAGCGAGAGGTAGATACCGCCGCGGTTGCGGTCGGTGACCACGCGCAGCGGCAGCAGCGGGGCCTTGACCTTCGCCTCGACGACCACGAACGAGATCAGCAGAACAGCGGACGCGATGAACAGCGCGACGGTCGAGGAGTCGCCCCAGCCGTTGGACTCGGCGCGGGTGAAACCGTAGACGAGCGAGACCAGGCCGAGGGTGGAGAGCAGGACACCCGGGATGTCGAGCGGGTTGCGGTTGCGGCCGCCCTCCGGCTCGCGGATGACGAAGTACGCGCCGAGCGCGGCGACGATCGCGAACGGGATGTTCACGAAGAACGTCCAGCGCCAGTCGAGGTACTCGGTCAGCACACCGCCGAGGATGAAGCCGACGGCGCCGCCGCCACCGGCGATCGCGCCGTAGATACCGAACGCCTTGGCGCGTTCCTTGGCGTCCGTGAACATCACGGCGAGCAGGGAGAGCGCGGCGGGCGCGAGCAGTGCGCCGAAGGCGCCCTGGAGGGCACGGGCGCCGAACATCATGGCGCCGGTGGTGGCCACACCGCCGAGGGCGGACGCGGCGGCGAAGCCGGTCAGACCGACGACGAAGGCGCGCTTGCGGCCCCACAGGTCGGCTATGCGACCGCCGAAGAGCAGCAGACCACCGAAGGCGAGGGCATAGGCCGTGACGACCCACTGCCGGTTGCCGTCGGAGATGCCCAGGTCGGTCTGGGCGGACGGGAGGGCGATGTTCACGATGGTCGCGTCAAGCACGACCATCAGCTGGGCGAGCGCGATGAACGCGAGCGCCTTCCAGCGGTTGGAATGGGCTTCGTGCTCGGCCTCGGAGGCCTTGTCGAGAGCGCCGGGGGCGCTTCGAGCTGTTTCAGACATGGCGGTACCCACTTCGGGACTTCGTGACGGAAAAATACGGAAGAAGGACGTGGAAAACGTTGGAAGGACGTGGTCGGGGACGGCTCGTCTACGTCGACGAGAGCCGGAAGCCTGTTGTTGAGACTGGCGTGACGCTCTGAACTGATCGGTCAGGGCTGCCGGAGATCCTCCATCGTCGCGGCCGTACCGGGCAGGACCGAGCGGGCCGGAGCCCGCAGTCCGTCCAGGAACAGCTGCAGGTGTCGGTGTACGAAGCGGTCGGCGCTGAGGCAACCGGTGCCGGCCGGGGGCCGGCTGAGCTGGGCCACGGCGACCATCACGTCACCGACACCCACGTCGGACCGGAGCTGCCCGGTCTCCCTGGCCCGTTCCATGACCTCGCCGATGAGCTCCTCCACCCGCTTGCGGGCGGCTTCCAGATCCGGATGGAAGTGGTCGAACGTGCTGGCCATCATCGGGCACAGCGCGCCGACCCGTTCGTCCGCGGAGTCGTGGACGAAGCGCTCCAGCGCGGCGAAGGCGTCGCCGGTCTCGGCGAGTGCCACCTCCGCGCCCTCCGCGATCCGGTCCATGACCGAGCAGACGACCTCGCGGACGAGGGCGTCGCGGTCCGGGAAGTTGCGGTACAGCGTGGCGTTGCCGACGCCGGCCCGGCGGGCGATCTCGTCGAGCGGCACATCGGGCCCGAACTCGACGAACATCTCGCGGGCGGCGGTGACGATCCGCTCCCGGTTGCGCAAAGCGTCGGCGCGCGGCCGGGTCACCTTTCGCTGTACGGGGGTCGCGGTCGTCACGGCGTACTCCTTGGATTACTCGGGGCGATCCGGGGAGGCAGTCCCCGTTTCGCTCGGACACATGACCAAACGGGGAAACGGTCCCCGGTTATTTCCCACTCAGTGGGACATTTGATGTGACCTGGGTCACATTCCGTTTGGACCCCTCCTCAGCTCCGTCTTCCGGAACCACACGGTCGGTCTCCTCCAGCGCGCGCCCTCGCCCCCCACGACTCAGGGTGATCGAAAGGGTGCAGCCGGAGACCGGCGGCTGCCGTGGCGCGAAGGGTCTCCCTGCATGCAGCCCAGCCGTCGGATACGCCCGCGCCGCGTGGCCGCCCTCGCGTCCGTGACCGTCCTGACCCTCGCGGTCAGCACCTCGGCCGGCACCGGACACCTCACCCCGGGCACCATGACGGCGGCGGGCCCGGTCGCGCTCGCCCGCACCTCCGCACTCGGCCCCTGCATGATCAACGGCCCGCTGGACGTCCAGATGTCCGAGGGCATCCCCACCCCCGGCGGCTACTCCCGCTCCACCGGCACGGTCCACGCCCTGACCCTGATGGTCGACTTCTCCGACGCCCCCGGCCAGGGCAGCGCCATGGACCGCTACCACGAGTTCTTCCCCAAGACCCAGGAGTGGTTCGCCACCAGCTCCTACGGCCGCCTCGACTACCGCCCCGAGACCCCGGTCACCCACTGGCTCCGCATGCCCAAGTCCTTCAGGTCCTACGGCATAGAGCGCGGCGCGCCCTTCGACCCCGGGTACCGGCAGCTCGTCCAGGACATCGTGGCCGCGGCGGACCCGACGGTGGACTTCCGCCGCTACGACCTCCTGAACGTCCTGGTCACCCCGAACGCGGGCCCCTCCGCCCTGGACACGGTCCTGTCGGTGACGTTCGCGGGCAACACGGAGGCCCCGGTGGCCGACGGCGTCCCCGTCTCCAACGCCTCCTTCGTCTACTCCCGCCAGGACGACGGCTCCGGCTCCTACGCGCAGACCGGCTACCGCGTCCTCCCGCACGAGAACGGCCATGTCTTCGGCCTGCCCGACCTCTACACCCAGGAGGGCGGGGGCGCGGTCGGCCACTGGGACATCATGAGCGAGGACTGGGGCGCCAACAACGACCTCCTCGGCTGGCACAAGTGGAAGCTCGGCTGGCTGGACCCGGCCCAGGTGAACTGCGCGATGAGCAGCGGGACTTCGGAGTACACGCTGACCCCGCTGGAGCGGCCGGGCACCGACGGCACCCGACTCGTCTTCGTCCCGCTCTCCCGACGGACGGGCTACGCCCTGGAGCTGCGCACCCCCGAGGGCAACGACGAGGCGGTCTGCCGCCCCGGCGTCCTCATCTACAAGGTGGAGGCGGACGTCGACACGGGGATGGGCCCGGTGAAGGTGTACGACGCCCACCGGGACAGCGGGGGCTGCACCCGAAGCCCCAATGTGCACGCCGAACTGTCGGACGCACCGTTCACGGCGGGCGAGATCTTCCGCGATCCGGGGCGGGGCGTCCGGGTGGCGGTCGTGGGGGCGGACACGGCGGGGAACTATCGGGTGACGGTGACGCGGACGCGGTAGCGGTGGAGCGACTCGGGGGCGGTCACGGGTGGCACGGTCGCGGTCGCCCGGCCCGGGTGGTGGAGCACGGCACTGTGGAGCAGAGCTCTGTGGAGCACGGCTCTCCTAAAGCCGGTGTCGCGGGTTCGGCGGCACCCGACTGGCCCGACAGGAGCGGGCTCCCGGTAGCGCCGTCGGCGATGACCGCACCGGCCGCGGGCTTACCGTAGGGCTGCCCGAGATCGTCGTACCGGAGAATCGATGCCCGCCGAGCCCACGCTGGACGACCGTGCCGCCGCCGTGCCCGCCGAGGCGGTCGCGCCGTTGATCCGCGGGGTCGCGGTGGTGCGCCAACTGACCGATGCGGGCGGTGTGTTGAGCCTCAGCGGACTGGAACGGGCCACCGGGCTCGCCCGTTCCACGGTCGACCGGATCACCGGGACGCTCGCGCGCATGGGCTACGTCCGTCTCGACGGCCGGGACGCGGTTCTCACGCCTCGGATCATGGAACTGGGCAACGCCTATCTGGCCGCCCTGCGCCTGCCCTCCGTCCTGGACGCCCGCGCGGACGCCCTCGCCGACGAGTTGGACGAGTCGGTGTCCTTGGCGGTCCCCGACCGGGACGGCATCCGCTTCATCCACCAGGCGACCCGCCGCCGCGCGATGTCCCTCAGCTTCCGCATCGGCGACCTGCTGCCGGCCGAACGCACCGCGCCGGGCCCGCTGTTCGCGACGGAGTGGACGGAGCCGGACTGGGCGCGCTGGCGGGAGCGGCGGACGGCGGACCCGGAGGACCGGGAGTTCCCGGCCGTACCCCCGCGGTCCTCGTCCTCCCCGGGCCCCGACTTCGAACGGGCGGCCGCGCGGGCACGCCAGGACGGCTGGGCGCTGGACGACCAGTTGATCGAACCGGGGCTGGTGGCGGTGTCCGTGCCCGTGCGGGACCCGCGTACCGGCACGATCGCGTGCGTGGCGAGCGTCGTGAGCCACACGAGCCGGCACACGGCGGCGGAGCTGCGCAGCACGCTGCTGCCGCGGCTGCGGGCGGCCGTCGGGGCGATGGAGGACGATCTGCGCGCGCTGCCCCGGACCGAGTCCGCCGCCGCCCCGTCCGGGCTCGCGACCTGGACGGGGGCCTCGAAGCAGGAACTGGGCCGGGAGTTCGTCGAGTCCCTGGCCCGCGGGCTCACGGTCCTCACCGCGTTCGGCGAGGGCCGCGCCGAGCTGACCCTGACGGAGGTCGCCCAGGCGACGGGCCTGCCCCGGGCGACCGCCCGCAGGGCCCTGATCACCTACGAACACCTGGGCCTGGTCGCCCCGTCCGGCGACCGCCGCTTCACCCTGACACCCCGGGTCCTGTCCCTCGGCTTCCCGCCCCTCTCCCGTACGACCCTCGCCGACCTGGCGCTCCCCCACCTCACCGCCCTCACCGCCCGCATCCACGAGTCGGCGTCCCTGGCGATCCTCGTGGGCGACGACATCCAGTACACGGCGAGGGTCGCGACGAGCCGGGTGATGAGCGTGAACATCGCGGTCGGCACGCGTTTCCCGGCGTACGCGACGGCACTGGGCCGCGTGCTGCTGGCCGACGCCGACCCGGCCCGGCTCCGGCAGGCACTCGGCGGCCTGCGCCCCCTGACCCCGCGCACCCTGACGGACCCGGCGGCACTGACGGCGGCCCTGGAAACGGTCCGCGCGCAGGGCTACGCCCTGGTGGACGAGGAACTCGAAGCAGGCCTCCGCTCGATCGCGGTACCGGTCCACGACCGCACGGGCCGGGTCGTCGCCGCGCTGAACACGGCGACCCATGTGGCCCGCCGGTCGGTCGAGGAGTACGTCCGGGACATCCTCCCGGAACTGAGCACGACGGCGAGCGCGATCGAGGGGGATGTGCGGGTGGCGGGGCGCTTCACAGGTCTGCCGACGTCCTGACCCTCCACACCCACGGAACCGAACGGCACCCTGTCCTGGGCCGCCTTGCGGGGTGGTTCCCGTCCCGCCTTCGTGGGCCTTGCGGAAAATTGACAAGCCGCAGGCCAGGGTGGCCCTCTCGCAGAGTCGGTCGGGAACGCGGCTCCTTGATTCCGGGAACGCGTCCGGCGTCGGTGCGGGTCAGCATGGTCGCAGCGCGCCGCTGAGAGACGTCGCGGTTCTCGGCCTGGTGTGCCCAGGCGTCGGGGGCTCGGGCAGAGCCGCCAACGGGCTGACACACCCGAGCCACACCCGGCACCCTGGGCCTGCCGGTCCTACGAGGGACCGGGACCAACCCCGCCAACCACGTAAGGAGAACACCTCGCAGTCATCGGGCCCGTGGCTTCATCAAACTGATTCCCTGTCAATGATTGCCTCATACATCGAAGCCTCAATTTCTCGAACCTGACGCACCCGACCGTTGAGCTCTTCCTGAGTTTCGGCAGTCAGGAGGACCACTCCTGCGGCAGTGATCGCATCCTTCGTTATCATTTGGCGGTCACCCGGCGCATACTGATAACTGATGTGCATCACGCCGCCGACGCTGAGGAATTTGGAGAGATCGGCTTCTCGAACTCGCCCCTCCGTCTTGGCAATCAGGTACACGTAGGCAGCCCGCTGGGACCGCGGGACAGGCGGCAGGAGTTCCCGAGCTTGAGTGAACGCGACGGGGTTCAGTGAAGCCTGTACCAGCCACCTGACCTGCGAGTGCCCCAGGCAGCTCTCGACAACATACGGATCGGCACCACCCGCGATACGCGCTCCGACCTCGATCAATACGGGCCCCCTGTCCGTAAGCATCACCTCGGCATGGAAAGGACCGTTCACAAGCCCGAGTGCGCGGCATGCGTCACCGACGTACTCGACTATCTCCGTAAAGCCCGGATCTTCTTCACAGAAGAGGTACTGCGTGTCGTAGACATGAAATCCGTGGTTGTCGACCTTGTCGGATTGCCATGCATCCGTGAAGGAGTAACGCCCTTGGCAGGCCATGCCGTTGATCACATACTCGACACCGACCAGAAACTCCTGGCATACCGCCGCATCGTTCCGGTTCCCGAACAGGTCGGTACTCCCGATGATTACATCGAGGGCTTTATGGGCTTCAGCCTGCGAGTGACACACAAACACGGATTCTGTCGCCGCACTGAGCAGCGGCTTGACCACAACGGGATATGCCTCATGTGAGGTCAGCCAGGCATCAAGTTCCTCCGCATCGGTGACGCGAGCCTGCTTGATGCTCGCCACGCCCGCCTGTCGGAGCTGGTCCTGCATGTCGAACTTGTCGCGCCGCGCCATGGACAGTTCCGCGTGATTGCGAAATGGCAGGTCCAAGCTGTCTGCCAGTTGATCGGCAAGGAGTACTCCACCCTCACTCCCCGCCAGCACAATCCGCGTGGACGCCGCACGCAGAGTCTCGACCAATGCGCTGACGTCGCCATCGTTGACCAGGTGAATGTCGGCGCGGGCCGCCGCCACTTCGTTGTCACGAGAAAAGGGACCAACCGATCCAGACTGAACGTGAACGACTGGATATCCAAGAGCTTGGAAGGCCGGGATCAGGTATCGGCCGCCCGAGTAGGCGTCCACAATTACTACGTGTTCTTTTTGGGTCAGTGTCGGCATGGTGACTCTTTCGTTCGGAGCGTTGGATGTGCAGATGGAGCGGGAACGGGACAGGACGTGCTACTCGGGGCGCGCGATGCGGTACCGGGTCATCAGCAGGGCGGCGAGAGTGCCGTCCCGCAGCAGCTTGGGCAGTTCAGCCAGGGGCACCACGGCACGAGGTTCGAGGGACGGCACGAGGAAGATCACAGCAGCGAGTATCAGGACGCCGATCCCGGCGATCGCCCAGAACGCGATACGCCAGTTGGACCGACCGATGAAGGTGCCGAACGGCACGCCGAGGACGGATGCGATGGAGATACCGCTGAAGACGACCTGGTTGAAGTGCCGCACGGCACACCTCGGTGAGCGAGCGCGGGAATCCGGTACTCGGGTGTGCCGGCGGAGTGATCCTGCAAGGGCATGGCCGCGGCGGCCATGCCGCCGCGGCCGATCGTCTCCGTGATCGGACTCCCGCCGCCGGCGTACGCCGGGTCGTCGGTCGTCCGGCCGTCACAGAATCGGCCCCGCAGGGTGGCCTCCGGCGCCAGAGGAGCCGTGAACCGGCACCGCCCGAGCCCGAGGACCCGTAGCCCGAACCGCTTGCCGTCGAGGTGTGTCACGGTGACAGGCGGGCCGCCGACGACACCGGAAGCATCATCGGCAGCGGCCTTCGCGGCCGCCCCGGCACGGGTGGCCCGGAGACAAGAATCGTCCGCGCGGCAAATCGGGCCACCGCCTGTGCGTCGGCGACGTCGCACACCGCACGGGCGGTGTCGGCAGTGCCGGTGCGGCCGGTCAACGCACGACTTCTTCCGGCGCCTCGACAGGCACGGTATGGATCGTGATGGACCAGGTCGCCCCGAGCACGGCGGCGTCGATGTCGTCGTCGAGCGGAGCGTCCACAACGACGGAGACCGACCGGCCTCTGGAGTCGGACTGGTCACCCAGCACGTCGCCGTGGTGCCGACTCACCAGGACCGCGTGCCCCCGTGCCGGTGCCTCCTTCGGGATCGGCAGCAGGTCCGGCCACTGGCCCCGCTCACTGACCCAGTGCACGGGTACGCCGTCCGCGGTCACGTCCGCGAGGAGGCCCCGGGGGTGGTCGAGATAGGCCTGCCGGGCCCGACGCCGCGGTGACGCGATGACCGGTTCGATACCGAGCACGAGGTCCAGCAGGGCCGCATCAAGATCCATACCAGTGGCCAGCCGCCACAGGCGCGTGATGGCGTCACCAGGCGGCCGGGCAGCGGCCTCCATCAGGACGACCCGGTCATCGGTGGTCAGCCGGAACTCGGCGTGGCTCATGCCGGTGCCGAACCGGACAGACCGCAGGAACTCCGCGTTGGCCCCGAGCAGCAGCCGCTCCTGGTCCGGGGTGAGATGGGGCGCGGGCGAGGTGTGGCCGGTCTCGGTGAAGAACGAGGTGTCGGATTCGTTGGTGTCCTTCGCCGTGATGCCCGCCCACAGCACACTGCCGTCACGTACCAGTGTCTCGACGGAGAACTCACGGCCTTCGATCCGCTCCTCGAGCAACAGCAGCTCGTCCGCACCGTAGTCGGGCAGGAGCGGGCGGATGCCGGCCGGCCCCATGACCGCTCGGACACCCGAACTCGACATCCGCGAGGCCGGTTTGAGTACGGCGGGGAACACCTCCCAGCCATCCGCGGCAGTACTGCGCGTCGTATCCAGCAGGGTCCATCGCGGGGCCAGGGCGGGCGCTGCCAGACGCTGGAGCACCTTGTTGCGGCAGACCTGCGCCGCATGCGTCCCGGGACCGGGCAGGCCGAGGGTCTGGGCAAGAGCCCCGGCGGCTTCCACGAACACCTCACCGACGTTCAGCACCGCACGCACCGCGTGTTCGCGCAGCCATGGCGTGACCGCGCGCAGCACCGTCTCGAGCGATGTGTCCGTGACGTGGCGAAGGCCCTCGTCCGGGATGCGGGAGAGCGGGTGTGCCGGGTCACTGCGGTGCCGGGCTAGTTCCTCGGCGGGTGTCTCGGGCCCGAACACGAACAGCGGTGTCACGCCGCGCTGTTCGGCCAGGTCCAGAAGACGTAGATGCTTGGCCAGTACGACCAGGTCGGTGATGACGACAACGGCTGTCATGGCTTCCCTCAGTCGGGTGCGGGACGCGAGCGCGTCGCGTCCCGCACGGTGGTGGATCAGGCGGAGAGGCGTTCGGCGGACAGGGTCAGCTCGCGGACCTGGCTGCCCTCACGGGTGCGCAGGACGACCCGGGGGTCCGGCCCGTCAGGAAACACCTGGATGGTGCGCTCCTCGCTCCAGCCGGCGAAGCGGTATTCGTGTTCACCGATGTGCACCAGCGCGAAGACCCGGTCACCCGGCAGGCGCAGGACCATGTGCTCGCCGTCCTCTGCAAGGGTCGCCGTCTCCTGGGGCAGGTCGGCCGAGAGTGCGGTGTCGTCCTCCCACAGGTGGAACGTGGCAGGCAGGGAGAAGCGGGTGGTTCCGAGCCGTCGGCGTTCTTCGACGGTCTGCGGCCACTCCTGACGGTTGAAGAGGATCTCGCCGTCGCGGAAGTACTCCTGCCAGGCCTCGGGGAAGAGAGCCACCAGTCCCGGGGTGACCAGGACATCGATGACCAGGTGCACCCGGGCGTCGCTCCCGCTGTTCTGTACGCGGTGGGTGCGGCTGAAGTCGCCGAACCAGAATTCGCCCGGCTGCCAACGGTGCTCGACACCGTCGAGGACGAGCACGGCTTCGGGGTTGGTCACGACCGGCACGTGCAGCCGGCCGACACCCCAGCGCGGCCCGTACTTGGGGTCGGTGTGGTCGATTCCGACTGTGTCCGGGCCGAGCGCCATGAACCGGACCGCGTGCAGTGGAGCCGGGATGGACTCCAGGATGTCGCGGACGTACGGGATGCGGTCGAGCCAGACGGTGTCCGCGAAGTCCTGCGGACCGGGACCGCCCGGGTCGGTGCGGTCGCCATCGCCGCCGGGGCTGCGCAGGGCGAGGCAGCGCCAGTCGACGTCGGTCGAGGCGCCGACGCCGTCCTCGGTGTAGACGCGCTGCTGGTCCCAGGTGTGCTCACGCACCGAGGTGAGTTCGCGCAGCAGCCGGTCGGCGTCGAAGGTGCGCTTGAGCCGGGCTGCCTCAGCCGGCATGGGCACGGTGCCCAGAAGTGATGCAGAGGGTGACACGGCGGTTCCTTTGCTCAGTTACGGATTCGGACAGGCAGGTGGTCGGTGGAGGGCCTGGGCGTCAAGCGTGGGCAACGGCGGCCTTCTCGCGGGCCGTGCTGTCCTCTTGCAGTTGGTGCCAGCGCTCAAGCATGTAGAGCGTCCACAGCGCGTAGCTGTGCTCGGGGCGGAAGTCGTGAACCGTGGAGCGCAGGGCATCCGGGTCGAAGTAGCCACGTTCCAGGGCGGCTTCGGATGTCAGCGTGTCGCTGATCGTGGACCGCAGCTCCGTGCCCAGCCAGCTCTCCAGGGGCACGGCCAGTTCCTGCTTGCGGCGGTCCAGGACCTGTCGGGGCAGGTAACGGGCGGCCACCCGCTTGAGCGGGGCCTTCTCCTCGCGGCCGACAAGCTTGCGGTCCGCGGGAATACGGGTCACGAAGTCGATCAGCCGGTGGTCGAGCAGAGGGCTGCGGGGTTCGACGGAGTGCGCCATCGACATCCGGTCGATCTTCACCAACTGGGCGTCGGACAGCCAGAATCCGCTGTCGACCTGCATGGCGCGGTCCAGGTCGGGGACCGAGGGGTCGGTGCGGTCGAAGCGGGCCCGCAGGTAGTTGTGCGGCTGGCGCGGCAGCCGTGCGGCGAAGTCGGCCGCGTACAGTCGACTCTTGAGCGCGTGGGGAACGCCGTCCAGCAGGACGCCCTCGTAGCGATCGGCGAGGCTCCCTCCCGCTGAGAGGTCGCGCAGCCGCTGATACCGGCCGTAGCCGCAGAAGATCTCGTCGGATCCGTCACCGGTCAGCACCACGGTCACGTACTGCCTGGCCAACTTGTACATGCAGGAGGCCGCGATCGCGGAGGGGAAGGCGTACGGCTCCCCCATGTGGCTGAGGATGGTGTCGACGGCCTCCATCGCGTCCTGCGGACCGATCTGGTACGTGTGATGCCAGGTGCCGCAGTGCTCGGCCATGGCGCGGGCGTGCACCGACTCGTCGAAGGCAGCGTGCTCGAACCCGACGGAGAACGTGTGCAGGGGCCCACCGAGCTGCTTGGTGGCCATGGCCACCACGAGGCTGGAGTCGAGCCCGCCGCTGAGCATCGCGCCGAGCGGCACCTCCGACTCCAACCGGTCCTGCACGGCCTGCTGAAGCAGCGCATCGATGCGCTCGTCGATATCGGCCTGCGGCAGGTCGGTGAGCTCGGCGGTGAAGTCGAACTGCCAGTACCTGCGGCGCCGTTCGGGCCGACCCCGTTCCAGGACCAGGGTCGTCGCCGGCTCCAGTTTGCGGACGTCCTGGTAGATCGTGTGCGGTGCGGGGACCACCCGGTAGCCGAGGTACTGGTCCACGGCGAGGGGGTCGATGTCCCGGCCGATGCCGGGGTGCAGCATCAGCGCGGGCAGCTCCGAGGCGAACGCCACCGAATCACCATCGGGCTTCGCGTAGAACAGCGGCTTCTTGCCGACCCGGTCGGTGGCCAGGACGAGCCGGTCGGCACGGGTGTCGTACACGGCGACGGCGAACATGCCGTGCAGCCGCTCGACGAAGTGCTCACCCAGTTCCTGGTAGAGGTGCGGCAGTACCTGCGCGTCGCTGCCGCCGTGGACCGGGCGTCCTCGCGAGGCGAGGAAGGCGCGCAGTTCCTGGTGGTTGTAGATCTCACCGTTGAGGACGCAGACGACCGTGCCGTCGTCGCTGAAGACGGGCTGGGAGCCGTCGTGCAGGCCGATGACCTTCAGCCTGCACATCGCCAGGGAGGCGTCCGATGTGGTGAAGGACCCCGTCTCGTCCGGGCCTCGGTGCGTCATGGCCGCGCAGGCGGCGAGGGCGTACGAGGTGTGGGCAGAAGCATGTCCCAGGGACACTGTTCCAGCTATTCCGCACACCGGTCAGCCCTCCTTCAGGTCGAGGCGTCGCTTGGCCTGGCCCGACCGCAGTCCGTCCGGCGTGACGGCCTGCACACGCACCGGTCCGACCAGTCCGGACGCGATCATCTGCGCGACATCGGGAGCCCGCCGGTCCACGGCCGCGCGGACCGCGGCTACCTGGTCGTCGTCCACCGTTTCGGCGACGACTCTGATGACCAGGCCGTCGTCGTCACCCGCCTCGAACGGGCGGCCGGGGAAGACCTCCGCCATGATCTGCGTCAAGTCGTGGTTGCTGATCCGCTCACCGTGCTTGAAGTCGCCGGCGAGCCGCCCGTCGATGCGTTCGAACGCGAACACCTCGCGGCCCTCGTGATGGATGCGGCGCAGACCGGTGACGGCGTCGCCGGTCACGTAACGCACCGCGGGGAAGTAGTCGCGGGTGAAGGACGTGAGCAGGAGCGCCCCGCTGCCTTCCTGCCGGGACGGGACCAGTTCGTTCTCGGTGTGCCGGCTCAGCTCTTCGGGAGTCAGGACTTCGGGAACGATGTGGTCGTGGAAGTGGTACAGGCCCGTCTCGGCGCACGAATGCCCGATGGCCCCTATCTCGATCGAGCCGAACACGTCCAGGACGTCCTCGGGCCGCAGGCCGAATCGTTTCGCCACGTGGGCACGCCATGCGGGGGGCGCGACATCGCCCACGACCATGATCTTCTGCGGCCGGATGTCCAGAGCGGGCCGGGCTTGGAGGAGCCGGTCGAGGATCATCGGCATGGTGAAGAAGACGTCGGGTCGCCACGCGTTGAGTTTCGCGACGTGCTCTTCCACAGGACGGGTGAAGTCGATGTCGTGAGCCTCGTAACCGAGTTCCACAAAGACACGTCGGGCCGAGGCGGCGGCATGGCCGGTACCGAGGTCCGCGACGGCCACCGCGCCACGCGGTACCACCGCGGTGAACTCCCCGAACAATGCGCGACGTTGGGCGATGTACGCGTCGTCATCGGCGGTCGAGTAGAGGATGCGCTTGCGCTGTCCGCCGGAGGTTCCCGAGGTGTGGTACGCAGAGGCATCCGGCAACTGGGGGTAAGCGGCGGTGTAGTAGTGCGCGCCGAGCAGACCGGTGTCCACGAGAGGAAGATCGGACAGGGCTCCGGAGCCCAGGGCTCCGCGGCGCAGGAGGAGTTCGCGGTACCAGGGGAATCGCTGAGCGTGGCCTGCCGCGAGGGCGGCCAGTTCCGCGCTCTGCGCGGATCGGGAGGCGTTGAGAGCGGCAAGGGAAGTGGTGTTCGGCATGGCGGCCTTTCGTGAGACGGGAAGTAAGCGCGTGCGAGCGTCAGCTCCAGCGCTCCGTCTCGCCGAAGAAGTCCGGCACCGAGACCGCGAGGCCCTTGTCGACGGCCTGCCGGTAGAGGCGCTGTCCGACGGCGAGGTCGAGGACACCGAGGCCGAAGGGCGAGAAGATGCGCGGTCGGTCGGCCGCGGGGGCGACCTCGCCGCGGATCACGTGCGCGAGGGTGCCGTCGATGAAGTCGCGGTGCCCGAGCTGCTGTTCCGCCAGGTGCGGGGAGGTATTGGCCGTCAGACAGTGGTCGACGTCGTCGAGGATGTTCTGCGCACCGGCGATGACGTCCGCGCCGAGGTCTCGCAGCGAGATGTTGAGGACGGTCTGTCCGGCGGCGAAGGCATCGGTCCGGGTCACCCAGGGCTCGGGCGCGGTCGTGGCGAAGACGACGATGTCAGCGTCTGCCGTGGCCTGTTCGAAGGAGTCCGCGCGCTCGGCACCGTATCCGAGTTCACCGATGTGCCGGGTGAGCGCATCCGCGTAGGAAGGGTTCTGGTCGTGCACGACGAAGCGGTTCACGGTCCACGACTGCCCGGCGAAGAATTCGGCGATGTTGCGCGCGATGATCCCCGCGCCCACCAGGCAGATCCGGTCCGCGGTACGGCCACCCGTCAGTTCCTGGGCACCCAGGACGGCAGACGCGGCGGTGCGGGCGGAGCTGATCTGGGACGCCTCCAGGCAGGCGAAGGGGTAGCCCGTCTCGTAGTCGTTGAGCAGCAGTGTGGCCGAGGCGCGTGGAATGTTGCGCTCGATATTGCGCGGGTAACTGGCGATCCACTTGATCCCTGAGACGCCGTAGTCGCCGCCGAGATGGGCGGGCAACGCGATGATGCGGGCGTCCGGCTTCTCCGGGAAGCGCAGGAAGTAGCTGTTCGGGTTGACCGAATCGCCGTCACCGTGGGTGAGGTAGGCGGAGCGGACCGTCTCGACGATGTCGGGACGCGAGGCGTCGATGAGGGTGCGCAGGGCGGCGCCGCCCACGACATGGAAGTCGAACATGCAGAGGTTTCCCTTGTCTCGTTGCTGGTCTCAGCAGGGGTGCGGGTCTGGCCTGGCGGGGACCCAGGCATCGGGTCACACGGCGACGGGACGTCCGGCGGAGTCGTCGAGGACACCCGCGCCGAAGGTGTCGGCCACCCACATGTCGTCGTAGATCGTCTTGACGTAGCGGTCGCCCATGTCCGGGGAGAGCGCCACCACGCGCGAGCCGGTGGGGACCGTGTCGGCAATCGATTCCAGGGCGGCGAGCACCGATCCGGTGGAGCCGCCGAGCGGCAATCCGTGTTCACGGGCCATGCGTCGGCACATGCGTACGGCGTCGCGCTCGTCGACGAGGACCACCTCGTCCACCTGCTCGGGCCGGCACAGTTCGGGACGGCGGCTGGTGCCGAGGCCGGGGATGTGGCGTGGGCCGGGCGGACCGCCGAAGGTGACCGATCCGGCGGTGTCCACCGCGACGATCCTCGTCCAGGGGGAGAACATACGGAAGTGACGCGTGCAGCCCATGAGGGTGCCGGTGGTTCCAGCGCCGACCAGCAGGGTGTCGACATGCCCGATGTTCTTGAGTATCGAGGTGGCGGTCCGCCGCGCATGTGCCTGCGCGTTGGCGGGGTTGGCGTACTGGTTGAGCCACACGAGGTTCGGGTCGGCCTCGGTCATCTCACGGATACGGGCGATACGGGTGCCGAGATAGCCGCCGTTGTGGTCCCTCTGCGTGACCTGGAGGACCTCGGTCCCCAGGGAGCGGATCAGGGCCAGACTGTGCGGGGAGATGTTCGGGTCGGTCACGCAGGTGAAGTCATATCCGCGCGAGGCGGCGATCACGGACAGGGCGATGCCGAGGCTGCCGGAGGAGGACTCGACGATCCGGCCGCCGGGCAGGAGCACGCCCTTGCGTTCGGCGTCCTCCACCATGCCCAGCGCGGACTTGAGCTTTACCGACCCGGCCGGGTTCATCCCTTCCAGCTTCAGGAAGAGGTGACGGTCCGGCAGGAGGCCGTCCAGTTCGAGGAAGACCTCGTCGGTGACGATTTCGCAGGCGTGCTGGTAGATCATCGGTCCTCCTGCAGGCCGGCCGACGACGGACGGGGAGCGTCTTCACCTGATCTGCGCGGGTTCGCCCGGAGGGTGGCAAGGCGGCGCAGGAAGAGGACTTCGGCATGAGCCAGCGAGGCGATCTCGCTCGGGCTCACGCTCTCGTCCGTACCGTGGATCTGCGAGGGCGGGTCCTCGACGCCGCACAGGAGGATCTCCGTGTCCGGATAGAGCGTCCGGAAGACGGAGCAGACGGCGATGGAGCCACCGGCCCCCACGTCGCGGACCGGTACGCCGAAGGCGTCGTGCAGGGCGTCGCGCATCTCGGCATGGGCCTGTCCCCCGGAGTCGGCGAGAAAGGACGGGCCGCTCGTGACCCGCCGGATGTCCAGGTGCGCACCCCAAGGCACCTGCCGACGCAGGTGATCGGCCAGTTCATCATGGACTCGGGACACGTCCGCACCAGGCGGGGTGCGCACACTGACCAGCGCTTTCGCCGAGGGCAGCAACGCGGGAACGGCGTCGTCGAGTTGCGGCGACTGCACGGCGAGCACGGTGATGGCGGACCGGCTCCACAGCCGGTCGGCGATGCTGCCGGTACCGATGAGCGCGACCCCGTCCAGGACGCCGGCATCGGCGCGCAGGTCCGTCTCGGAGTACTCGGCGGCGGCACGGGGTCGCGCCGTCTCACCGGTGCCGGGCCCCGGCACACAGGGTGTCCCCCGACTGTCGTGCAACGTGGCCAGGAGACGGATCAGAGCGGTCATGGCGTCGGGCACGGGGCCGCCGAACTGGCCCGAGTGCAGCGTTTTGGACAGCGTGGAGAGCTCGATCTCCACTACTGCCATGCCTCGCAGGGAGGTGGTGAGGGTGGGGATGCCGGACTCGACGTTCCCGGTGTCGGCGACGACGACCACGTCCGGCGTCGGCAGGTCCGGATGGGCTCGCAGTACTTTCTCGAGGCTGCCGTCGCCGGGCTCCTCACAGCCGTCGACGATGACGGCCAGGTCGACGTCCGGGTAGGGCTCGTGAGGCAGGGCTTCCTGGAGCGCGCGCAGCGCCGTGAGGTGCATGACGATGTTGCCTTTGCAGTCCGCACTCCCCCGGCCGTACCAACGCCCCTCGCGTTCGGTCAGCTCGAACGGGGGTGTACGCCAAGAGCTTTCGTCCTGCGCAGAGACGACGTCGTAGTGCGCGTAGAGCACCACGGACGGTGCACCGGGTGGTCCGGGGCGGCGGGCGTACACCGTCTTGGGGCCCTCATCGGTGGAGAGCAGTCGGGTCTCGGGGAAACCGGCATCCTCGAGCATCGTGGCAATCCGGTCGGCCGCGCGATCGAACTGGTCCGGGGGTGAGATGCCGACGACGGTGCGCAGCGCGACCAGTTCCGCGAGGTCGTCGCGGGCTCTGGGTATCAGGGAGCGCACGGTGTCGGCCGAGCAGGGAGCAGACAAGGTTTCTCCAACATGCGGGGCAGGGGCGAATGCTCAGGCGGTGGTGGGTGTGCCGGGACCTGAACGGGGGCCGGTGCGGCGAGGACCTTGCGGATGGCGTCCTGGCCTGTGCGAAGTGCTTCGACGAGCACGGACTCATCGTCGAGGCCGGCACGTGCCGTGTTGACCAGGTGCGCAGTGGGCCGCATCGGCGACAGATCCTGGGCCCTGATGAACCTGCGGTACCGGTGGTCTACGACAGATACATAGGCACGACGTTGTTCGCCGCAAAGAGCCCGTCAAGTGCGCCGAAGCGGAGGTCCTCGTAGACGGTGTCGGCGTATGGGGAATACACGAGGAAACTCACGGCGCGACCTGCCAGTTCGAGGAATGCGAAATTCCTCTGCGTCACTCGCCGGCTTAAAAGGAGCCTTCCGCAACCATGAGGCGGTAGCGGAGGCAAGAAATGAGGCCCAACGTGAATTCGGGCACGCTCAAGCAGCGCTGCGCGCGATGCGGAACATCCGCATCAGGCAGCGCTACGAACAGGGCCGAGTCGCCATGGCCTCAACCTGGCGAACGTCACATGCGACCTTCGGGCCGCGAACAGCAGTATCGATAAGTTCGTTATTCAACATCACTAACGGTGAAGACATGGAGCTCCCCCTGCAAAGCGGCTCAGAACGGTCGACTGGTTCCGACAGCCGAGTGTTCGTTCGTTTCCAAAAAGAAGATTAGCGCCTGGACCGATCTTCGGGAAGGGCACCCTGCGTCAGGACTCAACCAATTTCCGTAGCCATGCGGATTGTTGGTTATGTCCAGGATAGGGAGCTCGCCGGGTTTTATCGCGGATCGCCCGAGTGGTCTTGGCAACGTTGTCGGCTCCCAGGGTTTTCAGCACGCCGATGGCTGACCTCCCTGATGTGGTGCGAGGGGTTCTCCACTCCCCCGTGCCCACCGATCGTTACGGCCGGCTCGGCCGGGCGGGTCCGGTGGGCGTCGAGGCTGGTGCCGGCGTAGACACTCTCGCGGGTCTCACGCCCGCCGGTCTGCCGGTGACGGCGGTGGACGCGGAGGGCCGGGCGGGCATCAGGAAGGCGATTCCGCGCATCTTGATCGAGCGGGACTCGCGGCGTCCGCGTCCGGCCCCGGACGCGGTGCGCTGGACCGCGATGGACTGCCGGGGCAGGGCGGCGAGTTGGGCGTAGGCGGTGAGCTGATGGGTCTTGATCACGGCGATGCGGTGGGCCCTCTTGGTCTCGGCCGGCCAGGAGACATCCGCCTCGAACGAGTGCAGGGCGCCGAAGGTGACGGCGGTACCGGTCAGGTCCAGCGGTGCCGGCAGCGGACGGAAGCGTGTGGCTTCGTTCGTCCTCGCGCCGGCCGCCACCCGGGCGAGGGGCACGACGGTGCCGTGAGTGACCGCGGAGAGCGGATGCCGGCGCGTCGCGGCGGGACGGGCTGATCCCTTGAGTGCTTTGCCGTCGACAGCGATCGCGCGCGAGGGCCCGGACGCGGAGGACGACGGTGCCTGGGCGGGTCCGGTGGCGGCACGGTGCCGGTCGGAGAGGAGATCCCGAACAGCGGCCCGAGTTGTCGCATGGTCAGGTTCGTGCGGTAGCAGACGGCCACCACCAGGATCCGCCCGGCCGGCGGAAGGCTCCAGGGCCGACCGTGCGAAGTCCCGTTGCCCCCACGATCTCGGACTGCCCTCACCAGCCGGCCGAACTGATCCATCGGCAGCCCGGTGAACGTCTCCACCCGTATCCGCCCGGCCATCAACACCCCAGCCATACAACGGAGATGCTCAGCTCACGGCCTTGCGCAACACCCTTTGGGCCGCCGGCCCCTCCATCGAACCCCGGATCTGCGGGCCGAGGCCCGGCTGAGAGAATGGTTGACATGGCCCAGACACCTGCCGACACCCGCATACCCGCACGCTCGTCCCGCAAGACCGTGCCGACCTGGGCGGTGGTGCTCACGGTGTGCGCGGGACAGTTCCTGGTCGTCCTCGATGTGTCGGTGGTCAACACCGCGCTGCCGTCGATGCGGGCCGACCTGGGGCTCAGCGCGATCGGGCTGCAGTGGGTGGTCAACGCGTACTCGATCGCGTTCGCCGGGTTCATGCTGCTCGGCGGCCGGGCCGGGGATCTGTTCGGGCGCAAGCGGATGTTCCTCGTCGGGCTCTCCCTGTTCACGGCCGCTTCCCTCGGGGGCGGACTCGCCCAGGAGAGCTGGCAACTGCTCGCCGCCCGGGCCGTCCAGGGCCTCGGCGCGGCCGTGCTCGCCCCGTCCACGCTCACCCTGCTCACCTCGGCCGTGTCCGAAGGGGCCGCCCGGGTACGGGTCATCGGGACCTGGACGGCGGTCGGTGCAGGCGGCGGTGCGGTCGGCGGCGCGGTCGGCGGAGTGCTCACCGATCTGTTTTCATGGCGCTGGGTGCTGCTCATCAACGTGCCCGTCGGTGTGCTCGTCCTCGCGGCGGGCGTCCGCTGGCTGACCGAGAGCCGGGGCGACGAGCGGCGGCGGCTCGATCTGCCGGGCGCGCTGCTTGTCACGGCGGGCCTCGCCACACTCGCGTACGGGATCGTGCAGACCGAGGTCGAAGGGTGGACGGCGCCCGCGACGCTCGTGCCGCTCGGCACAGGGGTGCTGCTCATCGTGGCGTTCCTCCTGGTCGAGGCGCGGACCAAGGCTCCGCTGATGCCGCTAGGGCTCTTCCGGGTGCGGTCGGTGGCGGCGGCGAACGCGACGATGATGATCTCCGGCGCGGCCATGTTCGCCATGTGGTTCTTCATGACGGTGTACGCGCAGAACGTGCTCGGCTACTCGCCGGTCCAGGCCGGACTCGCCCTCGTACCGTCGTCGTTGACGGGGGTCGTCGGCTCGAAGCTGGCGCCGCGCCTGATGCCGCTGATCGGGGCGAAGAACGTCACGGTCGTCGGGCTCCTGGTGGCCGCGGCCGGGGTCGGCTGGCAGTCGACGATGACCCCGGACGGCTCGTATGTCACGTCGATCCTGCTGCCGGGCATGCTGATGATGCTCGGTGCGGGCCTGGCCTCGACGCCTCTCTCGTCCCTGGCGACGTCGGGCGCTGCGCCCGGTGACGTGGGTCTGGTGTCCGGCCTTATCAACACGTCGCGCACGATGGGCGGCGCGCTCGGCCTGTCGATCCTGTCGACGGTCGCGGCGGCGCGCACGGCCGGAGCGCCGGGTGCGGCGGCCCTCACGAACGGGTACGCGGCCGCGTTCCGCACGAGTGGGCTGATCCTGCTCGGCGGCGTGGTCCTCGTCCTGCTGTGGATGCCCGGGGCCGACCGGGAACGGTGACTCGTCGGATCGACCGGAGGCGCTGACTCCACCAATCCGTACGGCAGTTACCCGTATGACATGTGTCCCGCCGAAGACCTGACAGTTGATTCTGCCGCCGGGCGCCCCCGCCTCCGTACCGTCGGGGCATGACATCGGCCGTGGAACTCGGCGGGGTCGTCCGGACCTTCGACGACGATCGCGCTCCTCCTCGCCCAGAACGCCACCAGCCGACGCGTCTTCGTCGAGCGACCAAAGGCCCTGGCCGCCTGGCCCCTCGGCTTCCTCACCTTGACGGCCTCGGCCCGGACCGGCCCACGAAGGCTCGACCGTGCCGGGGAATCTCTTCGCGCCCGCTCAGGGCGCGGGCACTGCCCTCGTCCCCAGCTCCCGCTGCCGCAAGTCGCGCTCCTCGGGTGTGGACACCTCAGGGATCCGTACCGCTGTGACAGAACTGGCTCCCCGGTCTGTGATGTCCTCGCCCGGGCATGATCGGCTGACGGACCGCGGAGGTCCATGGCCCCGGGGAGCGGCAGGCACGACCACGCATGACCGATACCGGCCGGGTACCGCTGTGATGCCGAGACCGTCATTGTTCTGGCAGGTCAGCGGTGTTGGACTCACGTCATGAAGAGGCTCAGCAAGAAGGTCGCGGTCATCACCGGCGGCAGTTCGGGTATCGGGCTCGCCACGGCGCAGCGGTTCGTCGAAGAGGGCGCGGTGGTCTATGTGACCGGCCGCAAGCAGCAGGAGCTGGAAGCCGCCGCGGCGAAGGTGGGCGCGATCGCCGTCCAGGGCGACGCGTCGAACCCCGCGGACCTCGACCGGCTGTACGAAACCGTCCGGGGCGACGGCCGTCGGATCGACGTGCTGGTCGCGAACGTCGGGACCGCCGGAGTCGCCAGGCTCGAAGACGTCACCGACGAGCACTTCGACAAGACCTTCACCGTCAACGTCAAGGGCACGCTCAAGACCGTCCAGAAGGCTCTCCCGCTGCTCAACGACGGCGCGTCGATCGTGCTGGTCGGCTCGGTGTCGGGAAGCACGGCGGCGCCGGGGTTCAGCGTCTACGGCGCGTCGAAGGCCGCGATCCGCTCGTTCGCCCGGGGATGGGCACAGGAACTCAAGGGGCGGAACATCCGGGTCAACACGCTGGCACCGGGCACCACGGACACCCCCGGCATCGGAAGCGGAGTCGATGACGACATCAGGCGCGATTTCATGACGAACCTCGCGTCGCAGGTCCCGCTGGGGCGGTGGGGGCGGCCGGAGGAACAGGCCGAGGCGATCCTGTTCCTGGCATCGGCCGAGAGCAGCTACATCACTGGCTTCGAGTTGGTCGTCGACGGCGGCGCCACCCAGCTGGGCGTTTTCGGCTGAGGAGCCCACATCCCGGCCGCCACACCCTCGGCCGTACGCACGAACGCGTCACGCGTCCCGGCCGGGATGCCCTGCCTCCAGGTCAGCACCACCCGTGTCGGTGGCGCATCGACGACGGGAACAGCCACGACGGCGGATCCGATCCGGTCGGTCGCGCTCGCCCCCACCGTCACGATCAGTTCACCTATCGCGACCTTCTCGATGATCTCGTCGAGCACGATCTCCGGCGCCTGCTCCGGCCACAGCGGCCGGAAAAGCTCGTCCTGCACGACATCGGCGACCGAAACAGTCGGTTTCATCGCGAGGGAATGGTCCAGCGGCAACAACGCGACTGTCTGCACCTCGGCGAGCTCGGAGAATTCCAGTCCGCCAAGAGGGACGTGGCCGCACATCAACGCGATGTCCGCCGCACCGTTGCGGACCAGGCCGACCTGGTCCCGGGTGAACAGGACCTCGACCTCGGCCGCACCCGGCCGTCGGCGATAGGCGCGCACCACCTTGGCCAGCAGCCCGGACCCGGTGCCCTGCCGCGCGGCCACCACCAGCCGGTGCGGGCGGACGTTGTGCCGGACGCGCGACACGGCGATGTCCAGCGCAGTCAGCGCTTTCCGGCTTTCGACCAGGAAATCCGCACCGGCCGACGTGAGAACGACCCGCCGGCTGTTGCGCGTGAACAGTTGAACGCCCATCCGGCGTTCCAGCCTGCCGATCGCCCTGGACAACGGTGGCTGCGTGATACCGAGGCGTTCCGCGGCCCGCCCGAAGTGCAGTTCCTCGGCGACCGCGACGAAGTATTCGAGCTCGCGTGTTTCCGGTCGTTCCATGCCCACAGTCACCCATCAGTTGCCCGAGGAGAAGTTCGCCGAGAGCCGCATCAGCTTCCCCGGTCCGGTCCGGCATCAGGACCCTCAGCATTGGCCGCGGCGTTCCATCCGCAGGAAGAGAACCAGGCCCCCTCGTCATACCTGCCGATGCGGTCAGCAGGGCAGTGCGCACTGGTCCGACGTGAGATCGACCAGCGCGCGGCACGTCAGGAGCCCGATGCCCCGCCGACGGCGGACGGAGTCAGTGGCAAACAAACAAGTGGGCTCGCCGCTCCGCCTGACGCTACTCCAATCGGAACGCCTTATCCATATCTTCCTGTCACCGATACGACGCAGGGACACAGAGCGGTCGGCCGACACCCTGGAAGCCGCACGCCGCGCGAGGAGAGCCCGGATGACGCCCGCAGCAACAGCACCCACCAGGCTCACACGGAATGAGGAAACGCCGCTCAAGCGCAGATCACGGCGAACGCGGCGCGGGATCGAGCATCACAAGACGGCTCCAGCCCCGAGTCAGTTGTCACCCGCATCCGGCTCCGTCTCCGGCGCTGCAGCAGCCGGACCAGCGCGGAGCATGGCCCGGTACAGGGCGTCGTGCTCGGGCGAGGCAGGCAGAGGGCCACGGGCCGGGGTCTCGAAAGACTGGACCAGCAGAGCGACAACGCGGCGCCAGGCGTCGGGGGCGGCGTCGCCGGTCGCGTTGACGACACCGGCGTTGGCCATATGCAGCAACACCAGGTCCGAGGAGTCGAAGTCCTCGCGCAGCCTGCCCGTCGCCTTGGCGCGGCTGATGAGCTCCACCATGTCCCCGTAGGCCTCGTTGCGGCGCCGCTCCAGGGCCTTGGCGGTGGGGAAGGTCGTGATCAGGACGTCCGCGAAGCCGCTGTCGGCGGCCTGCATCGCGCAGGCGGTCTCGATGTAGCCGACGAACCCGTTCCAGGGGTCGGGGTCGTCCAGCGCGACGGCGACCGCGTCGGCGTAGGCGTCCATGCGGTCGATGAAGACGGCGTCGACCAGCTCCTCCTTCGTGGGGAAGCGGCGGAACATGGTGGCGATCCCCACCCCCGCCTCGCGGGCCACGGAGGCCATCGAGGCACCCAGACCGTCACGCGCGAACACCTTGCGGGCGGCGGCGGCGATCCGCTCCCGATTGCGCTCGGCGTCGCTGCGCAGGGGCTGGGCGGCGGGGCCGTCGGGATGCTGGGTGGCAGGGGTCATACCAGGGAGTCTAGCAATCGGATTGCCCTATCCATTTTTGGTGGTACGGTGGCACCAGCGAACCGGTAAGGCCTATCCGGATCGAGATACGGATAGGCCTCTCCAAATATTTGCTTCCTTCGACCAGCTTTTTGAAAGGATCGCTGTGACCAGCATCGCCATCATCGGAGCCGGCCCCCAGTTGGGCCTTGCCATCGCCCGGACCTTCGGCGCCCAGGGCCTGGACGTCGCCCTGATCTCCCGCAACCGCGAGAACCTCGACGGTCTCGTCGGCAAGCTCACCGCCGAGGGCATCACCGCCGCCGCCTTCCCCGCCGACGTCCTCGACCGCGACTCCCTCACCCAGGCCCTCGAGGACGCCGCCGCGAAGTTTGGCGGCATCGACGTCCTGGAGTACTCCCCGGTCGCGGCCCTGACCACAACGATGGTCACCCCCGCCGAGGCAGAGCCGGCCCACGTGCAGCACGAGATCGAGTTCCAGCTCTACGGTGCCATCGCCGCCACCAAGGCGGTGCTGCCGGCGATGCGGGAGGCCGGCGCGGGCACGCTGCTCTACACCACCGGCGCGGGCTCCATCGATCCCGTGCCGCAGGTCGGCAACGTCAACGCGGCCGCCGCAGCTCTGCGCAACTGGGCGATCAACCTCCACAAGGAGCTGGACGGCACCGGCGTCCAGGCCGCCCACATCGGCATCGACGTGTCGATCGGCACGCCGGCCGTCCCCGGCTTCCCGACCGCCCAGCCCGAGGAGATCTCCCCCGTCTACTGGGACCTGCACACCACCAGGCGCGACCAGGCCGAACTCGTCTTCAGCCTCTGAGACCACACCGGGGCTCCGCCCTCCCCTTCTTCCTCGGAGCCGGATCGCGCCATCGCGCTTCACGCTGCGGCGGCGCGGTCCGAAAGAGAGTTCCCACCGCGTTCACGCCTCCCGACGCCTGCGGTGGGGGTGTATGCCTCCGCTGGTGTGCTGATCGGCGTCATCAAGCGCACCGACGTCCTCGGGCTGCACCGCCCGAGGACATCTCCGTCCACGCTGTGCCGCCCGTCCTCGCGTCCATCGCGCTGGGGCTGGTCCGGGTTCCATCGATCGCGTGAGGCGCTCCGACCTCGACAGGTGAAGACCCTGGTCACCGTCCGACAGCTGGCCCCGCCGCGTCGGCGCACTCAACGACCGCCAGTACCGCGACACCGGGTCCCACGAGATCGCCCGTCACAGCGCCACCGGATCCTCGCCCGACCTCGCCAAGGAGGCTTCATGACCTACGCGTACGACCCCGAGATCACACCCTGGCTCGACCTGTTCCCCAACGGACCGTTCGCCGACGTCCATGAGCTGCGCGCCATGGGTGAGGCAGCGGTCCGGGGCGGCCTGCCGGTCTACGAGCCGGACATCCCCATCGGCATCCACGACGCTTCCGTTCCCGGGCCCGACGGCGCACCCGACGTGATGGTCCGGGTCTACGCGCCCGCCGAGCGTGACGGCCTGCTGCCCGGTCTGCTGTTCCTCCACGGCGGTGGGTTCATCATGGGCAGCGTCGAGCAGTTCGACGCCACCGCCACCCGCATCGCCGCGGAGGTCGGCACGGTCGTGGTCTCCGTCGGTTACCGGCTCGCCCCCGAACACCCCTTCCCCGCCGGGCTGGAGGACTGCTACGCCGCACTGGCGTGGACCGCGAAGTCGGCGAGCGAACTGGGCATCGACCCCGACCGCCTCGGCATCGCCGGGGAGAGCGCGGGAGGCGGCCTCGCCGCCGCGGTGACTCTCCTCGCCCGCGACCGCGGCGGGCCCCCGCTGTGCTTCCAGTACCTGGGCGTCCCCGAACTCGACGACCGCCTCCAGACACCGTCGATGCGCACCTACGACGACGTACCGCTGTGGAACAGCCGTGCAACACAGGCCAGTTGGGACTGCTACCTCGGTGAGGGACGCCGGGCCGCCACCGACGTCTCCCCCTACGCCGCACCCGCCCGCGCCCAGGACCTGTCCGCACTGCCTCCCGCGTTCATCTCCGCCTGCCAGTACGACCCGTTCCGCGACGAGGACATCGACTACGCCCAGCGCCTCGCACACGCCGACGTCCCCACCGAACTCGCCCTCTACCCAGGAGTCCTGCACGGAGGCCTCACCCCGGAGTCCGCGGTAGGCAGACGCGTACTCGCCGACATGCTCGCCGCGCTGCGCCGAGGCCTGGGCACACAAGGCAGTTGACGAACACCCTGCCGGGATGGAGACGGCATCGGCGACGGTGACGACTGAGTCGGTCTTGCCCGCAGGGTCGGCCGGCGCCCGCCGAGGAGAGTTCCGCGGTCCGGCGGCCCCACCGCGCCACAGCGCTGGGCTCCGCACATCAGCGGCGGACCGCCGGTACGCCGCTGATGGGGAGATGCTCATCTCGGCTCGGCCTGCGCGACGGACGACCCGCGGGGACATGATCGACCGGCGGCAGCCTGCCGTGAACGATCAGCCGGACGTCACCTCGGCACACGCAGACCTCCGCGCGGTGCAGTACGTCCAGCTCTACCCCACCGGACGTCCTCGCCATGATCAAGCCCGGCGAATGTCAACGACACTCGTGATCACTATGCCTGGGCGGCGGGGGGTGGGTTGTCGTGGATCACGAAGCCGTACTCCTCCAGGAGGCTGTGCGCGGTGTCGCTGCGAGTGTCGGCGGCCCCGGCCTCATGGAAGAAGCCTTCGATGGCTCCGGGGTTGATGACGCAGAGGAGTTCCGCGGTCGAGGTGATGGCCTGGTAGGTGTGGGGGACCGATCGGGGACCGAAGACGAAGGCGCCGGGCTCGGCCTCGTGCACGTCGCACTCGTCGAGCGAGGTCGATCCGGTCCAGAACCGGACGCGGCCGGACAGGATGATCCAGCTCTCGTCCTCTCGGGCGTGGGTGTGCAGGGGCGGCGCCTGACCGGGGCGCACGACGGCACGCGACACCGTGATCAGTCCGCCCGTCTCGGCGCTCGTCACCACCTGCTCGATCTCGTTGTCGTAGTAGCGGAAGTTGTTGCCGTCGCCTGGATTCCGCACGAGGGCACTGCTCATGTGAGGTCCTCCTCACGACGCGAGGCCGCAGGTCGTCGGCCCCTCGTCGAAGTCGAAAGGTGGCTGGTGCGTCGATCGTCGCGTCCGCAGAAACGCCCCGCGACGCGCCGCTCATCGCTCGGTCAGGCGTCCTGGGTCTGCGGTCCGACGAACTGCATGTCCAGGTTGATCTTGACGACCTGACCGAGGAGTCCGGGGAAGAAGTCCAACCCGAAGTCGTCGCGCCGGATCTCGCCCGACGCCTCGAAGCCGGAGTGCTTCCTCTGATCCAGAGGGGAGTCCACCACCCCGCCGAACTCGACGGCGAGCGTGACCGGGCGGGTGATGTCCCCGATGGTCAGGTCCCCCGCCAACGTCCAGTCCTCGCCCTCCCCGGAGATCCGCGTCGAGCGGAACGTCATCGTCGGACGCTTCTCCACGTCCAGCAGCTCGGCCGAGCGGGTGTGCGCGTCGCGGTCGGCGTTCCCGGTGTCGACGGAGGCCAGGGCGATCTCGGAGGTCACCCGCACGGCGTCGAGGGTCTCACCGACGTACAGCCCGGCCGTGAACTCGGTGAACCGGCCGCGCACCTTGGTGATCCCGAGGTGGCGGACGGTGAAGCCGACCGATGAATGGTGAGGGTCGAGCTCCCAGTCGCCGGGCGTGAGCGGCAGCACGGTGTCGGACGCGGTGGTGGACGTGGCAGCGATGTTGGGGGAGGTGTCATTGCTCATGGCCCCATCGTGCGGGCCCCGTGGTGAGACAGGGAGTCCGGGCGAAGAGTGGTAGTGGCACGGCCACCCTCCGCGACAGCACACGTTGTACGTTCGACAGGTGATGGACAACGAGCTGGGTACCTTCCTGCGCACCCGCCGCGAGGCCGTGACCCCCGCGGAGGTGGGCCTGCCCGCGGGCCTTCGCCGCCGCACGCCGGGGCTGCGCCGTGCCGAGCTCGCCACCCTCGCCGGCATCAGCGTCGAATACCTCACCCGGCTCGAACAGGGCCGTGACCGCAACCCCTCGCCCAAGGTCCTCAGCTCCCTCGGCGACGTCCTGCGCCTGTCGGTGGCGGACCGCCTCCTGTTCACCCGACTGGCCAAGGAACACAGCGCGGGCAAAGAGCTCTGTCAGTCGGACTCCGCACCGCCGCTGCGCACGGTGCGCGCCACCCTCCGGGCGCTCCTCGATCAGTTGGAACCCGCCCCCGCCGTCGTGCTCAACTGGGTGGGGGACATCGTGGCCCGCACCCAGGGCTACGAGCGGTATGCCCGCCCGCTCGGCCTGCTCGACGGCGAGCCACCGAACATGGTGCGCTACCTGTTCACCGATGGCCGGGCTCGTGATGTGTTCCCCGGATGGGACAGGCTGGCCGACGAGCAGGTCGCCCATCTCCGCAACGAGGCGCCGCCGCACGACCCCCACGTGGCCGCCCTGGCCCAGGAGCTGACGAGGACGGCGGGAGCCCCGTTCAGCGACCGTTTCGCGGCCATACCCGCCATGCCCTCACGGTTCGGGACCCAACTCGTCGAACACCCCGAGGCGGGCCGGCTGCGCCTGTCGTACGAGACACTCGCGCTCCCGGACGAGGGCCAGCGCCTGGTGGTGCACCTGCCGGCCGACCAAGCCACGGCCACCGCGCTCGACCGTCTCAACGGCCGCAGGCCAGGGGCGCTGCGAGCGGTGAGCGGCTGACCCGGGCGGTCCCGCTGCCTACGGTCGCCGCCGGCCGCGGCCTGCCGACAGCGCCCGGCATAGCGGCTGGGCGTCATCCGTATCGTGCACCCGGTCGTCGGCACGCCCGAGTTCGACCACCACACGCCGACCGTGCCCGCACGTCCCGATCGCTCACTGCTCAGCTACCTGCCGCGGCCCGGTTCACCGACGGCCGAGGCCCTCGGGATGCTGCTGAGCTGGGTTGCCGATCGCCCCGACGTGGTCGGCAAAGATGTTCGCCCCGCAGCAGAGGAGCCGACGGGAAGGCGAACTCGACGTCGGTCCGCTACCGGTCGAGAAGGAGCCGGCCGCACTGGCAGCTCGGCCGGACTCCGCGCGATGTCCTGCGAAGGCTCTGAGCGCGTGACGCGTCCCGTGTCCGGTGGTGATCCGCCGCCGGTGGCCGCGGCTCTTCGTCCCAACGGGAGGATGCCCGTCGGCGGGAACCGCCATGGCCGTTCCCGCCGACGAGACACGACGACACCGCGGGGGTGATCAGTCGGAGGCTGGGGCGAGGATCGTGTCGACCACTCGGTGGGCGATCTTCCAGTGCCCGTTGTCGAGCCGGTAGTGGTCGTTCAGTTCGACGATGTGTCCGGCGTTCGCGGCCGGATAGAGGGCGGGACCCTCGTCGACGGGGGTGGGGCCGCCGTAGGCGAGCAGGGAGACGGTGGCCTGGGCGGTCCCGTCCGCGATGGTGTGGAAGTGCTGGTTGGTGACGAGGTGCCGGACCGTCACCTCAGGACCGGAACGAGCGTCGAGCACCTCTCGGATCTCGACATGACCGCGCAGCTTGAGTCCACGGACCTCGTACAGGGCGTCGGGGGCGAACAGTTCGAGCAGCTCGTCGTACTCGCGACGGTCGTAGTGGTGGAAGAAGGCCGTGTTCAGCCGAGCCAGTGACCAGGCCGCGGCCTCTTCGGGAGTCACGCCTTCCGCTCTTTCGGGGTGATGGTGGCCGGGCTGGTGCGGGTCTTGAGGACGAAGTCGAACTCCATGCTCCGGTAGGGGCCCTGGAACCCGTGTCCGGCCATGTCCTCGGGGTCCTCGGGGTCCTCGTGCAGGGTGGTGTCCGCCTGCAGGGCGGGGTGGGCGATCTTCGAGCCGACGAAGTCGACCGGGATGACGGGGTCGCCCTTGAAGTAGATCTCGCCGAACCAGGGGGTGACCAGCTCAGGGTGGTGGACCTCGTAGTGGATGTGGGCCGGACGGTAGAGGCTGCGGCCGAGGGTCGCGGCGGCCTCGACCACCCTGTCGACCGCCATGGTGGCGGCATCGGCGTAGGCGACGGGGGTGATGGTGGTGAAGGTGTAGCGGCCGTCGGCATCGGTGAACAGGTGCCCGCGCAGGTTGTACTTGGGCACTCCGTCGTCCCACAGACCGGAGTAGTTGCCGTTGTTGGCCGCGTGGTAGATCTCCAGCTTGGCGCCCGCGAGCGGCTGACCGTGGCCGTCCACGACGCGGCCGGACACGACCAGCGGGATACCGGGCTCGTCCGCCCGCATCGGCAGGGTGCCGGGGTTGTCGACACGCGGGGAGCCGGGGATGACGGTGGGGCTCTTGACGTCCTCGGAGGGGGTGTAGCCGTCCCGGCCGCCCTGGAAGAGCTCGCCGTACAGGGGCATGGCGGCCAGCGACAGGGGGACGCCGGTGGCCTTCTGCATCTGCTGCAATGCGTCGGTGACGGCGTTGAGGTCCTCGAAGGTCAGTCCTTCCTCGTCGCGGAGGCGGGCCAGGGCGTCCTTGAACGCCTCGACGAGACGTACCGCGCGGGGGTTGATCAGTGCCGGGTCGACGTAGGACGGATCGGTGGTCGTGGTCATTCCGGTCTGCTCCTTCATGGTGGGGGGATCACTGTGGGCGGGCATCAACTGCGCCGGTCGTGAGGAGAGTTGGAGGGGCACGAGTGCGGAAGCCGGCGGTGACGGTCTGCACGCCGCGGTCTCTTCGGGTGTCGGGGCGGGTTCCCCGCGGACGGCGAGGGCGCCTTGGGTTGCGAGGAGTTCGACGGTTCAACGGCTCGACGGCCGTAGGCCATGGGCGCACCGCAGGCCCGCAGGCGCCTCACCCACTGACCGGGGCCGCCGAGCCGTCGTATGACGGAGATCGGGAGACGGCAGGTGGACACCGCGTCGGGGACGGCTCCGGCTCATGGTTTGGCCAGTTCGGCGCGGAGTTGGGGGAGCACTTTCGTGCCGAGGAGTTCGATGCCGCGCAGGAAGTCGCGCTGCGGCATGCCGCCGACGTCCATCTGCAGGATCTGGCGGGTGTGGCCGAGCAGCCCGTGCAGGTGGAGGACGCGGTCGGCGATCTCGTCGGGGCCGCCGACGAAGACCATGCCGTCGGGGCCGTAGTTGGCGGCGCGGTCGGCGCGTGAGGGGGCGGGGCGGCCCAGTTCGGCCATTCCCTCGGCCATCATGCGGTGCTCGTACTCCAGGTACGTGGACCGGGCCTGGGTGTCGGACTCGGCTACGAACCCGTGCACGGCGACCGCGATGTCGGCCTGCTCGGCGGGGTGGCCGGCCTGGGCCCAGGCGGCGCGGTAGGCGTGCCCGTAGCGCGCCCAGTGCTCGGGGGTGCCGCCGAGGACGCCGAGGAACATCGGCAGCCCCAACGCAACGGCTCGGCCCACCGAGTGGGGGCTGCCGCCGGTGCCCAGCCAGATCTTCAGCGGCTCCTCGGGGCGGGGGAAGACGGTGGCGTCCCACAGCGGCCGCTTGCGGTGCGGGCCGTGCCAGGTGACGTTCTCGCCGGCGTTGACCGCCATCAGCAGGTCGAGTTTGGAGGCGTACAGCATGTCGTAGTCGTGCTCGTCGCGGTCGAACAGCGGGAACGTGATCGTCGACGATCCGCGTCCGGCGACCAGTTCGACGCGTCCGGGAGCGAGGGACCCGGCGGTCGCGAGCTGCTGGAAGACCCGGATCGGGTCGTCGGTCGACAGGACGGTGACCGCGGTGCCGAGCTTGATCCGGTGAGTGACGGCCGCGGCGGCGTTGACGACGGAGGTGGGCGAGGACAGCGGCATCACCCGCATGTGGTGCTCGCCGACCCCGAAGAAGTCGAGTCCCACCTCGTCGGCGAGCTTGATGGCCTCCAGCACGTCGCGGAGCGCCTGGGCGGTGGGGCCTCGGCTGCCGTCGGGCAGACGCGGGGTGTTGCCGAAGGAGTAGACGCCGATTTCGAAAGGCATATCTGTTCTCGGCCTCAGTTGCTGATGGCGGGCATGGCCCGCCGGTAGCGGGTGTCGGTGAGCTGGGAGACGAGGAACGCGGCGATGTCGGCGCGGCTCATGGCGGAGCCGACCTTGTCGTGGCCGAGAAACCCGGAGCGGATGCGGCCGGTGGCGGACTTGTCGGTGGGGTTGGTGATGCGGGCGATGGTGTAATCGAGGCCCGAACCGGTGACGGCCTCGGTCATGCCCCTCAGTTCGGCCAGCGCGTTGGGGAACATCAGCCCGGCCGCGACGGGCAGCACCTTGTGCTTCCAGTGCGGCTTGTCCTGCGGGTCGGCCAGTGAAGGCGTGGCCAGGCCGACGAAACGGGTGATCTTCCGCGCCTCCATGACCTGCGCGATGGTGCGGGTTCCGTCGGTCACCTGGGTGCCGGTCGTAGAACGCTTCAGGGAGGGGCCGAGCGCGCTGATCACCGCGTCGGCGCCGCTGACGGCCTGCTCGACGGCAGCACGGTCGGACAACTGCCCGGTGACGACCCTGAAGTGGGCGTGGGTGAGAGTGAGCTTGGCGGGATTGCGGACCAGGGCGGTGACCTGGTGGCCGTCGTCCAGCAGTTTCTGAACAACCAGGCGGCCGATGGCGCCGCTCGCGCCGAAGACGGTGACACGCATCAGGGGGTTCCTCGCGGTGGCGGTCGGACGGGGCAGTCAGACACGGCAGTCAGACACGGCGGTCAGACATCGGGGTCAGACACGGGTCAGAAGCTGTACGGGCCGAAGCGTCCCCAGGCCACCAGGGCGGCCAGGATCAGCAGGACGGCATTGAAGGCGATCGCGCTCGGTTCCTTGCGGCGGGCGTGGGTGATCGCGGCCAGCACCATCACCACGACCAGGCCGCTCGCGGCCAGCGGGGTCAGCACGGGGGCGATGTCGGTGGCACCGGGCAGGATCAGTCCAAGAGCCGCCGCGAACTCGACGATGCCGATGAAGCGGACGGTGCCCTGCGAGAAGTCGGCCGTCCAGGGCAACTGGCCGACCAGCTTCTCCTTGGGCTGGATGGACTTCATGACGCCGGCCATGGCGAACATGGCGGCCAGCACGGCCTGGACTATCCACAAGAAGACGTTCACGTACGGATTCCTTGGGAGAAGGGGACGAGATGGGAGGGAGCGGGTGCCACCTGCCGGGAGCGGGGTGGAGTGGGCCGGCCGGTCAGGCCTTGAAGACGGCCTCGGAGCGGTCGCGGTTTTCGTGCAGGTCCCAGTACAGGGGGGCGATCTCCTCGGCCGAGGCCGTCGGGAAGCCCTCCGGGCCGCCGTCGCCGATCCAGACGTTGATCGCCACATGCGCGACGTGCACGCCGCTGCCGGCCAGCTCCTTGCCCAGGTTGATGACCCAGTTGCGCAGGGCCGCGCCGGCGGCGTTGACGTTGCCGAGCATGGGGATCGGGTCCACCGAACCGCCGCCGCTGGTGAACAGCAGGGTGCCGGCGCCGGCCTCGCGCATCGCGGGGAGCACCGCGCGGGCGGCGGCGACGGCGCCGTAGAAGACGTACTCGATCTGCGGCTGCAGATCGTCCACGGTGGCCTCCGAGGGGGCGACCAGGGTGAGGCCGGGCACCGGGGAGTGCGCGGCCGGCGAGTACTCCAGTACGTCGATGCCGCCGAAACGGGCCTTGACGGCGTCCAGGGCGGCGGTCAGGGAGGGCCGGTCCAGGACGTCGGCGGTGAACGCCTCGGCGGTGATGCCTTCCTGGCCGAGCCGGCCGACCAGCGTCTGGAGCTTCTCCTTGGTACGGGAGATCAGGGCGACGTCGAAGCCGCGGCTGCCGAAGGTGCGGGCGATGGCCAGGCCCATACCGGGGCCGGCGCCGACGATGGCAATGGTGGGCATGGTCGTTCCTCTTCCGTCGGCGTGGGTCAGGAGCAGGAGACGGCGATCTTGCCCGGGGTACTGGCTCCGAAGGCGGCGAACGCCTCCGTGGCCTGCTCCAGCGGGTAGGTGGCGGTGACCGGCACACGCAGTGCGCCAGAGGCGACCTGCTCGGCCAGGGAGGTCAGGATCCGGACGTCGGGGTTGGCCATGATCGTGTGGACGGTGACGTCCTGCCCCTTGACGTCGTCCTGGGTCAGCCCGGTGGCGGACGCGAGCTGTCCGCCTGGCCGCAGCAGAGCGGCCAGCGCCGCGCCGTCGCCCGCCAGGTGCAGCAACGCGTCCACACCCTCCGGGGCGATCGCGCGGACCTGCCCCTCCAGGTCACCGGTGAAGTCGACCACGTGGATCTCCGCGTCGGTCAGGCCGGTGACGAAGTCGGTCTGCGCGCCGGGGCGTGCGGTGGCGATCACCCTCGCGCCACGGGCGGCGGCGAGCTGCACCGCAAGCGCACCCACCCCGCCGGAGGCACCGGAGATCAGCAGCGTGTCGCCCTCGCCCAGGGCCACCGCGTCCAGGCTCACCACGGCAGTGACACCGGCCACGCCGAGCGCGCCCGCGTCCCCCGACGTCACGCCCGCGGGGATGCGGGCGACTCCGTGTCCGGCGGCCACGGTGACGTACTGCGCCAGCGCCCCGGCGCCCAGGTACGGCTTCGTCACGACACCGAAGACCGCGTCGCCGACCGTGAAGCCCTCCACGCCCTCGCCGAGCTCCTCGACGGTGCCCGCGAAGTCCTGGCCGAGGACCAGCGGGAACCGGTGCTCCATAAACGCCTGCGTGAAGCCGGCGGCGGTGGCGAGGTCGATGCCGTTCAACGAGGCGGCGGCCACCTTGACCAGCAGTTCCCCGGCCTCCGGGCGAGGAGTGTCCACCTCGGTCACGGCCGGGGCCGAGGGAACGGATTCGAGTGTGACAGCGCGCATGAGGTGAGTCGGCGGCGGGAATCTCACCCACCGCCGCTCTCAGAACCGTGCGTGAACCTCGCGACTCACACGGCTCCCATTGTTGAACCAGTGGG
>NZ_JBIWMV010000013.1:23765-300492 GCF_044766845.1 Streptomyces sp. NPDC101776 | reverse complement strand
GGCCGAAAGCGTGCCCCAACCCCGAAAAGACCGCACCTCACAAACACAGAGTCCCCGTCAGCACACCGACGAGGACTCATGAACGATCGAGGCTAACGGCGCCCCCGCCGAACGATTCCGCCGCAGATCGCGAAAGCGAGAATCACGGAGGATAAGTAGGTGGGGTCCTTGGCATCGCCGGTGGAGATCAGACAGAAGAGCGAGAACAGGCAGAACGCGATACCCAGATACCCGAAGACGACCGATCTTTTCGACGAAACCCCGCCATCTCGCTGTGCGGACATACCCTCACCCTTCTTGAATGCGTGGCGCCGCGCGGTCGCGACGTCTCGTACCGAATAACGCGACGCCTCGAACCAATTGATACGAGGACGAGCAACTCGCGGGTTCACCGTCAGCCGCGGACCACGCCTCACATCGGCGCGGTGCTGGTCTCCGCCTCCCCCGGGAGATTCACGTTCCTCACCGTCTCGCTCAGCCGTTCTCCGTCGACTGAGCGAGACAGGCTGTGCCCTTTCCGTGCGCGCTTCAGCGCGCCACTCACGTGGGCAGGTTCAGCGCGCGGCGAGGAAGAGGTAGTCCGCGGTGTACGCCACGCGTGCCTCGGGCTTCTCAGCCGGGTCGCATGTGCCCGCGGGGGCGACGCCGCCGTGCGTGTTGAGCCGTAGGACGACGTTCGTCCTGGCGAGAAGCCCCTCGTCCTTGCCGGTCTGGTTCGCCTTCAGGATCAGTTGGGGGACGTTCCCCTCGCCGTTGTCGAACTTGTTGACCACCGAGCCGGTGACCGAGGAGCCGTCCTTGGCGATCCACTGCGGCGGTCCTGCCGGTCCGGCCTTGGCGAACGAGTGCTGGATACCGCCCTGGAGGGTGGCGTCGACGTTGTCCTGAGTGAACGCGTACGAACCGTCGGCCTGCTTGGTGCAGGCGTAGACCTGCGCTCCCTTGACGACACCGCTCACGGACGAGTTCCTGATGGTCTTCGGCAGATCGATGCCGCTGGGCAGCGTGAGCGCCTGGCCGCGGACCGCGCCACCGGGGAACTCGGCGGTGTGCAGATTGAAGTAGAACCGCTCGGGGTGGACGGTGATGTCCTTCAGCAGGCCGGAGTCGGCCACGTTCACCGTGCCGTAGACGTGACGGCTGCCGTCCTTGAGCGTCTTCATGAAGAAGGGGATCTTCACATCGCCGTTGCTGCCCTGCTCGCCCTCGTGAAGGTGTGCCATCGTCGGGGTGCCCGTGCCCGTCCAGGTGAACGCGAAGGACACGGCGTGTCCCTGGATCCGCATGAGGGCCACCGCACTGCCGTCCTTATCACCCACCGCGGGCTTGCCCTCGACAGGCACCTCGTTGCTCCCGGTGAGGACCGAGGCCAGGAACACCGCGCCCGCGGCGTCCTTGGCATAAGCGCCGATGCCGGTCACGGCGGCGCCGCTCCGTGGCGAACCGGCCGAGCTGTCCGCGCTGTTGGACGCCTGCGCCGGTCCGTCGAGGGCCGCGCCGCTGTCGTTCTCCCCCTTGCAAGCCGTCAGCAGCACGGCTCCTGTCATCACGGAAATGGCGAGGATCCCGAATCGCTCGTGCAGCATGTGTGTGCCTCCTGATGGCTGGGCCGCGGAATCTCCGTGACCGTCACGCCGACAACACGGCACACGCATGCGCCATCTTTCACCCCGTGACACCTCTGCGACATTTCCATGACAGCGGACAGGCACTGGGCACCATGTCGCTGACATTTCTTGTCGTTCCCGGACGTGCCCGAGCGTCAGGCCGGCACGATCACACGTAGCGGGAGGACGGGGAGGGACACCCACCCGTCGCCGTCGGCCTGCCACTGTCAGTGCGCGACCGGTGTCCGCCGCCCGGGAACGGATCCTGCGGCGCGCGGCTTCGAGGGGGATCTCCGTCCTTTTCCTTAGCATCACCAGGGGAACGGTGGCGAAATGCCGTAGGTCCGGATCATGGGCCTCGCCGGACCCGAGGGCGACGACGCCGACGTAGAACCGCCCCTCGCCGCACGTCCTCGGCGACGCCGCCACTGCCACTGTCGGGGATCTGGATCCGGATGTCGACCAGCGGATGGCGGCGCCGGAAGGCACCCACGAGGCGAGGCACGTCGAGCGCAGCCGCGGGTCATCGTGCCGATCCGCAGGTCATCCCCGTATCGGCGCGGTTCGGGGCCGCGCATGAGGCTGACGGCAGGTCGGCCGCTGCGCGACCCGGGAAACGTGTCCCCTGGGGTGGTCGTCGTGCGGCTCACCGGAACGCGTCGAGCAAGGTCGCTCACACCACGAAGCGGTCCACGACCCGCCCCCGGCCCGTTCCGCCGCCGCGACGACCGCCTTGGCCTCCGGCAGGAACACCGACCCCGCCGCGGAGGGCCGGGAGGCTGCGCGGGTGAAGCTCAACTCCCCCGCGACGGTGACGGAATATCTCAATGACCGTGATCCCGCCCCCTAATTATCGTCAGCATCGATAATACCTTTCAATACATTTCGTTGGAATCGATAGGACGTTCGTACCACTATCGACAGCGACAGGAGAGCCGGCCGCCACGAAAGCGTCGTTACCGGCCTGCCGCTTCGAACGTGTCACTACGAATGGAAATGTCATGACGAATCAGATTCTTGTCGCCGCCGGAGCGGCCGGCATCGGCCGCGAACTCGCCGCGACCCACGCGAGCCGCGAGGCCTTCGTGGTCATCGCCGGACGCGACAGCGCGGGCGGAGAAGGCGGCAGAACACGATCGCGGACCACGACATCGCGGGGGCAACGGAGTTGGCCGTGTCGAAGCTGGTCGGCTGCACAACCGTCGTCCACACTCTGCGGTCGCGCACCTCCCCCACCGGCCCGGTGCGGTTGTCCGGTGGCCTGGCCTCAACGCCATCCATTCCGGTGTCGGCGGCGACAGCCCCTGCTGGGCGGGCAACGAACCGGTGTCGGACGCCGCCCGCGAGCGCACCCAACCGGAGTTTCGCCCACCACGCGGGACATGGCCGACGGCTCCGTCCTCCTGGTGGAGAACCCCTCGGCGAACGGCGTCAGCCTCAACGGCGGCCTCGCATGAGCGGCGCTCTGCCCTGTGAGGCCGTGGTAGGCGTCGGTCGCCTCAGCCGCCTCATGGTGGCACGCCCGCGCAGGGCGGGGCACAGCGTGACGGTCACCACCCGGACCCGCGAGCGGGCCCTGAACGTCGCGGCGGAGACGGGCGCACGGGCCGTCAACTCCCCCAGAGAGACCGCTGCTTCGGCCGGCATCGTGATCGTCTCGCTCTCCGACGGCCGGACCGTGCGGAAGGTGTACGAGGGATCCGACGGCCTCCTCGACACCCCGGTGCCGGGCGCGGTGGAACCGGCCACCCACGGTGAACTCACCGTGTTGGCAGGCGGATCCGAGGAAGCACTCGACCGGGTGCGCCCGATGATCGGCGTTCTGGCCACCCGGTTCCTCCACTTCGGCGACTCGGACAAAGGCAGCGGCATGGAGCGGCGTCTCCCGGACGGACGCCTACGACAACCGGACCAACTTCGGGCGAGCAGAACGGTTCGGTGCCGGCTGAGTTCCTTTGTGACACCAGCTGGCCGAGAGGGCACACGTGCCTCGCACTAGGAGAACGGACCCTCCTCGTCCCCCGTCATGATGCCGTCCGTCGTGCGGCGTCCCGGACGCCCCGTCCCCATCAACCCTGAGGAGACAAGGAAGTGGACCAGGACCCGACGCCCACCGCGGAGCGGAACCCGCTTCGTCTCTCGGTCCTCGGGCCGCTACGAGCCTGGTACCAGGACAGAGAGCTGCACCTGGGACCGCCCAAGCAACAGAGCGTGCTGGCCATGCTGCTGGCCCAGGCAGGCCACCCGGTACCGGTGCACCAGATCGTCGACGCCTTGTGGGGCGACGATCCGCCGTCGCGCGCGATCAACGTCGTACACCGTCATGTGGGGGCTCTACGACGTCTCCTGGAACCGGAGTTGACGCAGCGGAGCGAGGCGCGGGTACTGGTCCGGGCCGCCGGGGGCTACCGACTGAACCTCAGTGACGCGGAGTTGGACCTCCTCCAGTTCCGCGAGCACCGCGACGCAGGCCGGAAGGCGGCCGAGGTCGGCCGACAGGACGCGGCAGCCTTCGATCTCGTCAAGGCGCTCTCCCTGTGGCGCGGCCCCGTCGTCGCCGGTCTGCCCCACGAGGTCCGCTCGCACACCGTGTTCGCCGGGATCGACGCGGAGTACTTCCAGGCCGCTCAGGCCGCCGCGGAGGCCGCGCTGGCCACCGGGCACACCGGGACGGTGCTGCCGCTGCTCAGACCGGCCGCGAAGGGCGATCCCCTCAACGAGGCCCTGCAAGCCTGCTTCATCCGGGTCCTGGCCGCGGAGGGGCAGACGGCCCAGGCCGTGGAGCACTACCGACGCGTGCGCTCGCAGCTGGTCGACGAGCTGGGCGTCGACCCCGGTCCCGAACTCCGCGCCGCACAAGCCCAGGTGCTGCGCGGTACGGCCCCCGCCGCCAAGGGCAATCCGTCCCACGCCAAGGCCTCCGCCGCTCCCCCTGGTGACCTTCCCCGCGTGCCCGAACCAGCCCAACTGCCCGCGAGTCTGCCGGTGTTCACCGGGCGACGGGCCGAGATCGAGCTTTTGGACTCCTTCCTGCCGACGGACACGAGCCCGAGGGGCGTCATCGGCGCGATCGGGGGCGCGCCGGGCGTGGGGAAGACCACGCTCGCCCTGCACTGGGCGCACCGCACCGCCCACCGCTTCCCCGACGGCCAGTTGTACGTCAACCTGCGCGGCTACGACCCCGAGGGCGACCCCCTCACCCCCTCCACGGCGGTCCGCTACTTCCTGGAGTCGCTCGGCGTCCCCGACAAACGGATCCCCTCGCTCCTTGACGGCCAAATCGCTTTGTACCGCAGCCTTTTGGCCCGGCGCCGCTGTCTGATCCTTCTCGACAACGCGCGGGACGCCAACCAGGTACGTCCGCTGCTGCCGGGCAATCCGGCCTGTCTCACCATCATCACCAGCCGCCAGCAGCTGACCGGACTCGCCGTCTCCTCAGGTGCGCGGCTGCTCGACCTGGACGTCCTCACCCTCCCCGAAGCCCTCGAATACCTCGCGAGGAGACTCGGGACGGCACGGGTCGAACGGGAACGCGAGGTGGCGACCGCCATGGCCGGGCACTGCGGCCGACTGCCCCTGGCCCTCGCCATCGTCTGCGCCCGCGCGGAGATCCGCCCGGCCGCTCCACTCGCCGAGATCGCGGCGGAGCTGGAGGAAGGGCGCGACGGGCTCCACGCCTTCTCGATCAGCGGCGCGAGCGATCCCGTCACCGACACACGGTCGGTCTTCTCGTGGTCGTACCGCGCTCTCAGCGAGCGGGCGGCCGAGGCGTTCCGCCGTTTGTGGCTGATCCCGTCGCACGAGGTCTCCCTTGAGGCCGCGGCGAGCATGACCGGCCTGCCGGTGCGCGTCATGCGCCGGGTGATGTCCGAACTGCACCGCGCCAGCCTGTGCACCCCGGAGAGGTCCGGCCTCTACAGCACCCACTCGATGCTGCGGCTCTTCAGCAGGGAGGCGTCCCGGGCCGAGGACTCCCGGCACCTCGTCGAGGAGGCCCGGCAGCGGCTCTACGACCACTACTTACACACGGCGCACAACACCTCGACCGCCATCAACACCCACCGCGAACAACCCGTGTTGCCGCTCCCCACGCCGGGCGCCCAGGCCATCTCGTTCGCGAGCACCGCGGAGGCGGCCGAATGGCTGCACCACGAGATGCCCAATCTGCAGGCCATCGTCACCCATCACACGGACTACGGCGCCGGTGCGCAGATCTGGCGACTCGCGGCCGTTCTCGAACTGTTCCTCGATCGCAGCGGACGGCGCCAGGAGCAGATCGAGACGCAGCGCGCGGCCCTGCCCGCGGCTCAGCGGGTCGGTGACATCGCTGGACAGGCGTGGATGCACCGGTCGTTGGGCTTCGCCCTCGGTCGTTCGGAGCCGGACGACGAGGCCGAGGAGCACCTCCATACGGCGCTGGCGATGTTCTCCGAGATCGGCGACCTCCCCGAAGAGGCGCTGGCCCGGCGCTACTTGGCTTTCCTCGCCAATGTCAGAAAGGCCCACAGGGTCGCCCTCGTGCACTACAAGGCGGCAACAGCCCTTTACGAGAGGGCCGGTCACACGGTCGGGGCGGCCTCCGTCTCCAACGAGGTCGGCTGGACCCGCATTCTCCTGGGCGACTTCGAGGGTGCGGTCCGGGACTGCCGTCATGCGATCGCGCTCGCCCAGGCAGCCGGCAACCGCATTGTCGAGGCAGCGTCCTGGGACAGCCTGGGCGTGGCCCACCATCGCCTCGGCGACAACGCCGCATCCCTGCGGGCACTCGACCGCGCCCTGGCCGCCTATCGCCGACTGAACGACGTCTACCTGATCGCGGACGCACTCGTTCACATCGGCGACGTACACGCGACGGAGTCCAGCGAGGACGCCCGCGCGGCGTGGAGCGAGGCGTTCGACATCCTGGGCACCATCGGGCACCCCGAGAGCGATCTGATCCGCGAGCGGCTCGCCGTGCTCGACTCCTCATCACCGCAGGCGTGACGGGAGCGTGCCCCGCTGCCGGAATCCGCAGGTCGTCGTCGTGTCGGCGCGGTTCGGGGCCGTGCATGGTGCTGACGGCAGGTCAGCCGCCGCGCGACCCGGGAGCCGTGTCCCAGGGAGTGGTCGACGCGTGGTCTGCCCGAACCCGTCGAACAAGGTCGCTCACACCACGAAGCGGGAGACGCCCCCGCCTCCCGGTCCACTCCCCCGAAAGGGCCACTACTTCGTGCAGACCTTCGCCAGTTCTCCCGCGGAGTCCCTGACCGGAGCGAGGTCCGTCCGAGGGGTCGAGCGCCGCGTTCCGTAACGCCTGCTGAAGATCGGTGACGTCGTCCGCGGCGACAGTGTCGGCGGTGGGCACACGGACCAGCGCTCGGTGGCCCACACCGCCTGGACCGGCGTTCTCCCACCTCCTGATCGTGCCGTCATCACCGTCCTACAGGTGCCGCGACACCACCCTGTCCTCCGACCGCCCGGTCTTGCGCCCCTCGCTCCCCGGCGCCGGTGTGCGCGGGTCGATCACCTTGTGGTGGCCCGTCCTGCCCGGATGAGTCGGACAGCCGATCCAGGCTCCGGCGGGCGTAGTCCGGCCCCACTGGTGTCCTCAAGCCCAACGAGGTCGACCTCATGCGGCCTGGTGCTCATCACGGCCGGTCAGTGCGGTTGCCGCTCCGACGACATCGAAGGCCCCCGCCTCTACGGGATCGGCGGCATGTACTACCGGTTCTCCGGCGGGGGGGCACCAGGCAGGGCCTCACGCGGGCCCGCGCCCGCAGTGCTTTCGCCCCGAGAACCCCGCGAGCACGCCCTCCACACACAACCCCGCGCCTTCACACCGGCACGCTGTTATGCACCCCGTCCGGCCGACCGGCCACGCCGAACTCGTCCAGACCGCCGACGACTCCCGCTGGGCGCTCTTCCTGCATCCCCCAGGTCATCGGTTCGGCAGGGGGGAACAGTCATGCCGGGCCCGGAGGCCGGCGACCCTCTTGCAGGACCGCGGAAAACACAACGGGGGGGGACGAGCCTGGACAACTCTTCGTCACCCGTGCCAGGGTCACAGAATGACCGCCACCCGAAAGGCTCATGCCGCGTAAACGGCCCAGCGTGCTACGCGCCCAGAAGTCGGTGCCTCGTCAGCTGTACAGGGGAGCCGGTCCCTGGTGGGACGAAAGCCTTCCTGTGCCCTGGCCGTCCCGTGTCGATCGGCTGTCAGGTCGGACCGTGTCCGCCATTCACAGAGCCGAGTCCTGCTGTCCAGACGATCAGGGCCTCTGGCCCGGTGCCACACGAGCGGCGCTGCGCTACTACCGGACATTCCTGGCCCGTCCGGGCCGTCACCTGTACCTGCGCAGATCCCGCTGCCCCTGTGATGGATGTGAACTGCAGGAGGACGTGGCTCTGGCCCGGGATCTCCTTGAACTGGTCCTGGCGAGGCTACCTCCCCGTGCACGCGACGAACTGGCAGTCCTGGTGGCCGAGTTGGACGGGGAACTCTGGCGCAGGACCCTGCCCGATCCTTTCGCGTATCGGCAACCACGGCGGCGAGGGGGGTGGTGGCACTGGAGAATCTACGACGAGACCAGTCACCTCTGAAGGAGCCACAGCCCGCCGTCGAGTCGAAGATGTCGGCGCGCGTCTCGTAGGCCAGGCCCCTGCTGACGCACCGGGTGTCCGTCAGTAGCCTGCCCCCGACAGCTGTCGGCGACTGTGTCTGGAGGGTGCGCAGCAGGGAGTCGTAGGGGGTGTAGATGGTGTTGCAGGTGGTGCCGTCGGCCTTGAGCGCGGACGTGGACGTCCACGACGGGGCGTCGTTGGAGACGGATCGGTACCGGCGTGATCGACATGCGCTACGAGAACCCGTTGTACATGGCCGAGGACGCCGGTGCCTCACCAAGATCCGGACCAGGAGCGGGCCAACTTCGCCTCCCATCGGGCAATTTCGCCTATCTCTGCGGCTCAGGGGCGGTTGGGCTCGTGTACCACCAGCAGACCAAGAACCTACTGGTGAGCTACTCGCCGAGGTTTTCCCGGAGGGCGATCTACGTCGACCTGGCGGCGCACACGTCGGCCAGTCCTTCTCGCGTTTTTCCCCTCTGCCCGCGACGAACTGCGATGCGGCCGCTGCTGTGGGATCTCGAACACCGTGGCCACATCTCACGACCGACGACCGACGACCAACGACCAGCCGATGGCCGATCGGCCACGAATCTGAGATCGCCCGGTCGAGGCATTCACGCTTCAGCGAGGACACCCTGAACTGGATCCGGGGAATCTGGCGTTGTCGCGGAGGGAAGACTTCCAGGCGTTCACGGACGCGCCGCATTGAGCACGCCAACCCAGGGCCGGTCCGCAACTCGCCTCACCGCACGAGGACTTTCGATCCCTATGGCCGAGACGTCGGTGCTGACGAGCCGTCAGGGCAGGCCCAGGCCACTTCGCGCGCCGTGTCGGAATCCGCCCGCGTCGACTCTCGGACGATCACGAGCGTGTCGTCCTTGGTGTCTCGTGGAAGCAGTGGACGACCGTCGGCCTCATGGAGGGCGAAGGCGGCGAAGTGCCTGCCGAGGTTGACGATGTCGATCCGTACGCTGGAGATCGAGGGGACGAACAGGCCGGCCAGGGGCGTGTCGTCGTGGCCGACGACCGCGAGTTCGCCGGGGACGGACACGCCCGCCCGGATCGCCGCGCCCACCACCGCTGCCGCGGCGTCGTCGTTGTAGGCGGCGATGCCCGTGACCCCCGCCTCGCGCCAGCCGCGGACCGCCGAGCGGGCGGAGTCGTCGCCGTGATCCACCGGCCGGACGTCGATCGGATCGAGGCCGAGCCGGACAGCGGCCCGCTGGGCTGCACGGACGCGGGTGTCGAGCAGCAGGGAACTACGCGGGTCGACTGGGGCCGCGAAGCCGATGCGCCGATGGCCCTGGTCGTGCAGGTGCTCGACCTGAAGGGCCGTTCCCAAAGCCAGCGCGGGCCAGTCGTCCAGTGTCACCGGCTGCCCGGGGGCGGGGACGATCCTGGTGATGCCGCAGGCGCGCATCGAGGCCAGCTCGGCGGCGTCGAAAGGGCTGAATCCGAGGACGACGTCGGGCGTGAGGAGTTCCCACAGGGAGCGCGCCCGGCTTGCGGCATAACGCATGCAGGTGACCAGGGTGTACCCCGCCTCGTCCAGCGCGAGCGCGGCCTCGTCGAGGTGCTGCTGCATGGGGAGACCGGCCGCCCAGTCCGGCAGAACGAACAGGATCACCTTGCTGCTGCCGCGTCGTAGCGTCTGTGCCGCCCGGTGCGGGCGGTAGCCCAGGCGCGTCGCCTCCGCGAGCACCCGCCGACGGGTGCTCTCCGGGATCGTCTGCCCCGGGGTGTCGTTCAGGACGAACCCCACGGTCGCCCGCGAGAGCCCCAGCGACCGGGCCACGTCCGCCGCCGTGACCCGCTTCGGATCCGCCACGCGCACCATTTCCTTCCTGGGCCGCTCACCGGCCATCCGTCGCCATCCGTCCCACGACCTGCCTCCCCCATCCTATTTGCACGTGCTAGTCGGGCGGCAGCAACGCCACGGCCGGATGGCGACCGCCCACTGAGCGACTCGATCGCCGACACCGACACCGACACCGACACCACCGCCGACGAGGAAGACGAAGACGGGCGCTTCCCGAGGTGTTCTGATTCACTAGCACGTGATAGTAACTAGCACGAGACAGTCGCATCGCCCCATGAAGTCGCCCCAAGAAGGAGAAACGAGTGGCCGTGATCGACTCGACCCAGCTCGTAGACGCCCTTCTGGCGCGGATGACCTTGGAGGAGAAGGCATTCCAGCTGACCTCGGTCATGTGGCCCAGCCTCTCCGGGGCGGACGGCGCCGATCCGGAACGGCTGTCGGCGCGCCTGAGGAACGGGATCGGCCAGGTCTCCGGTCTCGCGGGCTTCGGCGCCAAGCCGCCCCCCGAGGTGGCGCGCACCGTCAACCAGATCCAGCGCTTCCTGGTGGAGAAGACCCGCCTGGGCATTCCCGCGATCTTCCACAACGAGGCGCTCAACGGCGTCATGGCACCGGGATTCACCGTCTTCCCGACCGGCATCGCCCTCGCCGCCACCTGGGACCCGGAGGCGGTCGGGCGGATGGCGGCCCTGATCGGCCGCCAGATGCGGGCGATCGGCATGCGCCAGGCGCTGTCTCCGGTCCTCGACGTGGCCCGGGACGCGCGCTGGGGCCGTATCCACGAGACGTACGGCGAAGACCCGTACCTGGTCTCCGCGTTGGGCGTCGCCTTCGTCCGCGCCCTTCAGGGCGAGGGTGTCCTCGCCACCGCGAAGCACTTCCTGGGCTACGCCGTCACCGAGGGCGGCCAGAACATGGCCGCGACCGCGGTCGGCGCACGGGAGTTGTACGAGGTGCACGCCCGCCCGTTCGAGGCCGCGATCCACCTGGCCGGGCTCGGTTCGGTGATGAACTCCTACTCCGAGTACGACGGCGTGCCCGTCGGCGCCTCCCACGCGATCCTCACCCAACTGCTGCGTGAGCGCATGGGGTTCACCGGCACCGTCGTCGCCGACTACATGACCATCGAGTGGCTCGGCTCACGCCAACGGGTCGCCACAGACAACCAGGAGGCCGGTGTCCTGGCCCTGGCCGCCGGACTCGACGTCGAACTCCCCGAGATCGCCGGCTACGGCCCCGCCCTCGCCGAGGCCGTCAAGGCGGGCCGGATCGGCGAGGACGTACTGGACCGGTCCGTACGACGCGTGCTGCGCGACAAGTTCGCCCTCGGCCTCTTCGACCACCCGTACGTCGACGAGGACCCGGTCACCATCGGGCGGACCGCAGCCGAAGGCATCGCCCTGGCACGGGAGTTGGCCCGCAAGTCGGTGACCCTGCTCAAGAACGAGGGCCCGGTCCTGCCGCTGTCGCCCGGCATCCGCAAGGTCGCGGTCGTCGGCCCGCTCGCCGACGACGTCACGGCCGCCTTCCCGACGTACACCTATCCGGCGATACGAAAGATGCTCCTGCGGTCCGTCGCCGGTGCCGCGATGCCGGGCACCGAGTCGGTGTCGGACGCCTCGGCGCCGCCCCTGGCCGCCGAGTTGGCAGCCGTCCCGGACGGCGACGCGTGGATCCGCTCCGAGTACGACACGCTCTCCCTCGCCGACGCCGTACGGCTTGCCCTGCCGGACACCGAGGTCACCGTTCTGGAGCCCGGCGCCGCCGCGGTGACTGCCGCCCACGACGCCGACGTGGTGATCCTGGCACTCGGCGGACACGCCGACTGGCTCCCCGACGGCACCGAAGGCGAGGGCCACGACACCACCGACCTCGAACTACCCCCCGCACAAAAGCAGTTGGTCAAGGAGGTCGCCGCGACCGGAACTCCCGCCATCGCAGTCGTACAGACCGGGCGACCGTTCACGATCACCTCCGTCATCGCCCAACTGACCGCCGTCGTCTGGGCGTTCTACGGCGGCCAGGAGGGCACTCGGGCCATCGCCGACGTCCTGACGGGCGCGGCCGAGCCGGGCGGCAGGCTGCCGTACAGCATTCCGCGGCATGTGGGCCAAGTCCCTCTGCACCACGGGCAGAAGACCGGCAGCGGCTACCGGCGCACCGACCAGGACATGCACCGCGGCTACCTCGATCTGCCCGCCACACCGTTGTTCGCGTTCGGATACGGACTGGGCTATACGACGTTCCGCTACGGCGAGTTGGCCCTCGATCGCGCCGAAGTGCCCGTCGACGGATCGGTCGTCGTGTCCGTGCCGGTCACCAACACCGGCGACCGGGACGGCGATGAAGTCGTCCAGCGTACTTCCACGACACGGCCACCGGCCTCACCCGGCCCGCCCAGGAACTCGTCGGGTTCCAGCGGGTCCACCTCGCCCAAGGTGCCACCGCCACGGTCGAGTTCACGGTCCTGATGAGCCAGCTCGGCTACGTCGGCCTCGACGGCGCGTTCGTCCTGGAGCCGGGCCCTGTCGGCGTATCGGTCGGCGCCGCCTCCGACGACATCCGCACGACGGGCCGCTTCGAGATCACCGGCGACACCGTCACCCCTCGACGGCCGGCGCTCCTACCTGTCCGAGGCCGTGACACGGCAGGCGTGATCCGCCCGCGCAGACTCTCCGGCCCTCCCCCATCTGAAAGGCGCTTCCATGAAACGGCAGATGTCGGTCCTCTCCCTACTGCTGCTCTTCTTCGTGTTCATGGCCGGTATCGGCGCGTCCATCGCCGCCGGAGAGGTGTTGGAGGGCGCCGCGAAGTATCTGGTCACCGCGGGCGGGACGGTCGGCGCGTTCGTGACGAGCACCGTCCTCATGAAGCAGCGGCGGGTGCGGGACTTCCTCGGCTCCAGGCCGGTGCTGTGGTTCCTGTTCCTGTTCAACGCCGGTGTCGCCGCGGGCTGTTACTTCCTCCTCGACGGCGTGAAGGGCATCGCTGCCACCGCCGGCATGGGCCTCGTCTCGCTCGGGGCGGGCGCCGGCCTCCTCAAGAGCCCCAGGAAGAAGCCGGCCCACGCCTGAGGCACGCTTCGCCGGGCTCGACGGCATCCGGCCCTCCGTAACTCTCGGACCACGAACGACAAGAGAGACAGATGATCCGCACCTCCTTCAACGGCAACTGGGAGACCCGGCGCAAGGTCAATCCCTTCGCCGAACTCTCCGGCCCCGTCGCCCCGTTCACTCCCGTCACCCTGCCCCACGACGCGATGATCGGCCAGGACCGAGTCCCGCCGGACGGCGGGACGACCATGGAAGGAGGGGCGGGCGCCTACTTCCCGGGCGGCGTCCACGAGTACCGCAAGAATTTCTTCGTTCCCGAGGACCTACGCGGCAATCGCGTCTTCATCGCGTTCGAAGGGGTCTACCGCGACGCCACCGTTCACATCAACGGTGACTACGCGGGTCAACGCCCTTACGGATACTCCCACTTCACCGTCGCCATCGATCCCTACCTGCGCTACGGCCAGGAGAACGAGATCCGCGTGGAGGCCCGCGCTCACCAGGATTCCCGCTGGTACACCGGCGCCGGCATCTACCGCGACACCTGGATGCTGGTCGGCGGTCTCGTGCGCATCGCACCCGACGGCATCCGCGTCACCACCCTCGACGTCGACGCCGGCCAGGCGGTCGTCGAGGTCGCGACCCGCCTGCACAACGACTCGATCGCGATCCGCACCCTCGACCTCACCGCCGTGCTGACCGGCCCCGACGCCGGGACGGAGACCGTGGGCACCACCAAGGTCACGTTGCTGCCCGGGCGGGAAACGACGGTCCGGCAGCGGCTGTACGTACGCGACGCCCGGCTCTGGGGTCCCGACACCCCTCACCTCCACACCGCCCGGATCACCCTCGCCGAGGGCGGCGCCCTCGTGGACAGCGACCGCACCGCATTCGGTATCCGTGTCCTCCAGCTCGACCCCGACAACGGACTGCGCCTGAACGGGCAGACCGTCAAACTGCGCGGCGCCTGCGTGCATCACGACAACGGCCCCCTGGGCGCCGCCACTTACGCGCGTGCGGAGGAACGTCGTGTCGAACTCCTCAAGCAGGCCGGCTTCAACGCCATCCGGATCTCCCACCAGCCGATGGCCGGGCCATGCTCGACGCCTGCGATCAGCACGGTGTTCTCGTCGTCGACGAAGCCTTCGACGTGTGGACCTCCGCCAAGAGCGGCTTCGACTACAGCCTCAACTTCCCCGAGTGGTGGGAGCGCGATCTGGAGTCCATGGTCGCCAAGGACTACAACCACCCCAGCGTCATCATGTACTCGATCGGCAACGAGATCCCCGAGGCCGGATCCGCCGTCGGCGCGGCCTGGGGCCGCCGCCTCGCCGAGAAGATCCGCTCCCTCGACTCCAGCCGGTACGTCACCAACGGCATCAACAACATGCTCGCCGTCATGTCCGAGTTCGCGGCCCAGAGAAAGAAGCAACCGAAGGAGAAGGCCGACGGCGACGGAGCCGGCATCAACACCCTGATGGCGGACGCGGGCGACATGATGAACGCCGTCAGCGCGTCCGACCTCGTCACCGAGCGCACGGCCGAGTCCTACGGCGTCCTCGACATCGCCGGCATGAACTACTCCGACAGCCGCTACGCCATGGACCGGGAGCTCTTCCCCGGCCGGATCATCCTCGGCACGGAGACCTTCCCCTCCCGCATCGACCGCTACTGGGCGCAGGTGCGCCAACACAGCCACGTCATCGGCGACTTCACCTGGACCGGCTGGGACTACCTCGGCGAAGTCGGCATCGGCCGCCCGCAGTACGCCGACGACCGGAACTCCAGGCCCAGCCACACCGCCCCCTACCCCTACCTCCTCGCAGGCTGCGGCGACATCGACATCACCGGCCACCGCCGCCCCGTCTCCTACTACCGCGAGATCGTCTTCGGCCTGCGCGGCGAGCCGTACATCGCCGTCCAACGACCGGAGACCTACGGCAGGACGTTCATCGGGAGTCCCTGGTCCTGGAGCGACAGCATCGCCAGTTGGACCTGGACCGGCGCCGAGGACGCACCCGTCACCGTCGAGGTCTACAGCGACGCCGACGAGGTCGAACTCCTTGTCAACGGACGGTCGGCGGGGCGCGGGCCCGCGGGCGCCGAGCACCGTTTCCGCGCCGAGTTCACGGTGCCCTACGAGCCGGGCCGCGTTGAGGCGATCGCCTACCGCGACGGCAGGGAGACAGGCCGCTGGGCGCTGGCGACCGCCACCGGAGCCGTGCGGCTGACGGCAGCAGCCGACCGGCGAACCGTCCGGGCCACCACTGGTGACCTCGCCTATGTGTCCCTCACCTTGACCGATCCGGCGGGAACCTGCTGGACCGGCGCCGACCGCACAGTGCACATCGACGTGTCCGGCGCGGGCGAACTGATCGCCTTGGGCAGCGCCGATCCCCAGTCCCTCCAGAGATTCGACGCCGCCGAGCGACTCACCTACGACGGCCGCGCTCTGGCCATCATCCGTCCCACCGGCTCCGGCACGATCCGCGTCCGGGCGACCGCCGAGGGATGCGAGCCGGTCGAGAGCGTCATCGCCGTCGAGTAGAGAGCGCGGTGCCGCAGACCCCCCACTGCTTCAGCAGCGGAAGAACCACTGGTCATCGAGCGCAGCCTGCGCCATGAGCGGCGAGACCCTACATCGATTTGGGCCTTGCGGCTGATGACGTAATTTCACAGGCCGTGTCGTTGTACCGGTGTCGCATGCGGCATCACCGTGAGACCAGCGCGTGGGACCTTGTAGGCAACGGCTGTAGGGCGGGACAGCGGTGAACAGGGGCGCACGTTCATCGGCGTACACGGACAGGAGTGCCGGGACAATCGGCAGCGGATATCCGTACGGCAGGCCGGGCACGCCGAGCGAGCCCGGCGTGAACCATGTCGACGGTGTCGCGATCGAGGCGGTGCCGGAGCGTGCCGGTGGGCACTGCGAGCGTCCCGTGGGGATCTCGATATGGGCGACCCCGTCGCGTGAGGCGATATCCCGGCGAACCGGGGTAGCCGCCAGACACACGGCGATCGGACGCCCGTCCTTCAAGGAGAACGATGCTCACACTCACGTCCCGTCGTCTGCGCGGCACCGCCCGTCGGGTCTTCGGCTGGCAGCACTTGCGTCCGGCCCAACTGACCGCGATGAAAGCCGTGTTGAAGGGGCGTGACGTGCTCGCCGTCATGCCGACCGGTGCGGGCAAGTCCGCCGTGTACCAGGTGCCCGCGGTCCTGCTCGGCGGTCCGGTCGTGGTCGTCTCACCGCTGATCGCGCTTCAGCGGGACCAGATGCAGAGCCTCCTCGGATCCGGCGCGCTGCGCGCCGCCGCCATCAACTCCGCGCAGCGCCAGAGCGACAACGAGACGGCATGGGCCCGTATCAGCGCCTCCTCCGTCGACGTGGTCTTCCTCGCTCCTGAGCAGCTCGCCAAGCCCGACGTCACCGACCGGCTCGCCGCCGTACGGCCCCGGCTGCTGGTGGTGGACGAGGCACACTGCGTGTCGTCCTGGGGACACGACTTCCGGCCGGACTACCTGCGGCTGCGCCACGCGCGCGAGCGCCTCGGCAACCCGCCGGTGCTCGCCCTGACTGCGAGCGCGGCGGCACCGGTACGACGGGACATAGCCGAACGGCTCGGCATGAACGACCCGGTGGAGATAGTGGCCGGCTTCGACCGTCCCAACATCCACCTGGAGGTGTCTGCCTTCCAGGACGCAGCCGCCAAGGAGCGGTTCGTCGTGGAGCGGGCGGCCGTCGAGGAGAAGCCGGGAATCCTGTACGCGGGAACGCGGAAGGCGGCGGACAGTTATGCCGCGCAGTTGAGCGACCTCGGGCTCGCCGCCGCGAGCTACCACGCGGGCCTCTCGGCATCCGAACGTCGGCAGACCCAGGACCGGTTCAGCTCCGGTGAACTCGACGTTGTTGTGGCCACCTCTGCGTTCGGGATGGGCATCGACAAGGCCAACGTGCGGTTCGTGCTGCACGCGTCCGTCCCCGGCTCGCTCGACGCGTACTACCAGGAGATCGGCAGGGCCGGCCGCGACGGCGCACCGGCCAGGGCGATCCTCGCCTACCGCCCGCAGGATCTGGGCCTGCAACGCTTCTTCGCCGCCGGGGCACCCGACGCCGACGCGCTGCGACGCGTCGCCGAGCGGCTGCGCGGCGAGGCGGGCGCCGTGAGCGCGACCCGGCTCCGGGCCTCCTGCGAACTCAGCGCGACGGCACTGTCCGCCGTACTGAACCTGCTGGAGGAGGTCGGGGCCGTCCGTACCGGACGGGACGGCAGCCGCTTCACCGGCGTGGTCGACGCCGACGGCGCCTCCGCGGAAGACGACGTCGACACCGCTGTGCGGAGAGCGCTCGCCCGCCACGCGACGCACCGCAAGCTCGAACAGTCCCGGGTCGACATGATGCGCGGCTACTCCGAGACGACCGACTGCCGGCGACGGTTCCTCCTCGGATACTTCGGCGACTCCGCCCCCGTCCCCTGCGGAGCGTGCGACAACTGCACGGACCCGGCGGCCAAACCCGCGCACGGGTTGAGGCGCAAGCGCTCCGGGAAGTCCGGACGGTCGTACAACTCCGCCGCATGGCAGCGTCGGTGGATCCGGGCCGGTGCGCGCGCGGACGCCTCAGCGGGTGCCGTCCGAGCCGCGGAGCCGGCCGCACGTCCCGCGACGGACGAGCACGCCTACCTGCCGGGCGTCCGTGTGCGCCATGACCAGTGGGGCGAGGGCGAGGTCATGAGCGAGGGCGACGGCAAGATCACCGTCCTGTTCGAGTCGGTCGGCTATCGCACCCTGTCGCTGGCCGTGGTGACGGACAAGCAGTTGCTCGTCGCCTTGCCCGACGCACCGCGCTGACACCGGCCCCGCGAGTCCGAGGCGAAGAGATGCGGGCTCTGTCACAGATCTTGGGGAGTCGTCGCGGGGCGTCGCCTCGGTGCTCGGTGGCGGGGGGGGCGGCGTCGTATGAGTCCGCGTACGGGAAAGGTGCCGCAGACCCGTGACGGTCGGCCGTCACACTCGGCTCCGTCGTCAGGGCGATCGGGCCCGGCCATGAAGCGGGGCGGAGGCGGGGGAAGCGGTGTGCCGTGGGTGGTGCCCAGGTGCATGCCTCCGGGCACCACCGTTCGGCGAGGTGAAGGGCCGGCGTGCTGCCGGGTCAGGTCAGTGCCTTACGGATGGCGGCTTCGACCTGTTTGGCGGCGTTGGCGTGGCCGGCGGCGTTGGGGTGCACAAGGGTGGCGCGCTTCCCGTCGGAACTGCTCAGCGCCCAGGCCGGCATCCTGGAGCACAATGTCTCCGCCGAGCTGGCCGCGAAGTACAAGCGGGGTGCCCACGACGGTCTCGCCGGTCTGGCCGGCATGCTGCGGGAGATCCTCCCCGAGCTCGACGACCGCGAGGCGGCCGAGGCGGCCGAAGCGGCCGAAGCGGCCAGCATGACCATCGTCCTCGTCGGAGCCCTGTGGACCCACAGCCACCCGGCGGACGCCGTCCGCACCGCCTACGCCACCGACCCGAGCCTCGTGTTCCTCCGCACGCCCTTCGCCGCGACGCTCGAGCGCGCGATCACGATCTATCTGATCGGCCTGCTGTCCGACTCCGACCGGTGACCCTCACAACCCGCTGACGCGCTCCCGCATCCGGTCCCGGAACGACTGGGCTGCCTCGCCGGCGGCGATCCGCAGAGGTGGTCCGCAGCGGTGGTCCGATGCCCACGGTGACGGGTGGGCCGTTCCGGGTGGGGATTCTCGTGCCTCGCGGTAGGGCGGGGAGCGTGCCGTGCAGGGCGATGGGACGGCGGGCCAGCAGGTCCCGGGCGACGGTGTTGCCCTGGTGGCGGACGCCGCCGCGCCGCGCGGGAAACGCGCCGAACGAGACGGTCCGTTCACAGACGCTCAGTTCGGTTGCGTAGCCGCCTCCGCGCCCAGGGCACCGGACGTGCCGTCGAACCGATCCGCAGCCGCCGCGTCAAGGTTCACCCACGCCTCCCGTGTCAGATCGGCGCCGGCCCAGCGCGCGGCGGACCCGACCTCCTCAGGGGTGCGGAACCCCGCGACCACACAGGCCACCCCGGGTTCGCGCAGCGGAAACCGCAGGGCGGCGTGCGGGAGTACGGTGCCGTGTCGCGCGGAGATCTCGGCGAGGAGCCGGGCGCGGCGCAGTGCCGAATCCGGTACGGGGCCGTAGTCGAAGGTGGCGTCACTCGCGGGGTAAGTGCGGCTGAGGAGGCCGGAGTTGAAGGGGGCGGCGGCGACCACCGCGACCCCGCGTTCGGCGCACGCGTCCAGCAGCGGGCGAGCGGTGCGGTCGAGCAGGGTCCACCGTCCGGCCACCATCACGGCGTCGACGTCCGCCTCCGCGACGACGCGCAGCAGCGGGGCGACCGTGTTCATGCCGACGCCGACGGCACCGACGACACCTTGGTCGCGCAGGGCCGTCAACGCCGGCAGGGCCTGGCCGAGGGCCGCGTCCAGGTGATCGTCGGGATCATGGACGTAGACGATGTCCACGTGGTCCAGTCGCAGGCGGTCCAGGCTGCTTTCCAGGCTGCGCAGTACGCCGTCCCGTGAGTAGTCGGGGCGGCGGACCAGCGTGTCCGGTACGGCGAAGCCTCCTGCCGCCAGGTCGGATCCGGTGGGGGCCGGGTGGGGTTCCAGCAGCCGGCCGACCTTGGTGGAGACGGTGAACTCCGTACGTCGGCGATGGGCGAGGGCATCGCCGAGCCGCCGTTCGGACAGTCCGAGGCCGTAGTGCGGGGCGGTGTCGAAGTAGCGCACCCCCACGTCCCAGGCGGCGTCGAGGGTGGCCCGCGCCTGGTCGTCGTCGATCGGACCGTGGAGGTTGCCGATGGGGGCGGCACCGAATCCCAGTGTGCTGACCTGGACGCTCGTACGACCGAGTGGGCGTGCCCTCACGAGGTTCCCGCTTCCGCGGCCCTCGCCGCATAGAGAAGGATCTGCTTCATCTGGCAGGCAGGACCTTAAGGATGGGATCCATTTCACGCAACACCTCGACAGAAGTGCGTAGTTAATGAGATTTTGTCAGGATACCCGCAGGACTTCAGACCGAGATGTGTCCGATCTCTTCCCAACTCCCCACCGCAGTGCCATATTGGCCACGAAAATGAACCTGATTCATCCGTGAAGCAAGAGGGGACTCGCCTTGGGCGACTCAACACCGGCCTACCGTCCGGGATATGAGCTGGTCGCGGAGCAACTGCTGGAGTACATCGCCCAGCAGAACCTGCGGCCCGGCGACCGCCTCCCCACCGAACAGGGCCTGGCCGAGATCCTGGGAGCATCCCGCAACGTCACCCGCGAGGCCGTGAAGGTCCTGGCCGCCATCGGCCGGCTCCAAGTGCGGCGCGGCGCGGGCATCTTCGTCGCCGCCTCGGTCGGCGGGCTGCTGGACGACGAGTTCTCGCACTTCCGGCCGACCGGCATGGAAGACGTCCGGATGCTCCTGGACTACCGCAAGGTGATCGAGTCGGAGACAGCGCGTCGTGCCGCCTCGCACGCCACCCCGATCGAGGTCCGGGCCATACGGGAGAGCGCGGAGAGTTCCCTGACCGCGGCCTCGATGAACGACGTCGACACCTTCGCCAAGGCCGACGCCGCCTTCCACGACGCGGTGGGCGCCGCCTCGCACAACGTGTTCCTGAGGGCGAGCGTCGCCGGTGTGCGGCGCCTGGCCTCCCAGTCCGACGTACTGCTCTTCCACGGTGACGTGCCCGGATCGCTGGAGGTCGCCGCCCATCAGCATGTGGCCATAGCGGAGGCGGTCGCCGCGGGGGCGGCCGATCTCGCCGAGCGGCTGATGGTGGAACACATCGCCACCACCCAGAGCCAGTTCGAGAACAAGATTCGCGACCGGCTGTTCAGTCCCGGGGCTCAACCGCCCTCCCCGGAGACGCCGGCCTCGTAACCCGGCCGGCCCCGTGTGTGCCCCAGCACAGCGATCGGGCCGCCCGATGCCCTGCAAGTCCCGGTGGACGACCGGGACTTGCAGGTAACAACCTCCCTCAGGCGATTGGATCCGTGTGTCTCATCCGTCTGCGCGCAGGGGCGCCTCCACGCCGCCGCGAAGAAGATTCCCCTCCGCCTTCACGGCCGCCTTCACGGTGGCCACGGTGGCGGCAGCCCTGCTGAACGCCGTACCGGCCCAGGCCGCTCCCCCGCAGCCGGACCTCAATGTCTATGTCTCCCCGACCGGCCGTGACGTGGGCTCGGGTACCGCCGCTCACCCCTTCAAGACGCTCGACCACGCGCGGGACTACGTACGCGACGTCAAGCAGAAGGCCAAGGGCGACATCCATGTCCGGCTCCTGTCCGGTACCTACCAGCTCAGCCGTACGTTCGCCCTGACCGCCCGGGACTCCGGCACCAACGGCCACCGGATCTTCTACGAGGCCGCCCCCGGCGCGCACCCGGTGATCAGCGGCGGCAAGCAGATAACCGGCTGGGTTCCGGCCGACAGCGCGGGACAGGTCTACAAGGCCAAGGTCGGCGACATCGACACCCGACAGCTTTACGTGGACGGCGAGTTGGAGACCCGGGCGCGCAGCGGCAAGAACCCCGGCGGCTTCGGCCAGACCTCGACCGGCTACGCCTTCACCGACTCCAGCCTCAACTCCTACAAGCGTCCCTCGGACCTGGAGGTCGTCAGCTCCTGGGGCTGGAAGCTGATGCGCTGCCCCGTGCAGTCGATCGCCGACAACAAGATGACGATGCAGCAGCCCTGTTGGCACAACGCGCATCTCCAGCAGGGCCAGGAGATCCAGAACCCGACCTGGCTGGAGAACGCCCGCGAGCTGCTGGACACACCCGGTGAGTGGTACCTGGACAAGGGCGCGGGCGAGATCTACTACATGCCCAAGTCCGGCCAGAACCTGTCCACTTCGACCGTCACCGTGCCGCAGGTGCAGGATCTGGTGGACCTCGACGGCACCCGAGCCGCCCCGGTCGGCAATGTCTCCTTCCAGGGCATCACCTTCTCCTACTCCACCTGGCTCGCGCCCAGTTCGTCCGAGGGCCTCATCGAGGGCCAGGCCGGTTTCCGGATGGTCGGCAACGACCCCGACTTCGACGCGACCCGTCTGAAGTGGCAGAAGACTCCGGGTGCCGTCAACGTCGACTACGGCCACGGGATCGGCTTCGAGGGCAACACCTTCACCCATCTCGGCGCGGTCGGGCTGAACTTGAACACCGGCACGCAGGGCACCGACATCACGGGCAACGTCTTCCGCCAGATCGCCGCGACCGGCGTCCAGATCGGCGGGGTCGACGTGATCGACGCCCACCCCGACGACCCCCGGGACATCACCAAGGACACCCGGGTCGCCAACAACGTGGTCACCAAGGTCGCCGACCAGTACAACGGCTCCGTCGGCATCCTGACCGGCTACACCGACCACACCACCATCACCCACAACAAGGTCTACGACCTGCCCTACACCGGCATCTCCGTCGGCTGGGGCTGGGGCCTCACCGACCAGGGCGGCGACACCAACTACCCGGGAAACCTGGGCGTTCCGATCTGGGACACCCCCACGACCAGCCGTGACACCAAGGTCACGGACAACGAGATCTACGACATCATGAAGTCGCAGGCCGACGGCGGCGCCATCTACACACTGAGCTCCAACCCCGGCGGTGTGGTGTCCGGCAACTACATCCACGGCACCCCGCCGCCCGCCTACGGCGCGATCTACCACGACGAGGGCAGCCGGTACTGGACGAACACCGGCAACGCCCTGTGCGACGTCGCCTACCAGTGGCTGTTCCTCAACCACGGCCTGGACATCAAGGCCACCGGCAACTACACCACCCAGCCCGCCTTCTCCACCCAGGCCAACAGCACGGGCAGCACCATCAGCGGCAACACCACCGCGGGTTCCTGCGCCCAGTTGCCGGCCTCCATCGTCAACAACGCGGGCCTGCAAGCGAGTTACCGCCACCTCGACCCGGGCCCGGCCGTCACCGACCACAAGTCGCCCAGCAGGCCCGGTACTCCGAGCGCGGTCACCGACTTCCCGACGATCGCGGACCTCACCTGGGCCGCGTCCACCGACGACACGGCCGTCACCGGCTACTCCGTCTACCGCGACGGCAAGCTGGTCAGCGCCACGGGCACCAACTCGGTACGTCTCCCGGGCCTGACCGCCGGAAAGACGTACACCTTCAAGATCACCGCCCGTGACGCCGCGGGCAACGAGTCCCAGCCCAGCCAGACGCTCAAGGTCACCATGCCGTCCGGCTCCGACCTCGCGCTGAAGAAGTCGATCACCGCCTCGTCGTACTCCGAGGACAACACCCCGGCCAAGGCGGTCGACGGCGACCTCTCCACCCGCTGGGCGCAGGGCCTCGGCCTGCCCGACCCGTCCTGGATCCAGGTCGATCTGGGTGCGTCGTACGACGTGAACGGCGCGATCACGACCTTCGAGAAGGCCGGCGGATACAAGTACGGCATCGAGGTCTCCCCCGACGAGGTCCACTGGACGATCCTCGCGGACCGCACCGCCGCGAACACCACGACGGCGACCGACTACGTCCACACGGACACCCCGGTCGCGGGCCGCTTCGTCCGACTGACCGTCACCGGCTCCAACTGGAACGGCGGCAGCATCTACGACTTCCAGGTCTACGGCACCCCCAGGACCGTCACGGACCACACGGCCCCGACCGCCCCGGGACAGCCCACGGTCAAGCCGCTGCTGCCCAGCCTGGTGGACGTCGACTGGCCCGCGGCCACTGACAACACCGGTGTGACCAGTTACGTCGTCTACCAGGACGGCAAGCGGATCGGTGTCACCGACGCCACCAGCCTGCGGGTCTCCGGTCTGACCGCCGGCACGCAGTACTCCTTCACCGTCGTGGCACGGGACGAAGCGCTGAACGCCTCGGCCCCGAGCAAGGCGGCGGTCGTCACCACCCCGGCCGACAACGACCTGGCCCTGAACAGAACGGCGACCTCGTCCTCCGAGTCGGACGGCTACGCCCCCGCGAAGGCGGTCGACGGCGATCTGTCGACCCGCTGGGCGCAGGGCCTGGGACTGCCCGACCCGTCCTGGATCCAGGTCGACCTCGGCAAGGACACCGCCGTCTCCACCGTGGTCACCACCTTCGAGTTGACGAGCGGCTACAAGTACCGCCTGGAGTACTCCACCGACGGCCAGAGCTGGTCCACGTTCGAGGACCACACCGCCCAGAGCACCAGTGCGCAGACCAACTACGCCTTCGCCGGCACCCCGGTCACCGCGCGCTATCTGCGTCTGACCGTCACCGGTTCCAGCGGCAACGGCGGCAGCGTCTACGCGCTCCAGGCGTACGGCGGCTTCTGAGCCCCGCCCGCTTCCCAGCCAAAACGTTTCCCTACAGAAGACGAAAGCCAGGATGAAGATCACCCATGTCGAAGTACACCGGATCGATGTTCCGGCAGCCGCTCCGCCCTTCCGCTGGCGCGACGGGCTGAGCGGAAGCGCTCCGGTGGGCGACGGCGCGGTCCTGCACATCGGGACGGACGAGGGGGCCGAAGGAGTCGCGGTGTTCGCCCGTCCGGGCGCCCACCTCGTCCTGCGGGACCTGGTGGACCGGGTCTTCCGCGAGGAACTGCTCGGAGCCGACCCGTTCCAGCGGGAATGGCTGTGGCATCGGGTGTGGGAGCTGGACCGTATCCACGAACTCCCGCTCCCCACCCTGGGGTTGATCGACATCGCCCTGTGGGACCTGGCCGGCCGCTACTACGGCGAACCGGTCTGGCGCCTGCTCGGCGGTTTCCGGGACGCCATCCCCGCCTACGCCTCCACCTCGACGTTCGCGAGCATCGCGGAGTTCCTCGACGTGGCGGACCAGTGTGTGGCCCTGGGGTATCGCGGGATCAAACTGCACGCCTGGGGCGACGCCCGCCGCGACGCGGAACTGTGCCTGGCCCTGCGCGAGCACGTCGGTCCGGGCGTCCCGCTCATGTACGACGGTTCGGCGGGCTTCGACCTGCCGGACGCGATCCGGCTGGGGCGGGCGCTCTCCGAGGCCGACTACCTCTGGTACGAGGAGCCGATCCGCGAGTTCAGCATCTCGGCCTATCAGCGGCTCGCCGAGACCGTCGACGTACCGCTGCTGGTGGCGGAGACCTCCGACGGCGCGCACATGAACGCGGCGGACTTCATCCGGTCCGGCGCCGCCACCTTCGGTGTCCGGGCCGGCACCACCCTCCGGGGCGGCATCACCGGCGCCCTGCGCACCGCGCATCTCGCCGACGCCTACCGGCTGCGCGCCGAGGTGCACGGTTCGGACATCCCCAACCACCACCTGTGCATGGCCATCTCCAACACCACCTACTACGAGTCCCTGGTGACCTCGGTGAACGTCGTCCGAGAGCGCCATGTGGACGACCAGGGCCTGGTGCACGCCCCCACGGGGCCCGGCATCGCCCTTCCCCTCGATTTCGGCTACGGCGGCGCACTTCTGCCGTTCGTCGAGCAAGCGCGCTGAGCGGCGCGAGAACAGAAAGGCAAGGCAAGACGATGGAGTCTTCCCGATCTCCGAGAACCGGCCGGCGTCACTCGCTGCTCCGCGCGGCGGCCGTCACGCTGTCCCTGGCCACCGCGGCCGCCCTGGCCGGCTGTGCCGGCGCCGACACCACCACCCCTTCCTCCTCCGGCACTTCGGCGTTCAAGCCGGCCACGCAGAAGGCGGGTTCGCAGATAACGGTGTGGGCCGACTCGACCAGGCTGCCGTCGGTGCAGGCCTACCAGAAGTCGCACCCCGACGTGAAGATGAAGATCGTCACGTACGACGGCGGCGCCGACGGTTCGACGTATCTCCAGTCGAAGGTGCAGCTGTTCGACCGGACCGGCAGCGGCTGGCCGGACGTGGTGTTCGGCAATCCGACCGACGTGACCTGGGCGTCGGAGGCGACCAAGCCCGGCGCGCAGCCCTTCGCCGCGCCGCTGGACGAGAAGCTCGTACCGCAGACCACCCTGGACGGCTTCGCCAAGGGCTCGCTGACGCCCTGTCAGTTCAACGGCCACACCTACTGCATGCGCAATGACATCGCGCAGGTCCTCCTCTGGTACAACAAGTCCCTCATGGACAAGTGGGGTTACAAGGTCCCCGCGACATGGCAGGAGTACGAGGCCCTCGGCAAGAAGGTCGCCAAGGAGCACCCGGGCTATCTCGTCGGCTCGGTCGGCGACACCAACTCCCATGAGTCGTACTTCTGGTCGGGCCAGTGCCCCGCGTTCGACCTGGTGAAGCCGGACACCCTGCGCACCGACCTCTCCGATCCGAAGTGCACGCGGATGGCGACGCTGCTGGACAACCTGATCAGCGCCAAGGCGGTCGCCACCCAGGGCTTCTTCAGCCAGGGCTTCGCGAAGAACAGCGGCTCCAAAGTCCTTATGGCGTACGGCCCTTCGTGGTACGGCCAGTATCTGTTCAAGACCGGCTTCAAGACCCCGGCCAAGCAGATCGCCGCGGCATCTCCGCTGACCTGGCAGGGCGAGAGCACGGCCGCCACGGGCAACGTCGGCGGCGGTGTGTGGATGGTGTCCTCGCACAGCGCCAACCTCAAGGCGTCCTCGGACCTGGTCACTTGGCTGACCACCTCCGACGAGAACCAGGCCGCCGCGCCCACCTACCCGGCGTACACGCAGGCCGCGAAGGCGTGGCTGGCGAACCCCGCCAACAAGGACTACTTCGCCAATGACGTGAGCGGGCCGTTCGAGCAGGCCGCGAACGAGGTGTGGACCGGCTGGTCGAACACCAGGTTCTCGGACTCCACCGCCTGGTCCAGCGTCGTCCTCCCGGCGCTGACCGCCGGAAAGAGCCTGACGGAGACGCTGCCCGCCTGGCAGCAGGAGATCGCCGGCGAGGCAAAGACCCAGGGCTACAAGGTGGTCGATCAGTGACCTTGCTGGAGACCGAGCGCGTCACCGCCTCCACCGTGCGCCGCGGCACCACGCCGCGGCGCACGGGCCGCGGTCGCGCGGGCTACTTCTTCGTCGCCGGGTACGCGGTGCTGCTGCTCGCGTTCGGCGTCTTTCCCACCGGGTACGCGTTCTATCTGTCGCTCACCAACGACCGGGGCCAGTTCACCGGGGTCAACCAGTTCGTGAAGGTCGTCCAGGACTACCGCTTCGTCCCGGCCTTCACCCACATGCTGGTCTATCTGGTCATGTGGCTGGTGACCCTGGTCGTCGTGGTCGTGCTGACCGCCGTGATCCTGCGCAGCCGGGTGCGTCCGGGCACCTCGGCGCTCTTCCGCTTCCTCTACTACATCCCCGGCGCCCTCGCCGGAGTGGCGAGCGTGCTGGTCTGGCTGTTCATGCTGGACCCCGATGTCAGCCCGGTGTCACGGCTGTTGACCGCCCTGGGGTTCAAGACCTTCGCCGCCGTCCTGGCGCCCGGCAACCTGCCACTGGTCCTGATGCTGATCGCCTTCTGGACCGGCGCCGGTGGCTGGATGGTCGTGATGTACGGGGCGTTGAACAACATCCCCGACGAGGTGCTGGAAGCGGCCCGCATGGACGGCGCGGGCCCGTGGCGCACCGCCTGGCACATCCAGATACCCATGATCCGGCAGTGGATCGTCTACATGACGATCATGGCCTTCGCGACGGGCACCCAGCTGTTCGTCGAACCCCAACTCCTCCAGACGGCCAGCCTCGGCAGGGTGAGTCCCACCTGGTCGCCGAACCAACTCGCGTACGTCTACGCCTTCCAGCAGGGCGACTTCAACGGCGCCGCCGCCATCTCCGTCGTCCTCCTGGCCGTGGGCCTCCTCGTCGCCGGTCTGCTGGTCGCCCGCTCGAACCTGTTCACGTTGGACGAGAAATGACACAGACGACTCTCTTCCTGACGGCCGTGAGGCGACGCGTCCACCCGTCAAGGAGCCTCCCCTTCCTGGTAGTCGGCCTCCTCCTGGCCTTCCTCCTCGTCTTCTTCGTGCTGCCGGTGATCTGGCTGCTGCTGGCCCCGTCGAAGACGGCCGGCGAAGTGGTGCGGGACAACCCGCTCTCCTTCGGCTCGTTCCACCAAATAGGCACGGCCTGGCGGCACTTGTTCGCCTTCCAGGACGGCGCCATGTCGAGATGGCTGCTCAACTCGGCCATCTACTCGGGCGGTTCACTCGTCCTGACGCTGGCCGTCAGTGTCCCGGCCGGGTACGCGCTGGCGCTGACGAAGTTCCGGGGGCGCAAGACGCTCCTGGTGATCACCCTGGTCGCCATGATCATGCCGCAGGCCACCCTGGTGCTGCCGATCTTCCTGGAGCTCAACCGCTTCCATCTCATCGGCACCGTCTGGTCGTTGATCCTCCCCTTCTCCTTCTATCCGTTCGGCGTGTACCTGGTCTACATCTACTTCGGGAGCAGCCTCCCCAGGGACCTGCTGTCCGCCGCGCGCATCGACGGCTGCACGGAGTGGCAGCTCTTCGCCCGCATCGCCCTCCCGCTCGCCAAGCCGGTGGTCGGACTGGTCGCGTTCTTCAGCTTCGTCGGCAACTGGAACAACTTCTTCCTGCCGTATCTCGTGCTGCCGAACAGCGAGCAGTTCCCCGTCCAGGTGGGCCTGAACCAACTCCTCACCTCCACACCGTCGTTCAACCCCGTCGCCGGCGCGGGACTGAACATCACCATCCCCGAACTCGCCCTGGCCATCGTCATCGCCATCCTCCCCGTACTGGTGCTCTTCCTCTTCTCGCAGCGCACGCTGGTGTCCGGGATGCTCGCCGGATCGAGCAAGGAATGACCGGCGCTCCGCCCACGAAGGGAAACCCCGTGTTCCGGCTCGACCCGCGCTACACACCCGCCCCGCAGGCCGCCCTCCACTCGGGTTGGCAGGCAGCGGCCTCCCAACTCCCCTCCGGTCCGGCGGTGTTGGCGATCGACGGCCCCCCGTCCGTCGACTGGTCCCTCCTTTCCGACCGCCTCACCCACGAACTGACGGGACGCGGCACCCCCGTCACCCTGCTCGACATCCGCACCCACTACGCATCACCGGCCCACATCAGAATCCGCACCGAACACCTGCCGGACGCCGACGACCCCTACTTCCGCAAGCTCGCCGAGAACCCCCTCGACGACCTCTTCGAGAGCCTGCCTCTCGCCGCACCGCCGACCGAAGGCCTGCTCCTCGTCCACGGCCCCGGCGCCGCCCTCGTGGAGCACGACCTGCTCTGGTACGCCGACGTCCCCAAGCGCTACGCGGAGGCCGCCGTAGGCGCGGGTGAGGTGGGCGCCAACCTCGGTCTGCCGGACGAGAAGCCCGACTTCAGACGCCTCTTCTACATCGACTGGCCGATGCTCGACCGGCACCGCGACGCGCTCGCGCCCCGCCTCGACGCCTGGCTCGACATGCAGCACCCCGACCACCCGGCGTGGATCGACGGACCAGGCCTGCGCGCCACCTACGCAGAGCTGGCCCGCAAGCCCGTCCGCGCCCTCCCGTACTTCAACTCAACGCCCTGGGGCGGTCATTGGGCACAGCGCGAGCTCGGCTTCAACCCCGGCTCCCGCAACACCGCGCTCGGTTACGAACTGATCGCCCCCGAGGCCGGCATTCTCATCGGCACCGGACCGGAGGATCAGGCCGAGGTGCCGTTCCAACTCCTGTGCGTACTGGAGCCGTTGAGCGTGCTCGGGGCTCAGGTGCACGCCCGCTTCGGCACGTCCTTCCCGATCCGCTTCGACTACCTGGACACCGTCGGCGGCGGCAGCCTCTCCGTGCACTGCCACCCCAAGGAGTCGTACATGCGCGAGCGTTTCGGCTGGGACTACACCCAGCACGAGACGTACTACCTGACCCTCGGCAGCACCGACACCAAGGTGTACCTCGGCCTGCGCGAGGACGCCGACGCCGACGTCTTCCGCAAGGAGGTGGAGCGGGCGATCGCCGACGGAGTCCCCATGGACCCCGAGGACCACGTCCTGTCCTTCCCCGCCGAGCAGGGCCAGTTGTTCATGATCCCGGCGGGCACCCCGCACGCGAGCGGCGCGGGCAACCTCGTCCTGGAGATCAGCGCCACCCCGTACCTGTACAGCCTGAGGTTCTACGACTGGCTGCGCCCCGGCGCCGACGGCAACCCGCGCCCGCTGCCGTACGAGCACGGGTTCGCCAACCTGGCGACCGCACGGCGCGGTACGGCCGTCGCCCGTGATCTGGTGCAGGAACCGCGCACCCTGCGCGAGGGCACCGGCTGGCGCGAGGAGGTCATCGGCGGGCTGGACGAGATGTTCTACGAGGTCAGGAGGTTCGTGCTCGACGCCGAGGCCGAGGCCTCGGACGACACGCAGGGGCGGTTCCACATTCTGAACGTGGTGGAGGGGGACGGCGTCACCGTGCGCACGGCGGCCGGGGACCGGCACGAACTGGCCTACGCGGAGACCCTGACCGTGCCGGCCGCGGTCGGGCGGTACACCCTGCGAGCGACCGGTGGCGGCCCGGTGCGTGTCGTGAAGGCGCTGGTCCGTTGATCCCCGTCCTGGAGATCGGCGGCACCCATGTCACCGCCGCGCTCGTCGACCCGCGCGACGGGCGGGTCACCAGCCGTACGCGCGAGCCGCTCGACGCGGACGGCGCCGCCGAGGACATCCTCGACGTCGTACGGTGCTGCGCCGACGGGCTGTCGGCGCCGCCCGGTGCGCGGTGGGGCGTGGCGGTGCCCGGGCCGTTCGACTACGCACGAGGGGTCGCCCTCTTCAAGGACGTGGGCAAGTTCGACGCCCTGTACGGGTTGGACGTCCGGGCAGCGCTCCTGCACGGGCTGCGGCAGCGTCCCGGCGACGTCGTCTTCCTCAACGACGCCCACGCGTTCCTGACCGGCGAGTGGTCCGCGGGCACCGTCCGGGGACATCGGCGCGCGGTGGGCATCACGCTCGGCACCGGTGTCGGTTCGGCGTTTATCGCCGACGGCCTCATCCGCGCCGACGGTCCCGGCATACCGCCCGAGGGCCGGATGGACCTCACCGAGATCGACGGCCGCCCGCTGGAGGACACCGTCTCCCGCCGCGCGATCCTCACCCGCTACGGCGACCCCGCCGCCGATGTGCACGACATCGCGGACCGGGCCGGAGCGGGAGAGAAGCGGGCCCGGCAGGTACTCGACGAGGTCTTCACCGTACTGGGCGTCGTACTGGGCCCGCGCATGGTGGACTTCGGCGCGACCGCCCTGGTCGTCGGCGGCTCCATGGCCCGCTCCTGGGACCTCGTCGCCCCCGCGCTGTCCGCCGGCCTCGCGACCGGGGGCTGGACACCGGAGGACCCGCGTGCCGACGCGCGGCGCACTCGTGTGCTGAAGCCCGCCGGTTCCGCCGAGGACGCCGCACTGGTGGGCGCGGCCCACGCGGCCGCGGCGTAGGACCGCGGAGGGTACAGCCGAGAACGCCGGACCGGCCCACGCCAATCCCCGGCCGGCGTCCGGCAGTCCAGGACTCCAACCTCGGGCTGGCCCGCGCCAACTCCCGGACGGCGTACGACAGTCCAGGACTCCCACCTCGGGCCGGCCCGCGTCGACTCCCGCACGACGTACGGCTGTCCCGGACCTCACGGACGCCGCGCACGGCGCCGACTGAACCTCTGCAGCGGGCGTTGCGTATCCATCCCCGAGGGACAGCTCCGGTCTGTGCCACGGGACGTAAGGAGAGCGCCGTGCCCATACCGACCGCGTCCGACTCACCGGACGACCGCACCGTGCTGGAACCCATCCGTGTGCTGCGCCCGCGCAACACGGACGCACTGGCCCAACTCCTCGACGAGATACGCCAGGACCAGCACTACCGCGGCACCGCGACCGCCCCGCACACCCTGCCCGACGGCGAGACGGAGCAACTCCCGCCCGTCCCCGGCCACAAGACCGCACACGACACCACCGCCCGCCCTCAACACCCCGAGGACCGCCCGCGCCTGGGGCCCGGACAGCGCCGGGCAGCCATGACGATCACGATCGCCGCGGCGGCGGTCGCCGGCCTCGGCGGCTCCCTGCTGATCCCCAGCCCGACGAAGGCCACCCCGGTCACACCCTCGGCGAGCGCGTCCGCCGCACCGACATCGGCCGCCCCGAACGCAGTTGGGGCCTCCGACGCCCTGGCCAACCCCGACTTCGAGTCGGGCGGCGTCTCGCCGTGGCACTGCGGCGGCAACCCGGGCTCGGTCGTCACCTCCCCCGTCCACGCGGGCGCCAAAGCCCTTCAGGGCAAGGTGAGTTCGAGCGACACCGCACAGTGCGACCAGACCGTCGCGGTACGGCCGAACACCACGTACTCGCTCAGCGGCTGGGTCCGCGGCTCGTACGTCTACCTGGGCGTGAGCGGCGGAACCTCCACCTGGGCGACCTCCCCCGCCCACTACAGCCCCCTGACCGTCTCCTTCACCACCGGCAACTCCCAGACCAGCGCGACCATTTACGTGCACGGTTGGTACGCACAAGGCACCTACTACGCCGACGACATCACCCTGAAGGCGGCCGGTCAGCCGATCGGCTCCGGCATCGGCCGTACGTCGTAGGCAAGGCTGATGGTGTCCCCGGCCGCCGGGTCGGCCAGTTCCACACGCCACCTGTCGGCGAACTGGTCGACGCCCGGGGCCATCGGGATGGTGCCGGAGATCAGGACGGTGCCGGGGGTCAGTTCGCCGCGGGCGCGCAGGACGTCGACCCAGTAGGCCGGGGCGAGGAGTTCGGCGAGGGTGCCGGTCTGGATCTCGGTCTCGGTGCCGGCGTGGCCGACCCAGGCGCGCAGGGTGAGTTCGTCGATGCGGGACTCGACATCGGCCAGCCGCCAGGCGTGACGGGCGAGGACATCGGGGCCGGCGTTCTTGCTCCACGCCACCCCGTGCGCCTCCAGGTCGCGGTCGGTGTGGTCGCAGGCCGCGGTCAGCAGCAGTTCGCCGCCCGCCGCGACGACCAGCGCCCACTCGGCCTCGCCGGAGGTGCGGCCGTGCTGGGCCGCGACCCGCCCGGTCTGCTGGGCGAGATACGGGGACACGGGGTAGAGCGCGGGCGTCACGGACGGACCCGGCACGCCCAGCTCGGCGAGCTCCGCGACATGCGCGGCGACATCGTCCTGACTGCGCCCGGCGTACCCGGCGTTGAGGACCCGGACGACATCGACCTCGCGTGTCGTTCCGTCGGGCAGTTCGAAGGTCAGCACGGCCATGAGGGCACTCCCAGTCAGGAAACGGGCTCGTGAACTTCCGGCGCAGGGCTTGCGCATACGACCTGTATACAAGAAGTATGCCGGAAGGTCGATGTTCCCGAGCAAGGATGGGCACCATGCACGACACCCCGAAGAGCGACGCCGGGACCGCGGCGAGGCACTCCGGCGTCCGCCGCGCCTTCGTCGCGAGCCTCACCGGCACGGCCCTGGAGTGGTACGACTTCGCCGTCTACTCCGCCGCCGCGGCCCTGGTCTTCGGTGATCTGTTCTTCCCGTCGGAGGACCCGCTCACCGGGACGCTCCTGGCGTTCTCGACCTACGCGGTCGGCTACCTCTCCCGCCCCCTCGGCGGATTCGTCTTCGGCCGGCTCGGCGATGTGATCGGCCGCAAGAAGGTGCTGATCGCCACCCTGGTCCTGATCGGCGTGGCCACCTTCCTGATCGGCCTGCTGCCCGCCTACGGCACGATCGGCATCGCCGCGCCCATCGCACTCGTCGTCCTGCGCTTCGCCCAGGGCGTCGGTGTCGGCGGCGAGTGGGGCGGCGCCGTCCTGCTGTCCAGCGAGTTCGGCGACTCGCGCCGCCGGGGCTTCTACGCCTCCGCCGCACAGGTGGGCCCGCCCGCGGGCAACCTGCTCGCCAACGGCGTGCTCGCCGCCCTCGGCGCGCTCCTCACCGAAGCGCAGTTCGAGTCGTGGGGCTGGCGCGTGGCGTTCCTGCTGTCCGGCGTGCTGGTCGGCTTCGGCCTGTGGATCCGGGCCAAGCTGGAGGAGACCCCGGTCTTCAAGGCGATGGAGGCCGAACAGTCCCGCCCCCAGACACCCGTCCGCGAGGTCTTCACCACCCAGCCCCGCGCCCTGACCGCCGCGATCCTCTGCCGGGTCGGCCCGGACGTGCTGTACGCCATGTTCACCGTCTTCGTCCTGACCTACGCCACCCAGGAACTCGGCATGTCGCGCGGCTCCGCCCTCGCGGCCGTCCTCATCGGCTCCTCGGTCCAGGTCTTCCTGATGCCCCTGGCCGGCGCGCTCTCCGACCGCGTCAACCGCCGCCTCCTGTACGGCACTTCGGCGATCGCGGCGGCGGTGTGGCCGTTCGTGTTCTTCCCGATGGCGGCCGGCGGTTCCTGGCTGCCGCTCGCCGCCGGCGTCCTCGTGGCCCTCGTCATCCACTGCTGTCTCTACGGCCCGCAGGCCGCCTTCATCGCCGAGCAGTTCTCGCCCCGGCTGCGCTACACCGGCTCCTCGCTGGCCTACACCCTGGCCGGGATCATCGGCGGCGCCATCGCCCCGCTCCTGTTCACCACCCTGCTGAGCGCCTACGACAGCTGGGTACCGCTGGCCCTCTACATCGCCCTCGCCTCCGCGATCTCCCTGGTGGGCGTCCTGCTGGGCCGCAACCCGGAGGCCGCCGTCGAGGAGGACGCTCAACTCGCCGCGCCGAGGACCCCGGTCTCGGCCGACCTCCCCCTGCCACGCTGACATCGCCCCCTCAGACAAGGAGAGACCGCCTCATGCGGATCGCCCTCAGCCAGCTCACCACCGGCCCCGACCCCGACAAGAACCTGCGCCTGGTCGACGAGTGGACGCGCCGCGCCGCCGACGCCGGAGCCCGCGTCGTCGTCTTCCCCGAGGCGACGATGGCCTGCTTCGGCACACCCCTGGCCCCGCTCGCCCAGCCCCTCGACGGACCGTGGGCCGACGGTGTCCGCGAGATCGCCCGCTCGACCGGCACGGTCGTCGTGACCGGCATGTTCACCCCGGCCGACCAGGGCCGGGTCGCCAACACCCTGCTGGCCACAGGCCCCGGCGTCGAGGAGTCGTACGACAAGATCCATCTCTACGACGCGTTCGGCTTCCGCGAGTCGGAGAGTGTGGCCCCGGGTTCCCGCCCCGCCGTGGTCGATGTGGACGGTGTCCGGCTGGGCCTGGCCACCTGCTACGACGTCCGTTTCCCGGAGCTGTTCCGGGCGCACGCCGACAACGGGGCGGTGGGGACCCTGCTGGCGGCCTCGTGGGGTGCCGGACCCGGCAAGCTCGACCAGTGGGAGTTGCTGGTGCGGGCCCGCGCGCTGGACGCCACCGTCTGGGTCGCCGCCGTCGGCCAGGCCGACCCCGGCACCGGTCCTGGCCCGGTACCGACCGGCGTCGGGCACAGCCTGGTGGTGGGCCCCGACGGGACCGTACGGGCCGCACTCGGCGCGGAGCCGGAGCTGCTGGTGACCGATCTGGACGTCGACGAGGTCGGCGCGGTCCGCGAGAAGACGTCGGTGCTGGCGAACCGGCGGCCGGAGGTGTGGCGATGAGCGGGCCCGAGCTGGAGTTCCACCACCCCGACGGACCCTGGGCCGCCCCGGCGGGCGCCGGACCCGGCGTCGAGGAGCGCGTCCTGGCCGAGGACCCCGAGAGCGGCCGGCGCACCGCGCTCGTCCGGTGGGCGCCGGGCACGGATTCCTCGGCGGCGGGCGTGGCCCTGCACGACGTATGGGAGGAGGTGTATCTCGTCGAGGGGGTGATGCACGACCTGACGCTGGACCGCACCTTCACGGCGGGCATGTACGCCTGTCGCCCTCCGGGTATGCCGCACGGGCCGTGGATCTCACCGGAGGGGGTGACGATGCTGGTGATCACCTACCCCTGAACCGCGTGATCAACTGCCCCTGATACAGAGGGGGTTCAGCCGTCGAGGAGCACCTTGAGGGTCGACTCCAGGTGGTGGTCGATGGCCGCGCACGCGGCCCGCGCGTCACCGGCGGCGAGGGCGTCCACGATGGCCTCGTGCTCGTCGAGCACCGCCTTCTGCCGGCCCCGCTGGTTGAAGACGGCGACCACTCCGGCACGGACCTGGCGGCTGCGCAGGCCGTCGTAGTGCCGGTCCAGAAGGGTGTTGCCGACGGCCGAGACCAGGGACGCGTGGAAGCGGTGGTCGACGGCGATGAACTCGTGGGTCTCCTCGGCGCCGGTGAGCGCGCGCTGTTGTCCCAGCAGCGCGCGCAGTTCCTCCAGGGGCACCCGGTCGGCCGCGACGAGCCGCTCGGCCGCGTACCGCTCGGCCATGCCGCGCAGCTCCATCAGCTCCCGGACCTCGCGCCCCGTCAGCGGTGCCACGCGGGCGCCGCGCTTGGGCACGAGTTCGACCAGGTCCTCGGCGGCGAGCATCAGCAGCGCCTCGCGGATGGGGGTGCGGGAGACACCGATACGATCGGCGAGCTCCTGCTCCGACAGGAAGGCCCCCTGCATCCCGGGGTCCGTCAGCACCGTGTCCTTGAGATACGCGTAGGCCTTCTCCCGACCGGACACCACGGCAACCCCCAGACATCGCATACAGTTTGTATACCGACGCTACCACGGGCCTCCCGGCCCTACACCGGGCCGCCGTGCGCGCCGGTCTGCGGATAGAGTTCGACGGACTGGACTCCGATCAGAGCCCTTTGATGTAACGGCCCGGCGCACGGCACACGGCCACACCGGGCAGAGGGTGCAATACACCGAAAGTGACAAATTGACCATGAGTAACGTCTACTTCGACATCACCATCGACGGCGCCCCCGCGGGCCGCATCGTCTTCAGCCTCTTCGACGAGGTCGTCCCGAAGACCGCCCGCAACTTCCGCGAGCTGGCCACCGGGCAGAACGGCTACGGCTACGCGGGCTCGGGCTTCCACCGTGTCATTCCGCAGTTCATGCTCCAGGGCGGCGACTTCACCAACCACAACGGCACCGGTGGCAAGAGCATCTACGGTGAGAAGTTCGCCGACGAGAACTTCACCCTGAAGCACGACCGCAAGTACCTGCTGTCGATGGCGAACGCCGGCCGCAACACCAACGGCTCGCAGTTCTTCGTCACCACGGTCCTCACCCCGTGGCTCGACGGCAAGCACGTCGTCTTCGGCGAGGCCGTCGAGGGCCAGGAGATCATCGACAAGATCGAGTCCCTGGGCTCGCAGTCGGGCTCCACCAAGGCCAAGATCGAGATCGCCGCGTCCGGCGTCGTCGAGGGCTGAACCAGGCTCCCCACACGGGCCCCGGAGACGAAGCTTCGTCTCCGGGGCCCGCGGTATGTCCAGGAGGGGCCGTTCTACGACTCACCCGCGTCCGCGACCGCCCGCGCGCGTCGTCCCGGCGGCGGTGTCCTCGGACGCCCCGGGACTGACAAGCCCCGTCTCGTACGCCACGACCACCGCCTGGGCCCGGTCGCGCAGCGAGAGCTTGGCGAGGATGTGGGAGACGTGGGTCTTCACCGTGGCCTCGGAGAGATGGAGCCCGGTGGCCAGTTCGGCGTTGCTCAGGCCCTGGGCGAGCAGCCGCAGGACGTCCAGTTCACGGGGTGTGAGGGCGGCCAGGTCGCGATGGAGGGCGGCCGTCTCCGGGGCCCGGTGGGCGAAGCGTTCGACCAGGCGGCGGGTGATGGTCGGGGCGAGCAGCGCGTCACCGGCGCGGACCGTGCGGACGGCGGCGACGAGGTGTTCCGGTGTGACGTCCTTGAGGAGGAACCCGCTGGCTCCGGCGGCCAGCGCCGCGTAGACGTAGTGGTCGAGGTCGAACGTGGTCAGCATGACCACGCGCGGGGCGTCCCCGGCACCCGCCAGGATGCGCCGGGTCGCCTCCAGGCCGTCCATGTCGGGCATCCGGATGTCCATCAGCACCACGTCGGGCCGGGTGCGCCGGACCGCGTCGACCGCTTCGGCGCCGTCGGTGGCCTCGGCGACCACCTCGATGCCGTGGGCGTCGAGGATCAGCCGGAAGCCGGTGCGCACGAGGGCCTGGTCGTCGGCGACCACGACACGCGGGGCGCTGTTCACGCGTCCTCCAGGGGGATCAGGGCCCGCACCCGGTAACCGCCGAGCGGGCGCGGGCCGGTGCGCAGGGTGCCGCCGTAGACGGCGAGGCGTTCGCGCAGGCCGATCAGACCGCGGCCGTTGCCGGTGACCGCGCCGGGACCGGGCCGGCCACCGGTGTCGGTGACCTCGACGTGGAGTTCGTCGTCGCCGTACGACACCTGGACGCTCGCGTCGGCTCCGGACGCGTGCTTGACGGTGTTGGTCAGGGCTTCCTGGACCACGCGGTAGGCGGCCAGTTCGACGCCGGCGGGGAGGGAGCGGGGCGTTCCGGAGACGGTCAGTTCGACCGGCACGCCCGCGCCGCGCATCCGGCCGATCAGCGCCTCCAGACGCGCCAGACCCGGTTGCGGAGCCAGGTCTTCCGGCTCGGCGGGGTCCGAGTCCAGGTCCGTGGTGAGCAGGCCCATCACATCGCGCAGCTCCCCCATCGCGGCCCGGCCGCCCGCCTCGACGGCGAGGAGCGCCTCGCGCGCCCGCTCCGGGGACCTGTCCATGATCGTGCGGGCGGCGCCGGCCTGGATGAGCATCACGCTGACATTGTGCGTGACCACGTCGTGCAACTCCCGTGCTATCCGGGCGCGTTCGTGTTCTACGGCCCGATGCAGCTCCTCCGCCCGGGCGCTCTGCACCGCGGTGAGCCGGGTGCGGGTCTCGGCGGCCCGGAGTTTCCAGGTGCGCAGTCCGATGGCGGCCACGACGATCGGCACCGAGATGAACAGGGGGACGTACTGGGTGGGCACGGTCGGGGCGACATAGACATACGGGTCGGGCGGGCCGACCCGGCCGGATCTGCTGATGACGGCGACCGCCACGGCGAGGCCGGTCAGGGTCGGCAGACGGTGCGGGCTGTAGGCCGCCGCGCTGTAGGCGGCGATGACGCAGGCGTAGAAGGTGAGCCGGGCGACGTCGTCCGGGGTCAGTGCCGTCGCGACCGTCACGATCCACAGGACGGCGAGGGGGTAGCGTCGCCGCCAAGCCAGCGACGTCGAGGCCAGGCAGACCAGGATCACGAGGTCGGTCATGCGGTACCGGTGGGCCTCGTCGTAGCCGTCGCCCCACGCGTACTGCACCGACACGAAGGTGAGGACGAGCGCGAGCGCGGCGTCGACGAGCCGCTGTTGCCTTGTGGGGCGCGGCAGTTGACCACCGGGACGCAGCAGAGCCCCGATCGCTCGACGCAGCCGGACCGGGGCAGGCCGAGCTTCGACCGGCCGGGCCGGGGCTTCCTCTCCCACCGTCACCGGCCCATTCTCTCGGCTGCCGACCGTGCCCGGAATCCCTCCGACGGACGGGGCGCGTACATCCGTCGGCTACATCTCAGGGATGAGGTCGTGGCCCATCGTCCTTGTGCGGTACGGCAATTGGTCCGGGCGACCGGCGCGGCCTGGGCGGTCGGCTTCCTAGCGTCGGTGGCGTCCGATCCGACAGTCTCCGACAGCCGAGGAAGGCCCCCATGACGACACCGCTCATCGAACTGCTCGATGTGAGCCGCCGCTACGGCGGCGGGCCGCCCGCGCTGACGGACGCGTCGCTGAGCGTGCGGGCCGGTGAGGCCGTCGCGGTCCTCGGACCGTCGGGCAGCGGCAAGTCGACGCTGCTGAATCTCGTCGCCGGTCTGGACCGGCCGGACTCCGGGTCCGTCACCGTGGACGGGGTGCGGGTGGACCGGTTGGGCGAGGCCGGGGCGGCGCGCTACCGGCGGGCGAAGATCGGGATGGTCTTCCAGTTCTTCCATCTGCTGGACGATCTCTCGGTCGCCGACAACGTGGCGCTGCCCGCGCGGCTGGCGGGCCTCGGGCGGCGCGAGTCACGGAAGAGGGCGACCGAACTGCTGGAGTCGCTCGGCATCGCCCGGCACGCCGGTGCCCATCCGGGCCGGCTGTCCGGCGGTGAGCGTCAACGGGTCGCCGTGGCAAGGGCGTTGATGAACCGTCCCCCGCTCCTCCTCGCCGACGAACCGACCGGCGCGCTCGACTCCGCGTCCGGCGAGGAAGTCAGCGCCCTGCTAAGGGAGTTGAACGCCGACGGTCAGACGATCGTCGTGGTCACGCACGACACGAAGCTGGCGCGGTCGTGCACCCGGCGCACGGTCCGGCTCACCGACGGCCGGATCACGTCCGACGTCCCGGAGCCGGAGTCCGTCCGATGACCGCGCTGGGGCAGGTGATCCGCTCGGGCACGGCCCGGCGCCGGGTGCAGACGCTGGTGATCGGGCTGGCCACGATGCTGGCGGTGACGGCGTCGGTGCTCGGCGGTGCGCTGCTCGTGTCGTCCGAGGTGCCGTTCGAGAAGGCCTTCGACCGGCAGCACGGGGCGCAGTTGACCGTTCAGTTCGACGCGCGGAGGGCGACGGCCGCCCAACTGGCCGCCTCGGCGCGGGCGTTCGGAGTCACGGAGTCATCGGGCCCGTTCCCGACCGCGACGATCACACCGGGGTTCGACGGGCACAGCGGCGCGCCGCTCTCGGTGGCCGGCCGTTCCGCGCCGGGCGGCACGGTCGACAAGGTGGCTCTGACCAGGGGCCGTTGGGTCGAGAAGCCCGGCGAGATCGTCGTATCGGCGGACACGGGACCCGAGGGGCGACTCGGCCAGAAACTGGAGTTCCCGGATCTGCCTGGCAGCCCGACGCTGACGGTGGTCGGGGTGGCCCGCTCGGTCAGCCGTACCGCCGACGCATGGGTACTCCCTTCGCAGATAGCCGAGTTGACACCGTCGGGCAAAACGTCCGGCTACCAGATGCTCTACCGCTTCACCCACGCCGACACGTCGACCCAGCTGACCCGGGACCGCGCGGCGATCACGGCGACGGTCCCCGCGAAGTCCCTGACGGGTGCTCAGTCCTGGCTCGGCGTACGGAAGATCGCGACTCGGGAGGCCGCGCTGTTCGTGCCGTTCCTCGTCGCGTTCGGGGTGCTGGGCCTGGTCATGTCGGTACTGATCGTGGGCAACGTGGTCGCCGGCGCGGTGGCGACGGCCCAACGCCGCATCGGCATCCTCAAGGCCGTCGGCTGCACCCCCGCCCAGGTCGTACGGGCCTACGCCGCCCAGACCCTGATTCCGGCAACAGCCGGGGCGACACTGGGCACAGCCGCCGGTCACCTTCTCGCGACCCCCGTCCTCTCCGACACGGCGGACGCCTACGGCACGGCCGGTCTCGGCATCGAGTTCTGGGCCGATGCAGCGGTAATCGGCGGGGTGTTGACCATAGTCACCCTCACCGCGTGCGCGACCGCCTGGCGGGCGGGGCACCTGCGAACGGTCGACGCACTGACGGTCGGGCGGACGCCGGGGGCGGGGCGGGGTCGGTGGGCGACGAGGCGGGTTCTGGGGGTGGGCCGCCCCACCCCGGCCACGGACGGAACCCGGCAACCGACCGAGCCAGCCCCACCCGCACGCCCGGGCCGTCGGGCAGCCCGAGTCGCCGCTCGACTGCCGGTGTCGTGGGCGGTGGGGCTGGGGCTGGCTCGGCCGTTCGCGCGGCCCGTGCGGGCGGTCGCGATGGTCGTGGCGGTGTTGTTCGGGGTCGCGGCCGTCACCTTCGCCACCGGGCTGTCCTCGTCGTTGGGCGAGGTGATCGCGTCCAAGAACCACAACGCGGCCGATGTCAGCGTCAGTTCGTCGGACGGGCCCGCCGGGGACGGCTCCGGCAAGGTGGTCCGCCAGGGGCAGCCGGCCGCCGCCGAACCCATCGATCCCGCCGCCGTCGCCGCCGCCATCGCCGCCCAGCCCGGCACCCGCGCGTACTACGGCAGCGCCTCCATGGACGTGGCCGTCCCGGGGATGAGCGGTGCCGTGACCGTGACCGCGTTCGACGGTGACGCCTCCTGGGGCGGCTACACCATGGTCAGCGGGCGGTGGTTCAGGGCGCCGGGTGAGGCTGTCGTGCCCAGTACCGTCCTCACCGCCACCGGGGCGAAGATCGGCGACACGATCACACTCACCGTGCGGGACAAGGCAGTTGGGGTCCGGATCGTCGGTGAGGTGTTCGACACCGGTCACGACGGCCGGACCGTCCTCACCGACGCCGCCACGCTGAAGCCCGCCGCGCCCGACCTCGACTCCACCACCCAGTACGTCGATCTGAGGCCCGGCACCGACACGGACGCGTATGTCACCGCGCTCAACGCCGAGTTGAAGCCCCTGGGGGTCAGCGCGAGCAGCGCCAAGTACACGAACGGCAGCGGCACCGTCACCGTCCTCGACTCGCTCACGGCACTGCTCACCCTGATGCTGGTGTGCGTGGCCGGACTCGGTGTGCTGGGCGGGGTCGTCCTCGACACCCACGAGCGCGTCCACGACCTCGGCATCCACAAGGCCCTCGGCATGACACCCCGGCAGACCGTCACGACGGTCGTCTCCTCGGTCTTCCTGCCCGGCTTGGCCGGCGGCGCCCTCGGCGTGCCGCTGGGCCTGGCCGTGCACGGCGCGGTGATCCCCGCGATGGGCCACGCGGCGGGCCTACGGCTGCCGCACTCCGTCGTCGACGTCTACGACGCCCGGGACCTGGTCCTGCTCGCACTCGCCGGTGTCGCCGTCGCCGTACTCGGCTCCCTGCTGCCGGCCGGCTGGGCGGCACGCGTCCGCACGGCGACCGCGCTCCGTGCCGAGTAGGCGCGCAACCTTCTCGCAACCTCGTGTGTGCTGCGATGGGTCATCGCATCCGGCTTCCTGGGACGGCTGACATGGACGACAACACCCCGCGCGTCGAACTCACCCCCGCCGCGGCCGACCTGCTGCGTCAACTGCACGCACAGCACGGCCCGTTGATGTTCCACCAGTCCGGCGGTTGCTGCGACGGCAGCGCGCCCATGTGCTACCCGGAGGGCGAGTTCCGCACCGGCGGCTCGGACGTGCTCCTCGCCGAGCTGGCGGTGGAGGGCGTGCCGGAGCCCGTGACGTTCTGGATCTCGCGCAGCCAGTACGAGGTGTGGAGTCACACCCGCCTGATCGTGGACGTCGTAGCGGGTCGCGGCAGTGGTTTCTCGCTGGAAGCACCCGAGGGGGTACGTTTTCTCACTCGTTCCCGTGTAGTCGGCGCCTAGGAGCCCCGCCGGTCATCGTCTTCTGATGCACTTCCCCTGAGACCTGGGAGAGTTGACGACACATCAGGGGACTTTGTGACGCACCGTCAAAAGCCTTTAAGAGCAAGCAGATCCGTACTCGCGTATCTCACGGCACTCGGCGCGCTGGCCGGTGCGGCCCTGGTGGGGGCGGCACCGGCCGGCGCCGTGCAGGGCACGACGCGGCTCGCGCCGGGGGTCACCTACGAGCAGTTCGACATCACGGCGGCCAGGGGTGTGACCCACGCCCATGTGGTCGTCGTGGACCTGCGTACCGCCCATGTGCGCGTCAACCTGCTGTACCCGGGCGCGGTGGCGGCCCGGCAGCCCGTCTCCCGGCTGGCCGACTCGGCGGGTGCCGTCGCGGGTGTCAACGGTGATTTCTTCAACATCACCGAGACCCAGCACCCGGGCGTCGAGGCCACCGGCTCCACCGACGGACCGGCGATCGCGAGCGGTGTCGCACTCAAGGCGGCGGTACCGGACGGCCAGCGCTTCGGCCCCGCGCTGCCGCCCGGCACGAACACCCGGAACGTGCTCGGTGTGGGTGTCGACCGCGTGGCCCGGCTGGACAGCCTCACCCTCAGCGGATCGGTCAGAACCCCGCACGGACTGCTGACGCTCGGCGGGTTCAATCAGTACGCCCTGCCGCAGAACTCCATCGGTGCGTTCACCACACAGTGGGGCAGCGTCTCCCGGGTGCGCGCCACATGTGGCACGGACACGAACCGGGCCGGCGCCTGTAGTGCGAACACCTATGAGGTGACCGTCCGCGGCGGCCGGGTCGTGTCGTCCGCCGCCACGCCCGGCAGCGGTGCCATCGCGCCCGGTACCACCGTCCTCGTCGGCCGTGAGGCGGGTGCGCAGCGGCTGCGGACGCTGTTCACCGGCGAGCGGGTGAAGGTGCAGCACAAGCTGGTCGCGTCGAGGTCCGGGGTCCCGTACCGCTTCGCCCTCGGCGGCTACCCGGTCCTGCGCGGGGGCGCGCCGCTGGCCGGTCTGGACGACTCGACGTCCGCCGTGCGCACCGCCGTGGGGATCGCCGACGGCGGCCACCGGCTGGTGCTGTTCGCGACGGACGGTGCGGTCGCCTACCGCAGCGGTCTGACGATCGCCGAAGTCGCCGGCCAGATGCGGAAATTGGGCTCGGTCGACGCCTTCAGCCTGGACGGCGGCGGCTCGACGACCCTGGTCGCCCGCGCGCCCGGCGCGAGCGCCGTCACGGTACGGAACCATCCCAGCGGCGGCGCCGAACGGCCCGTACCGAACGGCATCGGAGTCTTCTCGACCGGCTGACCTCACGGACGCAGACCGCTCACCAGATCCGCGGTGGCCGTCAGGCCGCTGTGGATCGTGGGCGCCATGCTGGTGCTCGCCATGAAGAACCCGAGCAGTGCGCAGACCAGCGCATGGGAGAGCTTCAGCCCGCCGCTGCGCATGAAGATCACCGCAAGGATCAGGAGCAGCAGCACCACAGAGATGGAAATGGCCATCGTCACCCTCCTCCGCCACGCCGCCATGTCTGGTTCGCGGCTTTCGGCCGCAAGTGTGGCGTAGCGGAGGGTTCATCCGGGCTACCGACGTGTCCCCCGAACGTGTGGTGTCACGACATGTGCCGTCACCCCATGTGGTGTCACACCGTGCGGCGGGCGTCCAGGAACGCTTCCAGACCGGCGAGGTCGTCGGTGTTGAGGAAGTCCACACCGGCGGCGAACAGTTCGCCCCACAGCGCGTCACGGCCCGGGCCCGCCACGTCCGGGGTGTTCCAGAACCGTACGGTCTGCCCGGCCGAGTGCGCCTGCCGCACGATGCCGCGCAGCTTCTGCCGTTCGGCGTCGGGGAAGACGCCGTCGCCGAGCCAGGTGAAGTTGGTCTGCCAGTTGTCGCTGATGAGCGAGACGAAGGAGGCGGGCGCCGCGCTGCCGAGGTCGGTGAGGCGGCCGTCGTAGAAGGCGCGTCGTACGGTCTGTGCCTCCATCGGTGTACGGGCCGCGCGGTCGCCGGAGATGACGTTGGTGACGGCGCCCTGGTGGACGCGTCCCTTGGCGTACGTCGTGAACAGGTGCTTGTAGCGCAGGAGATGGCGGTCGAGTTCGAGGTAGGTCGAGGAGCCCTCGGTCTTGATGTCGATCAGGAGCTGGAGCGGCTGGCGCCAACCCCGGTACACCGAGCCGTGGTTGGCCTTCACGAGGGCGGCGAGCGGGTCGAGGTAGAGGGATTCGAGCGTGCGGCTCGGGTCGAGTTCGGTCGCGTCGTGACCGATGAGGAGCTGGTCGCCGACGAGGAAGATGTCGGCCTCGACGCTGCCGAAGCGGTGGTCGAGGGCGTCGAAGAGCGGGCGGGGGTGTTCGTAGTCGTTGTGGGCGTGGGCGCGCCACAACGGCCGCGGCCGGCGCCCTTGTTCGCCGGCGAACGCGCTGCCCGCGGGCGGGGCGAGGACGGCCGCGAAGGTGGCGCCGAACGCGGTGAGGGCTCTGCGGCGGGTGATGAGGGCCATGGTGTTCCTCCCTGTGGGGCGGGGTCGGACCACAGGGAGTATGAGGCTGTAGGGATGCCAACGAACCTGTACCTGACAGGAGTTGGCCGGACTGCCCTCGCTTGTTCACTCCTTCGGCGGCGGCGCACGGAAAAGCCCGCCCCAGGTGGGACGGGCTTCTCGCGGGCTTCACCTCATGATGGTCGGGGCGCTCGCAGGTCGACGAGTTCGGCCAGCGCCTCACGGTGGGCGCCCGCCGTGCCGTAGGCGATCGAGTCGGCCTTGGCCCGCTTCAGGTAGAGGTGGGCGGGGTGCTCCCACGTCATGCCGATGCCGCCGTGCAACTGCACGGCCTCCTCGGCCGCGTGGACGGCGACGGCCGCCGCGTAGGCCTGCGCGACGGCGACCGCCACGTCGGCGTCGTCACCGGTCGTGAGGGCGTCGGCCGCGCCCCGCGCACCGGCCCGCAGACTGACGACCTCCAGCCACAGCTGTGCCAACCGGTGCTTCAGCGCCTGGAACCCGCCGACGGGCCGGTTGAACTGCTTGCGCTCCTTCAGATACCGGACCGTCTCCGTCAACGTCCAGTCGGCGAGCCCGAGTTGCTCGGACGCGAGCAGCCCGGCCCCGGCCCGCAGCGCACGCCGTACGGCGGGTTCGGCATCCCCGATCCGGCGGCCCGCAGCGCCGTCGAACACCACGCGCGCCAACGGCCGCGTCAGGTCCAGGGACACCTGCGGTGCGACGGTCACGGCGCCGGAGTCGACGGCGTACAGCCCACCGTCCGCACCCGGCACGAGCAACACATCGGCGGCGGCAGCGTCGGCGATCCCGGTCAACTCCCCGTACAGGGAACCGTTCTCGTGCCGTACGGCCTTGTGGGCGGCGCCCGGAGCGACGCTCAGGGAGACGGCGAGGACGCCGATCCTGCGGCCGGAGGCCAGTTCGGCGAGGAGGTCGTCCGCGTCGCACGCGAGGAGTGCCTCGGTGGCGACGACCGCGCTCGTGAGGTACGGGACGGGCGCGACCGCGCGGCCCAACTCCTCCAGCACGACGGCGACTTCGCGGTGCGTGGCACCCTGACCGCCCTTCTCCTCGGGCACCAGGAGGCCGGCCAGGCCCATGCCGTCGGCGAGGGACTTCCACAGCGACAGGTCGTGCGGGGCGTCCGACTCGGTGCGGGTGATGACACCCGCGGCGTCGCAGTGGTCGGTGAGCAGGTCCCGGACGGCGGCGCGCAGCGCCTCTTCCTCCTCCGAGTAGAGAAGATCTGTCATCGGGCGAGGTCCTTCCAGGCGACGTCCTTGTCGGTGCGCGGCTCGGCCGGCAGGCCCAGGACGCGTTCGGCGACGATGTTCAGCAGGACCTCGCTGGTCCCGCCCTCGATGCTGTTGCCCTTGGAGCGGAGGTAGCGGTAGCCGGCGTCGCGGCCGGTGAAGTCCACGAGTTCCGGGCGGCGCATGGTCCAGTCGTCGTACAACAGGCCTTCCTCGCCCCGGAGTTCGACCTCCAGGCCGCTGATCTCCTGGTTGAGGCGGGCGAACGAGAGCTTCATGCCGGCGCCTTCGTGACCGGGCTGGCCCGCCACGAGCTGCTGGCGCAGCCGCTCGCCGGAGAGCCGCGCGACCTCGGCCTCCACCCAGAGCTTGAGGAGGCGCTGATGGAGGTCGTGGGTGCGCAACTCCGGGCGCTCGCGCCAGGTTTCGCTGATCGGGCCGATCATGCCGCCCTCCCGCGGGGTGCGCATGCCGCCGATGGAGACGCGCTCGTTCATCAGCGTGGTCTGCGCGACCCGCCAGCCGTCGCCGACCTCACCGAGGCGATGGGCGTCGGGGATCCGGACGTCGGTGAGGAAGACCTCGTTGAACTCGGCCTCGCCGGTGATCTGGCGCAGCGGCCTGACCTCGACGCCGGGGTCGGTCATGTCGCAGATGAAGTAGGTGATGCCCGCGTGCTTGGGCACGTCCGGGTCGGTGCGCGCGATGAGGATGGCCCAGCGGGCGAGATGGGCGCTGGAGGTCCACACCTTCTGCCCGTTGACGACCCAGTGGTCGCCCTCACGGACGGCCCGGGTACCGAGCGCGGCCAGGTCGGACCCGGCGCCGGGCTCGCTGAAGAGCTGGCACCAGACCTCCTCGCCGACCCAGAGGGGCCGCAGGAACTGCTGTTTCTGCTCCTCCGTGCCGTACTTGAGGATCGTCGGGGCGGCCATGCCGAGGCCGATGCCGATGCGGCGCGGGTCGTTGTCGGGGGCGCCCGCCGTCGCCAACTCGGCGTCCACGACGGCCTGGAGGGCGCGCGGGGCGCCGAGTCCGCCGAGGCCTTCGGGGTAGTGGACCCAGGCCAGACCGGCGTCGAAGCGGGCCTTGAGGAAGGTCGTCCTGTCGGTCTCCAGGGGTGGGTGAGTCGCCAGCAACTCCTGTGCGCGGCGGCGCAGTTCAGCTGCGTCCAGGGTCTCTTCACTCATGCGGCGGCTCCGTTCTCCAGCGACGGCAGGATGACGACCCGGCCGGTCGTGACACCGTCGGCGACCCTCTGCACGGCGGCTGCCGCACCGCTCAGCGGCACGCGCTCGCTCACCAGGGGCTTGATGACACCCCGGGCGGCCAGGTCGGTGAGCTGCTCGTGGCAGTGGAGGATCAGCTTCGGGTTCTTGGTGGCGTACAGGCCCCAATGCAGGCCCAGGACCGAGTAGTTCTTCACCAGGGCGTGGTTGAGCGACGGGCTCGGGATCGTGCCGCTGGCGAAGCCCACGACCACGATCCGGCCCTCGAAGGCGACGACCTTCGTGGACTGCGTGTAGGCGTCGCCGCCGACCGGGTCGTAGATCACGTCGGCACCGCGCCCGCCGGTGGCCGCCTTGACGGCCGCGACGACGTCCTCGGTACGTCGGTCGATCACCACGTCGCAGCCCAACTCCCGTGCCACGACGGTCTTTTCGGCACCCCCGACGACACCGATCACGGTGGCGCCGGCGGCCTTGCCGAGTTGCACGGCCGCGCTGCCGACCCCGCCGGCGGCGGCGTGCACGAGGAGCGTCTCGCCGGCTTCCAGGTGGGCGCGCCGGTGGAGGCCGAACCAGCCCGTCTGGTACCCGATGTGGAGTGCGGCCGTCTCCGCGTCGTCCAGCGACTCGGGCGCGGGCAGCAGTCCGGCGGCGTCCGCGACGGCGTACTCGGCGAAACCGCCGTACGGCAGTGCGGGGTTGGCGATCACGCGGCGGCCGTCCTCGGTCTCGCCGCAGATCTCCACGCCGGGGGTGAACGGGAGTGGGGGCCTGACCTGGTAGTGGCCGCGGCACATCAGGACGTCCGGGAAGTTGATGTTCGCGGCGCGCACCTTGAGCAGGACCTGGCCGTCGCCCGGCGTGGGCCGTTCCACCTCCGCCAGGCGCATCGCCTCCCTCGGCTCGCCGTTCTCGTGCACTTGCCATGCCTGCATGCGGGGCCTCCACGGGACTGCTCTGTCTGACCGGGGTCGATCGCATACTAAGCGGTCGCTTGCCGATCAGGGAACCGTCGCGTTCGTCACGGTCCGGGGGTGCGTGTCGTTCTTTGAGCGCGGGCCGGTGGGGGCTGGGCGCGCCCACGCGGCGGAGTCGCATATCGATACGCCCCGCGCCCCTTTCGGGGCGCCCTCACTGAGGCTTCTTGGGACGTGCCCGTACATGCATGCGCTCGCCCTGTGGGCCGAACAGGCTCAGGAATTCCACCGGGCCCTCGCCCGTCGAGCCGAACCAGTGCGGTACCCGGGTGTCGAACTCGGCCGCCTCGCCGGGGCCCAGGATCACGTCGTGTTCGCCGAGCAGGAGGCGCAGTCGGCCGGCCATGACGTACAGCCACTCGTAGCCCTCGTGGGTCCGTAGGTCGGGTTCGATCTTTCGCTGGGGTTCGAGGACCTTGTACGCCTGGAGGCCGCCTGGCTGGCGGGTCAGGGGCCAGTGGGTGCGGCCGCCCCGGACGATCGGCTCGGACCGTACCCGGGGATCCCGGACCGTCGGCGCCCCCACCAGTTCGTCCAACGGCACCTGATGGGCCCGTGCGATCGGCAGGAGGAGTTCCAGGCTGGGCTTGCGCAGCCCGGACTCCAGGCGGGACAGGGTGCTCACCGAGATGCCCGTCGTCTCCGAGAGGCCGGCGAGAGTCGCGCCCCGCTCCTTCCGGATGCGCCGCAGTCGGGGGCCGACCTCTGCCAGGACCTCGTCCATGTCGTCCGTGTCGTCGCTCATGACCGATATTGCAGTTTCGGCAAACACGTTTGTCAATACGGCGGTGATGGGGCGACCTTCGAGGTGGAGGTGGTCACCATGACCGGTACATACGAAGTGGTCGTCATCGGCGGTGGCGCGGCCGGGCTCTCCGCCGCGCTGGTCCTGGGCCGGTCCCGGCGCCGCACGCTGGTCGTCGACGCGGGTGAGCCGCGCAACGCGCCCGCCGCGCACATGCAGGGCTTTCTGTCCCGGGACGGCATGTCACCCGCCGAGTTCCTGGCCCTGGGCCGCGCGGAGATCGCGCGCTACGGCGTCGACCTGGTCCGGGACCGGGCGGTGGACGTCACGCGGGGCGCGGACTTCGCCGTGGCGCTGGCGGGCGGGGAGACCGTGCACGCGCGGCGGCTCGTGATCGCGACCGGTCTCAAGGACGAGCTGCCGGCCGTCCCGGGAGTCGCCGAGCGCTTCGGGCGAGACGTGATCCACTGCCCGTACTGCCACGGCTGGGAGGTCCGTGACCAGGCCTTCGGTGTGCTCGCGACGACGCCGCTGAGCGTGCACCAGGCGCTGATGGTCTCGCAGTGGTCCAAGGACGTGACCCTGTTCCTGCACACGCTCGCCGAGTCCGAGCTGACGGACGACGACCTGCGCAGGCTGGCCGCCGCGGGGGTCGCCGTGGTGCCCGGGGAGGTCGCGGAACTGGTCGTCGCCGACGGCCGGCTCACCGGCGTCCGTCTCACTGGGGGTACCCCCTCTGGGGGAGGCACCGCGCACCCCCGCGAGGCCCTGTTCGTGGCACCCCGCCCGATCCCGCAGACCGGCCTTCTGGAGAAACTGGGCGCCGAATTCCAGGAGACCCCGTTCGGCACGTACCCCGTGGTCGACCCGACGGGTCTGACGAGCGTTCCGGGAGTGTGGGCGGTCGGCAACGCGATGGGCTTCGGGGAGCAGGTCGTGAACGCGGCCTCCGCCGGATACCGGGCGGGTGCCACGATCAACGGCGAACTGCTCATGACCGACCTCGACGCCGGCATCCGGATGTAGACGCCGACATCCAGGTGTGGCCGTCCGGGTGTAGACCGCCCGCCTCCGTTGCACGATGGCTGCATGCTGCTGACCCGGCTCGCGCAGGTGTCCCAGGAGGTCGCCGCCACCTCGGCGCGGTCCCGGAAGATCGCTCTGCTCGCGGAGCTCTTCCGGGACGCGGAGGCGGACGACGTCCCGATCGTCATCCCGTATCTGGCGGGCCGCCTCCCCCAGGGGCGGCTCGGCATCGGCTGGAAGGTGCTGAGCCGGCCGGCCCCACCGGCCCCGGAACCCACCCTGACCGTACGCGAGGTGGACGCCCGGCTCACCGCGCTCGGCAAGGTCTCGGGCGCCGGTTCGCAGGCCGAACGGGCCCGTCTGGTCGGCGAGTTGATGGGCGCGGCCACCGCCGACGAGCAGCGCCTCCTGTTCGGCCTGATCACGGGCGAGGTCCGGCAGGGCGCGCTGGACGCGGTCGCGGTGGAGGGGCTCGCGGAAGCGACCGGGGCGCCCTCGACGGACGTACGGCGGGCGGTCATGCTGGCCGGTTCGCTCCAGACGGTGGCGGAAGCCCTGCTCGCCGAGGGCCCGGCCTCCCTCGACCGCTTCCGGCTGACCGTGGGCCGCCCGGTCCTGCCGATGCTCGCGCACAGCGCCGGTTCCGTCGCCGAGGCGGTCGAGAAACTGGGTGCCTGCGCGGTCGAGGAGAAGCTCGACGGCATCCGCGTCCAGGTCCACCGCGACGGCGCGACCGTACGGCTCTACACCCGCACCCTCGACGACATCACCGACCGACTGCCCGAACTCACCGCCGCAGCACTGGAGTTGAGAGGTGAGCGGTTCATCCTGGACGGGGAGGTCATCTCCTTCGACGAGGCCGGGCGACCGCGCTCCTTCCAGGAGACGGCCGGCCGGGTCGGCTCCCGGGTGGACGTGGCCACGGCCGCCGAAACAGTCCCGGTCTCCCCCGTGTTCTTCGACGCGCTCTCCGTCGACGGCCGCGACCTCCTCGACCTGCCGTTCGCCGAACGGCACGCGGAACTGGCCCAGTTGGTGCCCGAACCGATGCGGGTCCGGCGCGTGCTCGTGTCCGGTCCCGAGGATGTCCCCTCCGCGGAGGCGTTCCTCGCCGAGACCTTGGAGCGCGGCCACGAAGGAGTCGTGGTCAAGGGCCTCGACGCGCCCTACAGCGCGGGCCGCCGGGGCGCCTCCTGGCTGAAGGTGAAGCCCGTCCACACCCTCGACCTGGTCGTCCTGGCCGCGGAATGGGGCCACGGCCGCCGCACCGGCAAGCTCTCCAACCTCCACCTCGGCGCCCGCAACCCGGACGGCTCCTTCTCGATGCTCGGCAAGACCTTCAAGGGAATGACAGACGCCGTGCTGGCCTGGCAGACCGAACGTCTCCAGGAGCTGGCCGTGCAGAGCGACGGCCACGTGGTGACCGTACGGCCCGAACTCGTCGTGGAGATCGCGTACGACGGACTGCAGAAGTCCACGCGGTACCCGGCCGGTGTCACACTCCGTTTCGCGCGGGTCGTGCGCTATCGCGAGGACAAACGGGCGGAGGAGGCGGACACGGTGGAGACGTTGCTGGCCGCGCATCCGGAGGTGAGGCCATGAGCGGGACGGGGAAGCGGAGCGCTGGGCTGCTGTTGTTCCGGCACACCGATCACGGTCTGGAGGTGTTGCTCGGGCATATGGGCGGCCCGTTCTTCGCGCGCCGGGACGCGGGGGCGTGGAGTGTGCCCAAGGGTGAGTACGAGCCCGACGAGCCGGCCTGGGACGCGGCCCGGCGAGAGTTCCAGGAGGAGCTGGGACTCGCCCCGCCGGAGGGCGAGGCGATCGCGCTCGGCGAGGTGCGGCAGAGCAACGGGAAGGTCGTCACCGCGTGGGCGATCGAGGCGGACCTGGATCCGGCGGCCATGGTTCCCGGCACCTTCCGGATGGAGTGGCCGCCGAAGTCCGGGCAGGTCCAGGAGTTCCCGGAGCTGGACCGGGTGGAGTGGCTGGGCCTCGAACGGGCGCGGGCCGTGATCGTCCCGGCGCAGGCCATGTTTCTCGACCGCTTGGCGGAGCACTCGGACTGAGCGACCGCGTACACGTACGCGCACTCGGCCCGGCCGACCTCGTACGCGTTGCGGTCCCCCGCGCCGCGCGGGAAGGTCGAAGCACAGCCCGCTCCAGGAGGTCAGCCATGCCCATCGCGACGGTCAACCCGGCCAACGGCGAGACGCTCAAGACGTACGAGGCCATGGGTGACGAGGAGATCGAGCGCCGGCTCCAGCTCGCGGAGGCCACGTTCCGCACCTACCGGACGTCCGCCTTCGCCGAGCGCGCGCGGCTCATGCACCGGGCCGCCGATCTGCTCGACGAGGACCAGCGGGACATCGGCCGGATCATGACCACCGAGATGGGCAAGCCGGTCAAGCAGGCCCGCGCGGAGGCCGCGAAGTGCGCGAAGTCGATGCGCTGGTACGCCGACCGTGCCGAGGGGCTCCTCGCCGACGAGGAGCCCGACGCGACGGACGTCGAGGACTCCGGTGGCGCACGGGCCCTGGTGCGGTACCGGCCCATCGGTCCGGTGCTCGCGGTGATGCCGTGGAACTTCCCGCTCTGGCAGGTGATCCGCTTCGCCGCGCCCGCGCTGATGGCGGGCAACGTCGGCCTGCTCAAGCACGCGTCGAACGTCCCGCAGACCGCTCTCTACCTGGAGGACCTGTTCCACCGCGCGGGCTTCCCCGAGGGGTGCTTCCAGACCCTCCTGGTCGGCTCCGGCGCGATCGAGGAGATCCTGCGCGACGAGCGCGTCAAGGCGGCCACCCTCACCGGCAGCGAGCCGGCCGGGCGGGCGGTCGCGTCCGTCGCCGGGGACATGGTCAAGAAGACGGTGCTGGAGCTGGGCGGCAGCGACCCGTACGTCGTCATGCCGTCGGCCGACATCGACCGGGCCGCGCGGATCGCGGTGACCGCGCGGGTGCAGAACAACGGGCAGTCGTGCATCGCCGCGAAGCGGTTCATCGTGCACACGGACGTCTTCGACGCGTTCGCCGAACGGTTCGTGGCGGGCATGAAGGCCCTCACGGTGGGTGATCCGCTGGAGGAGGAGACCGAGGTCGGACCGCTCGCGAGCGAGGCGGGCCGTAGCGATCTGGAGGAACTCGTCGACGACGCGGTGGAGAGCGGCGCGACCGTGCTGTGCGGGGGTGAGCGGCCCGACGGGGACGGCTGGTACTACCCGCCGACCGTCCTCGCCGACCTCACCCGCGAGATGCGCATCCACCGCGAGGAGGCGTTCGGCCCCGTCGCCACGCTGTACCGGGTCGCCGACCTCGACGAGGCCGTCCTCCTCGCCAACGACACGCCGTTCGGGCTGAGTTCCAACGTGTGGACGCGGGACGAGGCGGAGGTCGAGCGGTTCGTACGGGACCTGGAGGCCGGTGGGGTGTTCTTCAACGGGATGACCGCGTCGCATCCGGCGTTCCCGTTCGGCGGGGTGAAGCGGTCCGGGTACGGGCGGGAGCTGTCGGGGCACGGAATCCGGGAGTTCTGCAACATCACCACGGTATGGCACGGAGCGTGAGCGTTCCGCGGCTACGATCCCCTGTGTGAACCGCGAAGTGACTCTGCCTCTGATCGTCGACGACCGCGGGACCTTGCAGGTGGCTGCCGCCGATGTGAGCAAGCTTTTGCGTACCGTGGGTGGGCGGTGGCTGCACCTTGTCGAGGCCGGGGAACAGGGACTGGACGAGGACACGGTGGCCGCTTTGACCATTGAGCTGGCGAAGCTTGCCGACCGGATTGACGTTGCGTGCATTGCGCACAGCAGTGGGGGCGGCTCGTAGTTCGCTGAGTGGCGGGCCGGTGGGGGCTTGTCGCGCAGTTCCCCGCGCCCCTTAGGGGTGGCGCCTAGTCTTGGTCGAGAAGTCGCCCTGCCTCCAGCTTTCACAGGATTCACTGATCCGGTCTTTATTGGCGTGTCCCTGAATTGGAGTAGTCCACCGCGAGATCGTCGTCCTCCCGGGTGATCGTGGGTGCACCACCCTCTGAGGTGAACCACCTTCTGACCGGCGGGCGAAGGCCTTCCGGAAGGCGAAAGCAGGGACGGTTCATGGCGACTTTGTGCAAACCCTCGGTGTCGGTTCCCGAGCACGTGATCACGATGGAGGAGACGCTGGAGCTGGCGCGCTCCCGTCACGCGGACCACCCCAACCTGCCGCTGGCCCTCCGGCTGATCGAGAACACCGGTGTGCGTACCCGGCACATCGTGCAGCCCATCGAGGAGACCCTGAAGCACCCGGGGTTCGAGGACCGCAACAGGATCTACACGGCCGAGGCGAAGGCCCGGGTCCCGTCGGTCGTCCAGCGGGCGCTCGACGAGGCGGAGCTCCTCACCACCGACATCGACGTGATCATCTACGTCTCGTGCACGGGCTTCATGATGCCCTCGCTCACGGCCTGGCTGATCAACGAGATGGCCTTCGAGTCCACCACCCGCCAGATCCCGATCGCCCAGCTCGGCTGCGCGGCCGGCGGAGCGGCGATCAACCGGGCGCACGACTTCTGCACGGCGTACCCGGACGCCAACGCGCTCATCGTCGCCTGCGAGTTCTGCTCGCTGTGCTACCAGCCGACCGACCTCGGCATCGGCTCCCTGCTCTCCAACGGGCTGTTCGGCGACGGCATCGCCGCGGCCGTGGTGCGCGGGCGGGGCGGCACGGGCATCCAGCTCGAACGGAACGGCTCGTACCTGATCCCCAAGACCGAAGAGTGGATCATGTACGACGTCCGGGCCACCGGGTTCCACTTCCTGCTGGACAAGCGGGTGCCGGCCACCATGGAGCCGCTCGCCCCGGCGCTCCAGGACCTCGCGGGACTGCACGGCTGGGACGCGGCCGATCTGGACTTCTACATAGTCCACGCGGGCGGGCCCCGAATACTCGACGACCTGAGCAAGTTCCTCCAGGTCGACCCGCACGCGTTCCGGTTCAGCCGGGCCACCCTCACCGAGTACGGCAACATCGCCAGCGCCGTCGTGCTGGACGCGCTGCGCCGGCTCTTCGACGAAGGCGGCGCCGAACACCGGGCGCGCGGACTGCTCGCCGGGTTCGGACCCGGCATCACCGCCGAGATGGCCCTGGGCCGCTGGCACAACGACGACCGAGAGACGGCTTGAGCAGCGCATGACTGAAGAGACGCTCACCGAGACCCTGCCCCCGGTCCGGCCCTGGCCGGCCCTCGACCTGACCGGGGTGGACTTCGACCCGGTCCTCGCCAAGCTGATGCGGGAGGGTCCGGTCAACCGGATCAAACTGCCCAACGGCGAGGGCTGGGCGTGGCTGGTCACCCGGCACGACGACGTGCGGATGGTCACCAACGATCCCCGGTTCAGCCGCGAGGCCGTGATGGACCAGCCGGTGACCCGACTCGCCCCGCACTTCATCCCGGCCCGCGGCGCGGTCGGCTTCCTCGACCCGCCGGACCACACCCGGCTGCGGCGCTCGGTCGCCCCGGCGTTCACGGCGCGCGGGGTGGAGCGGGTGCGGGAGCAATCCCGGCTGCTGCTCGACGAGTTGGTCGACGAGCTGCTCCGGGACGGACCGCCGGCCGATCTCACCGAGACCGTGCTGAGTCCGTTCCCGATCGCGGTGATCTGCGAGCTGATGGGTGTACCGGCCGCCGACCGGCACGGCATGCACACCTGGACCCAGCTCATCCTGTCCTCCTCGCACGGCGCCAAGGTCAGCGAGCAGGCGAAGGAGGAGATGGGCGCCTACTTCGGCGATCTCATCGGTCTGCGGGAGGGCGGCGACGGTGAGGACGTCGCCTCGCTGCTCGGTGCCGCCGTGGGCCGGGAGGAGATCACGCTGGAGGAGGCGGTCGGGCTCGCGGTGCTGCTGCAGATCGGCGGCGAGGCGGTCACCAACAACAGCGGGCAGATGTTCTACCTGCTGCTGACCCGCCCGGATCTCGTCGAACGGCTGCGCTCGGAGCAGGAGTTGAGGCCCCAGGCCATCGACGAGCTGCTGCGCTACATCCCGCACCGCAACGCGGTCGGGCTGTCCCGGATCGCCATGGAGGACGTGGAGATCCGCGGGGTACGGATGCGGGCGGGCGACCCGGTGTACGTGTCGTACCTGGCCGCCAACCGCGACCCGGACGTCTTCCCCGACCCCGAGAAGATCGATTTCTCGCGCAGCCCGAACCCGCATGTGTCCTTCGGTTTCGGCCCGCACTTCTGTCCCGGCAACATGCTGGCCAGGCTGGAGTCCGAGCTCCTGGTGGACGCCCTGCTGGACCGGCTGCCGGGGCTGCGGCTCGCGGTCCCGGCCGATGAAGTGCCGTTCAAGAAGGGCGCGTTGATCCGCGGGCCCGAGGCACTGCCCGTGACGTGGTGAGGCGCCGATGACGGCGACGGAGGGGTTGTTGGTACCGCCCGGTCATGGCCGGGTCGTACAGACACCCGCGCAGCACGTGACGTTCAAGGTGACCGGGTCGCACTCACGGACCGCGTCCACCTTCGAGGTCGTGGTGCCGCCGGGGTTCGACGTCGGCGCCCATGTGCACACCCGCAGCGAGGAGTTGTTCTACGTGCTCGAAGGCGAGCTGGACGTGCTCGCCTTCGAGCCGCGGATCCGGACGCCGGACAACTGGCAGCGGTGGGAGGCGAGTTCGGGCAGCCGGGTGGTGCGGGCGACGCCGGGGACGGTGATCGTCGTGCCGCCCGGGTGTCCGCACGCGTTCGCGAACCCCACGGAGACGCCGGCGAAGATGTTTTTCCAGGCGTCTCCGCCGCCCGATCATGAGCGGTATTTCGAGGAGTTGTTGGAGATTCTCGGGGGTGGGGGGCCGCCGGACCATGCGGCTATCGAGGAGCTGCGTGCACGATATGACATCGAGCAGCTGACCCCTTTGAAACACCGGTAGTTGTTCGTCTACCTGCCGGTGGGCGCTGGTCGCGCAGTTCCCCGCGCCCCTAAGAACCGCCTGCGTTTTAGGGGCGCGGGGCTGTGTCGATATGCGGCTCCGCCGTGTGGGCGCGCTCAGCCCCACCGAACCCGCACCCGAAACTCAACGAATCGGCATCCCCGACAACGTCCGCGCGATCACCAGCCGCTGAATCTCACTCGTGCCCTCGAAGATCGTGTAGATCGCCGCATCCCGGTGCATCCGCTCCACCGGATACTCACGGGTGTAGCCATTACCGCCGAGAATCTGAATCGCCTGCCCGGTCACCTTCTTCGCCGTCTCGCTGGCGAACAGCTTCGACATCGACCCCTCGGCCGCCGTGAACTGCTTGCCGTTGACGGCCATCCAGGAGGCGCGCCACACGAGCAGCCGCGCCGCGTCGATGGACGTACGCATGTCGGCGAGCTGGAAGGCGACACCCTGGTTGTCGATGATCGGGCGGCCGAACTGCTCGCGCGTCATCGCGTAGTCGAGGGCGACCTCGTAGGCCGCGCGGGCCGTGCCCACCGCCATCGCGCCGACCGCGGGGCGGGACGCCTCGAACGTGGCCATCGCGGCGTTCTTCACGCGCTCGCCGCCGCCGGCCTTCGCGCGCTCACGGGCGCGGGCGAGGCGCTCGTCCAGCTTCTCCTTGCCGCCGAGCAGGCAGGAACCGGGGATGCGCACGTCCTCCAGGACGACCTCGGCGGTGTGCGAGGCGCGGATGCCGTGCTTCTTGAACTTCTGTCCCTGGGACAGGCCCGGTGTGCCCGACGGGACGATGAAGGAGGCGTGGCCCTTGGAGCCGAGGTCCGCGTCGACGACCGCGACGACGACGTGGACGTTGGCGATACCACCGTTGGTCGCCCAGGTCTTGGTGCCGTTGAGCACCCACTCGTCCTTGGCCTCGTCGTACACGGCACGGGTGCGCATGGAGGCCACGTCGGAACCGGCGTCGGGCTCGGAGGAGCAGAAGGCGGCGACCTTGACGTCGTTGGCGTCGCCGTACATCTGGGGAATCCAGGTGCCGATCTGCTCCTCGGTGCCGTTGGCGAGGACGCCGACGGCGGCCAGGCCGGTGCCGACTATGGAGAGAGCTATGCCCGCGTCGCCCCAGAACAGCTCCTCCATGGCCATCGGAATGCCGAGGCCGGTGGGGTCGAAGTACTGCTGGGCGTAGAAGTCCAGGGAGTAGATGCCGACCTTCGCGGCCTCCTGGATGACCGGCCAGGGAGTCTCCTCACGCTCGTCCCATTCGGCGGCGGCGGGGCGGATGACATCGGCGGCGAAGCCGTGCAGCCAGTCCCGCACCTCCTTCTGTTCGTCGTTGAGTTCCATGGTGAACTCGGCCATGACTCCTCCAGCGGCGCACTAGCATATGTTACTTGCGGTAACGAGAGTCTGTTACCGACCGGTAGGAAAAGTCAACTCCCGATGACCGCTCGGCAGCCCGTTCGAGCTGTTGAGGGCGTTGAGTGTTAGTTTGCGCAGGCGTCACCGATTCAGCACGGGCGGGGAGAAATCATGGGCACCACGCAGCGGACCGATCAGCAGCGGTCCGCCGACCGCCGACGGCGTGAGCTGTTGGAGGCCGCGGACAGAGTGGTGCTGCGTGATGGTCCGCAGGCCTCGATGAACGCGATCGCCGCGGAAGCGGGTATTACGAAGCCGATTCTGTACCGGCACTTCGGGGACAAGGGCGGGCTGTACGCGGCTCTCGCCAAGCGGCACACGGATGCGCTGCTGTCCTCGCTGCGGGCCGCGCTGGACGCGCCCGCCGAACGTCGGGAGCGGGTCGAGGCCACGCTGGACACCTATCTCGCCGCGATCGAGGCGCTGCCTCAGGTGTATCGGTTCCTTATGCATCCCGTTGTGGGTGGGCAGACCGCCGACCAGGGGTTCGACACGGGGAATCACTCGGTGCCGCTGCTTCGGCGGATGGGCGAGGAGTTGGCTCAGGTCATCGAGGAGCGGGTGGATCTCGGTCCCAACAGCCAGCAGTTGGCTCGGGTGTGGGGGCATGGGATTGTCGGGATGATGCATGCGGCGGGTGACTGGTGGCTGGGGGAACGGCCTTGCTCCCGGGCCGAGTTGGTGCGGAGTCTTGCCGACCTGTTGTGGGGGCGACTGGCTGCCGCCGGGGACAAGGTTGGTGGGCCGGGGTTTTAGGGGTTGTGTTTCGGGTGCCGGTCCGGTGGGGGCTGGTCGCGCAGTTCCTCGCGCCCCTGAAAGATCTCACCTGACCTGTACCAAGAAGCTCGGCGTGCTTGTCTCATCAAGCGGCCGTGGCGCCAGCCCGTCACACGGTCCGCGTACACGCGTCCCTCCACGTGGTCGCACTCGTGCTGCAAGCAGCGGGCGAAGAAGCCCGTGCCGTGGACGGTGATCGGGTCCCCGGTCGCCGTGAAACCCTCGACGACCGCGTGGTCGTAGCGCTCCGTCCCCGCCTCCAGACCCGGCAACGACAGACAACCCTCCGGACCCCTCATCACCAGCCCATCCGCCTCGACCAGCCGTGGGTTGACCACGTGGCCGAGGTGGCGGGTCTCCTCGTCGTCGGGGCAGTCGTAGACGAACACCCGCAAGGATTCGCCGACTTGGTTCGCGGCGAGGCCCACGCCCTGGGCCGCGTACATCGTCGCGAACAAGTCCTCTACGAGACGGGCGAGTTCGGGGCCGAAGTTCGTGACGGCCTCGCACGGGGCATGCAGGAGGGGGTCGCCGAGCAGGGTGAGGGGACGGACTCGCCCGCGGGCGCCCGGGATGGAGCCGTATCGCATGGGCGCAAGGGTACGGTTCTCTACGGCGCACGCCCGCCGCGAGGCGTTCGCGGTGCCGCGGTTCGGGCACTGATAAGGATCTCGATAGGCTGAGGTCCACACCACGTTGCCGGAGGCAGAGGCGCGGCGCGTACGCAAGGAGGATCGAGAACTGATGGCAGGCAACTCGGACCCGCTCACGCCGCGGGCCAAGCTCGCCGTGACGGCGGGCAAGGCGGTCGCGGCGGCATCGCGTGCCGCGGGGCGGGGCAGCGGATCGGTGATCGGCGGCCGAGTGGCACTCAAACTCGACCCCGACCTCCTCGCCCGGCTCGCGCAGAGCCTGGATGTGACCCTGGTCTCGGCCACCAACGGCAAGACCACGACCACGCGACTGATCGCCGAAGCCCTCGGGGCTGCCGGACCGGTCGTGTCGAACGCGCTCGGTGCCAACATGCCCGCCGGTATCACCTCGGCGCTGGCCGGCGGCTCGGACGCCAAGTTCGGGGTCATCGAGGTCGACGAGAAGTACCTCGCCGGCGTCGCCCGGGACACCGACCCCAAGTGCATCGCGCTGCTCAACCTCTCCCGCGACCAGTTGGACCGCGCGGCCGAGACCCGCATGCTCGCGGAGAACTGGCGTGAGGGGCTTGCCGGTTCGAAGGCCGTCGTCGTCGCCAACGCGGACGACCCGCTGGTCGTGTGGGCCGCCTCCTCCTCCCCCAACGTGATCTGGGTCGCCGCCGGGCAGATGTGGAAGGACGACGCCTGGTCCTGCCCGTCGTGCGGTGGCGTGATGCAGCGTCCCGGTGACGACTGGTTCTGCGGCGAGTGCGGCTTCCGCCGCCCGACGCCGAGTTGGACGCTGTCCGGGGACCACGTGCTCGATCCGCACGGTTCCGCCTGGCCCATCCACCTCCAGTTGCCCGGTCGCGCCAACAAGGCCAACGCCGCGTCCTCCGCCGCCGTCGCCGCCGTCTTCGGGGTGCCGCCGCAGGTCGCCCTGGAGCGCATGTACCGGGTGCAGGCCGTCGCCGGGCGCTACGACGTCGTCCAGTTCATGCAGCGCGACCTGCGCCTGCTGCTGGCGAAGAACCCGGCGGGCTGGCTCGAGACGTTCAGCCTGATCGATCCGCCGCCGACCCCGGTGATCCTCTCGGTGAACGCGCGCGGCGCCGACGGCACCGACACCTCGTGGCTCTGGGACGTCGACTACACGCGACTGACCGGCCACCCCATCTTCGTCGTGGGCGACCGCAAGCTGGACCTCGCGGTCCGCCTCGAGGTCGCGGGCCAGCACTTCCAGGTCTGCGACAACCTCGACCAGGCCGTGCAGCTGGCGCCGCCCGGCCGTATCGAGGTCATCGCGAACTACACCGCGTTCCAGGATCTGCGCCGCCGCGTCGGCAACTGACACTCAGAGGACGAATTGACCATGAGCGACAACCAGCTGCGTCTGGTGTGGATCTACCCGGACCTGCTGAGCACCTACGGCGACCAGGGCAACGCCCTTGTCGTGGAACGCCGGGCACGGCAGCGCGGCCTCGACGTGGCCCGGCTGGACGTGCGCAGCGACCAGCCCATCCCGACCTCGGGCGACATCTATCTGATCGGCGGCGGCGAGGACCGTCCGCAGCGGCTCGCGGCCGAGCGGCTGCGCCGTGACGGCGGCCTGCACCGGGCGGTCGGCAACGGCGCGATCGTCTTCTCGGTGTGCGCCGGCTACCAGATCCTCGGCCACGAGTTCATCAACGACCTCGGCCAGCGCGAGCCCGGCCTCGGTCTGCTCGACGTGGTGTCGACCCGCGGCGAGGGCGAGCGGTGCGTCGGCGATGTCCTCGGCGACATCGACGCGCGCCTGGGCCTGCCCCAGCTGACCGGCTTCGAGAACCACCAGGGCGTCACCCACCTCGGCCCCACCGCCCGCCCCTTCGCCCAGGTCCGCCTCGGCAAGGGCAACGGCACGGGCGACGGCACCGAGGGCGCGTACAACGACACGGTGTTCGGCACGTACATGCACGGGCCCGTGCTCGCCCGCAACCCGCTGATCGCGGACCTGCTGCTCAAGCTGGCCCTCGATGTGAACGCGCTGCCGCCGATCGACGACCGCTGGTACGAGGCGCTCCGCAACGAGCGCATCACCGCAGCTCAGCAACCTGCCTGAACCGGGTCCGGAGACGGGTGTACATCTTCTCTTCGGATACCGGAAACCAGCCCGTCTGACGGCCCGTCCGCGCAGGTGAGCGGGGTCGTCCAGCAGGCGGACGCACGCTGGGACCCCGCCCCCTTCTGCCGCTAGGGTGGCGGGGTTCATACCGGACAGCGTGGTCCGGTCCCGGTCCACGTCGAGAAGGTTCTTTCGGGCTATGCGCATTGGTGTCCTCACGTCCGGCGGCGACTGCCCCGGCCTGAACGCCGTCATCCGGTCCGTCGTGCACCGCGCCGTCGTCGACCACGGCGACGAGGTCATCGGCTTCCGGGACGGCTGGAAAGGCCTCCTGGAGTGCGACTACCTCAAACTCGACCTCGACGCGGTGAGCGGCATCCTCGCTCGCGGCGGCACCATCCTCGGTTCCTCCCGCGTCCAGCCCTCCCACCTGCGGGACGGCGTGGAGCGGGCCCGGGGTCATGTCGAGGAGCTCGGCCTCGACGCGATCATCCCGATCGGCGGCGAGGGCACGCTCAAGGCGGCCAAGCTGATGTACGACGCCGGTCTCCCGATCGTCGGCGTCCCCAAGACCATCGACAACGACATCGCGGTCACGGACGTCACCTTCGGCTTCGACACCGCGGTCGGTGTCGCGACCGAGGCGCTCGACCGGCTCAAGACCACCGCCGAGTCCCACCAGCGCGTCCTCGTCGTGGAGGTCATGGGCCGCCACACCGGCTGGATCGCGCTGCACTCCGGCATGGCGGCCGGCGCACACGCCATCGTCGTACCTGAACGCCCCTTCGACATCGAGGAGTTGGCCGCGCGTGTCGGCGAACGCTTCGAGGCGGGCAAGCGGTTCGCGATCGTCGTCGCCGCGGAGGGTGCGAAGCCGCGGGCGGGGTCCATGGACTTCGACGAGGGCAAGAAGGACGTCTACGGCCATGAGCGCTTCGCGGGGATCGCGCGGCAGCTGTCCATCGAGCTGGAGGAACGGCTCGGCAAGGAAGCGCGGCCGGTGATCCTTGGGCATGTGCAGCGGGGTGGTACTCCGACCGCCTATGACCGCGTGCTGGCTACCCGGTTTGGGTGGCATGCGGTGGAGGCCGCGCATCGGGGGGAGTTCGGGAAGATGACGGCGCTCCAGGGGACGGACATCTTGATGGTGCCGTTGGCTGATGCGGTCGAGACTCTGAAGACCGTTCCCGCTGATCGGTATGAAGAGGCTGAGTGCGTGCTGTGAGCGTCTTTTAGGTGATTCGTCGGGTGCGGGTGCGTGGGGGCTGGTCGCGCCCACGCGGCGGAGCCGCAAATGTCACAGCCCCGCGCCCCTAGGCGGGTCACGCTGGCCCCGGTCATGAGCTCGGCTGGGGACAGTTCTAGTCTGGTGGGGACAGACAGCGCACACCCCCACGAATCAGGAGCCGTCCGATGGATCACGGCGGGCACGGCATGACGATGGATCTGCCGCCGTTCACGATCGGGCGGGGGCTTGAGTGGTCGGCCGACCCGTTCTTCCTCATCGCCTGCCTGCTGGGGCTCGGGCTGTACGGCTGGGGGGTCGTGCGGTTGCGGCGGCGGGGGGACTCGTGGCCGGTGGGGCGGACGATCTCGTACGTCATCGGTGTGCTGACCATCGGGCTGGTGATGTGCACCAAGCTCAACGACTACGGCATGGTCATGTTCAGCGTGCACATGGTGCAGCACATGGTCATCAGCATGCTGACGCCGATCCTGCTGCTGCTCGGCGCCCCGATCACCCTCGCGTTGCGCGCGCTGCCTCCGGCGGCGAGGGGCAAAAAAGGGCCCCGCGAGTTGCTGTTGATGTTCCTGCACAGCCGGTACATGAAGATCATCACGCATCCCGCGTTCACGATCCCGCTGTTCATCGCGAGCCTCTACGCGCTGTACTTCACGCCGATCTTCGACTTCCTGATGGGGTCGAAGACCGGGCACATCGCGATGATGGTGCACTTCCTCGCGGTGGGCGTGGTGTTCTTCTGGCCGATCATGGGCGTGGACCCGGGGCCCAGCCGGCCGGGCTATCTGATGCGGATGCTGGAGCTGTTCGCCGGGATGCCGTTCCACGCGTTCTTCGGCATCGCGTTGATGATGGCGTCGGAGCCGATGGTCGAGACGTTCAAGAACCCGCCCGCCTCGCTCGGCATCGACGCGCTCTCCGATCAGAACGCGGCCGGCGGTATCGCCTGGGCGTTCAGCGAGGTCCCGTCCGTGCTGGTGCTGATCGCCCTGCTGTTCCAGTGGTACAGCTCGGAGCAGCGCCAGGCCAAGCGGCAGGACCGGGCCGCCGACCGGGACGGCGACAAGGAACTCCAGGCGTACAACGCCTATTTGGCCTCATTGAACGCACGAGGCAATTGAACACATGCGGTAACTGAACGGCAATTTCGTTCAGTAGCATAAAGCGCGATGGGGGAACCGCCACCGGGGGGAGCGGTAATGACATTTCGCGCGATTGTGCAAAGGAACGGAATTTCGGTGATCCGCAGGATCGCCGTACCGCTCGTCTGCGTCCTGGCCGTGAGTGGACTGAGTGGATGCCACGGGGGCGCACATACGTTCGCCGTGAAGGCGGTCGCCGCCGGAGTTCCGTCGCTCGCGCCTTTCTTCGACGAGAAACAGGGACTGGGCCACGACACCCAGGCGCGTTCGCTGCCGGTGCGGGGCACCTTGCAGCAAGGGGACACACCCGGTCTGTACGGGGGCACCAAGAAGCCGACCGTCTGTGACGTGGCGAGGCTCAAGAGGTTTCTGACCGATCCCGCGAACCACCAGAAGGCGGTCGCGTGGTCGAGCGTGCTGGACATCACCACGGACGGGATACCGGCCTATCTGGACCGGCTCACACCCGTACTCCTGCGTCACGACACTCTCGTACAGAACCACGACTACAGGAAAGGAAAGGCCACGCCCTACAACTCCCTTCTCCAGGCGGGAATCGCGATTCTCGTCGACGAGCAGGGGGAACCCGCCGCGAAGTGCTCGTGCGGAAATCCACTGCGCCCCTTCAAGGGCGACGCGGACCGGATTTCCGTCAAGTTCGCGGACGGCAACAAGAAGTGGGGCGGATATCAGGCATCCTCGGTCGTGACCGTGCGTCCGGCGGCGCAGAAGATGGACCGGCTCGCCCTCGTCGACATCGGCGACCCCGACCGCGGTATCGAGCGTCCGGTCGGTACGACGGGCAAGCGTGACACCGTCTTCGACACCCGGCAGCGGCACGCGGTGCCGAACCTCGCCGGGACGACGTTCGCGGAGGCGCGGCAGCGGCTGGTGAGCAGTGGTCTGGCCGTCGGGTACGGCGGGAGCGCGGCGCCGTCAGACGACGCTCGGGTCATCGCCTCCGATCCGCCCGCCGGAACCGAGCTGCGGTTCGGGGAGTACGTGCTGCTGAGCGTGTCCGGTGGAACGAGTGGTGGGGCGACGTCCACTCCCCCGGCTCCGACGACCTCCGGACCGACTCTGAGCCCGCCGACGTCCACGGCACCGCCCTCGACGTCCACGTCGGAACCGCCCCCTTCTTCCTCACCGCCACCGTCCTCGCCCGCGAGCAAGCCGCCCCCGTCGAGCAGTTCACCGTCCAGCGGTTCGCCCACGACCGGTTCGCCCGCGCTGGTGACCGACTCGCCCTCGACGAGCGCGCCGGTCACCAGCAGCGCCCCGGTGACGAGTGCTCCCGTGACCAGCAGCGCGGCCGTCACCGCCACCGTCACGACCACCACACCCACGACGACCACCACGACCGAGACCTGACGCGGACCCGGAAGGAGGACTCCGGATGTCACAGGGATCGCCGACCTCAGGAGTGGGCCGGGTCATCGCCGGCCGCTATCTCCTGCTGAACCGGCTGGGCAGTGGCGGTATGGGACATGTGTGGCTCGCACATGACCAGCGGCTGGCCTGTGAAGTCGCGCTCAAGGAGATCGTGTTCAGCAACCCGGCCTACGCCGACGCCGAACGCGAGGCCCGGGTCGCGCGGGCCCGGGCCGAGGCGCGGAACGCGGCCGGGCTGCGCGGTCATCCCCATGTGGTGACCGTCCATGACGTGCTGGAGCACGAGGGGCTGCCGTGGATCGTCATGGAGTACGTGGCGGACGCCGTGGACCTGCGCGACCTGGTCGGCCGGCACGGCTCGCAGGCCCCGGCGGAGTGCGCCCGCGTCGGGCTCGCCGTCCTCGACGCGCTGACCGCCGGGCACCAGCGGGGCGTGATGCACCGGGACGTGAAACCGGCGAACATCCTGCTCGCGCCGGACCGCACCGGCTCGCCGTACGCCCGTGTCCTGCTCACCGACTACGGCATCTCGGTGCAGCCGGACGCCGGGGAGACGCGGTACACGCTGACGTCCGTGCTCGTCGGTACGGCCGGGTATCTGGCGCCGGAACGGGCCACGGGCGGGCCGCCGACCCCGGCGGCCGACCTCTTCTCGCTGGGCTGCACGCTTTACCACGCCGTCGAGGGCCACGGCCCCTTCGTCCGCGAGTCACCGCTCGCGGAGATCACCGCGGTGGTCATGGAGGACCCACTGCCCCCGGTCCACGCGGGCGCCCTGGCACCGCTGCTCCACGCGATGCTGGAGAAGGATCCGCTACGGCGGATCTCGGCGGCGGAGGCGGAGGCGGCGCTGGCGCGGATCGTGACGCCGCAGACGGAGGCGGGAGCGGGTGCCTACGCCCGGACCCAGACCGACCTCGGCTCGCCGTCGCCGTGGGAGGGCCGGCCGGAGCCGGTGGCGACTCCGGCACCGTTCCCCGCGGGGCCGCCTGCCTCCTACTCCCCCACCGGTCGGCGCCGCCGCCCCCGCTCCCGTCTCCTGCGGTCCGCCCTCGCGTGCGGGCTCGGGCTCGCCCTCGCGCTGGGCGGCGTCTGGTACGCCATGGCCCACCAGCCACCCGACCAGAACGAGGGCACGGGTACGAGCACCGGCCCGAGCGGCCCGCCGTACGGCACCGCCATCGGGCTCTCCGCGCCGCTCAAGGACGGCGACTGTGTCACCGCCGACTGGCCCGGCGGGAAGCTCTTCCAGGGGACGCCACGGCTTGCCGTCGACCCCACCTGTCGGGACGCGGTGCCCGACGGGCAGGTGATGGCGTCCGTGTCCACCGCGTCGGCGGGCGAGGCGCGCAAGGCGGGGGCGGAGCGGTGTGCGGAGCGGACACGGGCGGCGCGGGGAAAGCTGGCGGACGTGCGGAGCCTCGCGGTCGTACCGACCGACGCGGGTTTCGCGGCCGCCGGGCATCGCACCGCGTGTCTGGTGCTGGGCGCGCACGGGCCGGTCTACGGGCCGCTCGGCAGCCGGCGCGCGCTCGGGTCGGCGTTCGCGGACACGTCGACCATGCAGAAGCGGGACTGTCTGGACGTGCCCTCGGACCGGGCCGCGAGCCTGGTCTCCTGCGCCGGGAAGCATGATCAGGTGGTGGTCGGGTTCACCCGGTTGGGCGCGGACGTCACGCTGGCCCAGGCCCGTACGCAATCGGACGCGGCCTGTGCCCGGGACGTCCCGCCGGCCGACCACGGCTTCGATCCGGCAGTCTACGAGGCCGCCTCCTGGACCAGCCAGGGACCGTGGAAGTCGGGCACACATTTCGTCGTCTGCGCCGTTCGGAGGCAGAACGGGGGCACCATGGAGGGGACCGAACCATGAGGAGGGTGTTGCGATGCCCGGTTCCACGAAGACCATGGGGGTGATCACCGTCGGCGGACTCGTGGTGGTGACGGCCTACACGGTGGCGCTCGGGAGTAACGGCTGGCTGTGGTTCGGCTGGGTCGTGCTCGGGCTGATCACCCTGGGGATGGTGGCCACGCGCAGCACCTGACGCTCGTCACTCGGCGCTCCGCCGACTGGCCGAGTGCACGCCCGGCTGGTACTTCGGCAGCCGGGCGGTGATCTTCATGCCCGCTCCTACGGCGGTCTCGATGACGAGGCCGTAGTCGTCGCCGTAGACCTGGCGGAGCCGGTCGTCGACGTTGGACAGGCCGATGCCGCCCGAGGGGCTGACCTCGCCCGCCAGGATGCGGCGCAGCAGGTCGGGGTCCATGCCGGTGCCGTCGTCCTCGATGACGACGAGTGCCTCGGCGCCCGCGTCCTGCGCGGTGATGCTGATGCGGCTCTTGTCGGCCTTGCCCTCCAGGCCGTGTTTTACGGCGTTCTCGACCAGCGGCTGGAGACAGAGGAACGGGAGCGCGACCGGGAGTACCTCGGGGGCGATCTGGAGGGTGACGGAGAGGCGTTCGCCGAAGCGGGCCCGGACTAGCGCCAAGTAGTGGTCGATGGCGTGGAGTTCGTCGGCGAGGGTGGTGAAGTCGCCGTGCCTGCGGAACGAGTAGCGGGTGAAGTCGGCGAATTCTAGAAGCAGTTCGCGGGCGCGCTCGGGGTCGGTGCGGACGAACGAGGCGATCACCGCGAGCGAGTTGAAGATGAAGTGCGGGGAGATCTGGGCCCGAAGTGCCTTGATCTCGGCCTCGATCAGCCGGGTGCGGGACTGGTCCAGATCCGCCAACTCCAGTTGGACGGAGACCCAGCGGGCGACCTCTCCGGCGGCCCGGACGAGCACGGCGGACTCGCGTGGCGCGCAGGCGACCAGCGCGCCGTGGACCCGGTCGTCGACGGTGAGCGGGGCGACCACCGCCCAGCGCAACGGGCAGTCGGGGGCGGCGCAGTTGAGCCGGAACGCCTCACCGCGGCCGGTCTCCAGGGGACCCGCGAGCCGTTCCATGATCTCGGCCCGGTGATGGTCGCCGACGCCGTCCCAGGCGAGGACCTGCGTCTGGTCGGTCAGACAGAGCGCGTCGGTGCCGAGCAGCGTGCGCAGTCTCCGGGCCGAGCGGCGGGCCGTCTCCCCGGTGAGGCCGGCGCGCAGCGGGGGCGCGGCGAGGGAGGCGGTGTGCAGGGTCTGGAAGGTGGCGTGCTCGACGGGGGTGCCGAGTCCGCCGAGGCTCTCGGGGCGTGCCGTGCGTCGGCCGAGCCAGAACCCGGCGGCCAGCAGCGGAAGTACGGCGACACAGAGGCCGGCCAGGAATCCGCTCATGCGGCCGCCTCCGTAAGGGAGTTGGGTGATCCGCTCACGGTGGTGGCGGGACCTTCCGTGGGTGTCGTCATGCCTTCACCTCCGCGCGCAGTTCCTCCGGCAGATGGAACCTCGCCAGGATCGCCGCCGTGCCCGTCGGCACCCGGCCCGGGGTGGCCAGGGACACCAGCACCATGGTGAGGAAGCCCAGCGGTACCGACCAGAGCGCCGGCCAGGCGAGCAGGGCGTGCAGCGGGCCGGTGCCGGGGAAGCCGGCCATGGTCGCGGCCACCGCGACGAACGCCGAGCCGCCGCCGACCAGCATCCCGGCCGCCGCGCCGGGCGGGGTGAGCCGGGTCCACCAGATGCCGAGGACCAGCAACGGGCAGAAGGAGGAGGCCGATACGGCGAACGCGAGGCCCACGGCGTCGGCGACGGGCAGTCCGCCGACCAGGACGCTCGCCACCAGCGGGACGGCCATGGCGAGGACCGTGCCGAGTCTGAAGTGCCGTACTCCGCGCGACGGGAGGACGTCCTGGGTGAGGACTCCCGCGACGGCCATGGTCAGCCCCGAGGCGGTGGACAGGAACGCGGCGAAGGCGCCGCCCGCGACCAGCGCGCCGAGCAGATCGCCGCCGACACCGCCGATCATGCGGTCGGGCAGCAGCAGGACGGCCGCGTCGGCGTCGCCGGTGAGGGTGAGTTCGGGGGTGTACAGGCGGCCGAGGGCGCCGTAGAGGGGCGGGAGGAGGTAGAAGGCGCCGATCAGGCCGAGTACGGCGACCGTGGTGCGGCGGGCGGCGACGCCGTGCGGACTGGTGTAGAAGCGGACGACGACGTGCGGGAGGCCCATCGTGCCGAGGAAGGTGGCGAGGATGAGGCCGTACGTCGCGTACAGCGGGCGTTCCTCGCGGCTCGCGGCCAGGGAGGTCGACATGCCGCCGTTGGTGCCGCGGTCGGCGACGGGGACGGTGGCGCCCTTGGCGAAGGTGAGGCGGGTGCCGCGCTCGATGTGGTGGGTGCCGGCGGGGAGTTGGAGCCTCGTCGCGTCATGTGCGCGGCCGTCGACCTTGCCGGTCACCGTGACGGTGAGAGGGTCGTCGAGCCTGAGGTCGAGCGTCTCGTCGACCCGAACCACCCGCTGTTCGCGGAAGGTTGCCGGTTCCCCGAAGGCGTGCCGGGGTGCTCCGTCGCTCTGCCAGGCGAGGACCAGGAAGAGGGCGGGGACGAGCAGCGCGGTGAGCTTGAGCCAGTACTGGAAGGCCTGCACGAAGGTGATGCTGCGCATGCCGCCGGCCGCGACCGTGGCGACCACCACGACCGCCACGATCAGGCCGCCGAGCGAGTCGGGCGCCCCGGTGAGGACGGTCAACGTCAGTCCCGCGCCCTGAAGTTGGGGCAGGAGGTAGAGCCAGCCGACTCCCACGACGAAGGCCCCGGCGAGGCGTCGTACGCCGTGCGAGGCGAGCCGGGCCTCGGCGAAGTCGGGGAGGGTGTAGGCGCCGGAGCGGCGCAGCGGGGCGGCGACGAACAGCAGCAGGACCAGGTATCCGGCGGTGTAGCCGACCGGGTACCAGAGCATGTCGGGGCCCTGGACCAGGACCAGTCCCGCGATGCCGAGGAAGGAGGCGGCGGAGAGGTACTCGCCGCTGATGGCCGCCGCGTTGAGGCGGGGGCCGACCGTGCGGGAGGCGACGTAGAAGTCGGAGGTGGTGCGGGATATGCGCAGGCCGAACGCGCCGACGAGGACCGTCGCCACGACGACGAGGGCGACCGCCGGTACGGCGTAGCTGGAGTTCATCGGTCCCCGTTCACCGACCCTCGTTCATCGGTCCTCGACGAGGCGGACGAAGTCGCGTTCGTTGCGTTCGGCGCGGCGCACGTACCAGAGGGCGAGGAGGACGAGCGGGGCGTAGAGGCAGAAGCCGAGGACCAGCCATTCGAGGCGGTGGGAGTCGGGGGTCGCCGCGAAGACCAGGGGCAGGGGGCCGACCAGGAGGACGAGGACCGCGAACACCAGGAGGGCGGCGCGGAGTTGGGTGCGCATGAGGGAGCGGACGTAGGTGTGGCCGAGGGTGGTCTGCTCGTCGATCTCGGTGCGCGGGCGGGAGTAGCCGGAGGCGCGTCGGGTGCGGCGGGGCGGGCCGGTGACAACTACCCGGCGTTCGCTCGGTTCTTGGGGCACCGTCAGGACCTCCGCATCAGCAGGTCGCGCAGTTCGCGGGTGTGGCGGCGGCTGACCTGGAGTTCCTCGCCGCCCACGAGAACGCTCACCGTGCCCGCGTCCAGGCGGAGTTCGCCTATGTGGCGCAGGGCGACGAGGTGGCGGCGGTGGATGCGGACGAAGCCGCGCGAGCGCCAGCGGTCTTCGAGGGTGGAGACCGGGATGCGGACGAGGTGGCTGCCCTTGTCGGTGTGGAGGCGGGCGTAGTCGCCCTGGGCCTCGACGTGGGTGATGTCGTCGACGGCCACGAAGCGGGTGACACCGCCGAGTTCGACGGCGATGTGGTCGGGGTCGGGTTCGTGCACGGGTATCCGCGGTGCGGCGCCGCCGAGTTCGACGACCCGGCGTACGGCCTCCGCGAGCCGCTCCTTGCGGACGGGCTTGAGGACGTAGTCAACTGCCTTGAGATCGAAGGCCTGTACGGCGAAGTCCTCGTGCGCGGTGACGAACACGACGAGCGGCGGCTGCGCGAAACCCGTCAGCAGCCGTGCCATGTCGAGGCCGTCGAGGCCCGGCATCTGGATGTCGAGGAACACGACATCGATCGCCTCCGGGCCGTCCGGGCCCGATTCCAGGGCCCTGTTGATACGGCGCAGCGCCTCGGTCGCGTCGCCCGCGCCCTCCGCGCTGCCGATGCGTGGATCGGCGTTGAGCAGGTACAGCAACTCCTCCAGCGAGGGGCGTTCGTCGTCGACGGCGAGGGCGCGCAGCATGAACGTGGAGTGTAGGAGGAATTCGTACGCCTGGACATGTGCCCGGCGTGGACGTTCGCGCTGGATACAGTGCCGACATGAACAGCAGGACCACTCCGTTCGACGAACTCGACCGGAAGATCATCACCGCGTTGATGGCGAACGCGCGGACCAGTTTCGCCGAGATCGGCGCCGTGGTCGGGCTGTCCGCGACGGCGGTGAAGCGGCGCGTGGACCGGCTGCGCGAGACGGGGGTGATCACCGGGTTCACGGCGACCGTGCAGCCGTCCGCGCTCGGCTGGCGCACGGAGGCGTACGTGGAGGTGTACTGCGAGGGCGCCGCGCCCCCCAGGCGGCTCGCGGAGGTGGTGCGCAACCACCCGGAGATCACCGCGGCGATGACGGTTACCGGGGGCGCCGACGCGCTGCTGCACGTACGGGCGACCGATGTGGAGCACTTCGAGGCAGTGCTGGAGCGGATCCGGCAGGAGCCGTTCATCCGGAAGACGATCAGCGTGATGGTGTTGTCCCACCTTCTCCCGGAAAGCCCGGAAGCGGGCGCCACCCATCCGGCTCCCGACGACGCATCAGACCTGCGCTGACCCCGGAAAAGACGCAGCGTTCCTGCGCGAACGCGCAGCGTTCATCCCTTGTCGCCCGTATCTGTCGTTTCCTACCGTGATGTCAACCCTCAGTCGTCATCACAGGAAGCGGAGGAACCCCTCTGTGCCCGAGACCCGTGTGCGGCGCCGGCGGCGCTTTCTCGTCTGCGAACCCAGACACTTCGCCGTGCAGTACGCGATCAACCCCTGGATGCATCCCGACACCCAGGTGGACGTCGATCTCGCCCAGGAGCAGTGGCGAACGCTGATCGACACCTACCGCTCCCACGGCCACACCGTCGACACCGTGCCCCCGGCCCCCGGCCTCCCGGACATGGTCTTCGCCGCGAACTCGGCGGTCGTCGTCGACGGCCGCGTCTTCGGCTCCCTCTTCCACGCGCCCGAGCGGCGCCCCGAGTCCGACCACTACGACATGTGGTTCAAGGCGGCGGGCTACGACGTCCACCGCCCCGAGTCGATCAGCGAGGGCGAGGGCGACCTGATCCCGACCGGCCGCTATGTGCTGGCCGGCACCGGGTTCCGTACGACCCGCGAGGCCCATCGTGAGGTGCAGGAGTTCTTCGGTGTCCCGGTGATCAGCCTGACGCTGGTGGACCCGTACTTCTACCACCTGGACACGGCCCTGTTCGTCCTCGACGAGGACACCGTCTGCTACTACCCGGAGGCGTTCTCGCCCGGCAGCCAGGAGGTGCTGGCGCGGCTGTTCCCGGACGCGGTGCTCGCGACCCGCGAGGACGCCATGTCGTGGGGCCTCAACTCCCTCTCCGACGGCCTGCACGTCTTCATCGCGCCCCAGGCCGAGGCACTGGCCGCGCGCCTCGCCGAACGCGGCTATGTCCCCGTCCCCGTCGACCTGTCGGAGCTCCACAAGGCCGGCGGCGGCATCAAGTGCTGCACCCAGGAGATCCGCTCATGACCGCACCCGCCAGTGCCCGTACGTCCGCCGACCTCATCCGCGCCGAGGAGCCGGTCCTCGCGCACAACTACCACCCGCTGCCCGTGGTGGTCGCCAGTGCCGAGGGCGCCTGGGTGGAGGATGTCGAGGGCCGCCGCTACCTCGACATGCTCGCGGGCTACTCGGCCCTCAACTTCGGCCATCGCCACCCGGTGTTGATCGAGGCGGCCCACCGCCAGCTCGACCGGCTGACGCTCACCTCGCGCGCCTTCCACAACGACAGGCTGGCCGAATTCGCCGAACGGCTCGCGGAGTTGACCGGGCTCGACATGGTGCTGCCGATGAACACCGGCGCGGAGGCGGTCGAGAGCGGCATCAAGGTGGCCCGCAAATGGGCCTACGACGTGAAGGGCGTCCCCGCCGACCGAGCAACCATCGTCGTCGCGGCGGAGAACTTCCACGGCCGTACGACGACGATCGTCAGCTTCTCCACCGACGAGTCGGCGCGGGCGGGCTTCGGTCCCTTCACGCCGGGCTTCCGGATCGTGCCGTACAACGACCTCGCGGCGCTGGAGGCGGCGGTCGACGAGACGACGGCGGCGGTGCTGATCGAGCCGATCCAGGGCGAGGCCGGGGTGATCATCCCGGACGCGGGCTACCTTGCGGGTGTCCGCGAACTCACCACCCGCAAGGGCTGCTTGTTCATCGCGGACGAGATCCAGTCGGGGCTCGGCCGCACCGGCCGCACGCTCGCGGTGGAGCACGAGGGTGTCGTCCCGGACGTGCTGCTGCTCGGCAAGGCGCTGGGCGGCGGGATCGTGCCGGTGTCGGCGGTGGTCGCGCGGCGCGAGGTGCTGGGCGTACTGCATCCGGGCGAGCACGGTTCGACGTTCGGCGGGAATCCGCTCGCGGCGGCGGTCGGCACGGCCGTCGTCGAGCTGCTGGAGACCGGTGAATTCCAGCGCAGGGCGATCGAGTTGGGCACCGTACTCCGGGACGGCCTCACCGAACTGGTCGGCAAGGGCGTCGTCGGTTTCCGCGCGCGGGGCCTCTGGGCGGGCGTCGACGTCGACCCGGCGATCGGCACCGGACGCGAGATCAGCGAACGCCTCATGCGCGAGGGCGTGTTGGCCAAGGACACCCACGGCTCCACGATCCGACTGGCCCCGCCGCTGACCATCACGGAGGACGAACTCCGGTCGGCCGTGGGCGCGTTGGAGAAGGTGCTGACGCAAGGGGCTTGATGGGGTAGGTGGTTGGACCGGCGCGAGTGCGTCGGTCCGACCACCGGCACCACCTGCCGCTTACCCGTGGGAGCGCGGGTGCCGGCCAGGGCGGCCTGTGCGAGAAGGCGACGGGGCAGGTTCACGGGCCTCGTCAAGGGTGAGCCTGGCTCAGGGGCGGGTTCGCCACGAAGGCGCTGACGCCCGGGTGGGGAGGGGGAGCCGCAGGAGGGTCGGTCCAGTCGGACCCACGTGCCTGTGCCCGGCTCCGCCCACGTGCCCGCGGCCGACTCCCCCGCGGAATCGGCTAGTTGTCCGCCGCGTTCAGCTTCGCGAGGCCGGCCGTATCGGCCAGGGCGGCCTGCGCGAGCAGTCGACGGGCCAGGTCACGGGCCTCGTCCACGGTCAGCGAGGCCCAGAGCCCGGGCCCACCGCGCACGACGGGCCCCACATCCAGGGTGACCCGGCTGATCGGCCGCTCCGGGATCGCCAGCAACAGCCGCTTCACCGCGACCTGCCGACCGCACGTGGTCACCAACGGCGCTTCACCTGACGGCGGGAGCGGCTCCTGCCCTGACCGATTCATCTCCTCCACGACCTTCCCTGAGTACCCGGCGAGGTATCAGGAGCAGCGCCGGGCGGGTCCGGGTTGTTCCCGGAGAGCGACGACGTCGTCCGTTCGGACCGAGGGCGGGGGCGAGGGGCGGTCGTGCCGCTGCGTCCCCGGGCGCCGTAGCCGTAGCCGTAGCCGTAGCCGTAGCCCACCGTGCAGCCCACCATGGCGCTCACGCGCCCCCGGGTGAACCCCCGGCGAATTCTCGCCCGCCCTCCGGTCAGGACAGGGTCAAGGGATCCGGTGGAGGCCGTGGCGCCCTCATAAGATCGCTGGTACCGCCACCTTTCGTACGACTGCCCCTGGAGGCCCGGCGTGCCCGGAACCGCGCGCGGCGCCGAAGCCGAGAGCAAGACCGACACCGAACCCGAGACCGAGCCTGGTCCGGTGTCGTCTCCCCCCGTCCCCGCTGCCCCTCGCCGACGTACGGTGCTGCTCGCCGTCGGTGCCCTCGTCGTCGTGGCCGCCGTCGGTGGCGGGGTGCTCGCCGCGCGGGGCTCCGGCTCGGGCGGGAAGGACGCCGTCGCCGCCGACGGGCTGCCGCACACCACCGTCCAGGTCGCGACCTCCGGGTGCGGCAGCGGCTGGACGGATCCGCGGGCGGGGCACCAGGTCTTCGAGTTGCACAACACGTCCAGCACGGCGGCCGAGGTGTACCTCACCGATCCGACGACGGGCGCGGTCTACGGCGAGGTCGAGGGGCTGGCGCCGGGCACGGTCAGGCCGCTCGGGGTGACCCTCGGGAACGGCTCGTACGCCTTCAAGTGTCTGCCCGACGACGCCGACGCCGTGACCGGGCCGACCGTGCGGATCACCGGTTCGAAGGTGAAGAGCGGACCGGCCGCCGTGCCGATCACCCAGCAGGAACTGATCCCGCCGACGCTCGCCTACCAGAAGTGGATCCAGGCCCGGACCGTCGAACTGGCCGCGAGGACCGACGTGTTGCGTGCCGCCGTGGACCGCGGTGACCTCGCCGCCGCCCGCAGGGCGTGGCTGCCCGCGCATCTCGTCTACGAGCGGATGGGCGCCGCCTACGGCACGTTCGGCGACTCGGACGGGGCGATCAACGGCACCACGGCCGGGCTCGCGGGCGGGGTGCGCGACGCCGGGTTCACCGGGTTCCACCGGGTCGAGTACGGGTTGTGGCACGGCGAGTCGGCGAGCGGGCTACGCAGGCCCGCCGATCAACTCGCCAAGGACGTCCACGCGTTGGAGAGCAGTTGGCCCTCGCAGCGGATGGATCCGGCCGACACCGGTCTGCGGGCGCACGAGATCCTGGAGAACACCGTGCAGTTCGAGCTGACCGGCCGTACCGACTACGGCAGCGGCACCAACCTGGCCACCGCCCGCGCCAACCTGGACGGCACCCGCGTACTGCTCGGCTATCTGCGCCCACTGCTGAAGACCCGGGACGCGGGCTTCGCCGAACTCGGCACCTGGACGGACCGGGCACAGCACACCCTGGACGGCCTCGACCACTCCGGGAAGTGGACGCCCTTGGCCCAACTCACCCGTCCGCAGCGGGAGAAGGTCGACGCCGACCTCGGTGGACTGGTCGAGCGGCTGGCCGACGTGGCCGCCCTGACGGACGTACGGAGGACCGCGTGAAGCACGGACACGAGGTGGACCGCCGGGGCTTCCTGGCGAGTGCGGCGGCCGTGGCCGGTGCCGGTCTGGTGGCGGCAGACCGGGGTACGGCGTCGGCCGTCGCGGAGACCAGTGCGCGCGTGCCCTTCCATGGCCTCCATCAGGCCGGGATCATCACCCCCGCGCAGCGCGCCACGGCGTTCGTGTCCTTCGACACCACCGCCGAGAACCGGGCCGAACTGACCGACGTACTGCGGACGTTGACCGAGCGGGCCCGTTTCCTCACCACCGGCGGCAGCCCGGCGGACCTGGGAATCACCGCCCCGCCCGCCGACTCGGGCACACTCGGCCCGGACCTCCCGGCCGACCGGCTGAGCGTCACCGTCGGCGTCGGGGCCTCGCTCTTCGACGACCGCTACGGGCTGGCCAAGCTCGCGCCGCGCCGGCTGACCGCGATGCCCGCCTTCCCCGACGACGATCTCGACGCCGCCTGGTGTGACGGCGATGTGAGCGTGCAGTTCTGCGCCGACAGCGCGGACACCGTGCTGCACGCCCTGCGCGATGTCACCAGGCACACGCGCGCGGGCCTCCAAGTCCGTTGGCGGACGGACGGGTTCATCAGTCCGCCGCGCCCCTCGGGCACCCCGCGCAACCACCTCGGCTTCAAGGACGGCATCGCCAACCCGGAGGTGACCGACGCCCGCGCGATGAACGACCTCGTGTGGGTGGGCGGTAGCAGTGGCGAACCGGACTGGGCGACCGGCGGCAGCTATCAAGTCGTACGCCTGATACGGATGTTGGTGGAGTTCTGGGACCGCGTGTCCATCACCGAGCAGGAGCGCATGTTCGGCCGCGCCCGGGACACCGGCGCCCCGCTGGACGGGCACCACGAGAAGGACACGCCGAACTTCGCGCAGGACCCGCAGGGCGATGTGATCCCGCTCGACAGCCACATCCGGCTCGCCAACCCGCGCACCACGCAGAGCGCGGACCAGCGCATCCTGCGCCGGGGCTACAACTACGACCGGGGCACGGACACCAACGGCAACCTCGACATGGGGCTGCTGTTCTGCTGCTACCAGCAGGACCTGGCACGGCAGTTCGCGAAAGTGCAGGAGCGGCTGGCCGGTGAACCGCTGGTCGACTACATATCGCCGTACGGCGGCGGCTACTTCTTCGCGCTGCCCGGTGTGCGGGACACGTCGGACTGGCTGGGCCGCAGCCTGCTGGCCTGAGACACCGCCGGTCCGAGAGCCCGGTCAAGAACAGGCCAACAGACCATGAGAATTTCCTGACCGGGCGTTCGCTCCCGCGACATTGCCGCTCCCCCGCCCCGCCGTCACCATTGCCCAGGATTCGGCCGTAGGCGTTACGGCCGCATTCGGCGTGAGCGCGGAACCACTGCTCCCGGAAGGCGAGACAGCATGATCGGCAAAGGAAGAACCCCCGGTGCACGGCGCCGGTTGACGCGTGTGGGCGCCCTGCTCGGCGCCGCGGCCCTGGCCACCGCGGGCGGGGCGTTCCCCGCGGCGGCGGCCTCGGGCGGCCACCGGCCCACGGGCGGCACGCACACGTCGACGCCGATCAAGCACGTCGTCGTGATCTACGACGAGAACATCTCGTTCGACCACTACTTCGCCACCTACCCGCAGGCCGCGAACACCGACGGCACCAAGTTCAAGGCGGCGGCACAGACACCGAAGGCCGACAACCTGCTCAACGCCGGGCTGCTGAAGAAGAACCCGAACCTCTACACGCCCACGCGGCTGAGCAGTTCGCAGGTGATGACCTGCGACCAGAACCACTCCTACGGCCCCGAGCAGTACGCGGCCGACGGCGGCAAGGCCGACAAGTACGTCGAGAACACCGAGGTCAACAAGTGCACCGGCCTCTTCGGTGAGCCCGGCCTGGTGATGGACTACTACGACGGCAACACCGTCACGGGCATGTGGAACTACGCCCAGCAGTACGCGCTGAACGACCACTCCTTCAGCTCGAACTTCGGTCCCTCCACGCCCGGCGCGCTGAACCTGATCTCCGGTCAGACGCACGGCGTGATCTCGGTCGACCCGGCCTCCGGCACCGAGGACCCGAAGCAGACGACGACTCCGGACTCGTACGCCGTGGTCTCCCCGAACGCCAAGGGTGTCGGCACGGTCGTCAACGACCCCGACCCGGCCTTCGACGACTGCTCGGACAAGGACCACACCGCGACCAGCGCGCTCGCGGAGATGCAGGGCAAGAACATCGGTGACCTGCTCAACTCCAGGAACGTGAGCTGGGGTTGGTTCCAGGGCGGCTTCCGGCCGAGCACCGCGTGGGACGGTACGAGCGGCACCTACGCGAAGTGCGCCGGCACCACCCACACCAATGTCGGCGGCGCCGCGTCGGAGGACTACAGCGCGCACCACGAGCCGTTCGAGTACTACAAGTCGACGGCCAACCCGCACCACTTGGCGCCGAAGTCCGTCGCCGAGATCGGGCACAACGGCCGGGCGAACCACAACTACGACCTGACCGACTTCGACGCGGCGCTGAAGGCGAACAACCTTCCCGCAGTGAGCTTCCTGAAGGCGGCCGAGTACCAGGACGGGCACGCCGGTTACTCCGACCCCGCCGACGAGCAGAACTTCCTGATCAAGGAGATCAACGCCCTTCAGAAGTCGCCCGAGTGGAAGTCGACGGCGGTCGTGCTCGCCTACGACGACTCCGACGGCTGGTACGACCACGTCTCCTCCAAGGTGCTCAACGGCTCCAAGGACTCGACCGTTGGCTCCAACAGCAAGGCCACCGACAGCCCCGCCTGCCAGGCCGGTCCGGCGGCCAAGGGCGGCTACGCGGACCGCTGCGGTCCGGGCACCCGGCAGCCGCTGCTGGTCATCTCGCCGTACAGCAAGGTCAATTCGATCGACCACACGGCCACCGAGCAGGCGTCGATCACGCAGTTCATCGAGGACAACTGGCGCACGGGCCGCGTCGGTGACGCGTCGTTCGACCAGCGGGCGGGCACCCTGGGCGGCATGTTCGACTTCCGGCACCCCAACGACAAGCAGGTGCTGCTGAATTCGGACGGTTCGGTGAAGTCGGTGAAGCGGATCCCGCACTACACGCAGACGTCGTCGACGGCGACGAAGGCCCCGTACCCGGCGTACGTCCAGGACCTGAAGGCGCAGAACGTCGCCGCCGGCACCACGGCCTCCTCGGCGCTGCCGATCGCGGTGGGTGCCGGTCTGGTCACGGCGGTGGGGGCGACCACCGCGTTCGCGCTGTACCGGCGCCGGTCGTCGCGCACCGCGTCCCTGTAAGTCACGTCGAACCGGGGCGAGTTGCCTCGGACGGAGGGCGGCGAGGAGGTTCTCGCCGCCCTCCGTCGTGCCCGGCGGCGGCCTGATCGCCACCGGTTCCACGCGGCGGCGCCTGCCCCTACACTGGCAGCCCACGAGGTACCGGGTGACCTGCGAGAACAGGTCGGTCGAGCCGAGCCGCCGGAGTGAGGAGCGACCCCTCTTGTTCTACTACCTCCTGAAATACGTCATTCTGGGGCCGTTGCTCAGACTCGTCTTCAGGCCCCGAATAGAGGGCCTGGACAACATCCCGGAGTCGGGCGCGGCGATCGTCGCGGGCAACCACCTCTCCTTCGCCGACCACTTCCTGATGCCGGCGGTCCTCAAGCGCCGCATCACCTTCCTGGCCAAGGCCGAGTACTTCACCGGCCCCGGCATCAGAGGCCGCCTCACCGCGACCTTCTTCCGCAGCGCGGGCCAGATCCCGGTGGACCGCTCCGGCAAGGAGGCGGGCCAGGCCGCGATCCGCGAGGGCCTCGGCGTCCTGAGCAAGGACGAACTGCTCGGCATCTACCCGGAGGGCACCCGCTCCCACGACGGCCGCCTCTACAAGGGCAAGGTCGGCGTAGCGGTCATGGCCCTCAAAGCCCAAGTGCCCGTCATCCCCTGCGCGATGATCGGCACCTTCGAGGCCCAGCCGCCCGGCAAGGTCATCCCCAAGGTCCACCCCGTGACGATCCGCTTCGGCACCCCCCTCGACTTCTCCCGCTACGAAGGCATGGAGAACGAGAAGGCGATCCTGCGCGCCATCACCGACGAGATCATGTACGCGATCCTCATGCTCTCCGAGCAGGAGTACGTCGACGAGTACGCGGCGGTCGCCAAGGCGGCGGAGGCAGCCGCGGCGAAGGAGCGCAAGTTCCCGCGTCTGCCGTTGAGTTGAGGGCGATCGCCCGGAGATGTGACTGAGGGGCGGCCGGTTGGAAACCGGCCGCCCCTCGGCACGTACAACTACTGCTGACTACTGCTGTTTACGGCACCGGCGTCGCGTGCGGGGTGCACGTGAAGTCGGAGGCGTCCAGCTTTCCGCTCAACAGGTAGGCGTCGACACGGGAGTTGATGCACGGGTTGACCAGTCCGGTCACACCGTGCGAGCCCGCGTCCTTCTCGGTGATCAGGCGCGAGCCCTTGAAGCGCTGGTGCAGGACGACGGCGCCCTCGTACGGCGTGGCGGCGTCGCGCTGCGACTGCACGATGAGGACCGGCGGCAGACCCTTGCCGGTCCTGACCTCGACCGGGGACTGCTGCCTGACGGGCCAGGTGGCGCACGGCAGGTTCATCCAGGCGTTGGACCAGGTCAGGAACGGGTACTTCTTGTTGAGCGCCGTGTTGTCCTTGTCCCACTTCGCCCAACTGGTCGGCCACTTGGCGTCGGTGCACTCGACGGCCGTGTAGACGGCGTTGCCGTTCTCCGAGGTGATGTTGCCCGCGGTGTCCGACAGGTCGGGCGAGGCCGCGTCGATCAGCGGCTGGGGGTCACCGGCGACGTACTTGCTGAACGCGGTGGCGACCGGCACCCACGAGGAGTCGTAGTACGGAGCGCTCTGGAAGAAGCCGAGCAGCTCGGCCGGACCGACGACTCCGCCGAGCGGGCTCTTCTTCGCGGTGGCGCGCAGCTCCAGCCACTTCGCCTGGACGGCGGCGCGGGTGGTGCCGAGGTGGAAGGCCGCGTCGTTCTTCGCGACCCAGTCCTCCCAGTCCTTCCAGCGGCCCTCGAAGGCGACGTCCTGGCCCAGGTTGGCCTCGTACCAGATGTTGTCGCGCGCCGGGTTGACGACACTGTCGACGATCATGCGGCGCACGTGGCTCGGGAACAGGGTGCCGTAGACGGCGCCGAGGTAGGTGCCGTAGGAGACGCCCAGGTAGTTGAGCTTCTTCTCGCCGAGGGCGGCGCGGATGACGTCGAGGTCGCGCGCGGTGTTCGGCGTGGTCATCTGCGCGAGCATGGTGCGGCCGGTGCGCGCGGCGCAGCCGTCCGCGTACTCACGGGCCAGCTTGCGCTGCGCGTTCTTGTCGGCCGTGGAGTCCGGTACCGGGTCCGCCTTGGGCGCCTTCACGAACTCCTGCGGGTCGATGCAGGAGATGGGCGCCGAGTGGCCGACACCGCGCGGGTCGAAGCCCACGAAGTCGTACGCCTTGGACGTGTTGACCCACAGCGGGTTCTTGGTGGTGACCCGGAGCGGGAAGCGCATGCCCGAGCCGCCCGGACCGCCGGGGTTGTAGACGAGCGCGCCCTGGCGCTCCGCCGCGGTGCCGGTGCTGACCGCACGGTCGACGGCGAGCTTGATCTTCTTGCCGTTCGGCTTGGTGTAGTCGATCGGCACGGTCACCCAGCCGCACTGGACCGGCTTCGCGAAGCCCCAGTCGGCGGGACAGTCCTGCCAGTCGATCCCGGCCTTCGCGGCGCGGGCGGCGGTGAGCGCGGCGCCCTGGGCGGCCGCGTGGTCCTGCCCGTGACCCGCCGTCTGGTTGGTCTGCGCGTTGGCCGCGGGTGCCACCACGGCGCCGGCTATCAGCGCCGCCGCCGCGAATCCGGCCGAACCGAACGCCATCACGCGGCTCTTCGGTCTGTTGTGCCTCAAGTGGGCCCCTCCCCGTACATCGTTGCGAAATGGTCTCGGAGGATCCTCGCGGCTGTGAGCCGTCTGAGAACAGAGGCGGTTGACCTTCTTTACCAATCCGATAAGCGGAAACAGGCGTCCCGCTCAGCGGATACTCACCCGAGCGACGCCAACGCCTCGTCCAGCACCCGCCGCAGCCGCAGCGCGTCGGGGGCGATCGCACTCACCAGCACGGCGGGCCCGGCGAGCGGCACCAGCGCCGCAGACTCCCCCAGCATGCGGGCGGCGACCGGCTCCCGACCGAACTCCGGCCGTACGACGAGGAGTTGCCCGACCGCGCGATGCCCCCCGAGAACGGCGGGCCCGTCCCAGCCGCCCGGCGCCCCCGGACCGCAGGCCAGCTCCTGATCGAGCACGGTACGCCCCGCGATCCGCACGGAGAGCCGGCTGGTGAGCCGCCCGGGCTCCTCCCCGACCCGCCCGAGCACCTGCTCCTCACGCAGCACCAGCCGGGCGGAGTCGGCAAGCTCGACACGTGTCCTGACCCGCAGATCACTCCCGCACACGGAGATCAACTGCTCGGGCAGCCAATGCAGTTCACCGCCCTCGGCCACATCGATCCGCACGTCGTACCGCGACTCGCCCTTCGCCTGCCCCGGCAGCGCGATGGTCGCGGCGGCGGACCCGACCCGCAACAGGGCCCCACGCTCGACCGCCGCCTCGACGGCGAACCGGTCGCCCCCGAGCGGCCCGCTCATGGCCCCGACGAGCATGACCCGGGCCTCCGCCCCACTCCCCCGGACCCGCCGCAGCGCGAGCGGCCCGTCGCCCTCCAGCACGGGCAGCGCGGTACCGCCCCGCCCGTCCTCCCGGGCCACGATCCGCGCGGTGGCCCGGACCCCGGCCGCGATCACACCGCCCACGCGGCGAGCTGCTGCCGCACCCAGCGGGCGACCTCGCCGACCCCCGCCTCGGTCCTCAACGACTGGAAGACGACGGGCAGTTCGGCCCGCTGAGCTTTGGCATCAGCGGCCATCCGCCCAAGGTCGGACCCCACGTACGGCGCGAGGTCGGTCTTGTTGACGACCAACAGATCGGCGGTCGTGACACCCGGCCCGCCCTTCCGCGGAATGTCGTCCCCACCGGCCACATCGATGACAAAGATCTGCGCATCGACAAGCCCCTTGGAGAAGGTCGCGGTGAGATTGTCCCCACCCGACTCCACAAGAATCAGATCCAACGGCCCGACCTCGTCCTCCAGATCCTCGACGGCTTCGAGGTTGGCGGAGATGTCATCCCGGATGGCGGTGTGCGGACAGGCCCCCGTCTCCACGGCACTGATCCGCTCAGGCGGCAACACGGCCTCCCGCAACAGGAATTCGGCATCCTCACGCGTGTAGATGTCATTGGTGACGACAGCGAGCGAAAGCTCATCCCGCAGGGCCCGGCAGAGCGCGGCGACGGTAGCGGTCTTCCCGGACCCGACAGGCCCACCGAGCCCGATCCGCAGGGCACGGTGGGTGCCGTCGGGGCGGTGCGCGTCGGCGCTGACCGCGGCGGGGCCGTCGTGGGTGTGGTCGAGGTGCATGAGAGCGGCTCCTTACGTGTTTCTACTGTGCTTCTGGCTCCGGCGCCTTTTCAACCGGGCCTGTATCCCTCAGCCCGTCCGGCGTTTGAGGACGAGGCCCCTTCAGGGCCGATCGGGGGTCTGGGGGCGGAGCCCCCAGCAACGGCGCGGGCAACCCCGGTCACGACGCGAACAACCGCACAGCCCAAGCCGCATGCGCCTCCGCCCCGACCTCCAGCAACGGCGCTGACGCACACGGCAGTTCATCGACACCGCCGTCCACCACCCGCCGCCCCGCCTCCACCGCCCGATCGGCGACAAGGTCCAACTCCGGCGCCAACCGGGCGAGTACAGCCGTAGCGTCAAACGGATCAAGACTCAGCAACCGCACCGTCGCGGACGCGGGCCCACTCACACTCTCGTAAGCCGCGCAGTACGCCGCGTCCTCCGCCCCGAGCCCCGCCGCCCGAGCCACCAGCCCCAACACAACGGGCTGATGCGCTCCCTTGGGGAACTCCCGCGCCAGGGCGTCGAGTTCGGCAGACGGCCAGGTCGCCCGACCGGCCCGCATCAACTGCCGCCCAAGCTTCCGCGCAGCACCCCGCAACGCCGGCGACGGCGTCCGCGCATCAGCAGCCGCGTCCAACTCCACCGGATCCACACCGAGTACGGCGGCAGCGGCCAGCGAGGCGGACACGAGCCCGGCCGTGTGCAACCGCCCCCGGCAGAACTCCCCGAGGCTGCCCGCCCCGGTGACCCGCCCGGCCTTGACAGCCGCTTCCGCCCCACCGGAGTGCGCGTGCCCACCAGCGGGAAAGCGCCCGTCGGCGAGTACCAGCAACGCTCCCCTGCTCATCGCAGCCTCCTCATCAGAAGAGGAAGTACCGCTGAGCCATGGGCAGTTCAGCAGCCGGAGTCGCCTCGACGAGCTCCCCGTCGATGTGCACGGCGAAGCTGTCGGGGTCGACCTGGACGCGCGGCCGGGCGTCGTTCTCCCGCATGTCCGCCTTGGTGACCCCACGCGTGGACTCGATGGCCACGAACTTCTTGCCGAGGTCGAGCCGCTCGGGCAGCCCGTCCTCGATCGCCAACTGCGCCACAAAATTGAAGGAATTGGCAGCCGGCGCCCGCCCGATCGCCCCGAACATCGGCCGGGGCAGGATCGGCTGCGGAGTCGGGATGGACGCGTTCGCGTCGCCCATCTGCGCGTACGCGATCTGCCCGCCCTTGATGACGAGGTGCGGCTTGACGCCGAAGAACGGCGGTTCCCACAGCACGAGATCGGCGAGCTTGCCGGTCTCGACGGAGCCGACCTCACGGGCGAGGCCCTGCGCGAGGGCGGGGTTGATCGTGTACTTGGCGACATAGCGCCGTACGCGATGGTTGTCCGCGCGCCCGTCACCCGGCAGCGCGCCCCGCCGCCGCTTCATCACATGGGCCGTCTGCCAGGTCCGCAGGATCACTTCTCCCACGCGCCCCATGGCCTGCGCGTCGGAGGAGATGATCGAGATGGCGCCGAGGTCGTGGAGGATGTCCTCCGCGCCGATCGTCGAGGGGCGGATGCGGGACTCGGCGAAGGCCAGGTCCTCGGGGACCGCCGGGTTGAGGTGGTGGCAGACCATCAGCATGTCGAGGTGTTCCTCGGCGGTGTTGACGGTGTAGGGCCGGGTCGGGTTGGTGGAGCTGGGCAGGACGTGCGGCTCGGAGACCACGGTCATGATGTCCGGCGCGTGCCCGCCGCCCGCACCCTCGGTGTGGTACGCGTGGATGCCGCGTCCGGCGATCGCGGCGAGGGTGTCGCCGACGAACCCGGCCTCGTTCAACGTGTCGGTGTGGATGGCGACTTGGACGCCCGTGCGGTCGGCGACGGTGAGCGAGGCGTCGATGACGGCGGGGGTCGAGCCCCAGTCCTCGTGCAGCTTCAGACCCAGCGCGCCCCCGCGGATCTGGGACATCATCGCGTCGTGCGAGACGGTGTTGCCCTTGCCGAGGAAGCCGATGTTGAGCGGGTACTGCTCCATCGCGGCCATCATCCGGGCCAGATGCCAGGGGCCGGGGGTGACCGTGGTCGCCTTGGAACCCTCGGCAGGACCGGTGCCGCCGCCGACGAGTGTGGTGACTCCGGCGGAGAGCGCCTCGTCGGCGATCTGCGGGCAGATGAAGTGCACGTGCGCGTCCACGGCACCGGCCGTGAGGATGCGTCCGTTGCCCGCGATGACCTCGGTCTCGGGGCCGATCACCAGGTCGGGGTGGATGCCGTCCATGGTGTCCGGGTTGCCGGCCTTGCCGATGCCGGTGATGCGGCCGTCGCGGATGCCCACGTCGGCCTTGACGATGCCCCAGTGGTCGATGATCACGGCGCCGGTGATGACGGTGTCGGGGGTGCCCTCGGCGCGCGTGGCACGGGCCTGGCCCATCGACTCGCGGATGACCTTGCCGCCGCCGAACACGGCCTCGTCACCGGCGAGTCCGGGACCGCCGGAGCGGTCCTCCTCGATCTCGATCAGCAGATCGGTGTCGGCGAGCCGGATGCGGTCGCCGGTGGTCGGCCCGAACAGGTCCGCGTACGCGGCACGGGAGATCTCAGGCATCGAGGGCACCTCCGGTCTCCCCGCGCAGTCCGGGCACGACACGGGCGCCGGCGAGGGGGACGAGTTCGACGTCGACGGGGATGCCGGGCTCGAAGCGCACGGCCGTACCGGCGGCGACGTTGAGCCGCTTGCCGCGCGCGGCGGCGCGGTCGAATTCGAGCCCGGGGTTGGCCTCGGCGAAGTGGTAGTGGGAGCCGACCTGGACGGGCCGGTCGGCGGCGTTGAGGACGGTCATCCGTGTGACCTCACGGCCCGCGTTGTAGACGATCGGGTCGTCCGCGAACAGGATCTCGCCGGGAATCATCGAGGCCTCCTACACGATCGGGTCGTGGACGGTGACGAGCTTGGTGCCGTCCGGGAAGGTCGCCTCGACCTGTACGTCATGGATCATCTCAGGGATGCCCTCCATGACGTCGTCCCTGGTGAGGAGCTTGCGCCCGGAGGACATCAGCTCGGCGACGGTCCGGCCGTCACGGGCGCCTTCGAGGATGTGCGACGTGATGAGGGCGACCGCCTCGGGGTGGTTCAGCTTCAGACCACGGGCCCGGCGCTTCTCGGCCACGTCGGCCGCCACGTGGATCAGCAGCCTCTCTTGCTCGTGCGGGGTCAGTTGCACGTCCCACCTCACAGTCCTCGCTCCGGACCGTGCGGGGTCCGGCTGCCGCTTGAACGCTCCGCTCGGAGTGCGGGACGTCATCCGAAGGCCCGTCGTGGCTGGTCGCGCGGTTCCCCGCGCCCCTTCGGAGCGCTGCCGAACCGCAGCGGACTTCGCCGGACCCGCTCAGCCCCCAAGGAAAAATCCCTGGTGGCGTGGATCGGCAGGCTAGTTGGACGGCGTTTCAAGCAAGTTAACCGAGCTGTGATCAGGGCAATCGCATCTACGCCCGTAGAGCGGACCCTCGCACGACCTGCCACTACGAGGGATTCGACCCCCGGTGTTCGGCCGCGATGCCGAACCGCTGGTGTTCGCGAGGAGCGGACGCGACCTCGTGGACGCGCGAGACGGAACTGATCACCTGCTCGTCGGCGTTCGCGTCGAGCTTGTCGAGTTCGTCGAGTCGCTCCAGGTCGGCGGCGGAGACCAGCGCCACCAGGGGCTTGCCGTGCCGTGTCACGACGACGCGCTCGCCGCCGTACACCACCCGGTTGATCAGGTCGGCGAGCTCAGCCCTGGCTTGCGTCACCGGAATCTCGTAGGCCATACCCCCATCATAACGTCATGTACGTCCTGTACATTTCTTACAGATGCCGAAGGAGGGGTACCCATGACCCGACCGTCCGCCCGCCACGTCCTGCCCGAGTTCACCGAGCGCACCAGCGCCGGACACCGGACCCTCGATCCGTACTCGAAGCTGCTGGAGGAGCGGATCGTCTTCCTCGGGACGCCGATCGACGACATCTCGGCGAACGATGTGATGGCCCAGTTCATGCACCTCGAGTACCAGGCGCCGGACCGGGACATCTCGCTGTACATCAACTCGCCCGGCGGCTCGTTCACCGCGATGTCGGCGATCTACGACACGCTCCAGTACGTGAGTTGTGATGTGGAGACGGTCTGCCTGGGCCGGGCCGGCTCGTCCGCGGCGGTGCTGCTGGCGGCGGGCACGCCGGGCAAGCGGTCCGCGCTGCCGGGGGCCCGTGTGGTGATCCATCAGCCCTCGTTCGACGAGCCGGTCCAGGGTCAGGCGAGTGATCTCGCCATCCAGGCCGCGGAGTTGGCCCGCACCCGGTCCCAACTGGAGGGACTGCTCGCCCTGCACACGGGCCGGACGGTGGAGCAGGTGAGCGCGGACATCGAGCGGGACCGGATCATGGATGCCCAACAGGCCCTGGAATACGGCCTGGTGGACCGGATCGTGGCCACCCGCAAGACCTCGCTCACCGAGCCGGGCGGGGAGTGAGCCGCGATGCTGCCGCCGGAACTGCCGCCGTTGCCCGCACTGACGCGCGCCGAGGGCGAGTTGATCGACCGTTACCTGGACGTGGCCGACCTGCTGGGCCGTATCAACCCGGCGCACCACGGGGACACCTACCGTGGACTGAGGGCCGCCCAGGCACTCGTGGCCAAGGCGATCGAACTCCGGGACGCGCTGGCGATGATGCACCAGCGGGGCGAGACCGAGCTGCACGCCCCCACACTCGCGCGGGCGCTGCGCGTGCTGGACGGGGAGCGCCGCACGGCTCGCGTCACCCTCCCCGCACCCTCCGACAGTTGAGGGTGCGCGACCGTCCGGGGCGGGGGTGAAACGGGCCGAACGACGTACCGCCGATCGACGTAGTGGCCGCTCCGTCGGTACGGCCGTACGGGTCACGCAACTCGCGTAGCCGGAGGGCCGGATGAGAGGTTCCGGTGCTGGTCCGGGCGTCACACCCGCCACGGCACGCCCTCGAACACCGATGCGTTCAGCCGAACGGGTGAGTGGTGAGTAACCCCACAAATCCCCGATTCCGTTGGGCTTTTCGGACATTCATAGGTGAAGATCCCTGTCTGACGACAAGACCCCGCCGCAGCGGCGGGGCGATCCGGGCGGACGCCGAGTCCTGCCGCCACCCGGATGACAGGTCGACAGGATTGCATCGGCAGGAGTGGAGGACCCAGGCACGACGGGTCGCCGGGACGGTCACGCCATGACCGGGTCGAGCAGCCCTTGGGGTGAAGCCGCGTCAGCGGCCGGGCAACTTTGTCAGCCCGAATCCGACAGGTCATCCTTCACAGGCGGCTGACGAAGGGTTGCGCATGACTGCGCTCAATCGTGTCCCGTCGCTGATGGTCCGAGCCGGTACGGCCTCGGCCTTCGCCATCGCCGCCGTGGGCGGCTCCGTCGTGATACCCGGCGTCGCGTCCGACGCCGCGGCCGCGACACCCGCGACGAAGGCACTCCAGGTCGCGGCGTCCAAGAAGGGCGCCCCGTACAGGTACGGGGCCACCGGACCGGGCCGCTTCGACTGCTCCGGGCTCACGCTGTACTCGTACAAGAAGGCAGGCAAGAAACTGCCCCGTACGGCGGCCCAGCAGTACAACAAGACCCACCACATCTCGGCCGGTAGCCGCAAGGCCGGGGACCTCGTGTTCTTCCACTCGGGCTCCAGCGTCTACCACGTCGGCATCTACGCCGGGAAGGGAAAGATCTGGCACGCCCCGAAGACCGGGGACGTGGTGCGGTTGCAGAAGATCTGGACCAAGAGCGTCTGGTACGGCCGGGTCAGCTGACCTGCGCTGAAATCCCGAGGGGTGGCGGTCTCCTGACGGACCGCCACCCCTCGGGTGTCCCGGGGCCCGCGCTTCTACGGCTCCTGCTGGCCCGCCGCGGTCACCGGCCGGGCCGGTACGGTCCAGGGCACCTCGACGGAGACCGTCTTGCCGCCCTCCAGGGTGGGCCGGACCTTGAGTTTCCCGCCGCACTCCGCGGTCAGCCAGCGGATGATCACCATGCCCCGGCCGTTGTCCTGCTGGACAGCGGCCGGCAGGCGTTTCGGGAAGCGGGGGTGGCTGTCGGTGACCCCGATGCGCAACTGTTCGTCACGCTCCAACTCGATGTCCACCGTGAAGGTGGGTGACTGCCCGAAGGTGTGCTGTACGGCGTTGGTGGCGAGTTCGGAGACGATCAGGCGGATGGTGTCGGCGACCTCCGTGTCCGCCGACAGCCCCCATTCCACCAGGGTTCCGACCACATACGTGCGGGCGGCGGAGACCGAGGCGGGATCGCTCGGCAGAGTGACGGATGCTTCCAGATGGTCTGCCATGGCGCGGTCGTCCCTTTCCCGCGGGACCGGTGTCCGACATGGAGCGGATGGTTCGAGTACGGTCCCGGACTGGTGCTTCTTCGCCAGACTGCCATTACCGCGTCGGTAACGGTGGCGATCCACCAAGATATGCATATATCTGTCGCTCGAAGCGGTGAACTCTGCGACCCCAGACCGTATTTGGGCGGCTCGGAAGGAGTAAGGAGAAACCCATGCAGTACGGTCCCGCGGTGCGCCGCCGGAAACTGGGCGCCGAACTCCGCACGTTGCGTGCGGAAGCGGGGCTCACCAGCGGTGAGGCGGCCCGGCTGGTCGGCTGGCACCAGTCGAAGGTGAGCCGGATCGAGACCGGCGCGAGTGGCGTGAAACCGCCCGACGTCCGGTTACTCCTCGACGCCTACCAGGTCGGTGACCCACAACTTCGGGACATGCTGCTCGTGTTGGCGGGCTCCGACGACGGCGGCGGCCGACACCACTGGTGGCACGCCTATCGCGGTGTACTGCCGCCCGCCTACCGGGACTTCATCAGCCTGGAGTCACAGGCCAGCACGATCCGCACCCTGGAGACCTCGGTGGTCCCCGGCCTGCTGCAGACGCCCGAGTACGCCCGGGCGGTGACCCGGGCCGCCGTGGGGGGCCTCGACAACGACGGTCCCGACCGGCTCGACGCACTGGTGCAGGTACGGCTGGCCCGCCAGGACGTGCTGCGCGCGGATCCGCCGCTGGCCCTGAGCGTCGTCCTCGACGAGGCGGTGGTACGGCGCGAGGTCGGCGGGCCGGGGGTGATGGCGCGTCAACTGGAGCGACTCGTGGAGGCGGCCCATCTGCCTCAAGTAAGGCTTCAGGTACTGCCGTTCGCCGCAGGAGCACACATCGGCATCACCGGCCCTTTCGTAATCTTCTCCTTTCCGAGCACTTCTGATCTGGACGTGGTTGTTCTAGACCATTTGACGAGTAGCCTCTACCTCGAACGGAAAGAAGACCTGGAGGCCTACAGCGAGGCCTTCAGCACCCTTCAGTACCACGCCCTTTCGCCCGAGGATTCGTTGGATTACATCGCCGGGATAGGTGACGGCGCGTAAGGAGGCACCATGTCAGCACTGCCTCGGAACGTACCTTCCAGTACTGATCTGTCCGGTGTGCGGTGGCTGCGCAGCAGCTACAGCACGGGAGCGAACAACTGCGTCGAGGCGGCCAGGCCGCGCTCGGGCCCCCGCGCGGGGCTGCTCGCCGTACGCGACTCGAAGGAACCGCAAGGACCCGCCCTGCTCTTCTCCCCCGAGAGCTGGACGGGCTTCCTCACCGCGTTCCACTGACCGTTTCCCCCGTCAGCGGCACACGACCGTGTCACGCCGACTCATGGTCGCGTCTCGCCGATCACACGTACAGCGCGTTCGATCTCGGCCCCGGAGAGGTCCGCTCGGGCGGTCAGCCTGAGCCGTGAGATGCCGTCGGGCACGGAAGGAGGACGGAAGCAGCCCACGGCCAGCCCTGCCGTACGGCAGTCGGCCGCCCATTGCACGGCCGCCTCCGGGGACGGCGCACGCACCGACACCACCGCGGCGTCCGGACGTACCGCTTCCAGACCCGCGGCGGTGAACCGCGTGTGCAGTTCACCCGCGACGGCGCGCGCCCGGGCGGCCCGCTCGGGCTCGCGCCGCAGCAGGGTGAGCGCCGCCAGGGCCGCACCCGCCGCGGCGGGTGCCAGCCCCGTGTCGAAGATGAACGTCCGCGCCGCGTTGACCAGATGGTCGATCACCCGGGCCGGCCCGAGCACGGCTCCGCCCTGGCTGCCCAGCGACTTGGACAGCGTGACCGTCACGACCACGTCCTCGGCTCCCGCGAGCCCCGCCGCGTACGGCGCCCCGCGCCCGCCCGCGCCCAGCACCCCGAGCCCGTGCGCGTCGTCGAGCAGCAGCCCCGCCCCGAACTCCCGGCACGCCTCGGCGAGCGCCCCCACCGGAGCCGCGTCCCCGTCCACGGAGAACACCGAGTCGGACACGACCACGGCCTGCCCGTCGTGCGTCCGCAGCGCCTTCCGCACTCCGTCCGGATCGGCGTGCCCTACGACCTGGGTGGCGCTGCGGGCCAGTCGGCAGCCGTCGATGAGGGAGGCGTGGTTGCCCGCGTCGGAGACGATCAGCGAACCGTGCGGCGCGAGGGTGGTGACCGCGGCGAGGTTGGCCGCGTAGCCGGAGGAGAAGACGAGGGCGGCCTCGAACCCGGTGAACTCGGCCAGCTCGCGCTCCAGTTGGGCGTGCAGCTCGGTCGTACCGGTGACGAGCCGCGAGCCGGTCGACCCGCCGCCCCAGGTCCGCGCCGCCGCCGCGGCCCCTTCGACGACCTCCGGGTGACGGGCGAGCCCCAGGTAGTCGTTGCTCGCGAGATCGAGGAGCGGCGAGTCGGCGGGACGCGGTCGCAGGGTCCGTACGAGCCCGGCGCGGCGGCGCTGCTCCGCCTGGTCGTCGATCCAGCCGAACGCCATGGTTCCTCCGGGGCTTTTGTAGGCAGTGCACAGACACTAATCGGACGACCGACCGCCCATGGTGTGGTGATACCCACACCGCCAGCTCCATGTCTTGTGCATTCTCTCCTTGGCCGCGGGCGGTCCCGTAGGACAGGATCGGGCCTCATGGACCTGCTGAACACGCTCGTGGACAAGGGGCTTCGGCGCGAGCTGCCGACCCGCGCGGAAGCACTCGCCGTCCTCGCCACCTCCGACGACGACCTGCTGGATGTCGTGGCCGCGGCCGGAAAGGTGCGCCGGCACTGGTTCGGGCGACGGGTGAAGCTCAACTACCTCGTCAACCTCAAGTCCGGCCTGTGCCCCGAGGACTGCTCGTACTGCTCGCAGCGGCTCGGCTCCAAGGCCGACATCCTGAAGTACACGTGGCTGAAACCCGACGATGCCTCGAAGGCGGCGGCGGCCGGTGTGGCGGGTGGCGCCAAGCGGGTCTGTCTGGTGGCCTCCGGTCGGGGGCCGACGGACCGGGACGTGGACCGGGTCGCGGGCACCATCAAGGCGATCAAGGACCAGAACGAGGGCGTCGAGGTGTGCGCCTGCCTGGGCCTGCTCTCCGACGGCCAGGCGGACCGGCTGCGCGAGGCGGGCGCGGACGCCTACAACCACAACCTCAACACGTCCGAGTCGACGTACGGCGACATCACGACCACCCACACCTACGCCGACCGCGTCGATACCGTGCAGAAGGCGCACGCGGCGGGCCTGTCCGCCTGCTCCGGCCTGATCGCCGGCATGGGCGAGACGGACGAGGACCTGGTCGACGTCGTCTTCTCCCTTCGGGACCTCGACCCGGACTCGGTGCCGGTGAACTTCCTGATCCCGATGGAGGGCACCCCGCTCGCGGCCGAGTGGCACCTCACCCCGCAGCGGTGTCTGCGCATCCTCGCGATGGTGCGGTTCGTCTGCCCCGACGTCGAGGTGCGGATCGCGGGCGGCCGTGAGGTCCACCTGCGCACGATGCAGCCCCTCGCCCTGAACCTCGCCAACTCGATCTTCCTCGGCGACTACCTGACGTCCGAGGGCCAGGCCGGCCAGGCCGACCTGGAGATGATCGCGGACGCGGGCTTCGAGGTGGAGGGCGCGGGCGAGGTGACGCTGCCGCAGCACCGGGCGGCGGTGGGCGGCTGCGGGTCGCATGGGGAAGCCGATGGGGGCTGCGGATCCCACGCGGGTGGCGGATGCGGGTCCCACGAGGGTGCCGGAGTCTGTGGTTCCGCTCCCGCGTCCGCGTCCGCGCCGCAGGTCGATGAGGTGCGCCGGGACCTGGTCTCCGTACGCCGCCGAGGTGCCGGAACGGATCTAGCGCCCAATGCCTGACCCGACCGCCCTGCCCGGCCTGCCCGTCCCGGAACTGCTGGAACTGGACCGGCGGCACGTCTGGCATCCGTACGGTCCGATGCCTGGCCGGGTCGACCCGCTCGTCGTGGAGTCGGCGAGCGGGGTCCGGCTCCGACTGGCGGGCGGCGGGGGTGAGTTGGTCGACGGGATGTCGTCCTGGTGGTCGGCGATCCACGGCTACAACCACCCCGTGCTCAACGAGGCCGCGCACGAGCAGCTCGGCCGGATGAGCCATGTGATGTTCGGCGGGCTCACGCACGAGCCCGCCGTACGACTGGCGAAGCTCCTTGTCGACATGTCACCCGACGGCCTGGAACACGTCTTCCTGGCCGACTCGGGTTCGGTGTCGGTCGAGGTCGCGGTGAAGATGTGCCTCCAGTACTGGCGCTCGCTCGGCCGCCCCGCGAAACAGCGCCTGCTGACCTGGCGCGGCGGCTACCACGGTGACACCTGGCAGCCGATGTCGGTGTGCGACCCCGAGGGCGGGATGCACGAGTTGTGGGCAGGAGTGCTGCCCCGACAGGTCTTCGCGGACGCGCCTCCAGCCGAATACGACGATTCGTACGCCGACCATCTCCACGAGCTGATCGGGCGGCACGCGCACGAGCTGGCCGCGGTGATCGTGGAGCCGGTGGTGCAGGGTGCGGGCGGGATGCGGTTCCACTCCCCCGCGTATCTGCGGGTGCTGCGCGAGGCGTGCGACGCGCATGACGTGCTGCTGGTGTTCGACGAGATCGCGACGGGCTTCGGGCGTACGGGAGCCTTGTTCGCGGCGGAGCACGCGGCCGTCACGCCGGACGTGATGTGCGTGGGCAAGGCGCTGACCGGCGGCTATATGACGATGGCGGCGACGCTGTGCACGTCACGCGTGGCGGACGGCATCTCGCGGGGCGAGGTACCGGTCCTGGCCCACGGCCCGACCTTCATGGGCAACCCGCTGGCGGCGGCCGTGGGCTGCGCGTCGATCGAACTCCTCCTGAACCAGGACTGGTTGACGGAGGTGAAGCGCATCGAGACGGGCCTGCGGGAGGGCCTGGCGCCGGCGTCGAGGATCCCCGGCGTCCGGGACGTCCGGGTCCTCGGCGCCATCGGCGTGGTCCAGCTCGACCACGACGTCGACATGAAGGCCGCCACGGACGCGGCCGTCCGCGAGGGCGTGTGGCTACGGCCGTTCCGCGACCTCGTCTACACGATGCCGCCGTACGTCACGAACGACGCCGACCTGGCACGGATCGCCCGCGCGGTGTGCGCGGCGGCACGGGAGGGATGACATGCCGGTACTGGTGATCACGGGCACGGGCACGGAGGTCGGCAAGACGATCACCACGTCCGCGGTGGCCGCGGCGGCACTCGCGGCCGGCCGCACGGTAGCCGTCCTGAAGCCCGCCCAGACAGGTCTACGACCGGACGAGCGCGGCGACGCCGACGAGGTCGCGAGGCTCGCGGGCACCGTGACGACGGCCGAACTCGCCCGCTACCCCGAGCCGTTGGCCCCCGGCACGGCGGCGCGGCGGGCCGGTATGACTCCGGTCCACCCGCACGAAGTGGCCGAAGCCGCCCAGAAGTTGGCCACCGAGCACGACCTGGTCCTGATCGAGGGCGCGGGCGGGCTGCTCGTACGGTTCGACGAGGAGGGCGGCACGCTGGCGGACGCGGCGCGGTTGCTGGCTGCCCCGGTCCTGGTCGTGGCATCGGCGGGCCTGGGCACCCTGAACACGACGGAACTGACGGCCCGTGAACTCCGCTCCCAGGGGCTCGACTTGCTGGGCGTGGTGATCGGCAGCTGGCCCAACACCCCTGACCTCGCGTCCCGTTGCAATGTGGCCGATCTGCCTGAGGTGGCGGGGGCGCCACTGCTCGGGGCGCTGCCGGAGGGCGCGGGGGCTCTCGCCCCGGCCGACTTCCGTGCGGCGGCGGCGAGTTGGTTGGCGCCGCGGCTTGACGGGGTGTGGGATGCGGAGGGGTTCCGGGGGCGCGAGGCGCCGCCGTCCTGGGATGGCGGCGTGGCTTAGCAGCATCCCCGGCAGACGCGCCCCCGCCTCGAATCGCACACGGCGCGCTCTAGGACGCCTCTCCTTCCGCCAGCAGCCGGACCAGTTCGATCCGTGAGCGGATGCCCAACCGGCTGAAGACTCCGCGCAGATGGTGGTCGATCGTGCGGGGGCTGAGGGCGAGGCGGACGGCGATCTCGCGGTTGGTGGCGCCGTCGGCGGCCATGCGGGCGACCATCAGTTGCTGGGCCGTCAGGCGAGCGGCAGGCGTGGGGAGGGTGGTCGCGGCCACCGGGGTGCCCAGGGCCCGGAGTTCAGCTCGGGCCTGGGCGGCGCAGTGCGGGGCGCCGAAGGACTCGAATGCCTCCAGCGAGGTGTGCAGACGGTCGCGGGCCTCGGTGCGGCGGCGCAGTCGGCGCAGAGTGCCGCCCAACAGGAGCTCGGTGCGGGCCCGTTCGAAGTCGCGGGTGCCGCGTGCGTGCAGGTCGAGGGCGTGGCGATAGTGCTCGACGGCTTCGGCGCCGGGTGCGAGCAGAGCACGGCAACGGGCGCTCAGGGCAAGGTCGTCGGGGCTGCGGACGGCACGTGCCCAGCGGTCGTAGTCGGCGTGTGCGGCACGGGCGATACGGGTGTCGCCGCTGCGGGCGGCGGCCTCGACATAGTGCGGGGTGGCGAGGTGCCGGATCGCCCGGTGTCCGTGGCCCGGACCGAACCCGGCGAGCGCGCGCAGCCGGGCCGCTGCGGCGGCGAAGCGGCCACTGCTGAGGTCGAGGTAGGCGAGCGCCCACTGGGCCAGGGCCGCCGGCAGCCCCAGGCCCCGGCCGAGGGCGAACGAGCGGGCGGCGGCGGCCCGTTCGCGACAGACGTCGCCGTCTCCGGTGAGCGCCGCGAACATGGCGAGCGCGGCTTGCAGATGGCACGCGCCGTTGTCCTGTCCGGTGGCGTGGGCCTGCCACAAGGCGTCCGCGGCGGCCGTCTCGGCGGCCCTCGAATGCCCGGTCCAGAACTCGGCGTACGCCCGGAACTCCATCGCCTGCGCCACGATCACCGTCGCGCCACGCGCCCGGGCCGAGGCCGCCGCCCGCACGGTCGCGGTGGTGGCGCGGGTGTGGTCACCGAGCATCAGCGCGGCGATCCCGGCATGGATGAGGAGGGTGGGGTCACCGCCGGGCCCACATCTCCCGGCAGCGGCCTTCAGCAGATCCCGCGCGTCCTCATACCGCCCCTCAAAAGCGGCGGCCAGTCCCCCGAGCGTCCCGTGCGGCACGATCCCGACCCGGAAGGCAACAGCCGCCGCCTCCCGGCACCGTCTCAGATCCCCGGTGTAGACGGCAGCCTCGGTGGCCCGGGCGAGGAGGTGAACTGCGTGGTCGGGGGCGGGGGCGGGGGTTCGGGGGGTGGTGGTGATGCGGGTTGTCCGGGGCGGTGAAGGGGGCGCGGCCGGTGGCGGCGCGGCCGACCCAGGCGCAGCCGTTGCCAGCACGTCCGTTCCACGTGCGCCGGATCCGGGCCCTGCAGTTTCGGGCACAGCCGATCCGGGCGCCGCAGTTTCGGGCACGGCCGATCCGGGCGCCGCACTTCTGGGCACGGCTGATGCGTGAACTACCGGTCCAGGCGCCGTAGTTCGATGCACTGCCGCTGGCGGCACTGTGGATCCGGGCGCCGCACTTCCAGGCTCGGGCGTTACCTGCGCTGCCGAACCAAGCTCCGCAATGCCCGGCGCAGCCGTCCCGCGCACCCCCGCTGGCGTCCCTGCCGACTCAGGCGCGGCCGTCGGCGGCACGGCCGATCCGGGCGCGCCCGATCCGGGCGCTGCAGTTCCCGCCGTCGCACTTCCCCGCACCCCACTTCCCGGCACCGTCGTCCCCAGCACCGCAGTACCCGTCGGCACCGCAGCACCCGGCGCCACAGCACCGAACGTCTCGCCCACGCGCCCCCCGGCCACAGTCCCCCCAACCCCCCACCGCCCCACCGCGTTCAGCAGCGCGTCAAACGCCTCCGCCGCGTTCCCCGACCGCAGTGCGAAGACCCCGTTCAGCGCGTCGCTGTCCGTCGTGGCGGCGAGGCCTCGGGCGCGGTCGGTCTCGCCGGACTGCCAGGCGTCGGCGGCGGCGCGGTTGAGGAGGCGGGACTGTTCGCGGGGGTCGGCTGCGAGGGCGGCGGCGCGTTCCACCAGGGCGCAGGCGAGGGCGTGTTCACCGGTGGACCGGGCCCTCTGCGCCGCCGTACGGAGTTCCGCGGTGAGCCGCACGCTGGGGCCGAGCGCTCCCGCACCCCGGTGCCAGGAACGTCGCGGTGTCTCGCCCTCAGCACGCAACACCCGTGCCAGCAACCGGTGTACGTCCCGCCGGTCCGCCGGTGACCCGGTCTCGTACGCGGCGATCCTCGTCCACGCGTCGCGGAAGACGACCCCGCCGGCCGTCGTATGGGCGACTCCGGCCGTCTCGGCGGCTTCGAGGGGCCGGGTGTCGAGCCGCGCCGCCGCGGCGGCGCGCAGGAAGGCGTGGGTGGCGACCGGGTACTGATCGGCTGCGGCGAGCAGCAGGAGCAGGCGCGTGTTGTCCGGCAGCGACCGGATCTCCCCGCGGTGCCGGCTCAGCAACTCCGGTGCCAGGGACGCCGGTTCGGTCGGCAGGGGGTCGAGGCCCGCGGCCTGGCGTGGGGTCAGGCGCGGGATGAGTTCGGCCGCGGCGCGCGGATCGCCGTAGACGACGCGCAGCAGTCGGATGCGGACCCCCTCGGGGAGTTCAGGGTCCAGGGTTCGCCCGGTGTCGATGCGCGACGGTGGCGAAGTGCGGTCTAGAGAAGTGGGGTTCACCGGAGTCAGCACACAACTGACGTTACTGGCGAGTTAATTCACCCGTAAAGACCGGCGATTTCGCCGATGCGGCGCGCGTAGACCCCGCCGACACTCCTGACAACCCCACCCGTATCAGGAGGCATCATGCAGCGCCACAAGCGTCGCATCGCCACGGCCCTGTCGGCCGTGACCACCTCGCTCCTTCTGTCACTCTCCCTGGCCTCGACGCCCGCTCACGCGGCGAGCCACGATCCCGTCATCTTCGTGCACGGCCTGAGCGGTTCGGCGAGCGGCTGGGACGACTGGGTCGCGGACTTCGAGGCCGACGGCTACTCCTCGTCCGAGCTGTTCGCGTGGTCGTACGACTGGACGCAGTCGAACGTCACCACCGCCTCGCAACTGGCGACCAAGGTCAAGAGCGTGCTCGCGCAGACCGGTGCGTCGAAGGTCGACATCGTCGGTCACTCCATGGGGACGCTCAGCTCCCGCTACTTCCTCAAGAACCTGAGCGGTACGTCGTACGTGGACCACTTCGTGTCGGTCGCCGGCGTCAACCACGGCACCTCCATCGCCTCGCTGTGCGGCTGGCTCTACACCTCCTGCAAGGAGATGCAGACCGGGAGTTCCTTCCTCACCGCGCTCAACTCCGGTGACGAGACGCCCGGCAGCGTGTCGTACGCGGCCTACTGGTCGGACTGCGACGAGGCGATCAACCCGGACACCTCGGCCGAGCTGAGCGGCGCGACCAACGTGGACGTCGGGTGCATCTCGCACACGAACATGAACAACGACCACGGTGTCTACGAGCAGGTGCACGACTTCATCTCCTGACCCGCCCCGGAGCGACAGCGGGGGTGGTCACGGCCCGCAAGGGGGACAATCCCGGTAGGGACCGGCTTCGGCCCGGTCCGGTCCGGGAGGTCGCCATGCCGCTACGAGCCGCAGGCTCCGGCACTGTGCCGCGGGACGCCGTCCACCACCCGCTGTTCGCCCGTTACTACGCCCGTTTCAGCGTGAGTGCCGAGTCGAAACTCGGCCTCGCGGGGCTGCGGGACCGGCTGCTCGCCGGGCTCTCCGGGCGGGTGATCGAGATCGGGGCCGGGAACGGCCTGAACTTCTCGCACTATCCGGGCACCGTCTCGGAGGTCGTCGCGATCGAACCCGAGCGCACGCTACGGCAGTTGGCCGTGGAGGCAGCACTCCGCTCCGGGGTAGCCGTCGACGTGGTGCCGGGCGCGGCGGAGAAGCTGCCCGTCAAGAGCGAGGCCTTCGACGCGGTCGTCCTCTCGCTGGTGCTGTGCAGCGTGCGCGATGTGCCGAGGGCTCTCGCGGAGGTACGACGGGTGCTGCGGCCCGGTGGAGTCGTGCGGTTCTTCGAGCACGGCCGGGGCGGCGGGCCGGCGATGGCGTTCACCCAGCGCGCCCTGGACCGCACACTGTGGCCGCCGCTGAACGGCGGCTGCCATCTGGCCCGTGACCCGGTCACCGCGCTGCGCGACGCGGGGTTCGAACTCGGGCCGTACCGGCGGGTGTTGATCCCGGAGAAGGGACCGACCCTGCCGACCTCCTACTGCGTCCTGGGTCCGGCCTGGCGCCCGGTGACGGACACAGACACAGACACGTGATCACAGGCTCCACTGGCGCAGCTCGTGCGCGATGTCGTCGACCGACGCCTCGCCGCTCTTCACCAACCGGGCCAGATCACGGACCTGTTCGGGCGAGGTGACGACCTTCAGGCCGCTGGCGACGAGGTAGGCGTATGCGACGGCGGAGGCGAAGAGGGCGTTGGAGCGCTCCAACGCGGGGACGTGGATCAGGAGTTGGAGTAACGCGGCGGCGCGGGCGTGCGGGCTGTCGTAGACCGGGACGTCGAATATGTCGGCCTGGTGGCGGGCGACGGCGGCGACGAGCGCACCCCAGTCGGTGACCGCGGGGTCTCCGGGAGTCTTCTGTTCGGCGAGCATCAGCAGCCAGGCGAGGTCGATCCTGAGGTTGTTCAAAGGGATCAGCGGCGGCCTTCGCGGGCGTGCTCCCCGTCGGCGCCGAACTCGTCGGCGAAGACGGACTCGTACTGCTTCATGAAGTCGGCGGCGGCCTCGACGAACGTGTGGCCGACCTCGCCGGTGTCCTGTCTGACCAGCTCTTCTATGTAGCGGTTGACGCTCATCCCACGGGCCAGGGCACGCTCACGGGCCGCGCGGGCGGTGCCCTCGTCCACGCGCACGTTCAGCTGGGTCTTCGCCATACCTAGACGCTAGCGCCGGATCGCTAGCATCGGCAAGGGCTCGGCCCACGGGTGGAGAGTGCCCCTTACACCGGTATCGGGGGCCCGACCTGGGGTGGAGACCGCCTCGGCCGCACGGGGGATATCCGGTGTGCGGCGCGTCACACTAGGCTCGGCCCGCGACCAAGGCGTCGGAACGTCTCGGAAGGTTCGGAACGTCTCGGAAAGCTCGGAACGTCGACGAGCGACGGAATCCCAGGGGGCTGTCTTGTCCACATCCGCTACGGAGCACGCTCCGGGTCAGGCCTCGGCCGGCCGGATCGCGGCCCGCGCCCACGGCCTGACCAAGGCGTACGGCTCGGGCGAGACGACCGTGCTCGCCCTGGACGCCGTGGACGTGGACATCGCGCGCGGCCGTTTCACCGCGGTCATGGGCCCGTCCGGCTCCGGGAAGTCCACGCTGATGCACTGCCTGGCGGGGCTCGACACCGTCTCGGCCGGGCAGGTGTGGCTCGGCGACACCGAGATCACGGGGCTGAAGGACCGCGAGCTGACCCGGCTGCGCCGGGACCGGATCGGGTTCATGTTCCAGTCGTTCAACCTCATCCCGACCCTCAACGCGGCCGAGAACATCACACTCCCCATGGACATCGCCGGCCAGAAGCCGGACCAGAAGTGGCTGGACCAGGTGATCGACACGCTCGGGCTGCGGGACCGGCTGAAGCACCGGCCGTCCCAGCTCTCCGGGGGCCAGCAGCAGCGCGTGGCGTGTGCGCGGGCGCTGGCCTCCCGCCCCGAGCTGATCTTCGCCGACGAGCCGACCGGCAACCTCGACTCACGGGCGGGCCTCGAAGTGCTCGGCTTCCTCCGCGACGCCGTCGACGATCTCGGCCAGACGGTCGTCATGGTCACCCACGACCCGGGCGCAGCCGCCCACTCCGACCTGGTGCTCTTCCTCGGGGACGGACGGATCGTGGACGAGATGGAGCGGCCGACGGCGGAGGCCGTACTGGAACGCATGAAGCGTTTCGACCTCACCCGCAGCCCGTTCGACGACCCCTCCCCCTCCCCGTCTCCCTCCTCGGACGGGACCGACGTATCCCTCGACAAGGACTGAATCCGTGCTCAAGGCGACCCTCCGGAGCTTCCTCGCGCACAAGGGACGGCTGCTGCTGTCGGCGCTGGCCGTCGTGCTGTCGGTGGCCTTCGTGGCCGGCAGTCTGATCTTCTCCGACACGGTGACCCGCACCTTCGACCGGCTCTTCGCCTCCACGTCCGCCGATGTGACCGTCGAGCCCAAGCAGGACCTCAAGTCCTCGGTGCCCACCGGCGCGACCGAGACCGTGCCCGCCGCGCTCGCCGGACAGGTGACGAAGGTGGCCGGGGTCGCCTCGACCCACGCCGACGTGTCCGTCGAGAACATCGTGGTCGTCGACAGCAAGAACAAGTCTGTCGGGCCGACCACGGGCGCGCCGACCATTGCCACCGACTGGTACCTCACCGACCGCAGCCCCGTGAAACTGACCTCGGGCCACGCCCCGCAGGGCGCCGACCAGGCACTTCTGGACGCGGACACCGCCGACGACAAGCACGTGAAGATCGGCGACACGCTCACCGTGCAGGCACAGCCCGGCAGCTTCAAGGTCGAGATCGTCGGCATCGCCACCTTCACCACCACCAACCCCGGCGCCGCACTCGTCTTCCTCGACCCCGCCACCGCGAAGGACCAACTGCTCGGCGCACCCGACCGGGCCACGAGCATCTCGGTGGACGCGGCGAAGGGTGTCGACGACGCCGTACTCAAGCAGCGGGTGACCGCGGCGATCGACTCCTCCGGTACCTACGACATCAAGACCGCCGACGAACAGGCGAAGTCGGCCGCCGCCGATCTGGGCGGCTTCCTCGACGTGATCAAGTACGTGATGCTCGGCTTCGCGGGCATCGCGGTCCTCGTCGGTGTGTTCCTGATCGTCAACACGTTCTCGATGCTGATCGCCCAACGCACCCGCGAACTGGGCCTGTTGCGCGCTCTGGGCGCCGACCGGAAGCAGGTGCGGCGGTCGGTGCTCACCGAGGCGCTGCTGCTGGGGCTGGTCGGTTCAACTGTGGGGCTGGCGGCCGGGATCGGGCTCGCGGCCGGGCTGATCAAGCTGATGACCGCGTTCGGCATGAACCTCAAGACCACGGAGATGGTGGTCGGTTGGCCAACACCCGTGGCGGCGTACGTGGTCGGGGTCGGGGTGACCTTCGTCGCCGCGTATCTGCCGGCCCGGCGCGCCGCGACCGTCTCCCCGATGGCGGCCCTCGCGGACGCCGAAGTCGCGGGCGTGGGGCGGCCGTTGAAGGTGCGGGCGGTGGTGGGTTCGGTGGTCGGGGCGCTCGGTGTCGCCGCGCTGGCGGGCTGCGCCGCCGCGACGAGCACGGCCTCGTCGTCCTCCTTCCTGGGCCTGGGCATCGTCCTCACCCTGATCGCGACCGTGATCGCGGGCCCGCTGCTGGTCCGTCCGATGATCCGGGTACTGGGCGGCGCCTTCCCCGCCCTGTTCGGCTCGGTCGGCCGGATGAGCCAGCGCAACGCCCTGCGCAACCCGCGCCGTACGGGCGCCACGGCGGCGGCCCTGATGGTGGGGCTCGCCCTGGTCGGCGGGATGTCGGTGGCGAGCGCGTCGATGTCCAAGTCCTTCGACCAGCAGATCGACAAGACCCTGGGCGCCGACTTCGTGATCCAGAACGGCAACTTCCTGCCGTTCTCCAAGGAGGTCACGGACCGGGTGCGCGCCACCGAGGGCGTCGGTCTCGTCGTACGGGCCCGGTTCGCGCCCCTCGCGGTCAAGCTGCCGGACGGCAGGCGGGTGGAGACGACGGCGGCCGGCTACGACAGCCCGCTGAACGCTGTCGCCCACATCAAGTACGCCCAGGGGAACACGACTTCGGCACTCGCCGCCGGGCACCTCGCCATGGACGTCGACTTCGCGAAGAAGCACGACGTACGGATCGGCAGCGTGCTCCCGGTCGAGTTCCCGGGCGGACGCACCACACAATTGACGGTGGGCGCCCTCAGCGACCAGGGCGCCTCGGGCGGGTTCGGGACGCAGGGCGGACTCTTCTTCGGGATCGCCACGGTCGAGAAGTACGTCCCGAACGGCCAGGACTCCTCGCTGTACGTGAACGCGGCCTCCGGCACCGGCGCCGACCAGCTCCGCAAGGCGCTGGACACGACGCTGAAGCCCTATCCGCAGGTGCAGGTCCGCGACCAGGCCGACTACAAGAAGCTCGTCCACGACCAGATCGCCGTCCTGCTGTATCTCGTGTACGCGCTGCTCGGGCTGGCCATCGTCATCGCGGTGCTCGGCGTGGTCAACACCCTTGCCCTGTCGGTCGTCGAGCGCACCCGCGAGATCGGGCTGCTGCGCGCGATCGGGCTCGGCCGGCGCCAACTCCGGCGGATGATCCGGCTGGAGTCGGTGGTGATCGCGGTGTTCGGCGCGGTGCTGGGACTCGGTCTGGGCCTGGTGTGGGGCGTCTGCGCGCAGCAAGTCCTGGCGCTCCAGGGCATGAAGGCGCTCGCGGTGCCGTGGACCACGATCGTCGCGGTGGTGATCGGCTCGGCGGTGGTCGGCATCGTCGCGGCCCTGCTGCCCGCGTTGCGCGCGTCCCGTATGAACGTGCTGGCGGCGATCGCGCACGAGTGATGGAATCACGACGGCCGTTCTGAAGTCCCTTGCCGCCGAGGAGAGTTCATGCCGCGTCCGTTCCGTTTCGGGGCCAGTCTGCTCACGTCCGCGCCCGCCGACGAGTGGCGCGCGAGATGCCGACGGGTCGAGGAGCTCGGCTACGACGTGATCCTGGTCCCGGACCATCTGGGCATGGTCGCGCCGTTCCCGGCGCTGGTCGCGGCGGCGGACGCGACCGAGCGGCCACGGGTGGGCACGTTCGTGCTCAACGCGGGCTTCTGGAACCCGACTCTGCTGGCCCGCGAGGTGACGACGACCGACGAGCTGACCGGTGGACGCCTCGAACTCGGCCTGGGCACCGGCTATGTGCGGGCGGAGCACGACACGGCGGGGCTGCCCTTCGGCTCGCCCGGCGAACGCGTGGACCAACTACGTTGCACGATCGACGAGTTGGGGCGGCTGCTGGACGCGGCGAAGTGCCGGGTACCGCTGCTCCTCGGCGGCAACGGCGACCGCGTGCTGCGACTGACCGCCGAGCACGCGGACATCGCGGCGTTCGCGGGCGCGAGCCTGGAACCGGGCAGTACGGAAGGCCGCTTGGCGCCGGTCGACGCGGCCGGACTCGACCAACGGGTCGCCCGGTACCGGGAGTTCGCGGCCGGCCGGGCGGAACCCGCCGAACTCAACCTGCTGATCCAGCGGGTGGCGGTGACGGACGATCCCGCGAGCGCGCTCCGGCCGCTGCTGGACCGCCGGCCCGATCTGACCCTGGAGCACGTGCTCGACCTGCCCGTCATGCTGGTCGGCTCCCTGGAGGAGATCACCGCGAAGGTGCGCGCGCTGCGCGACCGGTACGGCTTCTCGTATCTCACCGTGCTGGAGCCCTACATGGAGGCGTTCGCGCCGGTCGTCGGGGAACTGCGCCGAAACCCGCTCGCCGCGCCCGCCCACCCTCTGCTTGGCTCGTCCCATGAGTGATCTGCATATCCGTGGCGCGGCCCTCTCCGACGTCGACGCCGTGCTGGCGTTCTGGCGCGAGGCCGCCGAAGGCACGAGCATCAGCGACGACCGCGACGGCGTGGCCCGGCTCATCGAACGGGATCCGGACGCGCTGATCCTCGCGGAGCGTGACGGGCATCTCGTCGGCTCCGTGATCGCCGGCTTCGACGGCTGGCGTTGCCATCTCTACCGGCTGGCCGTGCACCCGGAGCACCGCCGCCGGGGCATCGGCTCGGCGCTGCTCACGGCGGCCGAGGAGCGCTTCGTGGCGCTGGGCGGGCGGCGCGGGGACGCGATGGTGCTGGAGCGCAACGAGACCGGGCAGCATGCGTGGCGCGCGGCGGGGTACGCACCCGAGAACCACTGGCGGCGCTGGGTGAAGCACCTCACGAACTAGCTACTTTGCCCATCCTTTACTATTGACGGACGACTCCGAACTTCGACATCTCCACGAAAGGTGTGAGCGTCCGCCCATGGGCGAGCCTCCCAGTCCCAGCGCGCGACATCGCGCGAACCTCCCTGCCCTGTCCGATCATGGGACGGAGGTGACCCGATGACCGAAGTGCTTCTGCTGCTGGTGGCGATCCTGCTCTCGCTCGCCTGTGGTGCCTTCGTCGCGGCCGAGTTCTCGCTGACCACCGTCCAGCGCGGCGAGCTGGAGCGGGCGGTCGAGCGCGGCGAGCGGGGTGCCGCGGGCGCCCTGAAGGCCGTACGGAATCTGACGTTCCAGCTCTCCGGGGCGCAGCTCGGCATCACCGTCACCAATCTGGTCGTCGGCATGCTCTCCGAGCCGTCGATCGCCGCGCTGATCGCGGGACCGCTCGAATCGCTGGGCATCTCGCACTCCGCGTCGAAGTCCGTCGCGCTGGTGCTGGGCACGGCGCTGTCGACCGTCTTCCTGATGGTCGTCGGCGAGCTGGTGCCCAAGAACTGGGCGATCTCCTCGCCGCTGGCGGTGGCCAAACGGGTGGGGAACGCGCAGCGCTGGTTCAGTGCCGCGTTCCGCCCGTTCATCAGCCATCTGAACAACACGGCCAACCATGTGGTGCGGGCCTTCGGTCTGGAGCCCGCCGAGGAGCTGGCCTCCGCGCGCGGGCCGCAGGAGCTGGCCGCGCTGGCCCGGCACTCCGCGAAGGAGGGCGCCCTGGAGCCGGACACGGCCGAGCTGTTCGTCCGGACGCTGAACCTCGCCGACCTCACGGCGGAGAACGTGATGACGCCCCGCGTCCAGGTCGTCGCCCTCGACGCCCAGGCGACCTGCGAGGACGTGGCGAACGCGACGCGGGCGACCGGGCTGTCCCGGTTCCCGGTGTACCGCGGCAACCTCGACGAGGTCGTCGGCACGGTGCACATCAAGGACGTCCTGGCGGTGCCGGCGGACCGACGCCCCCGCTTCCCCCTCTCCGAGGTCATGCGCGAACCGCTCCTCGTCCCGGAGTCCCTGACCGTGGACCGCCTCCTGGACCGGCTGTCGGGCAAGCGCACGATGGCCGTCGTCATCGACGAGTACGGCGGCACGGCGGGGGTCGCGACCCTGGAGGACATCGTCGAGGAGGTCGTGGGAGAGGTCCGGGACGAGCACGACCCGCACGAGACGCCCGACCTGGCCGCGGCCGGGGCGGACGACGACGGCCGCTCGCTGTACTCGGCGGACGGCGCCGCCCGCATGGACCAGCTCGCGCGCGTGGGGCTGCGGGCGCCGGAGGGGCCGTACGAGACGCTGGCCGGTCTGGTCGCCACCGAACTGGGGCGGATTCCGGAGGTCGGAGACACCGTCGAGGTCGCCGGGTGGCGGATCGACGTGGTGGACGCGTCCGGGCGCAGAGCCGCGCGGCTGCTGCTGCACGCGCCGCTCGACGACACCGACTCCGGTTCCGGCTCTGATTCCGGTTCCGGTTCCGACTCCGCGAAGGGGGAGCTGTGACCGCCGTACAACTGCTGATCGGGTTGGCGACGCTGGTCGTCAACGCCTTCTTCGTGGCCGCCGAGTTCGCGTTGATCTCGGTGCGCCGCAGTCAGGTCGAGCCGCACGCCGAGCAGGGCGACCGGCGGGCCAAGAGCGTGCTGTGGGGGTTGCAGCACGTGTCGGCGCTGATGGCCGCGGCCCAGCTGGGCATCACGCTGTGCACCCTGGTGCTCGGCATCGTCGCGGAACCGGCGATCGCGCATCTGCTGGAGCCGGTGTTCCACGCGGTCGGTGTGCCGGAGGGCGCGGGGCACGCGGTGTCCTTCGTGATCGCGCTGGCCGCGGCGACCTATCTGCACATGCTGCTCGGCGAGATGGTGCCGAAGAACATCGCCCTGGCGGAGCCGGTGCGCAGCGCGCTGGTGCTGGGGCCGCCGCTGGTGACGTTGTCGCGTGCGCTGCGCCCGGTGATCTTCACGATCAACGCGTTCGCGAACACGCTGCTCAAGCTGTTGCGGGTCGAGGTCAAGGACGAGGTCACGGCGTCCTTCTCGGACGCCGAACTCGCCCGGATCGTACGGGACTCCGGCGAGGCGGGGCTCATCGACGAGCGGGCCCTGGAGCGGCTGAACGACGCGCTGGAGCTGGGCAGCAGACCCGTGCGGGACGTCGTACTCCCCCTCGAACGCGTCGACTACGTGGTCGCGGGCATCACCCCGGCGGAGCTGGAGGTGCTGTCGGCCGAGTCCGGTTTCTCGCGCTTCCCGGTGGTGGACGACGAGCGCCGGATCATCGGCTACCTCCACGTCAAGGACGCGCTGGACGCCTCGCCGCGCGACGAGCCGTTCAAGGTGGAGGACATGCGGTCGATCGCGAACGTGAAGGAGGACACACCGCTGGACGACGTCCTCACCGCGATGCGCAGCGGCCGTACGCATCTCGCGGCGGTGCTCGACGAGGAGGGACGGCTGACCGGGCTTGTGACCATGGAGGACGTGCTGCGGGAGCTGTTCGGGCAGCGGACGTGAGCCCGGCCGCGTGATCGCGGAGGCCGACCTACCGGCTGGTATGCGTGCGGGTTACCATCTCTGTCGCCATGCAGACGAATCCCACGCACACCAGCCTGGTCGCGATCGGCGACTCCTTCACCGAGGGCATGTCGGACCTGCTCCCGGACGGCACCTACCGGGGCTGGGCCGACCTCCTCGCCGGCCGGATGGCCGCCCGGACGCCCGGCTTCCGGTACGCCAACCTCGCGGTGCGCGGCAAGCTGATCGCGCAGATCGTCGAGGAGCAGGTCGGCCCGGCGGCCGCCATGCAGCCCGATGTGATCACACTGGTCGGCGGCCTGAACGACACCCTGCGCCCCAAGTGCGACATGGGCCGGGTCCGCGCCCTGCTGGAGGAGGCCGTCGAACGCCTCACGCCCGCCTGCAAGCACCTGGTCCTGATGCGCAGCCCCGGCCGCAACGGCCCGGTCCTGGAGCGCTTCCGCCCCCGCATGGAGGAACTGTTCGCCTGCGTCGACGACGTCGCCGCCCGCCACGGCGCCCTGGTGGTCGACCTGTACGGCGCACCCTCGCTCGGCGACCCGCGCGCGTGGGACGTCGACCGTCTCCACCTCACGGATGACGGCCACCGCAGGGTCGCCGAGGCCGTGTGGCAGACCCTCGGCTACGAGGCGGAGGACCCGGAGTGGCGCACCCCGGTGCCGCCGACCCCGCCCCCGAACTGGACCGCCCGCCGCGTAGAGGACGCCCGCTTCACCCGCCAGTACCTCCTCCCGTGGATCTCCCGCCGCCTCACCGGCCGCTCCTCGGGCGACGGCCGCTCCCCGAAACGCCCGGACCTCCTCCCCTACGAGGGCCCGGCGGCGTAACTCCCCATGACCACGCGGGTGATCAACGTCAGGGGCCGGATCCATGAGTACGGCCCCCGCCTGGAACGCGCCCCCGAGGACATCGTCTACGTAGGCCGCCGCTGGACCCTCGGCGGCTGGGACCTCCCCCGCCACCCGCTCTACAACCCCTTCGCCTACGACACCCCCACGCGCCCCCGGGACGGCACCCGCGCGGACGTGATGACGCAGTACCGGGCATATCTGCTGGGGCGCCCTGATCTGCTGGCCCTGGTGCCGACGCTGCGCGGACGGACGCTGGCCTGCTGGTGTGCGCCGTTGGTGTGTCATGCGGGGGTGCTGGCCGACATGGCGGAGGGCGGTGAGGGCGGGCGGTGACGTGCGGCAGGCCGACCTCCGCGCCTGCGGGAACGGCTTACGACCAGCCCCCGGTGAAGTTGCTGCTCAACTGCGCGTTGCAGATGTCGTAGCCGCCGGACGCGTGGCCCTTCTTCGTCTTGCCGTCCGCCGTGACCGAGCAGTTGATGTCTCCGGAGCCCTGGAGCTGTGCGTGGACGTCGTAGTACAGGGCGTCCTTGTCGAGGGTCAGCGTCGCCTCGAACGTGCCGTCCTGGAATGTGCCCTTGCGGGTGTCCGAGTCGGAGCCGTAGCCGATGTCGAGGCCGCCGAGAGCGCCGGCGGGGGCGGTGCCCCACACCTTGAAGACGACCTTGCCGTCGGTGGCGTCCTTCTTGGTGCCGCTCTTCTTCGTGTCGTCCTTCTTCGTGTCGGCGGCGGCCTTGTCGGGGCGCTTGCCGGAGTCCTTGTCGCTGCTGCCGCCCCCGATGACGGCGGCCAGCGCGGCGATGACGACGAACAGGCGGCTACTGGGGGGGTATCCACCCACCCAATCGGGTTGGGGGAGGTTCGGCGCACCCGGAGAGTCTTTGACCTGCGCCCTCGGGACTGTAAGGACGGTCCGGAGCCCTCAAGGACGCCGGGTAAACTCCGTACACGTGACTTCCGCTCCCGCCAAGCCCCGCATCCCGAACGTCCTCGCCGGACGTTACGCCTCCACCGAGCTCGCCACGCTCTGGTCCCCCGAGCAGAAGGTGAAGCTGGAGCGGCAACTCTGGCTCGCTGTGCTGCGCGCCCAGAAGGACCTCGGCATCGAGGTGCCGGACACGGCGATCGCGGACTACGAGCGGGTGCTCGACCAGGTCGACCTGGCCTCGATCGCCGAGCGCGAGAAGGTCACGCGGCACGATGTGAAGGCGCGGATCGAGGAGTTCAACGACCTCGCCGGGCACGAGCAGGTGCACAAGGGCATGACGTCCCGGGATCTCACCGAGAACGTCGAGCAGTTGCAGATCCGGCTCTCCCTGGAGCTGATGCGCGACCGTACGGTGGCCGTCCTGGCGCGGCTGGGCAAGCTGGCCGGTGAGTACAGTGAGCTGGTCATGGCCGGCCGCTCGCACAATGTGGCCGCGCAGGCCACCACCCTCGGCAAGCGTTTCGCGACCGCCGCCGACGAACTGCTCGTGGCGTACGGCCGGGTCGAGGAACTGCTCGGCCGCTACCCGCTGCGCGGCATCAAGGGCCCGGTGGGCACCGCGCAGGACATGCTGGACCTGCTCGGCGGCGACGCGGCGAAGCTCGCGGAGCTGGAGCAGCGGATCGCCACGCACCTCGGTTTCTCGCAGGCGTTCACCTCGGTCGGCCAGGTGTACCCGCGCTCGCTGGACTACGAGGTCGTGACCGCGCTGGTGCAGGTCGCGGCGGCACCCTCGTCGCTCGCGAAGACGATCCGGCTGATGGCCGGGCTCGAACTGGTCACCGAGGGCTTCAAGCCGGGCCAGGTCGGTTCCTCCGCGATGCCGCACAAGATGAACACCCGCTCCTGCGAGCGCGTCAACGGCCTGATGGTCATCCTGCGCGGCTACGCGTCGATGACCGGCGAGCTGGCGGGCGACCAGTGGAACGAGGGCGACGTCTCCTGCTCGGTGGTGCGCCGGGTGGCCCTCCCCGACGCGTTCTTCGCGCTCGACGGTCTGCTGGAGACGTTCCTGACCGTCCTCGACGAGTTCGGCGCGTTCCCGGCCGTCGTGGCACGGGAGTTGGACCGCTACCTGCCGTTCCTCGCCACGACCAAGGTGCTGATGGCCGCGGTCCGCGCGGGTGTCGGCCGCGAGGTCGCGCACGAGGCCATCAAGGAGAACGCCGTCGCCTCCGCGCTGGCGATGCGCGAACAGGGCGCCGAGCGCAACGAGTTGCTGGACAAGCTCGCCGCCGACGAGCGCATCCCGCTGGACCGCGCCCAGTTGGACGCGCTGATGGCCGACAAGCTGTCCTTCACGGGCGCCGCGGCCGACCAGGTCGCCGTCGTCGTCGCCCGCGTCGAGGAGCTCGCGAAGCAGCACCCGGAGGCCGCGGGATACGCCCCGGGGGCGATCCTCTGACCCGCTTCACCCAGGCCGAGCTGGAGGCCGCCCGCGACCGTCTCGTACCGGACGTCGTCGCGGACGGCCTCGCCGTGCTGTTCTGCGGTATCAACCCCGGTCTGATGACGGCGGCCACGGGCCACCACTTCGCCCGCCCCGGCAACCGCTTCTGGCCGGTGCTGCATCTGTCCGGCTTCACCTCGAGGCTCATGAAGCCCGCGGAGCAAGGGGAGTTGCTGTCGTTCGGGCTCGGCATCACGAACGTGGTGGCGCGGGCCACGGCCCGTGCCGACGAGCTGAGCACGGAGGAGTACCGCGAGGGCGGACAACTGCTCGCGTCGAAGCTCGCCGGGTGGCAGCCGCGGTGGCTGGCGGTGCTGGGCGTCACCGCGTACCGGGCCGCTTTTGACGACCGGCGGGCCCAAGTGGGCCCCCAGGAGCGGATGTTCGGGGACACGCGCGTGTGGGTGCTGCCCAATCCGAGCGGCCTGAACGCGCATTGGACGGCGGCGACGATGGCCGAGGAGTTCGGACGGCTGCGGGACGCCGCACAGGGTTAGCGATCCAGCCGCACAGGGCCAGGCGGCGCAGCCGCGCAGGATCAGCGGCCCAACGGCCGGTCAGGCGTCCCGGCGCCGCACACTCCACGCCCCTGCCGCCAACACCGCGGCGGCCCACAGCGCCGTCACCCCGAGCCCGGTCCACGGGCCCATCGCCCCGTCCCAGGTCGCGTGGAGCGCCACCTGGCCGGCCCGGTCGGGCAGGAGGTCCGCGATGTCGCTGGACGCGTCGCCGACCACGAAGGACACGATGAGCAGGAACGGTATGACGATGCTCAGCGTCGCCACTCCGCTGCGCAGCACCGCCGTGAGACCGGCCGCGAGCAACGCCATCAGCGTGAGGTAGACGGCGCAGCCGACCACACCGCGCGCCTGCTCCGCCGCGCCGAGCCCGTCGGACTCGGCGCCCAGCACCGCCCTGCCGACCACCAGGGTCACCGCACCGGTGACCAGGCCGACGGAGAACACCGGTACGGCGATCGCCGTCGCCTTGGCCGCGAACCAGCGTCCCCTGTGCGGCACCGCGGCCAGCGACAGCCGTAGCGCTCCGCCCTGGAACTCGGAGGACACGGCGGTCGTGCCGAAGGAGATCGCCGCGATCTGGCCGAACGTGACACCGAAGAAGACCGCGAACAGCGGGTCGAAGTCGTCGCCGCCGGTGTCGGCCGAGGCGAGCGCGGAGAAGACCGCCGTCACCACGAGGATCATGGCGAGCGCCGCGACCTGTGAACGCAGGGTACGGATCTTGATCCACTCGGAGTGGAACACGGGCGTGAATGCCATGGTCAGGCCTCCTGGTGCGCTGCGGTGAACTCGGTCTCGCCGGCCGTCAGATCGAGATAGGCCTGCTCCAACGTGCCCTCGGTGGCGGTCAGTTCGAGGATCGGGACGCCGGCTGCGGACAACAGGGTGCCGATCTCGTCCACGCGTGCGTGCGCCACGGTCCAGTGCCCGTCCTCCTGCTCCACGGCGTCGAGACCGTGCTCGCCGAGGGTGCTCTTGAGGGCGCCGGTGTCCGTCGTACGGATGCGTACGTGGGGTTGCACGCGCGCGTCGATGAAGTCCCGCATCGGGGTGTCCGCGAGGAGCCGTCCCCGGCCGAGGACCACGAGGTGGTCGGCGAAGGAGGCGGTCTCGTTCATGAGGTGGCTGGAGACGAGAACCGTGCGGCCCTCCGCCGCGAGTCGGCGCAGCAACTCCCGGATCCAGACGATGCCTTCGGGGTCGAGGCCGTTCGACGGCTCGTCCAGCAGGATGACTTCGGGGTCGCCCAGGAGAGCACCGGCGATGCCCAGCCGCTGGCGCATGCCCAGGGAGTACGTCTTCACCCGGTGCCGCGCGACCGACGCGAGTCCCGTCTCCTGGAGCACCGCGTCGACCCGGGCGACCGGAATGCGGTTGCTCGCCGCCAAGGCCCGCAGATGGTCGCGGGCGGTACGGGAGCCGTGCGCGGCCTGCGCGTCGAGCAGGGCGCCGACGTGACGCAACGGCTCGGTGAGCTCGGCGTAGGGGTGGCCTCCGATGGTGGCGGTGCCGGAGGTGGGCCGGTCGAGGCCGAGGACGAGGCGCATGGTGGTGGACTTTCCGGCGCCGTTGGGGCCGAGGAAGCCGGTGACCTTGCCGGGGCGGACGTCGAAGGTGACGTGGTCCACGGCCCGCCGGATGCCGTACTCCTTGGTGAGGTCTCGTACGTCGATGCTGGTCATGCCCAACAGCCTGGCCGTCCAAGGGAGTTGGGGCCTCCCCCGTCGGTGGAGATCGTCTCCCCCGCCCGGGGGAGGCCGATTGTCAGTGCCGGCTGTCACGATGTGTGAATGGTCCGCTTCCTGCGCCCGCTGCTCCGGGGGACGACGTACACGCGTCTGCTGCACCTCTGGGTGCCGATACTGATCGTCAGCGTGTGGCTCTTCATCAGCCCGGGGACCCCGTACGCGCCGGCGCTCGCGCTGATCCCGGTCGGTCTGATCCCGGCCGTGCGGATCGGGGAAGGCGTGCAGGCGCAGTTGCTGCTGACGCCGGGCAGGGAGGACCCGGGGATCTCCGTGGCGCCGTCGGCGACCTGGCGGGACCGGGGGCGCACCGTGCTGTGGCTGGAGGCGCGGATGGCTCTGGGCTGGGCGACGACGTTCGCCTGCGTCTGGCTGCCGATCATCACCTTCCAGTTGATCGAGATCGCACGCGGGCACGTGCCCGACGACGTATGGCTTCTCAAGGAGGCGACACCGCATGGCTGGTACGCCTTGCTGGTGCCCCTGCCCCTGATCGCCCTGTACGCGGCCGTGGTCGGTCTCGGCACGTTGGCCACGCTGCTGGCCCGGAAGTTGCTCGGCCCTTCGCGCGCCGAGCAGCTCGCCGCCCTGGAGGAGCGCACCGAGCAACTGCTGGAACGCAACCGCATCGCGCGGGAGTTGCACGACTCCATCGGGCACGCGCTGACGGTGGCCGTGGTGCAGGCGGGTGCCGCCCGTGCGGCGGGCGACCCGGAGTTCACCGAGCGGGCGCTGGGTGCCATCGAGGAGACCGGCCGGGCCGCGCTGGAGGACCTGGAGCGGGTGCTGGGCGTGTTGCGCGAGGCGGAGCGACCGGTGAGCAGCCGGCCGACGCTGGTGGACGCGGACCGGCTGCTGGACTCGGCGCGCGCCTCCGGGGCGAAGGTCGACGCGGAGGTGACCGGGCCGTTGGAGACCGTGCCCGGGCCGGTCTCCCGAGAGGGGTACCGGATTCTGCAGGAGGCGCTGACCAATGTGCTGCGGCACGCGGGTTCCGTCCCCGTGCGGGTCCGTATCGGCGTGGCGGACGGCACCCTCGATCTGGAGGTCCGCAATCCGCTGACGGCGGCGATACCGGGCCCGGGCCGGGGCAGTGGTCTGCGCGGCATACGCGAGCGTGCCGCGCTGCTCGGCGGCCGGGCGCACACCGGACTCGACGAGGGTGACTGGCAGGTGCATGCGGAGCTGCCGCTGGGCTGATCTAGGCTGGCCGGATGCCGGTCACCGTTCTCCTGGTCGATGACGAACCCCTCGTACGCGCGGGTCTGCGGGCCGTGCTGGAGGCACAGCCGGACATCGAGGTGGTCGGGGAGGCCGCCGACGGAGCGGCGGTGATCCCGCTGGTGCGGCGACTGCGGCCGGACGTGGTCGCCATGGACGTACGGATGCCGCTCATGGACGGCATCGAGGCCACCCGCGCGGTGCTGCGCACGGTCGAGAACCCGCCGAAGATCCTGGTCATCACGACCTTCGAGAACGACGAGTACGTCTACGAGGCGCTGCGCGCCGGTGCCGACGGCTTCCTGCTGAAGCGCGCGCGGCCGGCCGAGATCGTGCACGCGGTACGGCTGGTGGCCGAGGGCGAGTCGCTGCTGTTCCCGGCCTCCGTACGGCAGTTGGCCGCGGAGTACGGCGACGACGGCGGGAACCGGGCGGCGCGCGCGGTGATGGCGCGGGCCCAGTTGACCGAGCGCGAGGCCGAGGTGCTGCGGCTGATGACGAGGGGTCTGTCGAACGCGGAGATCGCCGCCCGGCTGGTCGTCGGGACGGAGACGGTGAAGTCGCATGTGAGCGCCGTACTGGCGAAGCTGGGGGCGCGGGACCGTACGCAGGCGGTGATCGCGGCGTACGAGTCCGGGTTCGTGGCGCCGGGGTGATCCGCAGGGGCGAGTGGATCGGGGGCGCCCGGCACTCGCCGGGGTCCGCCGCGCCGAGTACGATCCGCCCAACACGCGCACGAGCTGGGAGGACAGACCTTGGCGGGGCTGACCGGCGGGGACCCCTCGCTGCTGCGGAGGATCAACTCCGCAGTGGTGTTGCACGCGTTGCGTGCCACGGACTGCGCCACGCTGACGGAGATCACCCGGGTGACGGGTCTGTCCCGGCCGACCGTCGAGGGCGTCGTCGAGGGACTGATCGAGGCCGGGCTGGTCGTCGAGAAGGCGGCCGACGAGAGCGTTGTACGGCGGCAGGGGCGGCCCGCGCGACGGTTCAGGTTCCGCGCTGAGGCCGGGCATCTGCTGGGCCTGGAGATCGGCGCACATCGTGTCGCCGTGCTCCTCGCCGACCTCGACGGCCGGGTGCTCGGCGCGATCGCCAAGGACGTCGACGAGACGGCTTCGGCCGACGAGCGGCTGGAGCGGCTGCGCACCGCGGTCGCCGAGCTGCTGCGCCGGGCGGGGGTCGCCCGCGGCTCGCTGCGGGCGGTGGGCGTCGCCACGCCGGGCATCGTCGAGGCGGACGGCACCGTACGGCTGGGCACCGCGCTGCCCCAGTGGACGGGGCTGCACCTGGGCGAACGGCTGAGCCGCTCCTTCAAGTGCCCGGTGCTGGTGGAGAACGACGCCAACGCGGCGGCGGTTGCCGAGCACTGGAAGGGTGCCGCCACCGAGTCCGACGACATGGTGATGGTGCTGGCCGGGCTGAGCCCCGGCGCCGGTTCGCTGATCGGCGGGCGGCTGCACCGGGGGTATCGCGGGGCGGCCGGTGAGATCGGCGCGCTGCATCTGCTGGGCCGGGACGTGACTCCGGAGACGCTGCTGTCCACCACGGACGAGCCGCTGCACCCCTTGGACGAGCAGGCGGTCGCCCAGGTCTTCGCGCTGGCGCGCGACGGTGATCAGCGGGCCCGGGCGGCCGTCGACCGGTTCATCCAACGGCTCGTGCACGATGTCGCCGCGCTGGTCCTTGCCCTCGATCCGGAACTCGTTGTCGTGGGCGGGTGGGCGGCCGGGCTGGACGGTGTACTGGAGCCGCTGCGGCGGGAGTTGGCGCGGTACTGCCTGCGTCCGCCGAAGGTGGCGTTGTCGTTGCTCGGGGAGGCTGCCGCGGCTACGGGGGCGTTGCGGTTGGCCCTGGACCATGTTGAGGAGCAGTTGTTCGCGGTCGAGGGCACGGTGACGCGGCGCTAGCTCGGCGGCTTGGTCGTGTGTTGGCTGCGGCGCCGTGGGGGCTGGGCTTGCTGGTTGTTTTTTTTAGGTGCGGTTCATTGTGGTTGGGCCCGCATGGTCGTGCGTTGGGTGCGGCGCCGTGGGCGCTGGCCGCGCCCACGCGGCGGAGCCGCATATCGATACAGCCCCGCGCCCCTGAAGGGCGATGGCAGCACCGGTGTCGAGAAGTGAAACGCGTTGCGCCCCGGTGGAGTTCCGGGGCGCGACGGGTGTGGTGTGGCTGTGGTCAGGAAGCCTGGCGTTCCGGGCCGTGGTGTATTTCTACGCCGCCGGAGTCCGCGAAGGTCAGGCGGCAGGTGTCCGCGCGGTAGGTCGCGACGGAGACCGCGGCGGTGCGGCCCTCGGCGAAGAAGCGGGTCGTGACGACGAGAACCGGTGCCCCGGGGAGGCGGTCCAACTCCTTGGCGTCGTCCGCGCGGGCCGAGCCGAGTTCCACGGCGCGGTCCTGGCCCTCCAGTTCGAGGCGCTGCAACTCGCGCAGTACCGCACGCGCGCGTGCGGTCGCCGAGGGAGTGTCTATCGCGGAGAGGTCGGGTACCGACGACTCCGGGATGTAGAGCAGTTCGGCGGCGACCGGCTGGCCGTGGCTCACCCGTGAGCGCCGCACAATGTGCACGAGTTCCTCGGAACCGGTCTCCAGGACGTCCGCGACGGCCGCCGGCGGTGCCGCCAGCACACAGTCGACGGACTGCCAGGCGTCCTCCCCGGCGCCCGGCCAGACGTGCTGCTCGGTGCCGACGGCGACACCCACGCGCGGTGGCGCGACGGTCGTACCGACGCCTCGACGGCGCTGCAGCCTGCCTTCCAGTTCGAGTTGTTCCAGAGCCTGCCTGAGCGTGGCCCGGGCGACGCCGAAGCGGGCCGCCAGGTCTCGCTCGTTGGGCAGGATCTCGCCCACGGAGAACTCGGAGTCCAGTGCCTCACTCAGCACTGTCTTGAGATGCCAGTACTTCGGTTCCGGCACCGATTCCAACTGCGTGGTCCCCACCCTGTCCTCCGCAATCGCCGTGTTCCGGCGGCGTTTTAGCGCCCTTGTTTATTAAAGGTTGTTTCACTTATCTGCGACCATAGGACGGCCCCCACCCTTGGTCAAGACCAATCCTCCATGTCATACGCAACCGACAGAGGGCATGGCGCGGAGCGTTCACAGGGCGTTCGTACTGGGCGTTCTCGGTGACAGCGCGGCAAAGCCCCTGTCACAGAACGACAGCGACGGGGGCTACCGGTCAGTAGCGGTTGCTGACAAGCTGTCTACACGGCCTGTACGGCGTCTGCCGGCGCGTCCCAGACGAGGAGTATCCCCATGTCCGACACCGTCTCCTTCCCGGTCCCCACTCCGCGGGGCCCGAAGACCGTGACCGTGTCCTACGCGCGTGTGGGTCGCGGCGAGCCGCTGCTCCTGCTGCACGGCATAGGTCACCACCGGCAGGCCTGGGACCCGGTGGTGGACATCCTCGCGACCGAGCGCGATGTGATCGCAGTGGACCTGCCCGGGTTCGGCGCTTCCCCCGCGCTCCCGGAGGGGCTGACGTACGACCTCTCCACGACGGCCGCCGTGTTCCGGGCCTTCTGCGAGACGCTGGAACTCGAACGTCCGCATGTGGCGGGCAACTCGCTCGGCGGTCTGATGGCCCTGGAGCTGGGCCGCGAGAAGATCGTACGGTCCGTCACCGCGCTCTCCCCCGCCGGATTCTGGTCCCAGGCCGAGCGCCGCTACGCCTTCGGTGTGCTGCTCACCATGCGGCGGATCGCCCGCGCCATGCCGCTCCCGCTGGTCGAGAAGCTGGCGCGCACGGCGGTCGGCCGCACCGCGCTCACCAGCACCATCTACGCCCGCCCGGGCCGCCGTTCACCCGAGGCCGTGGTCGCCGAGACGCGCGCGCTGGTCGACGCCCCCGGGTTCGACGACACGCTCCGGGCCGGTACGAGTGTTCAGTTCACCGACGACATCCCCGGCATCCCGGTCACGGTGGCCTGGGGCACCCAGGACCGGTTGCTGCTGCGCCGACAGGGCGTCCGCGCCAAGCGCTTGATCCCCCGTTCCCGGCTCGTGCGGCTGCCCGGCTGCGGGCACTGCCCGATGAACGACGACCCGGCCCTGGTCGCGCGGGTCATCCTCGACGGCAGCCGCTGACCTTCGCGGCGCCGACGCCAACACACCGGATCCCAGGGCGACTCCGGCGCCGACGAGGGCGCTGCCGACGGCCTGGACGGGCCCGTAGGAGCCCGTTCCGACGAGCGGTGCGGTAGCGGCGGCGGCGACCGGGATGAGGCCGGAGAAGAGCGTGGCGCGCTCCGTGCCGATCCGCTGCATGCCCATGTACCAGCACACGAAGCCGACGACGGTGACGACCGCCGCCTGCCACAGCAGCGCGGCGGCCTCGGTGGTGTCGGGGCGCCGCAGCCAGGCCGTCCCGTCGAGGACCACGCCGGCCGTCGCCGCCTCGACCGCCGCCAGACCGCACACCGTGGCCGACAGCAATCGCGGTCCCAGGGGCCGCAGTACGGGAACCGCGAGCACCGCGAAGCCCACCTCCCCCGCGAGTGCGCACCCGGAGAAGGCGATTCCGGCGCCGTCCGTACGGCCCCACCCCTGGACCGTGAACGCGCCGACGGCGACGAGCGAGGCCCCGTAGAGCACGATCCGTCGCGGACGGCGTCCTTCCAGGAGGGGGACGAGGACCCCGACGGCCATGGGGGCGCAGCCCACGAAGACTCCGGGGACGGCCGGTTCGGCGCTGCGTTCGGCGGCGATGACCGCCAGGTTGAAGCCGACCATGCCGACGGCGGCGAGCAGTGCGAGGCGGGCCCATTGGCGTGCTGTGAGGCCACGCAGCCGGGTCTTCGCGTCCTTGCCGGTGAACGGCAGCAGGAGCAGGCAGGCGAGCCCGTAGCGCAGGAACTGGCCGCCCGCGTACGGGTAGTTACCCAGGACGCTGTTCGCGGTGAAGGACGCGCCGACGAGGACGCAGGCGAAGGCGGCGAGCGGGGCGCCGCGGGCGGTGGTGGCGTTCATGACGGCGACGCTAGGGAGACCTGCGGTCCGGTTTAAGGTCCACTTCCATGACGTCATCGCGGACCAATCCGGAGCGGGCGACCGATCGGGATGCGCCAACCGATCCGGAGGGTCTGACCGATCCGGAGGGTCTGACGGGTTCCGCCGCTTGGGAGTTGCTGCTGCCCGCCGTCTCGGCACCGGCACGCGCGCGTGGCCGTTCCCTTCAGGAGGCGTTGCGCGAGGCGGTGCGTTCGGGACGGCTCGCGCCGGACACCCGGCTGCCGTCGAGCCGGGACCTGGCGGCCGACCTCGGGGTGTCGCGGGGGCTGGTCACGGAGGCGTACGAGCAGTTGACGGCGGAGGGCTATCTGCGCAGCGGCCGGGGTGCGGGCACCTGGGTGGGCGGTGCCGTGCGGGCGGCGCGGCCACGCGCGCGTGACCTCGCGCCGCGCTCCCCCGGCGCCCGCGCCGACTTCGTACCCGGCACGCCGGACCTGTCGCTGTTCCCGCGTGCCGCCTGGGCGGCGGCGCAGCGCGGTGTGCTGGCGGAGTGGCCGCACGAGATGCTCGGCTATCCCGATCCGCGCGGGCTGCCCCGGTTGCGTACGGCGCTCGCGGAACTCCTGGCGCGCCGACGCGGTGTGGTCGCGGACCCGGAGCGGCTTGTCGTGGTCTCCGGAGTGGCGCAGGCGACGGCACTGCTCGGATTCGTGCTCCACGCGCGCGGGATGCGCACCGTCGGCGTCGAGGACCCGGGCAGCCCCCAGCACGACGCCCTGTACGCCTCGGCGGGCGTCGGCACCGTACCGCTGCCCCTGGACGAGGAGGGCCTCGCGGTCGGTCCGCTGCGGGCGTCGGGTGTACGGGCCGTGGTGACGACGCCCGCTCACCAGTTTCCTACGGGCATCGCCTACTCCGCACAGCGGCGGGCCCAACTCCTCGACTGGGCGCGGGAGGTGGACGGACTGGTCGTCGAGGACGACTACGACGGCGACTTCCGCTACGACCGAGCACCCGTAGGCGCGCTCCAGGGCCTCGACCCGGAGCACGTCGCCTACACGGGCTCGGTCAGCAAATCCCTCGCCCCGGGGCTACGGCTCGGCTGGCTCCTGGTGCCCGAGTCACTGACCGACGAGGTCGTCGAGCGCAAGCGCACCATGGACCTCGGCCACCCGACGCTCGACCAGGCACTGTTCGCCCGCTTCCTTGAACGCGGCGACTACGACCGCCAGTTGCGCCGCTGCCAACGCGCCTACCGGCAGCGCCGCGACACCCTCGTCGCCGCACTGGAGGAGCATTTCCCCGGAGCGCGGGTGACCGGGATCGCGGCGGGACTGCATGTCATCGCCGAACTGCCGGAGAAGTACGGCCCCCAGGAGCACTTCCTGGAGCGCGCGGCGACCGCCGGTGTCGCGGTGCGCCCGCTCACCGCCTACGCACACGCGCGTGCGGACGACGCGGTCGTACGGCTGGTCCTCGGCTACGCGCATCTGTCCCCGGGACGGATCCGTGCGGGGGTACGTCTCATGGCCGACGCCCTTCACCCGCACGGTCTCTGATATCGCCGCGTTCCGTTGTTCACCCGTGGTTTCCGTGTGCGCTGCGGCGCACCAGTAGTTGTGGCGGTGCACCCTGACCGCATCCCGTCCGTGGAGGCGCAACCCCATGTCGCATCGCCCGTTCCCCGCCCGCCGCAGCGTCCTTCGCGGCACCCTGGCCGCGTCCGCGGCCCTGACCGTGCCCGCCGCCCTCGGGGCCGCGCCGGCCTTCGCCCTGTCCGGGCGTCCGAAGGCGGGCTGGGGCGTGCAGGCGGGGGACGTGACCTCCGACTCCGGTCTGGTGTGGGTGCGTTCGGACCGCCCGGCCAGGATGATCGTGGAGACCTCGGCCACCGAGTCGTTCCGCAATCCGCACCGGTGGCACGGCCCGCTGCTCGGCGCCGGCACCGACTTCACCGGCACCACCCGGCTGCGCGCGCTGCCCTCGGGCCAGCAGATCCACTACCGGGTCCTGCTCGCCGACCCCGACGACCCGCGCCGTACCGGCGAGCCGGTAGACGGCACGTTCCGTACGGTGCCGACCGGGCGGCGCGGTGTGCGCTTCCTGTGGTCCGGCGACCTGGCGGGCCAGGGCTGGGGCATCAACCCGGACCTCGGCGGCTACCGCATCTACGACGCGATGGCCAGGCTGGACCCGGACTTCTTCGTGTGCAGCGGCGACAACATCTACGCCGACGGACCGATCACGGCGACCCAGGCCCTGCCCGACGGCAGCCTGTACCGGAACGTCACCACGGAGGAGAAGTCCAAGGTCGCCGAGACCCTGGCCGAGTTCCGCGGCAACTTCCGCTACAACCTGCTCGACGAGAACCTCAAGCGGTTCAACGCCCAGGTGCCCTCGATCATCCAGTGGGACGACCACGAGGTGCGCAACAACTGGTACCCGGGCGAGGTGATCGCCGCCACCGACACCCGCTACACCGAGAAGAGCGTCGACGCCCTCGCCGTACGCGCCCGGCGGGCGTTCAGCGAGTACTTCCCGATCTCTACGCTGCGGCCGGGCGCGAAGGAGGGCCGGGTCCAGCGTGTGATGCGGCACGGCCCGCTGCTCGACGTCTTCGTCCTGGACATGCGGACCTACCGCAACGCCAACTCGCCCGACAAACAGACCGTGGACCCGCAGGGCATCCTCGGCAGCGAGCAACTGGATTGGCTCAAGCGGGAGTTGTCGCGGTCGCGGGCGGTGTGGAAGGTGATCGCCGCCGACATGCCGCTCGGCCTGGTCGTGCCCGACGCCACCGAGGGCAAGGCGAACATCGAGGCGGTCGCGCAGGGCGACCCGGGCGCGCCGCTCGGGCGTGAACTGCAGATCGCCGAGCTGCTGCGGTACATCAAGCACCGGCGGATCACCGGCACCGTTTGGCTGACGGCCGACGTGCACCACACCTCCGCCCAGCACTACCAGCCCTCGCGGGCCGCGTTCACCGACTTCGAGCCGTTCTGGGAGTTCGTCTCCGGTCCGCTGAACGCGGGCGCCTTCCCGGCCAGCGCACTCGACAACACCTTCGGTCCGGAGCGGGTGTTCGTGAAGGCGCCGACCGCGCAGAACGTGTCGCCGGCCGAGGGCTACCAGTTCTTCGGCGAGGTCGACATCGACGGCCACAGCGGGGAACTGACGGTCCGTCTGCGGGAGTCGGACGGCACCGTGCTGTTCACCCAGACCCTCCAGCCGGGACGAGTCGGCCAGTAACTCCACTACCCTCGGACCTGTACCGCGCACCGGCGTCATCCCCCGGTGCGCGGTGCGTTCCGTGGCGTCCCAACTCTCCCGCGAAATCAGCGTTTTCGCAGGTCAGGGCCGATTGTCAGTGGTGGCCTCTACGGTTTTTCCATGACGCGATCTTTGCAGGCCGTGACCTATCCCCGACCCTCCGCACTGGAGTCCGCGGCGGATGGCCGGCGCCTCGGGCTGGAGACCTCACGAGGTGCGACTCCTTCGGGTGTCACCGACCATCCGCGCTTCTTCGCGGGCTTCCTGACGGCTCCTCAGGTGGCCTCGGCCGCGCTGCTCGCGGTGGCCGACGTGGCGGCCACGCGGTACTACCAGCGCCAACTGCCTTCCTCGCTCGACCCGGTGGTGACGGCGGGCGGCGACCGCCTGCGCTTCGAGTCCTTCTCGGGCTGCGGCGGGGTGTACGCGCGGCTGGACGTCCTCGGCCCCGGACTCGACGGCGACGAGGTGGGACACGGCACGACGAACGTCGACGTCAACAACCCGCTGCGTGAGGCCCTGTCCCGGATCGGCACGGACGATCCGCTCCATCTCCGGGTCGGCCCCGAGGAGTTGGCCGTGACGACGCTGGACGGCCCCGTGGTGGAGAAGAAGGTACCGCTGCCGGACCGGTGGCTGCGCGGCTTCGCGGAGGCCCAGGTCGTAGCGGCCGGTTTCGACCTGCGCGCCGAACTGCCCGCGGCGGAGGCGGTCCGGTTCCTGCGCTCGCTCCCGAAGAGCGGGGCACGCGGCACCACGAGCGGCCCGCGCTGGGTCGTACCGGCGGGACGCGGCCTGCGCCCGACCACCCGCCCCGTCCCGGGCGCGGTGTGCCTCCCCGGCCCGGAGCGCCTGATCGCACTCCAGCGGGTCCTGCGCCATGCGACCGCCCTGCGGATCTACGGCCCCTCCGTGATCGGCGCCGATGCCACGGCCGGTGCCTGGGAGGCCGTCCTGCCGGGCATGCGGCTCACCCTCACGCTGTCGCCGGACGCCTCGCGCGGATTCTCCGGTGAGGGCGGGGTGCTGGACGCGCTCACCGCCGACGAGGCGGGCGAGGACGCGGAGTTGATCTCCGTGCTGCTCGCCTGGGAGCCCCGTATCGACATCGCCGACATGGCCGCCTCCTCGGGACTCACCCCGGAGCGGGTCCGTGCCGCGCTGACCCGGCTGGGCACCTCGGGACGCGTCGGCTACGACACGGCGGAGGCGGCCTACTTCCACCGCGAACTTCCCTACGACGCACAGCGCGTCGAGCGTCACAATCCGCGGCTGCGCTCGGCCCGCGCACTGGTGGCGGCGGGGGCGGTGCGTCTGGAGGGGGCGCTCGGGACGGTGACCGCCGAGGACGGTCATGTGCACCGGGTGCGGGACGAGGCGGGGGTGCTGAGCTGCAGTTGCGTGTGGTGGGCGAAGTACCGGGGTGGGCGCGGGCCGTGCAAGCACGCGCTGGCGGTACGGATGGTGCGGCGGGGCAAGGCGGTTGAGCGGGACGCGGTCCGGAGCGCGGGCCAGGACATGGATCAGAACACGGTACGGATCGACGGGGGTGTGCGATGAGTTCGCTGATGGAAACGGTGCGGGCGGGCCGGACGGCCGATGCGTTGGGACTGCTCGACGGGCTGACCGACGCCGAACGGCGGGCGTTCCTGCCGGAGTTGAAGGCGCTCCGCAAGGAGCTGCGCAAGGCACCGTGGGAGGAGCCGTCCCGCCGCGCCTATCCGGCCCTGCACGCGGCCGGGGCTGTTTGCGAGACGGGCGCGGCGGCCGCGGCGACCTGGATCGCCGCCACCGACATGCGCTGGTCGCAGTCGTCCCCCGCGCTGCTGCTCCACGTCCTGGGCGACCGCGACACGGCGTGGCTCGCCGACGTGACGCACCGCCTCGCCGGACGCCCGGCCTCCGCCGGTGTGCCGTACGAGCTGATGGCCGGTCTGGTGCGGCTCTCGGGCTGCCCGGTGCCGACGACGGACGCCTATGTGCGGGGCTGGGTGGAACAGACCGGTCACCTGTGGCAGCGCGGGGACACCCTGCTCGACCGGCTGCGCAAGGATCCGCATCTCGCGGAGCTGGTGGCCGCGCTCTTCGAGACGGAGGACATCGGCAGCCCGCTGCAGTGGCCCTCGGCCGAGGGCCCGAACTCCTGGGCCGAAGCACTCGCCCAGCTCACCGTCGAGGGCGTACTGGACCGGAAGCGGACGGTGGAGGCGTGCGTGGCGCGGCTGTTGCGAGGCGGTACGACCCTCGACAACCGGGTGTTCCTGCGTGTGGTGATGGCCCTCGCCCTGACCCGTGAGGAGGAGCTGGAGCGGATCGCCGACTGGTCGGCGCTGTCCTCGGACGCGGTGTCCATGGTGGCGTGGCACGCCCAGTCGGTGCTCGGGTCACTCGCTCTGGACGGGGAGTTGACGTCGCGCCGGCTGGCGGAGATGTCGGACGCGGTGCTGTTCCGGCCCGAGAAGAAGCTCGTCCGGGCACAACTCGTCCTGCTGGGGAAGGTCCTGGCGCGGGACGCGTCGGCCGCCGAGGAACTGCTGCCCGCCCTCGCGCAGGCCTTCGGCCACGAGGACGCGGAGGTCCAGGAGCGGGCACTGAAGCTGGTCGAGCGGCACCTCAAGAAGGTCGACTCCCCCGAAGTACGGGCCGAACTCGCCTCAGGGGCGGACCAGTTGATCCCCGCTCTGCGCGCACGTGCGGTCGAGACGCTGGGTGCCGCGCCGGTGACGGCGACGACGACGGTGTACGAGGAGATGCTCCCGCCTGCACCGGAGGGAACCCGCCTCGCACCGGCACCCGAGTCGGCGGTCGAACTCGCCGAGGAACTGGGGGTGTTGATGGCGACCAAGGGCGATGTGGCAACGTTCGAGCGGGCGTTGGACGGACTCGTACGTCATGCCTACCAGGACCGGGAAAGTCTGCTGGAGGCGCTGGTGCCGGTGGTCGCGCGCCGTTGGTGGCAGTCCGACGAGCCCGAGAACGCGCGGCGCGCGGACAGCCACTTCAGCAGCACACACCGCACCTTCGGCAGCGCGGAGTCCGCGCTCGACCTCCTGCTGGCCACGCTTCAGGACAAGGTGCGTACCGTCACGCTCCACGAAGGGGCACAGCACACCCACCTGTCCCGGGAGTGCGGGCACAGCTCACTGTCCCGGACCTTCGACTCCCGGGTGTGGGAGGTGGCGTACCGGCTCCGCGCGGAGCCACTGCCGTTCCTGCTGTCGACGCCGAGTTGGGCCACCGGTCTGCTGGAGCCGGACGAGTTGGTGGACCGGCTGGACACCTACCGGCATCTGGGAGCGCGGGTCGCGGCGGCCGACTTCGCACAGGCGCTGTTGCGGGTGCGCCGCGAGGACCGGGCGGCGGCGGTCGCTGCCGCCGGGCGGGCACAGGCCCTCGGCACGACGGAGGGCACCCGGCTCGCCCGATGGCTGACGTCCGAGAGCCCCGCCCTGCCCTTGAGCAGGCGTCGGACCTTCGGGGCGCGCGTCGCCGTGGAGCTGGGCGAACTCCTCGATCTGCAGGAGGACTTCTTCCCGGCGGAGTTCCGCACGCTGGGCCGGCCGGTGACCGCCCACGGCGGCCACTACTACTGCTACCACTGGGACCAGGACATGCAGCGGCACTGGCTCGCGATACTCCCCGAGCGTCGCGAACTGGTGGCGGCGCGGCTGCTGCGGGACGTGTCCTCCGTCGCCCTGGACGACACCCGGAGCGGGGCCGCCGTACTCCCGCTGCTGGCCGAGTCCGAGGGCGTGGCCGGCGAGGCCACGCACCTGTGTATGGCGTACGGTCTCGGGGCGCGACACCCCGAGGGTCGGCTCGCCGCTGTGGACGCGTTGCTGGTGCTCGCGGCGCGTGGACAGTTGGACGTGGCCCGGCTGGGGACGGATCTCGGGGAGCTGGTCCTGAGCGGGGCCGTGAAGCCGTCGCGGCTCGCGGAGTCGGTGCGGACAGGGGCCGCGACCGGGGCGAATGCGACCATCTGGGGGATCCTCCGCCACACTCTGGGCGCGCTGCTCGCCGACCTCGACGGCGACGCCAAGCCCGCCCACGCGCGGGCGCTCGGTGACCTTCTCACCGTGGCCGCCGAGTGCGCGGAGCGGTCGGGGGCACGAGGCGAACTGCCGTATCTGACGCAGACGGCGGCCCGGGGCGGCTCGTCCCGGCTGGTCGCTCAGGCACGTCGACTGCGTACCGCGCTGGTGGCGGAGGTGGCCGCATGACGTAGGGCGACAGGGCTGACCTCCGGTTCACCCCACTCACCAAAAGAACGGCAAAAGGTACAGAACCACGCTTTTACCGGTAGGTCACAGAGCGTTCGTGATCACGCAACACCCTTCCTTCACAGTGGATGCATGAGTCGAGACATGTTTGATGTGACGCGCGCGAAGCACGGGCGTCCGGTGCACCACTGGCGGCGGGACCTGGTGGAGCTGGCCGCGCTGTTCACGGCGGTCGCGGTGGCGGACGTCGTGGCGAATCTGGTGGGGCACGGGCCCGGCGGTCCGGCGCTGCTGGCGATCTCCGCGCTGGCGCTGGTCGCCACGGCGGGGTTCCACACGTGGTGGTCACGCCGCCACGGTCATGCGCCGCCGACGGGCGATACCGATGCCCGGCCGGCCGCGACCGTGCGGCGGACCGGGCCCTCCGAATCGGAGCCGCTGTCCGAGTCCAAGTCCGGGTCCAAGTCCGGGCCTGGGTCCAAGTCCGGGCCCGGGTCGTCGTCCCAGTCCGAGTCCGAGCAGTCCGGCGCGACACCCGACGCCGTCGCCGAACCGGCCGCGCTGTGGCGCATGCGGACGACGGTGCAGGACGCGCCGGGATCGCTGGCGGTGTTGTGCACGGCGCTGGCCGGCTGGCAGGTCGACATCCTGAGCCTGCAGACGCATCCGCTGGCCGAGGGCACGGTGGACGAGTTCCTGCTGCGGGCGCCGGCAGAGGTCGCGGCGTCCGAGATCACCCGGGTGGTGTCGTCCGCCGGCGGTTCGAGCACCTGGATCGAGCGGGCCGACGCCCACGATCTGGTGGACGCGCCGACCCGCGTCCTGGGCCTGGCCACGCGGACAGCCCTGGACGCGGCGGAACTGCCCCTGGCGCTACGACAGTTGCTGGGCCGGTGCACCATCCGTTCGCTGCCCGCGACCACCGCGGGCAAGGGGCGCGAGCCGGAATCGGTGCCGGTGGAGGGGGCGTTGGAGGACACGGTCATGCGACTGCGGGCGCCGGAAGGCGGAGTGATCACGGTGGAGCGGCCGTATCTGCCGTTCACGCCCACCGAGTTCGCCCGGGCGCGGGCGCTGGTCGAGTTGGACGCCCGGCTCGGTCCGCGCGTCCCGCGCAGCCAGGACGTACTGACGCTGCCCGAGGGCAACGCGATCACAGTGCGGCGCGCGGACACCGGTGATCTCGACGCAGCGCGGGAGATGCACGAGCGGTGCTCGGCGCGGACGCTGGGCATGCGCTATCACGGGCCGGTCGGTGACGCCGACCGCTATCTGAACCACCTGCTCTCTCCGCGTTTCGGGCGGACGCTCGCCGTGCAGACGGCGTCGGGGCGGATCGTGGGGCTCGGGCACCTGTTGTGGGACGGGGACGAGACGGAGGTCGCGCTGTTGGTCGAGGACGACTGGCAGCGGCGGGGGATCGGGAGCGAGTTGTTGGGGCGGTTGGTGGGGATGGCTGTGGAGGCGGGGTGCGAGAGCGTGTATGCCGTGACGCAGGCGTCCAACACGGGGATGGTTGCGGCGATGCGGGGGCTTGAGTTGCCGCTCGACTATCAGATCGAGGAGGGGACGTTGGTGGTTACCGCTCGGCTGGGTACGGTGGTGACTTCTGCGGACGTTACGGAGTTCGGGAAGGCCGAAGCGCCGTAGTCGTTGAGGATTCGTTGGCGGGTGCGGGTGCGTTGTGGCTGGTCGCGCGGTTCCCCGCGCCCCTTTGGAGGGGCGCTAGCGCCCCGTCCAAATCGCTCCATAGGTCCTCTACATCCTCCAAGCCCACCGACAGCCTCAGCAGACCGTCACTCACACCCGCACCCCTTCTGTCCCCCTCATTCATCACCCGGTGGCTGATCGATGCCGGGTGTTGGATGAGCGTGTCCACGCTGCCGAGGCTTACCGCGGGAGTGATGAGGCGGACTCCCGCGATGACCTCGTGGGGGTCTCCGTGGACCTCGAAGGCGATCATCGCGCCGCCGAGCCGTGGGTAGTGGACGCGGGCGACGCGTGGGTCGGCGGTGAGGCGGCGGGTCAGTTCGGCGGCGGTGGCGGAGGCGGCCCGGATTCGTACCGGCAGGGTCGCGAGGCCGCGCAGCAGCAGGTAGCCGGCCAGTGGATGGAGGACGCCGCCCGTCATGAAGCGCACCTGACGGAGCAGTCCGGCGAACTCCTCGTCGCAGGCCACCACACCCCCCATCACGTCGCCGTGTCCGCCGAGGTACTTGGTGGCGCTGTGCAGGACGAGGCGCGCGCCGTGTTCGGCGGGGCGTTGCAGGACGGGGGTGGCGAAGGTGTTGTCGGCGAGGAGCGGGACCGAGCCACAGGAGTGGGCGACGGCGCGCAGATCGAGTTCGGCCAGGGTCGGGTTGGCCGGGGACTCGACGATGACCAGACCGGTGTCCGGGCGCAGCGCGTCGGCGATACCGGCCGGGTCGGTCCAGGTCACCTCGGTGCCGAGCAGCCCGGCGGTGAGGAGGTGGTCGCTGCTGCCGTAGAGGGGTCGTACGGCCACCACGTGCCGTAGCCCCGTCGCGGCCCGCACGAGCAGGACCGCGGTCAGGGCTGCCATGCCGCTGGCGAACGCCACCGCGCTCCCGGTGCCTTCGAGGCGGGCGAGGGCGGTCTCGAAGCGGGCGACGGTCGGGTTGCCGACGCGGCCGTAGACGGGTGGGCCGTCGGGTGCGGCGCCGGTGGTGGTGAAGGCGTCGACGCGGGCGGCCTCGGCGCGGCTGTCGTACGACGGGTAGGTGGTCGAGAGGTCGATCGGCGGGGCGTGCAGGCCCTGCCGGGCGAGGTCGTCACGGCCGGCGTGCACGGCTTCGGTGGCAAGTGCGCGCAGGGGCGGGGAGGTGTGCAGGCTCGCTGAGTCCATACACCGAAGGGTGAACAATCACCGGCTCGTTGGTGGCGAACACCGTGTTACGTTCGGGCGATGAGCGAATCCGTCGTACTCGATCCGGTGGATCTCCATCTGCTGCGGTTGTTGCAGAACGACGCCCGGGCGACGTATCGCGAGCTCGCGGAGCAGGTCGGGGTCGCGCCGTCGACGTGCCTGGACCGGGTGGCGCGGCTGCGCCGGGCCGGTGTGATCCTCGGGCATCAACTGCGGGTCGATCCGGCCAAGTTGGGGCGCGGTCTGGAGGCGCTGCTGTCGGTGCAGGTCAGGCCGCATCGGCGGGAGTTGGTGGGGCCGTTCGTGGAGCGGATCCGGGCCCTGCCGGAGTCGCGGACCGTGTTCCATCTGACCGGCCCCGACGACTATCTCGTCCATGTGGCCGTCGCGGACATGGCCGATCTGCAGCGGCTGGTCCTGGACGAGTTCACGTCACGGCGCGAGGTGGCACGGGTGGAGACGCGGTTGATCTTCCAGCAGTGGGACTGCGGGCCCTTGCTGCCGCTTGCCACGCCCGTAGCTGAATCGGGGTGACGGGGGCGAGTTCGGCGTATGAGGATGGTCTCCATGTCGCAGACCAGTACTCCGCTGCCCCGGCAGGTCGCCGACGCCTACGTCGACGACCTCATCACCCTCGATCCGGTCACCGGTACGTATCTCGGCGTGAAGGAGAGTTCGAGCAGGCTGCCCGATCTCTCCCCCGCAGGTCAGGAACGACTCGCGGAGCTTCAGCGGGCGACCCTCGCGAAGCTCGACGAGGCAGAGCGCCGGCCCGGCGCGGACAGTGACAGCGAGCGTCGTTGCGCGCGGCTGTTGCGCGAGCGGCTGACCGCCGAACTCGCCGTGCACGAGGCCGAGGAGAGCCTCCGCGCGGTCGGCAACATGCATACGCCCGCGCACTCGGTGCGTGAGGTGTTCACGGTGACGCCGAACGGGACGGACGAGGACTGGGCGGCGATCGCGGAGCGGTTGCGCGCGGTGCCGACCGCGCTGGCGGGTTACCGCGAGTCCCTCCAACTGGGCCTGGACCGCAAGCTGTTCGCGGGCCCGCGCCCGACGGCGACCTTCGTCGGTCAGCTCACCGAATGGTCGGACACGGACGGCGCGGGGCTCGGCTGGTTCGAGGACTTCGCCTCGGCGGGCCCCGAGGCGCTGCGCGCCGAACTGGTCGAGGCCGCCCGGGCTGCGGACGCGACCGTGGTGGAGCTGCGGGACTGGACGCGCGATGTGTACGCGCCGGCCGTCGAAGGCGCGCCGAACACGGTGGGCCGTGAGCGCTACGCGCGTCTGTCGCGCTACTTCAACGGTACGGACCTCGATCTCGACGAGGCGTACGCGTACGGCTGGTCCGAGTACCACCGGCTGCTCGCCGAGATGAAGCAGGAGGCCGAGAAGATCCTGCCCGGCGCCGGGACACCGTGGGTGGCGCTCGCGCACCTCGACGAGCACGGTCGGCACATCGACGGTGTCGAGGAGGTCCGCGAGTGGTTGCAGGGCCGGATGGACAGGGCGATCGAGAATCTGGACGGCACACACTTCGAACTCGCCGAGCGGGTAAGGAAGGTGGAGTCGCACATCGCGCCTTCGGGCAGTGCGGCGGCGCCGTACTACACACCGCCGTCGGAGGACTTCTCGCGTCCGGGCCGCACGTGGTTGCCGACGATGGGGCAGACGCGGTTCCCGGTCTACGACCTCGTCTCGACCTGGTACCACGAGGGCGTCCCCGGCCATCATCTCCAGCTCGCGCAGTGGACACATGTCGCCGGGAACCTCTCCCGCTACCAGGCCACCGTGGGCGGGGTCAGCGCCAACGCCGAGGGCTGGGCGCTGTACGCGGAGCAACTGATGGACGAGCTGGGCTACTTGGAGGACGCGGAGGAGCGACTCGGCTACCTCGACGCGCAGATGATGCGCGCCACCCGGGTCATCGTCGACATCGGCATGCACCTGGAGATGGAGATTCCAGCGGACTCGCCCTTCCACCCCGGTGAGCGGTGGACGCCGGAGCTGGCGCAGGAGTTCTTCGGCGCGCACAGCAGCCGCCCGGCGGACTTCGTGGAGAGCGAGCTGACCCGCTACCTCACGATCCCGGGCCAGGCCATCGGCTACAAACTCGGCCAACGGGCCTGGCTGTTGGGCCGCGAGAACGCACGGCAGCGACACGGAGACGCCTTCGACCTGAAAGCCTGGCACATGGCCGCGTTGTCGCAGGGTTCGTTGGGGTTGGACGACCTGGTGGACGAGCTGTCTCAACTGTGACGCACACCTGATACAGGTGCCATGTCGGCGGCCGGGTCCGGGAGTTCGGGACCCGGCCGCCGCGTGCGTCCGGGGACATGGATGAAGTCCCTTAATCCGTCCGCCAGTTCCGGCATTCAACCGCGTGCCGACGCCCCGTCACCCGTCACCCGTCAGCCAGAAAGCCGCCGAAGTTGGACGAGCCCGAGCCACGTCTCCGGGCCCGGTTGCGCCTGGCCCGCGCGGACTGCGTAGCGGCCCGGTTCCAGGTCGACCTTCAGGTGTTCCGTGCCTTCCGAGTCCCGGCCGGGCCAGGCCGAGTCGAAGAGGACGAGTGGTCCGGGTACGTGCCACTCCACCTCGTTCTCCCAGGACGCGCAGGCGAGCGCGGCGGGCACGCCGGCCAGTGCCTCGTCCTCGGAGTTCGCGGCACACCAGCGGACGAACGTGCCGTGTTCCGGCAGGAAGGCGGTCGACGCGGGATCGTCGCCCAGGACCAGCGCCGCGCTGTCGCCGACGGGCAGCAGGCCGGCGTATCCACGCACCTCGCACGCCCGGTCGTAGTCCGAGGCCAGTTCATCACCGTCGGCTCCCGTCCAGAACGGCAACACCGTCTGCGGCACCGCTATGAGCGGTCCGCCGCCCGACTCCACCCACTGCACCGCCGTTCCCGGCTCCGCGTATCGCGCCATGGGCAGAACCTACACGCACAGCTGTCCCACATGTTCGTGGTTCGGGAGACCCGCGTGTCCGTGCGGCTGACACGCGAACTCACGTGCCGGGGAGCCTAGTTGACGGGCTGCGCCCAGGAATCAACAGCCGCAGTCGCCCGCCGCCACCGGTGCCGTCAACGAGTCGGTCGCACGTCGTTCACGCCCTTCCCACGTCTCGAACTCGAAGCCCTCACGCACCCAGTACTCGAAGCCGCCGAGCATCTCCTTGACCTGGTACCCGAGTTCGGCGAGCGCGAGGGCGGCGCGGGTGGCGCCGTTGCAGCCCGGGCCCCAGCAATACGTCACGACCGGCACGGACTTGTCGAGGAGAGCCTCGGCCTCGTCGGGGACGAGCGCGGTGGGGAGGTGGACCGCTCCAGGGATGTGCCCCTGGTCCCAGGACTCGGTGGACCGTGAGTCGAGGACGACGAAACCGGGGTCGCCGCCGGCCGCGAGCCCGGCGGCCACGTCGGAGACGTCGGCGTGGAAGGCGAGGCTCGCGCGGAAGTGGGCGGCCGCTGCCGCGGGCGCGGCGGGTGCGACCCGCAGAACGGGGTTGACGGCGACGGTGCTGCTCATGGTTCGGCCTTTCACGAGGTATCGCGGGATGTCCCCACAGCCAGAAATCTACGGTCGCCGACCCGCCCATCGAAGGGACGATCCCCGCCATACCCTTGATCAGCCGGGGATTCCCCTGCTATTCATCAGGGATGACCGAGTATTCCCCGGATGCCACCGACTGGCACATCCTCGACGTCCTCCAACGCGAGGGCCGGGCCAGTTTCGCCGAGCTGGCGCGGGCCGTCTCCATGTCCGCGAGCGCGGTCACCGAGCGGGTGCGGCGGCTGGAGGAGGCGGGCGTGATCCAGGGGTACGCGGCGGTCGTGGACCCCGAGCGGCTGGGCCTGCCGATCCTGGCGTTCGTGCGGCTGCGTTATCCGAACGGCCACTACAAGCCCTTCCACGACCTGGTCGCGGTGACGCCGGAGATCCTGGAGGCGCATCACATCACGGGCGACGACTGCTTCATGATCAAGGTCGCGGCCCGTTCGATGCGCCACCTGGAGGAGGTGTCGGGGAAGATCGGCGCCCTGGGATCGGTCACCACCAGCGTCGTCTACTCCTCACCGCTCCCCCGCCGCCCCCTGGGTCACTGACTTCGCCGGCTTCACCCGATCTCACAGCCCCCGCTGCCGTACGGCCGACCCCGCCCGCCCCTTCACGACCTCCAACTGCGCGTGGATGCGCCGCCGCAGATCGGCGACATGGCTGACGATGCCGACGCTGCGGTCCCGTTCACGCAGGGAGTCGAGGACGTCGAGGACCTCGTCGAGGGTCTGCTCGTCGAGGCTGCCGAAGCCCTCGTCGATGAAGAGGGTGTCGAGCCGGACCCCGCCGGCCTCGTCGGTGACCACGTCCGCGAGCCCGAGCGCGAGGGCGAGCGAGGCGAAGAACGTCTCGCCGCCGGACAGCGTCGCCGTGTCCCGCTCCCGCCCGGTCCACGCGTCGACGACATGCAGCCCGAGTCCGCTACGCCCGCGCCCGGCCCGGTCGTCGGAGTGGACGAGGGTGTAACGGCCGGACGACATGCGCTGCAACCGTACGGTCGCCGCCGCGGCCACCTGTTCCAGCCGGGCGGCGAGGACGTACGACTCCAGGCGCATCCGGCGTTCGTTGTCGGCGGAGGTGCCCGCGGTGAGGGCGGCGAGGCGGGCTACCCGGTCGTACTCCTCGCGCAGCGGCGCCAGTTGGCGCGCTCCGGTGGCCGACCGGGCGGAGAGCCGGTCGAGTTGGACACAGCGCTGGGCCGCCGCGTCGGACGCGGAGGCCGCGTCACGGGTCCGCTGTACGGCCGTGGTCGCGGCGCGTGATGCCGAGTCCAGGTCGGCGGGGGCCTGTTGCGCGGCTGCCGCCGTGTCGGCCTCCGCCAGGACGGCCCGTACGGCGGCCTCCTCCGACTGCCAGGCGTCCAGGCGCCGTTGGAGTTCGCGATGGGCGGTGTCGTCGAGGAGGGCGGCGGCAGCGGCCTGCGGGGTGTCGAACCCGGCGCGGAACGCGGCGTCGGCGAGCCGGGCGTCGGCGTCCTTCAGACGCTGCGCGGTGTCCTCGGCGACACGGACGGCGTCGGCGGCGTCGGTGAGCAGCGCGGCCTGCCGCTCCAACTGGGCGGCACGCGCGGCCACACTGTCGGCGGCGCCTCGCGAGTGCGTCAACTCCCCTTCCAGGGAGACCTGTTCGCGTTCCAGACTGTCCCGGAGGGTGGTACGGGAAGCGGCTCGGACCGCGGCCTGCTGCTGGATCTCGGTCCGTCGATGGTGCTCCTGCTCGGCCCGGCGCAGCTCCTCGGTGGCGGGATGCAGCCAGGACGCGTCCCGCCGCGCCTCCTCGTAGAGCCGCTCCAACTCCGCCACCTCGTCGGCGAGTTGACCGGTCGGCGCGTCACCCGCCTCGGCGGTGGCGGCGGCGAGGGCTTCGCGTACGACGCCCAGGCGGCGCTCGGCCCCGGTGCGCTGTTCCTCGGCGCGCTGGTGGGCGGTGAGGGCCTGCTCCTCCGCCGCGCGGTCGACGTGCCCGGCGGATTTGCGGGCGGGGGCGGGGTGTTCGGTGGCTCCGCAGACGGCGCAGGGTTCGCCGTCGGTGAGGTGGGCGGCGAGTTCGGCGGCGATGCCGTTGAGACGCTGCTCCTTGAGGTCGAGCCAGTGGGCGCGCGCCGTCAGGGCACGGTCGGCCAGAAGCAGCACCTGCCGCTGGGTGTCCTCCGTGTCACCGGCGAACTGGTCCCGCTGCCGGGCCGCCCCGAGCCGCCGCCCGGCGGGTTCGCGCCGGACGCCGAGCTGTTCGGCCCGGGTGGTGGCCTCCTGCGCCGACTCGATCCGTGCCTGAAGTTCCGCGCGGGTCGTGTCCCACTCGGCGAGCCAGGCATCGGCCTCCTGCCGTACGTCGTCGTCGGCGCGCTCCTGCCGCTCCAACTCGGCGCGTTCCACGCCGAGTTCGGTGAGCCGTTGCTCGGCGCGGCGGGCCGACTCGAGTCCGCCCAGCTCCTCGGCGGCCCGGCGGGCGGCGGCGGCGAGTCCGGCCGCACCGGCGCCCGCGAAGGTGTCCGGCAGCAGGTCCCGTGTGCGGGTCTCGGCCCGGGCGGCTGCCCGGTGCTCGGTGTCGGCCGCGTCCCACAGGTCCAGCGCCGGCGCCACGGACTCCGCCTTCCGGGCCCGCTCCATCCGCGCCTGCGCCTGCTGATAGCCGTCGGCCCGCTCCGCCAGGAGCGCGGCCCGCTCCCGTGCCTGCGCGAACCGCTGTTGCAGCCGCGCCAGTTCGCGTGCGTCGGCAAGTTCGCGGTCGGCCGCGGCCTGGGCGGACTCGGCGGCGGCGAGGCGGCTGTGGGCGACGGCGAGTTGTTCGCGTGCGGTGCTGCGGGCGACGGCCGCCGCGCTCAACACCGCGTCGGCGAGGCCGGGTTCGCCCGGGGCGAGCTCGGGCAGCTCCATGGCGTCACCGGCCGCCTGCTGCATGCGGTGCGCGTCGGCGAGCAACTCGGCGTCGCCCTCGCGGACTTGGGACTCGGTGGCCCGGCGCCGCTCGGCGAGCCGCTTCTCGACCTCGGCGAAGCGGTGGGTGTCGAAGAGCCGGCCGAGCAGTTTGCCGCGCGCCTCGGCGTCGGAGCGCAGGAACCGCGCGAACTCGCCCTGGGGCAGCAGCACGACCTGGCAGAACTGTTCCCTGCTCATCCCGAGGAGCTGGGTGATCTCCTCGCCGATCTCCTGGTGCGAGCGGCTGAGGTCCTTCCAGGCGCCGGTACTCGCGTCGTACTCGCGCAGCCAGCTCTGTGCCTTGTCCAGGGTGCTGCCCGTGCCGCGCTTCTTGGGGCGCGCCCAGGGCGGCTGCCGGGTGAGTTCCAACCGCCGCCCGGCGACGGTCAGTTCGAGCCGCACCTCGGTGCGGGTGGCGGCCTCCGCGTGGTCGCTGCGCAAGGTGATCCCCTGGCCGGACTGGCGGACGCCGGGGACGGAGCCGTAGAGCGCGTAGCACACGGCGTCGAGGACGGAGGTCTTGCCGGCGCCGGTGGGCCCGTGCAGGAGGAAGAGCCCGGCGGAGGAGAGTTCGTCGAAGTCGACGGTCTGGGACCCGCCGAAGGGACCGAAGGCGGTGATGTCGAGCCGGTGCAGCCTCATCGGGCGCCGCCCCCTTCTTCCGCGAGCCGCCCGTGGCCGACGCCGACCAGCCCGGCCACCGCCACCGCACCGGGCCACGTGCCCACGGCTCGCGCGTAGCGGACCCCTACCCGACCGGCCACCGCCACCACACCGGGCCGCGCGCTCACGGCTCGCGCCCCGCCGACACCACGCCGACCGTCCACCGCACCCCGCCACGCGCTCACGGCGCCACCTCTCGTACGACCGAGTCCGCGCGCACCGCGTCGAACGCCTCCTGGAGCACGGCCTGTTCGTCCTCGTCGGGTCCGGCGCCGCGTACGTGGGCCACGAAGTCGTCGGCGATCTCACGGTCGTTGCGGCCAGCGAGGCGCCGGGCGTAGGACAGGTCGGGGTCGTCGGCGGTCCGCTCGGGGTCGAAGACGAGGCTGAGCGTGTGCGGGAAGCGCTCGGTGAGCCGGGCCATGGGGTCGGCCGGGCGCACCGGGTCGGTGAGCGTCGCCTCGACCCACGCCTCCTCGTGCCGCGCGAGCTCGGGATCGTGGAGCAGATGCTCCAACGTGCCCCGGATCCGGGCCAGTTCGCGTGGTACCGGGCAGTCGAGGCGTTCGGCGGTGACGGCTCCGGCGGCGTCGAGGTCGATGAGCCACATGCTCTTGCGGTGGTCGGTCTCGGAGAAGGAGTACGGGAGGGGCGAGCCCGAGTAGCGGACGCGTTCGGTGATCTTCTGGGAGCCGTGCAGGTGTCCCAGCGCCGCGTAGTCGACGCCGTCGAAGACACCGGCCGGTACGGCGGCGACTCCCCCGACGGTGATGTCCCGCTCACTGTCGCTGGCCTCGCCGCCGGTGACGAAGGCATGCGCGAGGACCACGGAACGGGTGCCGGGCGGGCGAGCGGCGAGGTCGGCGCGGACACGGTCCATGGCGGCGGCGAGGACCGTCTCGTGGCCGGCCTTCTCCACCCCGAACTCGGCCTTCACCAGGGCGGGTTCGAGATACGGCAGCCCATAGAAGGCGACGTCGCCGAACGCGTCCGGGATCACCACGGGCGTCCCGCACGCCGACGGCGCGGTGCGCAGGTGGATGCCCGCGCGGTCGATCAGTCCCGCGCCGACGCCGAGGCGGCGGGCCGAGTCGTGGTTCCCGGAGATCATCACCGTGGGCACGCCCAGGTCGGCGAGCCGGTGCAGGGTGTCGTCGAAGAGCTCGACCGCGGCCAGCGGCGGCACCGCGCGGTCGTACACGTCTCCCGACACGACCACCGCGTCCACGGCGCGCTCACACACGGTGGTGACGAGATGGCTCACGAAGTCGGCCTGGGCGTCGAGCATGTTCACGCGGTGGAACGCCCGGCCCAGGTGCCAGTCGGAGGTGTGCAGCAGTTTCATGGAGCCACCACGCTAGCGCCTGTGGACCCCCTGGTTCACCACGGCCACACACTCGCCCCCGCCCCGGCGAACAAGAAGCCGGGAATATCCGATATGTCATTGCCGAACATGCTTTATGTCATCGCCTGGTAGACGAGGTTCCGCAACTGGCGGCGCAGCGGGGTCCGGTGCTTGCCCCACGTGACGACCTGGGTGCAGAAGACCGCCGTGACCCCGTCGACGGGGTCCACGAAGAAGTGGGTGTTCGCGGCACCGGACCAGCCGAACTCCCCCTTGTTGCCTTCGCGGTACTGGACGAAGCGCTGCCGCCACCACCACCGCAGGCGGTGGTCAGGAGCGCGAGCCCGGCGGCACCGGCCGTGACGGTGAGAGCGAGACGCGAACGGGTCATCTGAACCTCCGGCGTTGAGGCGTCGAATGGGAACGCGGGGTTCACCGGGCGTGGGGAAGGAGGCCACCGTCTTGGGGGCCGCTCCGTTGCGTGAGTCCGCGGAATGTCGGGCGGCGGGACGATCTCACCATGAGCGAGTGTCCCTAAATAAGCCGCTTCAGGGAAGCATGTGAGTAAATCTATGGTTCGGCCCATTCTTGTGGAGTTCGAGCCGGGCAAGGGGTGCGAAGTGGGCTCATTATTCGGTCGGCCGCTCCGATCCCCGCACGACATCAGTCCGCTGAACGGACCGCCGCCCACAAAAACCTCAACTCCCCTGTCGCACACATGTGCTGCGCTAACCTCACGTCACACGCACCACGCGAGAGACACAGGGTTCCCATGCCAGTCGAGTACCGCGGTCGGTCCGAAACGATGGCCTATGCGGCGGCGGGGATGGAACCGCCTCCCGTGGTCCCGTTGCGGAAGAACGACCCCCGGCAGGCCGGCCAGTACCGGCTGATGTCGGTGCTCGGCAGCGGCGGGATGGGCCGGGTCTATCTCGGCCGCGACGGCACCGGCGCCACCGGCCCGGCCGCCGTGAAGGTGATCCGGCCCGAGTACGCGGAGGACCCGCTCTTCCGGAAGCGCTTCGAGCGCGAGGTCGGCGCCCTGGACAGCATCCGAGGGGCGCACATCGTACGGCTGCTGGGCAGCGGCTGTGACGAGGACCTGGTCTGGGTCGCCACCGAGTACATACCCGGGCCCACCCTCGCGGAGCTGGTCGACGCGCGCGGGCCGGTCGACGCGGCGGCGGCCTGGCGTCTGCTGGCCGACGTGGGGCGGGCGATCGAGGCGATCTGGCGCGCGGGGATCGTGCACCGCGACCTCAAGCCGTCCAACGTCATCCTGGGTGCCGACGGCGCCCGCGTCATCGACTTCGGTGTCGTCCAGGCCGGCGACGGCACCTCGATCACCGCCACCGGCCAGAACGTGGGCACCCCCGCCTACATGTCCCCGGAGCAGGTACGCGGCCGGGAGGTGACCGCCGCCTCCGACATCTTCTCGCTGGCCTCCATGCTCACCTACGCCGTCGCCGGGGAGGCGCCGTTCGGCGAGGGCACGGGCGTCGACGTGCTGCACCGGGTGGCGTTCGACCCGCCCCGGGAGGACGTCCTGGAGAAGGTCGCGGGCGTCGACACGGAACTGGCCGCGTTCATCCGCACCTGCCTGGACAAGGACCCCGAGCTGCGGCCCTTGCCCGAGGCGGTGTTCAGGACGGCCATCGGACACCAGTTGTCCGCACCGGTCGGCGATCCGCCACGGGTCCCCGCCCGGCGCGGGCCCGCTCCCGCCGAACGACTCGAAGGGCGCAACGGACTCGACGGACTCAAGGGGTTGGATCGGCCCGACGCCCGTCCCGACCCGGCGCCCCCGGCCCCGCCCGTGCCTCCCGGCACGCCCGGGGAACACGCGAACTCCTCCGGGAAACAGACGAATTTCCCCGGGAAGCACGCGGACTCCTCCGGAAAACGCGCGAACACCCTTGGAAAACGCGGGAAGTTGATCGCGGGCGCCGTCGTCGCGGCGGCCGTCCTCGTGGCCGGCAGCATCACCGCGACCGTGCTCCTGTTGCGGCACGACGACCCCTCGGCGCCGTCCGGTGCCCGGGCGGACACACCCCCGGCGTCCGCCGCACCGGAGAACTCGCCTTCGGCGACGGGCAGTTCACCGAGTACGGCCGCCGGCGCGTCGGCGACGAAGCCCGGGGCGTCGCAGAGCCCCTCGCGCGCGCCGGTCATCGGTGATCCCGCGAGCCTCGACATCCGGCTCGCCTCCTGCGTCACCGAACTCGTCTCGGGCTCCCACGGCGACTGCGTCAAGGCGCTCCAACTCCTCCTCGGCGGCCACGGTTTGCACGTCACGGTCGACGGCGAGTTCGGGAAGGCCACGGTCGACGCGTTGAAGGCCTTCCAGACGGAGGCCGGAACCACCGCCGACGGAACGGTGGACGGGCAGACCGCCACGCTGCTGTACGGCACGCAGCGCGGGCCCGTCCGGACCGGTTCGGTGACCGTCACCGAGAGCATGCACGCCGTCGATGTCGCCCGGTGCCTCGACGCCCACGTCAGCGCCGTACAGGTGTGGGCGTGCGACGGATCGGCGCCCCAGAAGTGGGCGCTGTTCCGTGTGCCCGGGCACAACTCCCAGTACCTGGTGGTCAATCAGGACAGCCACGACTGTCTGGACGCCGACGCCAGTACGGTCGGCCAGAACTTCTCGAAGATCCGGACCAAGAGCTGCGACGGGCTGAGCGCGCAGCGGTGGCAACTGGGCGGCACCGGAACCCTGGTCAGTGTCCCGGACGGTTTCTGTCTGGACGCGGAGGCCTCCGAGTCGGGACAGGACGGTCAGACGGTGCAGACCTTCGGCTGCGCGGGCAGCTCCAACCAGGTCTGGAACTGGACCTCCTGACACCGCATCAGACGGGTCGGGCGTCGCCGTACGCCTCGCCGCCCAGCTCCAGTTCCGCCGTCCCCGCCGTCGCATCGGCCAACCACGCCCGGAACGCGTCCACTTCGGCGTCCGGCAGCCCGATCTCGATCGTGACCGCCTCGCCGTAGCGGACGTCCCTGACCTCGCGGCCGGTGGCGCGCAGGTCGTTCTGGATCTTGCCGGCGCGCTGGTGGTCGACGGTGACCGTGGCGAGCCGGAAGCGGCGGCGGGTGAGGGTGCCGAGCGTGTCGAGCGCCTCGCCGACCGAGCCGCCGTAGGCGCGGATGAGGCCGCCCGCGCCGAGCTTGACGCCGCCGTAGTAGCGGGTGACGACGGCGACGACGTACCGCATGTCGCGGCGGAGCAGCATCTGGAGCATGGGGACGCCCGCGGTGCCGCCGGGTTCGCCGTCGTCGCTCGCCCTCTGGATCGCGGCGTCGGCGCCGATGACGTAGGCGAAGCAGTTGTGGGAGGCGTCGGCGTGCTCCTTGCGGACACGGGTGACGAAGTCCTGCGCCTCCTGTTCGGTGGCCGCCGGGGCGAGGGCGCACAGGAAGCGGGAGCGGTTGACCTCGGTCTCGTGCACGCCCGGGCGGGCCACTGTGCGGTACTCGTCCTGCATCCGGCCAGCCTATGCGCAGGGCTGTCGGTCGCCCCGGGTCCGGGTACGGGTGACGATGTGGTGGATACTCGCTCCTCGTTGCCCGGGCCCCGGGCACGCTCGTCCGATCGCAGGGAGTTCTCAGCATGACCGGCGCGCAGGTGGAGCCTACGGAGAGCACGGAGTCCGACGGTTCAGGGTCCGCCGCCGAGCGCTGCCGGGCCTGGCTCCTGGACGGTCTGAGCGAGCAGAGCGCCCGGCATCCGGGCCCGCACGCCACCCCGGACCCGGAGCACGAGGGTCACAGCTGGTGGCGGGTCATGTGTCTGACCGGCGTCGACTACTTCTCCACCCTCGGCTACCAGCCGGGCATCGCCGCCCTCGCCGCCGGACTGCTCTCCCCGCTGGCGACGGTCGTCCTGATCGGGCTGACGCTGCTCGGGGCGCTGCCGGTCTACCGGCGGGTGGCGCACGAGAGTCCGCACGGCGAGGGGTCGATCGCCATGCTGGAGCGGCTGCTGCCGTGGTGGTCGGGGAAGATCTTCGTCCTGGTCCTGCTGGGCTTCGCGGCCACCGACTTCATGATCACGGTCACCCTGTCGGCGGCGGACGCGGCGGCGCACGTCGTGGAGAACCCGTTCGCGCCGGGCTGGATGCACGGCGGCAACACCTGGATCACGCTGGTGCTCGTCGGCGCGCTGGGCGCGGTCTTCCTCAAGGGGTTCCGGGAGGCCATCGGGATCGCGGTGGTGCTGGTGGGCGTGTATCTCTCGCTCAATGTGGTGGTCCTCGCGGTGTCCGCCTGGGAGGTGCTGAGCCACCCGGTGAAGATCGGCGACTGGACGGACGCGGTGACGGCAGCGCACTCCTCGCCGCTCGCGATGGTCGGCGTCGCGCTGCTCGTGTTCCCGAAACTCGCGCTCGGCATGTCCGGCTTCGAGACCGGTGTGGCGGTGATGCCGCAGGTCAAGGGCGATCCGACGGACACCTGGGAGAAGCCGACGGGCCGCATCCGCGAGACCCGCAAGCTGCTCACCACCGCCGCTGTGATCATGTCGTGCTTCCTCCTCCTCTCCAGCCTGGCGACCACGATCCTGATCCCGCAGAGCGCGTTCAAGACCGGCGGCCCGGCGAACGGGCGCGCCCTCGCCTATCTCGCGCACGAGCACCTCGGCCAGGTCTTCGGCACGTTCTACGACGTCTCGACGATCGCGATCCTGTGGTTCGCGGGCGCGTCCGCGCTCGCCGGGCTGCTGAACCTCGTACCGCGCTATCTGCCGCGCTACGGCATGGCGCCGGAGTGGACGCGGGCGGTACGCCCTCTGGTCCTCGTGTTCATGGTGACGGCCGTCCTGATCACCCTGTGGTTTCACGCGAGCGTCGACGCGCAGAGCGGTGCGTACGCGACCGGCGTCCTGGTGCTGATGCTGTCCGCGGCCTTCGCCTCCACGGTCACCGTGCACAAGCGCGGCCACCGCAAGGCCACACTCGGGTTCGGCACGATCACCGCCGTGTTCGCGTACACCCTGGTCACGAACGTCATCGAACGGCCCGACGGCATCAAGATCGCGGGCATCTTCATCCTGCTGATCCTGGTGACGTCGTTCGGTTCGCGCGTCCACCGCGCCTTCGAACTCCGCGCCGCCGAGGTCACGTTCGACAGCGCGGCGGCCCGTTTCATCGACGAGGCGGCACACAGCGGACCGCTCCGGCTGATCGCCAACGAGCCCCAGGAGCACAGCAGTCGGGAGTACCGGGCCAAGGAGTACAGCCAGCGCGAGGAGACCCATATCCCGGACCGCGGGCCGGTGTTGTTCCTGGAGGTGCTCCTCCACGACTCCTCGGACTTCTCGGCGGACATCACCGTGCACGGCGAGGAGAAGTACGGGGTACGACGACTCCGTGTCGAGGGCCCGACGGTCCCCAACGCGATCGCCGCCGTCCTGCTCTCCCTCCGCGACCGCACCGGCAAGGTCCCGCACGCCTACTTCACCTGGACCGAGGGCAACCCGGTCAGCCATCTGATCCGCTTCCTCGTCTTCGGGGACGGCGAGGTGGCCCCGGTGACCCGCGAGGTGCTGCGCCGCGCGGAACCGGACCCGGAGCGACGGCCCCGCGTCCACGTCGGCTGACCGCCGTGAGGATTCTCGTCGTCGGCGGCAGCGGCTTCCTCGGCACCGAACTCGTACGCCGGGCGAGCGCGGCGGGCTGGACCACGGCCGCGACGTACTGCTCCGCACGCCCCGGCAGCGCGCCCGGAGTCGCGTGGCATCGGCTCGACCTCCGCACGGACGCCCAACTCGGCGACCTGCTGGTCGAGTTGGAGCCCGACGCGATCGTCAACGCGACGAGCGGTCTGAGCGACTGGGCCGTCACCGCCGACGGTTCGGTCCGCGTGGCGCTGGCGGCGGCACGTCACGGCTGCCGTCTGGTCCATGTCTCCAGCGACGCCGTGTTCTCCGGTTCCCGGATCTCCTACGACGAGTCGTGCCTGCCGGATCCGGTCACCCCGTACGGTGCGGCGAAGGCCGCCGCCGAGACGGCTGTACGGCTCCTGACACCGGCCGCGGCGGTCGCCCGCACCTCGCTGATCATCGGCGAGGGCGGCTCCGCGCACGAGCGCATGGTCCACGAGCTGGCCGCCGGGACCCACGACGGCGTCCTGTTCACCGATGTCGTCCGCTGCCCGGTCCATGTCCAGGACCTGGCCGCCGCCCTGCTCGAACTCGCCGTGTCCGACCGGGCCGGGATGTTCCACCTCACCGGCCCGGACGCCCTGTCCCGTCACGAACTCGGTGTCCTCATCGCCCGGCGCGACGGACTCGACGCGAGCCGGCTCCCCACCGGGCGCGGAGAGGGCAACGCCATGGCCCTCGATGTCCGCCTCGACAGCCGAACCACCCAGGAACTGCTGGGCACGCGGCTGCGCGGCGCCCGGGAGTTCCTCCAAGTCCCTTAGCCGCGGGCCGACTTCAGGCCTTCTTGCCCCTCGGCACGATCAGGTCCGTCAGCAGGGCGGTGCCCGGGGCGAGGTCCTGCCAGGTGCTGCCGTGCCAGGCCAGGACGGCGATCGCCGAGGTCGGGAACTTCACGCGGACCTCGTCGAGCGCGTCGTCGAGACTGTCACCGGCGAGGTCGAGAACCAGCTCCTCCAGACCGGGGTTGTGCCCGATCAGGAGCAACGTCTCGACCTCGGGCGGCACTTGGTGGACGACGTCGAGGAGTTCCGGTACGTCGGCCGCGTACAGCCCCGGTTCGTACCGCACCGGCGGTGGGGTGCCCCACTCGGCGGAGGCCAACTCCCAGGTCTGGCGCGCCCGTACGGCCGTGGAGCACAGGGCGAGGTCCGGCAGGGAGTCGGCCTCGGCGAGCGCGACACCGGCGGCCGGGGCGTCGCGGCGCCCGCGCGGGGCGAGCGGCCGCAGCTGGTCGGGAACGCCCTCGGGCCAGGCGGACTTGGCGTGCCGCAGGACGACCAGACGACGCAGCGGGCGAGCTCCGGAACGGGCGGAGTTCACGCCAACGACCCGATGTCACGGGTGAGTTCGAGCCCGAGGAGCCGGTCCGCGTAGGCGTACGTCTCGAAGCGGGCGCCGTCGGGCAGGTCGGGCCAGGTCTCCACCCGGCGCAGCACCCGCAGTACCTCGGGCACGTTCAGGTCGTCCTCCCAGGCGGTCCGCAGCTCTACGCGCACCTCGTCGGGCACCGGCCGCGAGGGCCTGCGCGCCCAGCCGGCGACCGATCCACGCCAGTGCGCCAGCGTCTCCCGCGCCTCGTCCAGCGCCGCCGCGTCGAGCCGTAGCGGCTGGTCCCGGGGGTGCGAGAGCAGGGCGAGGCGGAGCGCGCCCGGGTCGGAGAGGTCGGGCGCGGCGGTCGTCGTGACAGTTTCGGTGGATGTCGTCGAGGCGGGGGTGGCGACGGTCTCCGTGGGTGTCGTCGAGGCCGTCGCGGGCGAATCGGCGGGTGCCACGGCGACCAGGACTCCGCCGGATGTCTCGGCGACCTCGGCCGCCACGTGGAGGACCTGTGCCTCGCCGAGTCCGGGGCCCAGGTCCGCGCCGTCCTCGAAGGGCCGTATGCCCAAGGCCCGTGCGGCAGCGCGGAGTTCGGCCTGCTCGTGCTCTCCGGTGAGGAGCGACCAGACGGGAGTTCCGCCGAGTTCCAGGGCGCGGACGAGGAGGTCGCTGACAAGAAGTACTCGTAGGGTCGTGGGGCCGAGGCCCGACGCGTGCGCCTCGACCCTGGTCAGGCCACGGCGGGCGGGGGCGGCTTCGACGGGCTCGCCGGTTCGGGCGTCGATGATGCGCAGCACGGCCTGAGCGTAGGCGGGCGGAGAGCCGTGCGCATGCATGTTCGCTCTGTTCCGGCCGAGGTGGCGGGATTCACGCCGGTCTGTCCGGTACACCGAGGTGCGAGACCTGACCGGCGTTCACCCGTTCGACCATCCCGCCTTCCTCGATGCCGGTGGGGCGTGTGGGGTGGGAGCAGCCGACCGCACCCCGGACGAGACGACCCCGGAGACTCCTGATGACCGACCGCCGCACGTTCCCCCACGGACGCCCGTCGTCGATGCCCGTTCGACGGCGGCCGCAGCTCCTCCTCCTCCTGACCGCCGCGTTCGTCGCGGGTACGGCGCTGCTGCCGCCCGGCGTCGTGGCCGCCGCGCCGCTCCGCGCCGACGTGCTGGGCGGTGGCGTGACCATCGTGCCGGGGCGGTCCGGGCTGGTGGAGATCAGCGGGTACAGGGGTGCCGCCCTGCCGGCCGGGTCCGCGCTGCGGCTGACCGCGCCCGCCGGGGCCCGGGTGACGGGGACGCCGCTGGCCGACACGGCGCGGTTCGAGGGCTCGGTGACCGCCGACGGTGCGAGCGGCACGTACACCTATGTCCGCGATTCGGGGGCGGGTTCGTGGAAGGACAGCGGCTATCCGTTCGCGCTCACCGTGGACGAACGGGCGGTGCCCGGGACGCGGCTGCCGGGGTGCGTCGCCGTGCTGACCGACGCGGGTGGGGTCCGGCGCGCGACCGGCGGGTGCACCGTGACCGTGGGCATGCCCGTGCCGACGCTGGGCGAACCGGCGGGCGGCACGTTCGTGTCCGGCGCGGCGCGGATCGCCGGGACCTCCTATCCGGGGGCGCGGGTGAGTGTCATGGACGCCGCCGAGGGCAAGGTGTGCGGGGGTGTCACACGCGCCGACGGCACCTGGTCGTGCACCCCGAGCAGCCCGCTGCCGTCGGGCGCCAACCGGCTGCACGCGAGTGCCGCCTTCAACGGGGTGTCGGCGGTCGGCGAGGACGTCGACTTCACGGTCACCGCGAGGACCGCCTGAGGAACATCGCTTCAGCGCTCGGCGACGAGTTCCCGCAGTGCCTTCGCTACGACGGACGGGTCCTCCTCCGCCATGAAGTGGCCGCAGGTGACCGTCCCGTGCCGCAGGTCCGGTGCCCAGGCGCTCCACAGCGCCGCCGCGTCGAAGCCGAGCGCGGCGCCCCAGTCCTGCTGGAGGACGGCGACCGGCATCCGCAGCCGGTTGCCGGCGTCGAGGTCGGCCCGGTCATGGGTGACGTCGATGCCGGCGGAGGCGCGGTAGTCGGCGACGATCGAGGGGACCGCGGCGCGGCAGGCGTCCAGGTAGGCGGTGCGGATCTCGGCGGGGATCGCGGCCGGGTCCCGGGTCCACAGGTCGAGGAAGTACCCGAAGAAGGCGTCGGGCGCGGCGGCGATCAACTCCTCGGGCAGGCCGGGAGGTTGGGCCATCAGGTAGAGGTGGAAGCCGACGGCGGCGGTGACGCCGTGCATAACGTCCCACATGTCCAGCGTGGGCAGTACGTCGAGGCAGGCCAGGTGGGTGATCGTGCCGGGGTGGTCGAGTCCGGCGCGGAAGGCGACCAGGGCGCCTCGGTCGTGCCCGGCGAGCGCGAAGCGGTCGTGGCCCAGGGCGCGGGCGAGGGCGACGACGTCCGCGGCCATGGTGCGCTTGGCATAGCCGGAGCCGTCGGTCTCGGCGGGCTTGTCGCTCGCGCCGTAGCCGCGCAGGTCGGGGCAGATCACCGTGTGGTCGGCGGCGAGGTCGGCGGCGACATGGCGCCACATGAGGTGGGTCTGCGGGAAGCCGTGCAGCAGCACGATCGGGCTGCCGGAGCCGGACACGGCCACGTTCAGCCGGACGCCGTCGGCGACGGGGACGCGGTGGTAGGTGAAGCCGGGGATGACAGGCGGCATGGTGCGCCCTTCCTTCGTGCGGTCGTGGTCGATACGTCCGAGCCTGCCGCGCGCCGATGAGCATCGAGTGAGCGCGCTACCGTGACCTGGGGCGATGCCCCGGAAAGGGTGGTCGGCGATGGAGGTCGCGTTCGGGGTGCTGGGGCCGGTCGCGGCCTGGGACGGTACCGGGGACCCGATCGCTCTGAAGGGGCCTCGGCACCGGGCCGTGCTGGCCCGGCTGCTCGTCGCCCGGCGTCGGGTCGTGCCGGTGGCGCGGCTGGTCGAGGATCTGTGGGCGGGCCAGGACGAGCCGCCCGCCGACGCGGTGGGCGCGGTGCGCACCTTCGTGTCGGCGCTGCGCCGGGCACTGGAACCGGAGCGCCCGCCGCGCACTCCGGCCCGGCTGCTGGTCACCGAGGGTCCGGGGTACGCGCTGCGGGCGGCGCCGGAGGCCGTGGACGCCTGGCGGTTCGAGCGGGCGGTGACCGCCGCCGGTACGCCGTCGGACCCGCACGCCCTCGCCCGGCTGACGGAGGCGCTGGGCTGGTGGCGGGGCCCGGCCTACGCCGACTTCGGCGAGGAGACCTGGGCCCGCGCGGAACGCTCCCGTCTCGCCGAACTCCGGCTGCACGCCGTCGAACGCCGGGCCGAGTCCCAACTCGCCCTGGGCCAGGCCGCCTTGGCGGTCCCCGACCTGGACGCGCATGTGGCCGAGCACCCGTGGCGCGAGGACGCGTGGCGTCTGCTGGCGCTTGCCCTCTACCGCACCGGCCGCCAGGGCGACGCGCTCGCGGTACTGCGCCGGGCACGCACCCTCCTCGTAGAACAACTCGGAGCGGACCCCGGCCCGACGCTGCGCCGCCTGGAAGCGGACATCCTGGACCATGCGGCACACCTGGACCCCGGGCACGATGGTCCTGCGGGATGGGGAGAGACGAGGGCAGCCGCCGCGTCGGACACCGGGGGCAGTGGTCCGGCGGAGCGCGGGTGGGCACAGGGGCCGGCCGCACAGGGTCCCGGAGCCGGGGGCCTTGAGGGACACCAGTGGGCACAGGCGGCCACCACGCAGGACCCTGGGCCCGGTGATCCAGCGGAACGCGGACGGGCACAAGGGCCGGCCGCGCAGGGTCCCGGAGCCGGGGGCCTTGAGGGACACCAGTGGGCACAAACGGCCACCCCACAAGACCCCCGGCCCGATGACCCAGCCGAACCCCGACGCACACAAGGGCCAGCCGCACAGGACCCCGGATCAGGTGGCCTTGAGGGACACAGGTGGGCACGAGCGGCTGCCACGCAAGATCCTGGGCCCAGTGATCCAGCGGAACGCGGACGGGCACAAGGGCCAGCCGCGCAGGGTCCCGGAGCCGAGGACCTTGAGCGGCACCGGTGGGCACAGGCGGCCACCCCACAAGACCCCCGGCCCGATGACCCAGCCGAACCCCGACGCGCGCAGGCCCCTGCCACCCAGGACCCCGGATCCGGCGACCCGTTCGAGCGGCAACGGCCGCAGACCGGCACCGCGCACAACCTCCGGCCCGACAGCCCGGCCGAGCGTGTCTGGGCGCAGGCAGCCGCCGCCTACGACCAGACCGTGGCATCCGGTGCCCGGGCCCGCCTGGAATCGACGGTGGGGCTCCTCCGCAACCTCGCGGTGACCGGCGGCGGCGGTCTGGCGGCGGCCCGGCAGCACCGGCTGGCGGCGATCACGGCGGCGCAGGAGCTGGGGGACGTCGAGCTCACCGCGCGGGTGATCGGCGCCTACGACGTCCCCGCGATCTGGTCCCGCGTCGACGACCCGCGACAGGCGGCGGCCACGGTGGCGGCGGCCGAGCGCACCCTGGCCGCGCTCCCGCCGGACGCCCATCTCGTCGCGCGCGCCCGCCTGTTGGCCACCGTCGCGCTGGAATCGCGCGGCACCCACTCCGCACGCGGACCCCAGGCCGCCCGCCAGGCCGAGGACATCGCCCGCCGGCTGAACGACCCCGCCCTGCTGGCCTTCGCCCTCAACGGCACCTTCATGCAGACCTTCCACCGCGCGGGCCTGGCCCCGCAACGGGACGCGATCGGCGCCGAGTTGATCGCCCTGTCCGCCCGGCACGGCCTGACCACCTACGAGGTGCTCGGGCATCTCGTCCGGCTCCAGTCCCGCAGCGCCCTCGCCGACTTCACCGGAGCCGACGAACACGCCACGGCGGCGGACCGTCTGTCGGAGCGTCATGAACTGCCGCTGGTCGGCGTGTTCACCGAGTGGTACCGGGTCCTACGGCTCACCGCGACCGGCAGCCCCCAGCCGGCCGAGGTGGCAACCGCCCACCAGCGAGCGGCACTTCGGCTGGACGGAGCCGGCATGCCAGGGCTGGAGCACGGGCTGCTTCCGCTGGCGCTGCTGTGTCTGCGCCTGCGGAACGGACAGCCCGCCCCGACCGACGAACACCTCGACTGGGGACCGTACGAACCATGGGCCCGTCCCCTCGTGTTGCTCGCCCACGACCGCCCCGCCGACGCCGGGGCCGCGCTCCACTCGCTCCCGGACCCGCCCCGCGACCATCTCTTCGAGGCGCTGTGGTGTCTCGCCGCCCGCGCGGCCCTCGCCGTGGGCGACCGAGACACCATGGAGCGCGCCCGCTCCGAACTGGCGCCCGCCGTGGGTGAGTTGGCCGGAGCGGGCAGCGGCCTGCTCACACTGGGCCCGGTCGCACGGCACCTCGACGATCTCGCCGTCGCGCTACGACGCCCTCGGTGAGCCGAAGTTCGCGTCAGCCGGTCACCTTCACCACCGCCGTCGCCCCCGCCCGCACCGTCGGTGTCGCGTACGTGTATGTCACGCCGTTGACCGTCGTGGTGTGTACGTGCTGCGCGACGCCGTCGACCGTGATCTTCTTGTGCACACCGGCGAAGCGGGCCTCCCAACTGTAGAAGCCCTTGCGGGAGTTGTTCGTCAGCGTGGTCTTCGTCGCGCCGTCGTGGCGGACGGTGACCGTACCCGTGCCGATGGGGACGTCCGCCGCCTGGAGCCACTTCATGCCGGACGGGAGCTGCGACTGAGTGGTCACCTTGCGGTCCGGCGCGTCCGGTGTGATGCCCATCAGGCCCTGGACGGTCTGGCTGACCAGGGTGAACGACACCTCCGGGTAGTCGCCGTTGGGGCCCTGGCTGGAGTTGACGTGCTGGGTCTCCCGCTCGCCGTAGATCTTCTGCATCCACTGCCAGGCGGTGTCGGGGCGGTTGTTCTTGAAGAACATGTCGGGGAGGTAGGTCGTCGACTCGATGTTGGGCGAGCCGTCCGGGCCCAGTTCCTGCGCCTGGATGTAGTCGAGGTAGGCGTCGCCCCGCGCGCCGGGGTCGATGATCTGCTTCATCGGCATGAAGACGCTGTTCTCCTTGCCCCAGCCGGTGACCGGGGTGCCGGAGGTCGTGTAGGCGCGGACCATGTCGGCCCCGCTGCCGGTGCCGCTCCAGTCGTCGTTGAAGTACGTCTTCAGATCGGCGGCCCGCTTGTCGTACGTCCTGGCCAGCGCGGTGTCGCCCTTGCCGCGCGCGAGGACGGCCATCGCGAGGTACGCCTGGTACTCGGAGGCGATGCCGTCGCCCGCCTCGGCGAGACCGTCGCCGTCCTGTTCGTTGTAGCTGGCGGCGCCCTGGAAGATGCCCTGGCCCGTGCCCTCGGCGACCTTGACCTTGCCGTTGTCCTTGGCGGAGTTGTGCAGGTCGATGAACTGCTCGGTGGCGTGCCGGTAGAAGTCCCACAGCACCGGGTCGTCGACGTATCGGCGGTCGCCGGTCCAGAGGTAGGCCTGGGCGGCCTTCTCGACGAGTTCGAAGGTGGCCGGCACCTCGCGGACGAAGTTGTCCGGGCTCTTGTAGTCGATGCTCAGATAGGTCTTGGCGTCGAAGTTGAGGGACCAGACGGGGAAGTACTTGTGCTCGGCGGTGGCCGACGCCGCGTAGGAACGGAGCATCGTCTCGTTCTCCTCGTCGAGGCCGATGAGGTGGGCGCCGGCGAGCTGGTGGGTCATGTCACGGGAGTAGTAGGCGCTGCGGTTGGCGTACCCGGCCCAGTAGGTGGGCTCGTACGTCGCGCTGCCGGTGCCGCCGGTCTGGTACTCGTCGACGTTCACCGGCCCTACCGTGCCGGGCAGTTGGACCCAGCTGTTGGCCTTCTTCTGGGCCCAGCCGAACATCGCGACGACCTCGGGGGCGGACGAGGTCACCTTCGGGTCGGCGGACGCGGCGGGCGAGACCATCAGGTCGTCGGCGTTGACCCAGGAGGTGCCGGAGCCGAAGACGATCTGCAGCCGGTCGCCGGTCCGCAGCTTGACACCGCTGATGGTGTACCGGGCGTAGCCGGGGTGCTGCGGCAGGGTGATCGTCTCGACGGTCTCGCCGTTGCGCCGGACCGTGTACGTACCGCCGGTGCCGGCGCTGCCGATCCACGCGGAGAAGTCGTAACTGCCGTCGCGGGGCGCGACGACGGTCGTCTCGCCGCTCTTGCCGGCTCCGGAGTCGAGGTAGAGGAAACGCTCGCCGCCGTGTCTGTTGCCGGTCCCGACGCCGGCACCCGAGGTGAAGGTCCAGCCCGTGCCGCCGTTCTCGAACCCCGGGTCGGGGATGGCGAGTTGGGGGCGGGGTGCGGCGGAGGCGGTGGCCGACAGAGCGGGAGCCATCGGTGCGAGCAGGGCAACAGCGGTGAGCAGCATGAGCCTTGAGGGCTTCATCGGGTCTCCCGGTCTTCGGCCACTGCGGGGTGGGGGCCGCGTGGCCGGAAAGCTAGCAGGGGCCGAAGTGGCGATTCAATGGTCATGCGCGAGAAACATGGAAGACACGCAGTCTCGCTGCTATGTTGCGTGGGAGGTTGAACTGAAAGCTTTCATCCATTCGTTGCAAGTCGGGATGGAGGGAAGCACCGGGGCGGAGGAAAGCGGATGAAGGTCGGTATCACCGAGGTCGCGGACCGGGCGCAGGTGAGCGAGGCCACGGTCAGCCGGGTCATCAACCGGCGCCAGGGCGTGTCCCGCAAGACCCGCGAGGCGGTCGAGCAGGCGATGGCCGAGCTGGGGTACGAGCGGCAGACGCGGGGCCAACTCGTCGCGGTGGTCACCGAGTTGGTCTCCAACCCGTTCTTCGCCGATGTAGCCGAACGCATCGAGTCCGTCCTCGCCCCGCACGGTCTGAAGACGGTCCTGTGCCCGTGTTTCCCGGGCGGGGTACAGGAGTTGGACTTCGTGACCTCGCTCGCCGACCGGGGCGTCGCGGCCGTCGTGTTCCTCTCGGCCAGCAACACGATCGAGGGCGCGGACCCGGCGGCGTACGAACTGCTGCGGTCCCGGAGGATCCCGTTCGTCGGGATCAACGGCCGGTTCGAGGGGGTGAGCGAGGCGCCGGTCTTCTCCACCGACGACCTGCTCGCCGCCGAACTCGCGGTCGACCATCTGCACCGGCTCGGCCACCGCCGGATCGGCATGGCCTCGGGCCCGGTCGGCAACCGTCCGGCCGACCGCCGGGTCAGCGGCTTCGTCGCCTCGCTGGCCAGACGGGGTGTCGAGGACCCGGAGCAGTGGGTGGTCCGGCAGTCGTACACCGTCGAGGGCGGGCAGTCCGCCGCGATCTCGCTGCTCGGCCGGGGTGCCACGGCGGTCGTCGCGGCCAGCGACTACATAGCGCTGGGCGCGATCCGCGGCGCGCGCCGGCAGGGGTACGACGTGCCGGGGGATGTGTCGGTGGTCGGCTACGACGGCTCGATGATCATGGACTTCGTGGACCCGCCGCTCACCACGGTCCGGCAGCCCGCCGACCGGCTGGCCTCGGAGGCGGGCCGCAGTGTTCTCGCTCTGGTCGGCAACCGTGACGTCCCCGTCGGCGAGCTCCTCTTCGACCCCGAGCTGGTGATCCGCGCGAGCACGAGGGCACCGAAGGGCTGAACTCCCTTGCTCGTCCGAACCATTGACCCAGAGGTCGGATCTATGGACACTCCAGTCGGAGATCCAACCGGCATGAACCGGCTGTAACTCCTTTTATTCATCGGGTATTTGGCGACTCATGAATGCTCCGGAGGGGCTATGTCTCGGTCTCGGTTCGTGTTTGTCGGGGTGGCGCTCGCGCTGCTCGTGGGCGGCGGCGGCCCTGTCGCCGCGGCGCAGCGAGCGACGCCGGTCGCGGTGGTCGACGTGGACGCGTACGGCGCCGACCCGACCGGACGGACGGACTCGACGCCCGCCGTGGTCGCGGCGCTGCGGCACACCAAGAAGGTCGATCACGGCCGGCCGGTGCGGATCGTCTTCTCCAAGGGGACCTATCAGCTCTACCCCGAGCGGGCCGAGACGCGTGAGCTGTATGTCTCCAACACCGTTGGCGCGGACCAGCGTTACCGCGACAAGAAGATCGGGCTGCTGATCGAGGACATGCACGACGTCACCGTGGACGGCGGCGGGGCGAAGCTCGTCTTCCACGGTCTCCAGACGGCGTTCGCGTCGATCCGCTCGACGAATGTGACGTTCCAGAACTTCTCGTTCGACTACGCGGCCCCCGAGGTCATCGACGCGACCGTCGCCACCGCCGGTGTCACCGACGGGCACGCCTACCGCGTCCTGAAGATCCCGGCCGGCAGCCCCTACCAGGTGAACGGCACGCACATCACCTGGCTCGGCGAGAAGAGCCCGGCCACCGGACAGCCGTACTGGTCGGGCCAGGACGGGCTCCAGTACACCCAGATCCACGACCCGAAGGCGCAGAAGACCTGGCGCGGGGACAACCCGCTGTTCAACGACGTCTCCTCGGTCACCGACCTCGGCGACCGCCGGATCCGGATCGACTACTCCACCGCGACGCGGCCGACGGACGCCGGGCTCGTCTACCAGATGCGGCTGATCGAGCGGACCGAACCGGGCGCCTTCATCTGGCAGTCCAAGAACGTCACGATGCGCTCGATGAACGCCTACTACCTCCAATCCTTCGGTGTGGTGGGCCAGTTCAGCGAGAACATCTCCATCGACAGGGTGAACTTCGCGCCCGATCCGAAGTCCGGCCGCTCGACGGCCTCGTTCGCGGACTTCGTGCAGATGTCCGGCGTCAAGGGAAAGGTCTCCGTCACCCGGAGCCTCTTCGACGGCCCGCACGACGACCCGATCAACATCCACGGCACCTACCTGGAGGTCGTGGGACAGCCCGGCCCGTCGACCCTCGCCCTCTCCTACGAGCACCCGCAGACCGCCGGGTTCCCGCAGTTCGCCCCGGGTGACGAGGTCGAGTTCACCGACAAGCGGACGATGAACTCGCTGACACCGGCGCACGCGAAGGTGACGGCGGTCGACGGGCCCAGCGGCATGGACCACTCCAAGTCCCTGACCACGATGACCGTTTCCTTCGACCGGCCGGTCCCGGCCGGGGTCCAGATCGGCGGCACGGTCGTCGAGAACATCACGGCCACCCCGTCGGTCGCGATCACCGGCAACACGTTCCGCAATGTGCCGACGCGCGGAATCCTGGTCACCACCCGCAAGCCCGTCCTGATCGCCGGCAACAGCTTCGACGCGATGTCGATGGCCAGCGTCTACGTCTCGGCCGACGCCTACCAGTGGTACGAGTCCGGCCCGGTCGCCGACCTCACGATCCGCGACAACTCCTTCACCCGGCCCAGCGGCCCGGTCATCTTCGTGGAACCGACCAACCAGGTCGTCGACCCCGCGCACCCCGTGCACCGCGACATCAAGGTCGAGCACAACTCCTTCGACATCGGCGATGTGACGGTCGTCAACGCCAAGAGCGTCGGCGGCTTCACGTTCACCGGCAACACGGTCCGCCGCCTGACCACGGCGGACCAACCGCCGTACACCTCACCGCTGTTCGTCTTCCACGGCAGCTCGGACATCAAGATCGCCCGCAACCACTACGACAAGGGCCTCAACACCTCCGTGGTCTCGGACTGAGGAATCACGGCACGCCGCCCGCTGTTGTCGCAGGCAGCAGCGGGCGCGTGATTCCCAAGGAGGCCGAGCATGTACGGCGACTCAGCAACGATCCGCAAGATCCTCACCGAGTCCGGTGACACCTGGGCGGTCGTGGGCCTGTCCTCGAACCGGTCCCGCGCGGCGTACGGCGTCGCGGAGGTGCTGCGACGCTTCGGCAAGCGGGTCGTGCCCGTCCACCCCAAGGCCGAGACCGTGCACGGCGAGCAGGGGTACGCCTCGCTCGCGGACATCCCCTTCGAGGTGGACGTCGTCGATGTCTTCGTCAACAGCAACCTCGCAGGCCAGGTCGCCGACGAGGCGGTCGCCAAGGGTGCGAAGGCCGTCTGGTTCCAGCTCGACGTGATCGACGAGTCCGCGTACGAACGGACCCGGGCGGCGGGCCTGGACATGGTGATGGACCACTGCCCGGCGATCGAGATCCCGAGGCTCGGTCGCAGCTCCGGCTGACATTCCGTGAAGGCACCGTAAGAAGCCTGTGAGCATGTCAAAGAACACCTCGAAGACGAGTCAAATTTCAGGCAACGGACTTCTGTAAGAATTCATTCATTCCTAGCCTGAGGCCCCTTGCGCGTTAAGCATGCGTGCTGACTTCGAGAGGGCCCTTGACATGGTGAGTGTGGACAAGCTCGTCCCCGAGGCCACCAGAGATCCGAGCGGCCTGCGGCGGGACGTCGGCCTGATCGGGCTGATGTGGGCCTCGGTGGGGTCGATCATCGGGTCGGGGTGGCTGTACGGCGCGGAGAAGGCCGTGGTGGTGGCCGGTCCGGCGGCGATCATCTCGTGGTTGATCGGCACGGTCGCGATCGTCCTGCTGGCCCTGGTGCACGCGGAACTCGGCGGTATGTTCCCGGTCGCGGGAGGCACGGCACGTTACCCTCACTACGCCTTCGGCGGCCTGGCCGGTATGTCCTTCGGCTGGTTCTCCTGGCTGCAGGCGGCCACCGTGGCGCCGGTCGAGGTCGAGGCGATGATCGGCTACGCCGGTCACTGGTCGTGGGCGACCGGCTTCCAGCACGCCGACGGGACGCTGACGGGCAGCGGCATCCTCGTCGCCGTCCTCCTCATGGCCGTCTTCGTCGTCGTCAACTTCCTGGGCGTCCGGGTCCTGGCGCACACCAACAGCGCCGCGACCTGGTGGAAGATCGCCGTGCCGCTCGCCGCGATCTTCATCATCGCGGTCGGCAACTTCCACCCCGGCAACTTCACCTCGCACGGCTTCGCGCCGTTCGGGGCCAAGGGCGTGCTGAGCGCGATCAGTTCCAGCGGCATCATCTTCGCCCTGCTGGGCTTCGAGCAGGCCATCCAGCTCGCCGGCGAGAGCCGCGACCCCAAGCGGGACCTGCCGCGGGCGACCCTCGGCTCCGTGGCCATCGGCGCGACCATCTACGTCCTGCTCCAGGTCGTGTTCATCGGCGCCCTCCCGGGCAGTTCCTTCGCACACGGCTGGGAGCACCTGAAGTACGCCGGTATCAGCGGCCCCTGGGCGGGCCTCGCGACCGTGGTGGGCCTCGGCTGGCTGAGCGTCGTGCTGTACATCGACGCCGTGATCTCCCCCGGTGGCACCGGCCTGATCTACACCACCGCCACCTCGCGCGTCTCCTACGGCCTCGCCAAGAACGGCTACGCGCCGAAGGTCTTCGCCGACACCGACAAGCGCGGCGTGCCGTGGTTCGGCCTGATCATCTCCTTCGTGACCGGCGTGGTCTGCTTCCTGCCGTTCCCGAGCTGGCAGGAGCTGGTCGGTTTCATCACCTCGGCGAGCGTCCTGATGTACGCCGGCGCCCCACTGGCCTACGGCGTGTTCTCCGACCGGCTCCCCCAACTGGAGCGCCCTTACCGCCTCCCCTTCGGCAAGGTGCTCTCGCCGCTGTCGTTCGTGGTGGCCAACCTCATCATCTACTGGGCCGGCTGGGACACCCTGTGGCGGCTCGGCGTCGCCATCGTCCTCGGCTATCTGCTGCTCGGCGGCTACGCCTGGTACGCCACGGTGAACGGCCGGCCCGACGCGCCCCGGCTGGACTGGAAGGCCGCGCAGTGGCTGCCGGTCTACCTGCTGGGCCTGGGAATCATCTCGTGGCAGGGCACCTTCGGCGGTCAGGGCCACATCGCGCTGTGGTGGGACATCGCGGTCGTCACGGTCTTCTCCCTCGGCATCTACTACTGGGCCAAGGCGACCGCGTCGCGGCCCGAGGACATCGAGCGCAGCATCGACGAGGTCGTGATCACGGACGCACCCGCGCACTGACTCGCCGCCTTCCCACCGGAATCCGAACCGGCCGCCCTCCAGGCGGCCGGTTCTCGGCTGTCCGGACACCGTCATAATGGTGCCGTGACCTCCACCTCCCCCCACCTCAACTCCCCGTCCCCGGACCACCGTTCGGTGGTGATCGTGGGCGCCGGTCCCGCCGGGCTCACCATCGGCAACATCCTGCGCGCGGCCGGGCTCGACTGCCTGGTGCTGGAGACGGAGACCCGTGAGTTCATCGAACAGCGGCCCCGGGCCGGGGTCATCGAGGAGTGGGCCGTCCGCGGGCTGGAGCAACGGGGCCTCGCCGTCGGCCTGTTGGAGCGGGCACAGCGGCACACCCAGTGCGAGTTCCGATTCGGCGGGCGGCGGCACCGGCTGTCGTACACCGAACTGACGAGGCATCACCACTACGTCTACCCGCAGCCGTTGCTCGTCACGGACCTGGTGCGGGAGTACGCGGACGTGCGGGGCGGCGCGATCCGTTTCGGCGTCCAGGACGTCCAGTTGCACGACCTGGACACCGAGCGCCCGGCGGTGTCGTACACCGACCCGGAGAGCGGTCAACGGCGGCTCGTGCACTGCGACTTCGTGGCGGGCTGCGACGGCGCGCGCGGGGTGACCCGGGCCGCGTTGCCGCCGGAGCGGGCCCGGACAGCGCGGCACGACTACGGCATCGGTTGGCTCGCGCTGCTGGCGGAGGCGCCGCCGTCCTCCGACTGTGTGGTGTTCGGTGTCCATCCGCGCGGCTTCGCCGGGCACATGGCGCGCAGTCCGGAGGTCACCCGCTACTACCTGGAGTGCCCGCCCGGGGACGACCCCGACAACTGGCCGCACGAACGGGTCTGGGCCGAGCTCCAGCACCGGCTCGCCGCGACCGGCGCCCCGCCGCTGACCGAGGGCCCGCTGATCGAGAAGCGCGTGCTCGACATGCACAACTACGTGGTCGAACCAATGGTGTTCGGCCGGCTCTACCTCGCCGGCGACGCGGCCCATCTCACCGCGCCCATCGCCGCGAAGGGCATGAACCTCGCCCTGCACGACGCCTTCCTGCTCGGTGACGCGCTCGTCGCGCACGCCACGAAGGGCGACTCGACGGGCCTGAGCGGCTATTCGGAGGCCTGTCTGAGCCGCGTGTGGGAGTACCAGGAGTTCTCCCAGTGGCTCTCCGAGGTGTACCACGGCACCTCGTCCGGCGACCCGTACCGCGCGGGCACCACCCTCGCCCGACTGCGCCGCGTCTTCGCGTCCCCGTCCGCCGGGCTCGCGTTCGCGGAGTCGTACCTGGGCAAGGACCCGGCGAACTGACGGACCGTCAGTCGTGCGGCGGGCGGTCGGTGAGCCGGTGGTCCGCCACGTTCAACGCCTCGTCGACGAGCCGTCGTAGATGACCGTCGCTCAACGCGTAGATCACCCGGCGGCCCTCCTTGCGCGTGGTCACCAGACCCGCGAGACGCAGCCGTGCCAGGTGCTGGCTGACGGCGGGGCGGGCCGCGTCGCATGCCTCCGTGAGGGTTCTGACGTCCGACTCTCCCGACGTCAGCGCGTGCAGGAGGGTCAGGCGGGTGCGGTCGCCGAGCAGGGCCAGGAGTTCGGCCGCCAGCGCGAACTGTTCCTCGCCGGGGGTGCGCGGATGCGCATCGTGCGCAGATGATAGGTGCATGCGTGCGCTCATACGCACATAATGGCTCCGTGGACGCGTTCCGTCCACCCACACACCGGAAGGGGACGCACGTGAGCGACCACCACCACGAGCACCATCACCACTCCCCCAAGGGCGTCCGGCACCGCCTCGCCCACCTCTTCACCCCCCACTCCCACGAGACCGCCGACAAACTCGACTCCGCGCTGGAGTCCTCGGCCCGCGGCATGCGCGCGCTCTGGGTCTCGCTCGCGGTGCTCGGGGTGACCGCGCTGGTGCAGGCGGTCGTCGTGGTCGTGTCCGGGTCGGTCGCGCTGCTCGGGGACACCGTGCACAACGCGGCGGACGCGCTGACCGCCGTACCGCTCGGCATCGCGTTCGTACTCGGCCGCCGGGCCGCCAACCGGCGCTTCACGTACGGCTACGGGCGGGCCGAGGACCTCGCCGGTATCGCGATCGTGCTGACGATCGCCGCGTCCGCCGCCTTCGCGGCCTGGGCGGCGGTGGACCGGCTGCTCGATCCGCGTCCCGTGAGCCACGTCCCGGTGGTCGCCGTCGCGGCACTCGTCGGGTTCGTCGGCAACGAGTGGGTGGCCCGGTACCGGATGCGGGTCGGCCGGGAGATCGGTTCGGCCGCACTGGTCGCCGACGGACTCCACGCCCGTACGGACGGGTTCACGTCGCTGGCCGTGCTGCTCGGAGCCGGCGGTTCGGCGCTGGGGTGGCAACTCGCCGACCCGATCGTGGGGTTGGCGATCACGGCCGCGATCGCGCTGGTGCTGCGGGACGCGGCACGCGAGGTGTTCCGGCGGGTGATGGACGCCGTCGATCCAGACCTGGTGGACCGCGCCGAGCACGCCGTGCGGGAGGTCGAAGGGGTGCGCGGAGTGGGCGAGTTGAGGCTGCGCTGGATCGGACACCGGCTGCGCGCGGAGGTCGCGGTGGTGGTGGACGGGGAGGCGACGGTACGGCAGGCCCACGCCGTCGCCGTGGCGGCGGAACACGCGTTGCTGCACGCGGTGCCTCGGCTGACGGCGGCCCTGGTGCACGCGGACCCGGCGCCGGTGCCGGGTGAGGCGGACCCGCACGTGGAGTTGGCCCACCACCACGCCATGGCGTGAGATCAGGCGACCCCGGGTCCTTCGAGTCACCGCATGGCCTGAGATCAGGCTCAGGCGACCCCGAGACCTTCGAGCACCACCGCGCCCGGCAGTTCCGCGAACGCCTTGCCCGGGACGAGGAGTTTGCCGCGCCGGCGTCCGCTGCCGACCAGGACGTACGGCAGGTCGACGACGGCCGGGTCCACCAACACCGGCCAGTCGGCGGGGAGTCCGACCGGGGTGATGCCGCCGTACTCCATGCCGCTCTCGCCCGTGGCCGTGTCCATCGACGCGAACGAGGCCTTGCGGGCGCCGAGTTGGCGGCGGACCACGCCGTTGACGTCGGCGCGGGTGGTGGACAGGACCACACAGGCGGCCAGCGTGGTCTCGCCGCCGCGCTTCCCGGCCACGACCACACAGTTCGCCGACCGCTCCAGCAGCTCACGGCCGTAGTGCTCGACGAAGGTGGCGGTGTCGGCCCACTCGGGGTCGGTGTCGACATAGACGAACTGCTCGGCCGGGACGCCGCCACGCCAGGCGCGCACGGCGTCGGCGACCGGGCGGATCAGTTCGTCGAGGCAGTCGGGGGCGGGGGTGGCGTGGTCGAAGTGTCCGATGGGTGCGCGCATGACGGCACGCTAACAGTCGTACGGCGGCTGCTCACGGGGCGTCCCGAACAGTCCTACTGCGGCTGCTCACGAGGTGTCCCGGGCACGGGCGGTACCGACACCGCCATCACCATCTCCATCGGCTCGTCGCCCTGATTGCCGTACGTGTGCGGGGTGTTGGCCTCGAAGGCGGCGCTCGCGCCGGCCGGGACGCGGTGGTCCTCGCCGTCCACTGTGAGGGTCAGCTCGCCGGTGATGACATGCAGCAGTTCGACCGTGCCGGTGGGGTGGGGCTCGGAGGGGCTGCTCTCTCCCGGCATCAGCCGCCAGTCCCACATCTCCAGCGGTCCGGGGGCCTCAGTGCCGGCAAGAAGCCGGTTGTAGCTGCCGGCTTCGGTGTGCCAGAGCCGTACGGCACGGTCGGCGGGGACGACGCGGACCTTCGGGCCCTGTTCGTAGTCGAGCAGGGTGGTGATGCTGATGCCGAGGGCGTCGCCGATCTTGACGACCGTGCCGATGCTCGGATTGGTGCGGGCCTGCTCGATCTGGATGAGCATGCCCCGGCTGACGGCGGCCCGGGCGGCGAGCACGTCCAGGGTGAAGCCGCGCACCGTGCGCCAGTGCTTGACGTTACGAGCCAGGGACTGGGTCAGCAGGTCGAGGTCCGACACGTTCCGTCCATACCTTCAGTTCAATATTGTGAATGACAGGGTGCAATACAGAGAACTACGGTGTGGTGCACCCGATTGTTCACCGAACTGTACTGCGAGGCACCCCGTGACAGCATTCTTCGCCCTGGCCACCAGCCTCCTGTGGGGACTGGCCGACTTCGGCGGCGGCCTGCTGACCCGGCGGACCCCGGCGCTGACGGTGGTCGTGGTCTCACAGGGGATCGCGGCGGCCGTGCTCGGCGTGATCGTGGTGGCCACCGGGGGCTGGAGCGAGGCCGGACCCCGGTTGTGGTTCGCGTTCGCGGCGGGACTGGTGGGGCCGATCGCCCTCCTCTCCTTCTACAAGGCGCTCGCGCTGGGCCCGATGGGCGTCGTCTCACCGCTCGCGACACTGAGCGTGGCCGTACCGGTCGGCGTGGGGCTGTTCCTCGGGGAGCGGCCCGGCCTGTTGCAGGTGGCGGGGATCGCGGTCGCCGTCACCGGGGTCGTCCTCGCGGGCGGTCCGCAACTGCGGGGCGCGCCCGTACAACGGCAGACCATCCTGCTGACGCTGATCGCCGCGCTCGGCTTCGGCACGGTGTTCGCCCTGATCACGGAGGCGTCCAGCAGCGTGACCGGCCTCTTCCTCGCGCTGTTCGTGCAGCGCGTGACGAGCGTGGCCACGGGGGGTGCCTCGCTGTACGTCTCCGCGCGGCGGGGCGGGGTCGCGCTTCCGGAGGGCGGGTTCCCGTGGGGTTCGCTGCCGGCGCTGGCCTTCGTGGGGCTGGCCGATGTGGCGGCCAACGGGACGTACTCGGTCGCCGCGCAGCACGGTCCGGTGACGGTGGCGGCGGTGCTCGCGTCGCTGTATCCGGTGGTCACCTCGCTGGCCGCGCGCGGATTTCTGAGTGAGCGGCTGCGGGCGATCCAGGCGGCGGGGGCAGGGCTGGCGCTGGTGGGGACGTTGTTGCTGGCGACGGGCTGAAGGGGACGGCCAGTTGACGAGGGGCGGCGGGCTGACTAGGAGCGGCGGTTCAGGCTTCCGCGTCGAGTTCCGCGAGGTGGGCGAGTGCGGTCTCGTCGAGTTCGGCGAGACGTGCCGCGCCCGCCTCGTCCAGGTCCGCGAGGGCGCGGAGTTGATCCGGGGTCACATCCGCGGGGATCGGCACAGGTGCCGGGGTGCGGAGCGGGGGCTGCCAGCCTTCGGTGGGCGTCCAGCGGCGTACGACCCGTGCGGGTGCCCCCGCCACCACGGAGTGGTCGGGCACCGTGCCGCGCACCACCGCACCGGCCGCCACCACCACGTTCCGGCCGATCCGCGCGCCCGGCAGGATCACCGCGCCGGTGCCGATCCAGCAGCCGGGGCCGATCTCGACGGGTTCCATGCGGGGCCACTGCTTGCCGATGGGCTCGTGCGGGTCGTCGTAGGAATGGTTGGTGGAGGTGACGTAGACGTACGGGCCGAAGTAGCAGTCGCTGCCGATGCTGACCGTCGTGTCGGCGATGACATGGCTGCCGCGGCCGAGGACCACGCCGTCGCCCAGGCGCAGGATGGGGTCCGGGCCGAGATCGAGGTCGGGCATCAGGCCCGCGGTGAGAGTGACCTGTTCGCCGACGATGCAGTGGGCGCCGAGGTGGATCCACGGTTCGCCGAACACGGTGCCCAGGGGGAACGCGAGCCGGGTGGCTTCGCCGATCGAGCCGAAGTGGAAACGGCCGGGGTTCTTGGCCGTCACCGAACCCGTGCGCTGCACCCAGGCCCAGCCCGCGTGGACGGCGCGCTGCGCGAGGTGGCGCGGCCATTCTGAGAACGTGTTCTTGCGCTTGGGCACCCGCTCACGGTACTCAGCGGCGGGTGCGGCGATGGGGGTCGGCCGCTGTGATCTTCGCCCTACCGGTGTCGTACGGTGCGGGGTGTCTGCCACAGCTTGGAGGGCTTCATGACGCACAGGGCGTTGATCATCGGTATCGGCGGTAGGGAACCTCGGGTCGATGAGGACGCGTTCGTGGCTCCTACGGCGTCCGTGATCGGGGATGTGACGCTCGCGGCGGGGGCCAGTGTCTGGTACGGGGCGGTGTTGCGGGGGGACGTCGAGGGGATCTCGGTGGGGGCGCGCAGCAATGTTCAGGACAACTGCACGTTGCATGCGGATCCGGGGTTTCCGGTTCGGGTCGGGGAGCGGGTTTCCGTGGGGCACAACGCGGTGGTGCACGGGGCGACCGTAGAGGACGACTGTCTTGTCGGGATGGGGGCGACCGTTCTCAACGGGGCGGTGATTGGGGCGGGTTCGCTTGTTGCCGCGCAGGCGTTGGTGCCGCAGGGGATGGTTGTGCCGCCGGGGTCGCTGGTCGCCGGGGTGCCTGCGAAGGTGCGGCGTTCGCTCAGCGATGAGGAGCGGGAGGGGTTGACCCTTAACGGGACGATGTACGCGGAGTTGGCCAAGGCGCATAAGGGGGTGCACGAGTAGACCGTTTGCGAGTGCCGGTTCGTTGTGGCTGGTCGCGCCGTTCCCCGCGCCCCTTTGGGGCGCCTCAGTCGGCGGCGATTGCCGGTTCCGGTTCGTTCTTCTCGGCCGACATCTTCTTTGCCTTGCGCCTTACCAGCAGCATTGAAGCCAGGCCTACCAGGACCGCTGCCGCCAGGCCGAAGTACGAGAAGCGCTTGAGCCAGTCCTCGGCGACGATGCCTACGTAGTAGACGACCGCTGTGGTGCCGCCGGCCCAGATGATTCCGCCCAGGACGTTGGCGATCAGGAACTTCCAGTAGGGCATGCGGAGTACGCCCGCGAGGGGGCCCGCGAAGATGCGGAGGAGGGCGATGAAGCGGCCGAAGAAGACGGCCCACATGCCCCACTTCTCGAAGGACCGTTCCGCGGTGGCCACATGGCCCTCGCTGAAGTGTCTGGGGAACTTGTTCGCCAGCCAGGCGAGCAGCGGACGTCCGCCCTTGCGGCCGATCGCGTAGCCGATGGAGTCGCCGATGACGGCACCCAGGCTGGCGCAGGCGCCGAGGACGAACGGGTTGATGCCGGAGTGCTGGGAGGAGAGCAGGGCCGCCGAGACCAGGACGATCTCACCCGGCAGCGGGATGCCCAGGCTCTCCACCCCGATGACGAGTGCCACCACGGCGTAGACGGCCACCGCCGGAACCGAGTCGAGCCATTCCTGGATGTGCAACGCCGGTCCTCCCGGATTCGCGGACTGCCTGTCGTGCCGGCGTGCGCCGTGGAAGTGGAAACAGGCGCACTCCGGAAGCCTACCGCCCGGCTCAGGACGGCAACGCCCCTCGGTCGACCGCGCATCGGAACCGGTCCGTTACCTGTCGGGCGGGCAGAAAAGGCATCGACCACCCGCGATTCACTTAGAGTAGCCTTGCCTAAGTTGGCCGGTTTCCGGAGGGTGGCTGGTGGGAGCAGGGGAACTGTCGGGACGGGACGTCCTGGCGCGCTCGGTCAAGGGACAGATACGGCGCGTCGCGCTCGGCTCGGCGCTCGGATGCGTGCACCAACTGGGGGAAGCCCTGGTGCCGGTGCTCATCGGTGTCGTCATCGACCAGGCCGTCGCCGGTCGGAACGCGGGGCGGCTCGCGCTCTGGCTCGGCGTACTGGCCGTCATGTACGTGACGCTGTCGTGGAGTTTCCGGCTGGGCGCGAAAGCCGGTGAGCGCGGCGCCGAAGAGGCCGCGCACACACTCCGGTTGGCGATCGTGGAACGGGTGCTGGACGCCCGCGGCGGCGCCGAGGAGGGGCGGCTGCCCGGTGAGCTGGCCAATGTCGCCACCGAGGACGCCAAGCGCGTCGGCGCCGTCAACATGGCGCTGATGAGCGGGATTTGGGCGCTCGCAGGCGTCACCGTGAGCGCCGTCGCACTGCTGCTGACCTCCGTGACACTCGGGTTGATCGTGCTGCTGGGCACGCCCGTGCTGCTGTGGCTGGGGCATCTGCTGAGCAAGCCGCTGGAGCGGCGCAGCGAGGCCGAGCAGGACCGGGCCGCCCACGCGTCGGGCGTCGCCGCCGACCTGGTGGCCGGGCTGCGGGTCCTCAAGGGGCTCGGCGCGCAGCAGGCCGCCGTCGAGCGGTACCGGCGGACGAGTCGCATCTCCCTTGCCGCCACGCTGCGTTCGGCACGTGCCCAGTCCTGGCAGACGGGCCTTGTGCTCGCGCTCACCGGTGGGTTCATCGCGCTGATCGCCCTCGTGGGCGGCCGGCTGGCCCTCGACGGGTCGATGACCCTGGGCCAGTTGGTGTCCGCGGTCGGGCTCGCGCTGTTCCTGCTCGGGCCGTTGGAGACCTTCGCCTGGGTCAACGCCGAGCTGGCGCAGGGCCGCGCCTCGGCCGCGCGGGTCGCGGAGGTACTCGCCACCGGGCCCGCCGTCGTCGACGGGGACGAGGCTGTCGCCGAGCCCGTTCGCGGCGCGCTACGGCTGCGTGGTGTACGGCTCGGTGGGCTCGACGGCGTCGATCTCGACCTGCCCGCCGGGCGGTTGACCGGCATCGCGGTGACGGACCCGGCCGGCGCCGAGGCCCTGTTGCGCTGCCTCGGGCGGGAGACCGACCCGGAGTCCGGCTCGGTCGAGCTGGACGGCGTGGCGCTGACTCGGCTCGATCCGGCGGGACTTCGGGCGGCCGTACTGGTCGCCGCCCATGACGCGGCGCTGTTCGAGGGCTCGTTGGCGGAGAACGTGACGCCGGAGAGCGACTCGGAGGGCGATGCGCGGAGCGGCTCGCGGGCCGACTCCCAGGATGGGGACGCCGATCCCCTCACCACGGACTCCCGCCTCACCGAGCGCGCCATGGCCGCCGCCCGTGCCGACGAAGTGGCCGAGTCCCTGCCGCACGGGACCGCGACCGACGTCGGTGAAGGCGGCCGCTCCCTCTCGGGCGGGCAGCGTCAACGCGTGCTGCTGGCGCGGGCGTTGCGTGCCGCGCCGCCCGTCCTGGTCGTGCACGATCCGACCACGGCCGTCGACACCGTGACCGAGGCCCGTATCGCGAGCGGTCTGCGCGAGTTCCGGCAGGGCCGCACCACGATCGTGGTGACCAACAGCCCCGCCCTGCTCGCCGTCACCGACCACGTGATCCTCCTCGACGCGGGCCGCGTCGGCGCCGAGGGCACCCACGCGGATCTCGTACGAACCGACGCGACCTACCGGACGGCGGTGCTGGCATGACGACGGACGACATACGGACGACGGACTCCGACCGTGCCCTGCTCCCCACCGCGACCCCGGCCCGCACCCGTGCCGCCGTTCGTGAACTGCTGCGTCCGCAGCGCGGGTTGGCCGCCGCCGGCTTCGGGCTGATGGTGCTCGCCACGGCCGTCGGACTGCTCACCCAACCGCTGCTGGGCCACATCGTGGACATCGTCACCGAGCGCCGCTCCCCCGACGCGCTCACGTTTCCCGTGGTCGCCTTGGCCGGAGTCGCCGTGGTCCAGGGTGTGACCACCGCGCTGGGCATGTCCCTGGTGTCACGGCTCGGCGAGACCGCGCTCGCGCGACTGCGTGAACTGTTCGTCGAGCGAGCCTTGTCGCTTCCGCTGGACCGGGTGGAGAAGGCGGGGTCCGGTGATCTCAACGCCCGTGTCACACGCGACGTTTCGCGGGTCGCCGACGCCGTGCGCGGGGCCTTGCCCGAGCTGGCGCGGTCCGCGCTGTCGATCGTGCTGACGCTGGGCGCGCTCGCACTGCTGGACTGGCGGTTCCTGCTGGCGGCGCTGATCGCGGTGCCGATACAGGCGCACACCGCCCGCTGGTATGTGCGCAACGCCGTTCCCCTGTACGCCAAGGAGCGCATCGCCACCGGTACCCAGCAGCAGCAGTTGCTGGACACCATCGGCGGGGCGCGGACCGTGCGGGCGTACCGCCTGCAGAAGGGCCACTCGCGGCGGGTCACCGAGCGCTCGCGCTCGGCGGTCGAACTGACCATGAGCGGTGTGCAGTTGATGCTCCGCTTCTACAGTCGGCTGCACATCGCCGAGTATCTGGGGCTGTCCGCCGTCCTGGTCACCGGGTATCTGCTGGTGCGTGACGGTTCCGCCTCGGTCGGTACCGCCACCGCCGCCGCCCTGTACTTCGCCAGTCTCTTCGGTCCGGTCAACACCGCGCTGGTGCTGCTCGACGACGCCCAGTCGGCAACGGCCGGACTCGCACGGCTCGTTGGGGTCGTGGACGAACCCGCGCCGGTGGTCGCCGACCGCTCGGACGACCGTACGACCGCCGCCGGGCCCCCGGCCGTGACGCTCACCGGTGTCTCCCACTCCTATGTGCCGGGCCGCCCGGTGCTGCACGACGTGGACCTGGAGATCCGGCCCAAGGAGCGGGTCGCGCTGGTCGGTACGACCGGTGCGGGCAAGACGACCCTGGCCAAACTGGTCGCGGGGCTGCACCGCCCGCAGTCGGGCCGGATCGAGGTCGGCGGCGCCGAGCCGGACGAGGCCGGGCAGTTGGTCGGGCTCGTCACGCAGGAGGTGCATGTCTTCGCCGGGCCGCTCGCCGAGGATCTGCGGCTGGCCCGGCCGGACGCGCATGACGAGGAACTCCGGGAAGCGCTCGCCACGGTGGGCGCGCTCGGCTGGGCGGAGGCGTTGCCGGAGGGGCTGGAGACGGTCGTCGGCGACGGTGGTCATCGGCTGACCGCCGACCGGGCGCAACAACTCGCCCTGGCCCGGCTCCTGTTGGCCGATCCCCCGGTCGTCGTGCTCGACGAGGCCACGGCGGAGGCGGGCAGTTCGGGCGCCCGGCAGCTCGACGAGGCCGCCGAGCAGGCCCTGCGCGGCCGTACCGCACTGGTCGTGGCGCACCGGCTCAGTCAGGCCGCGTCCGCGGACCGGGTCGTCGTGCTGAGCGAAGGCCGGGTCGTGGAGAGCGGCACGCACGACGAACTCCTCATCGCCCAGGGCCAGTACGCCGCCCTGTGGCACGCCTGGTCCGGCAGCCGCTCCACCGAGGCCGCTCCCGAAGCCCACTAACCCCCCGCACTGAATACCTGTCACCCCCCGCCGACCCGTCGCGACGAACAGAAGGATCATCCGATGCCCCGCGCCACCAGAGCTGCCCGGCTGTCCGGCCTGCTCGCCTCCGTACTCCTGCTGGCCGTCACGGCGGTCGGCTGCGGTTCCTCCGACTCCGATTCCACATCGACCTCTTCAGAGACGTCGGGGTCCGACTCGAAGGCCTCCGCGGACGCCTTCCCCGTGACGATCGCCCACAAGTTCGGCAGTACGACGATCAAGTCCGAGCCCAAGCGGATCGTCACCGTCGGTCTCACCGACCAGGACGCCGTCCTCGCCCTGGGCAAGGTGCCGGTCGGTACGACCGAGTGGCTCGGCGGCTACAAGGGTGCGATCGGCCCCTGGGCCACGGACAAGCTGGGCACTTCGGCGGCGCCGACCGTCCTGAAGGACACCGGCACCGGTCCGCAGGTGGAGAAGATCGCCGCCCTGAAGCCCGATCTGATCCTCGCCGTGTACTCGGGCCTGACCAAGGCGCAGTACCAGAGCCTGTCGCAGTTCGCGCCGGTCGTCGCCCAGCCGAAGGCCTACAACGACTACGGCGTGCCGTGGCAGCAGCAGACCGAGGAGATCGGCCAGGCGCTCGGCAAGGCCGACGAGGCCAAGACCCTGGTGTCGGGCGTCCAGGCCAAGTTCGACGCGGCCAAGAAGGCCAACCCCGCCTTCGCCGAGGCGACGGCCGTCATGGCCACCCCGTACGAGGGCGTGTTCGTCTACGGCAGCCAGGACCCGCGCTCGCGGCTCCTCTCCGACCTGGGCTTCAAGCTCCCGACGGGCCTCGACAAGGTCATCGGCGACACGTTCGGCGCGAACATCAGCAAGGAGCGCTACGACCTGCTGGACCAGAAGGTCGCGGTGTGGATCGTGCCGGACACCACCACGGCCGTCACCAAGCTCCACGACGACAAGATCTACGGCGATCTGAACGTGGTGAAGCAGGGCCGCGAGGTCTTCATCAAGGAGACCAGCGACTACGGCAACGCCGTATCCCTTTCCACGGTGTTGAGCATCCCCTACGTCCTGGACCGGCTGGTGCCGCAGCTCGCGGCGGCTGTCGACGGCAAGACGTCGACGAAGGTGGAGCAGCCCGCTTCCTGATCCACGGGTACGCGAAAGGGGGGCGGGTCCGAGAGTTCGGACCCGCCCCCCTTTCGCGTGCTCAGACCCCGTCGACCAGGCTCTTGGGCCTCATGTCCGTCCAGTTGGTCTCGATGTGGTCGAGGCACTCCTGCCGTCCGGCCGGTCCGTACGCGACCGTCCAGCCCGCCGGCACGTCCACGAACTCGGGCCAAAGACTGTGCTGGCCCTCGTCGTTGACGAGAACGGAGTAGACGCCGTCGGGGTTCTCGAACGGGTTGCTCATGTCGGGGGTTCCTTGCCTCTCTGATACGGACTGATGCGGTCTGACGGGTAAGTGATGTGCGGTCAGCGCCGGTTGAGGGTGTCGGCACGGCGTACGACCGCCTCCAGCGCCCGGAACCAGGTGCCGGCCAGGTCCCTCACCTGCTCCTCGGTGAGGAGTTCGGCGGCGTACGCCCAGTGGGCACTCAACTCGGGGCCCTCGGGGCGGTCTTCGGTGATGGCGTTGAGGGTCAGGGCGTGGGACATGGGCTGGCCGGGGTCGGCGTCGAGGTCGGCGGCGTCGTCCTCGGGTGCGTAGGACCAGTCGGCTGCCGCCGGGCGGTCGAAGCGGCCCATGTAGTTGAACTCGATCTGCGGCTCGCCGAGTTGGGCCAGCCGTGCGCCGGTCCCGGTGTTGAGGTGGCGCAGCAGGCCGTGTCCGATGCCGGCCGTGGGCAGCGCGGTGAGGTGCTCACGGATGCGGGCCAGGGCCGTGTCCAGCGCGGGGCCGCCCGCGAAGGCGTCCGCCGGGTCGGCCTCGCCCGGGTCGAGTCGCACGGGTACGACGCTGGTGAACCAGCCGACCGTGCGGGACAGATCGGCGTCGCCCGCGAGCTGTTCCTCGCGGCCGTGGCCCTCCACGTCCACCAGGACGGGCCCGCCCGGGAGTTCGGCACCCAGGGTGCGGGTGCGCCAGTCGCCGACCGCGAGGGCGAACGCGGTGAGCAGCACGTCGTTGACGGTGGCTCCGAACGCGGCCGGGGACCGGCTCAGCAGCGGGCCGGTGAGGTCGGCGGGCAGGGACAGGGAGAGGTGGCGGGTGGTGGCGACCGTGTCCCGGGCCGGGTCGAGCGGTCGGGCCAGTGGGAGTTCGGCGCCCTCGGCGAGGGCGGAGGTCCACCACGACAGCTCGTCCTCGGTGGCCGGGTCGGTGGCGCGGGTACCGAGGAGTCGGGACCAGCGGGAGAACGACAGCTCCACGGAAGCGAGTTCGGGCGTACGACCGCCCCTGACCGCCGCCCAGGCGGTGGCCAGGTCGGGCAGCAGGACGCGCCAGGAGACGCCGTCGATCACCAAGTGGTGGACGAGGACGAGCAGTCGGCCGTGCTGTCCCGGTCCGGCGTCGAACCAGACCGCCCGCACCATCGCCCCGCCGTCCGGGTCGAGCCCGGCCCGGGCCGTCTCGGCGTGCCGGGAGATGGCCGCGCGCAGTGCGTCGTCGTCCGCGCCGCGCGCGTCGACTCGGGTGAGCCAGGTGCTGACGTCGGTGTCCCGTGCGGCCGGTACCCGCAGCAACGCCTCAGGCTCGCGGACGAGTTGGGCACGCAGCATGTCGTGCCGCCCGGCGAGCGCGGTGAGCACGGTCAGCAGTCCGGGTTCGGTGAGGTCGGCCGGGGTCTGGACGAGGGCCGCCTGGTGGTAGGCGGCGATGGGTCCGCCGCGCTCCAGCAGGCCGCGCATGATCGGGGTGAGCGGGACGGCGCCGGTGCCGTCGTCGTGGACGGCGTGCCGTTCGTCGGTGCCGAGCGCGACGGCAACCGCCGCGAGGGCGGCGACGGTTCGGTGCTGGAAGACCTGCCGGGGCGTGACCCGCAGGCCGGCGGCGCGGGCCCGGGCGACCAGCTGCATGGCGACGATGCTGTCACCGCCGAAGGTGAAGAAGTCGTCGTCGGTGCCGACCGCCTCGGCGGGAAGTCCGAGCGAGTCCGCGAACAGGTCGCGCAGGGTGCGCTCGGTGTCGTTCTCAGGGGCCCGACCGCCGCCCCGCGCGGTGAAGTCCGGGGCGGGCAGGGCGGATCGGTCGAGTTTGCCGTTCGACATCAGCGGCAGTTCGTCGAGGACGACCACGGCGGCCGGGACCATGTAGTCGGGCAGTGCGGCGGCGGCGTGGGCGCGCAGTTCGGCCCCGTCCGCCCCGTCGGCGACGACGTAGGCGATCAACTGCCGTATGCCGGGCCGGTGTTCGCGCGCCACGACGACCGTCTGCGCGACGGCCGGGTGGGTGTCCAACGCGGCCTCGATCTCGGCGAGTTCGATGCGGTAGCCGCGGATCTTGACCTGGTCGTCGGTGCGGCCGGCGAACTCCAGCAGGCCGTCCTCGGTCCAGCGGGCCAGGTCGCCCGTGCGGTACATGCGCGCGCCGGGCTTCGTGGCGTACGGGTCGGCGACGAAGCGTTCGGCGGTGAGCTCGGGTCGGCCGAGGTAGCCGCGCGCCAGGCCAGGCCCGGCCAGGTACAACTCGCCGGTGACGCCCGGCGGTACGGGGCGCAGGGCGGTGTCGAGGACGTAGGCGCGGGACTCGTGGACGGGGCGTCCGACGACCGGGGTGGCGCTGTCGCGAACCCTCCCGACGAGCGCGTCCACGGTGGCCTCGGTGGGGCCGTAGAGGTTGAACGCCTCGGTGTCCGAGAGGGCGGCAAGACGGGTCCACAGCGACTCGGGTACGGCCTCGCCGCCGAAGCCGACCACGGAGAGCGGGCAGTCGCCCTCGGCGCCGATCAGGCCGCTGTCCGCCATCTGCGCGAGCAGCGACGGGGTGACCTCGATGAAGTCGATGCCCCGGTCGCGGATGAACGCGGCGAGGAGTTCGGGGTCGCGGCGGGTCTCGTCGTCGGCGATGTGCAGCGCGTGCCCGTCCAGCAGCCACAACTGCGGCTGCCAGGAGGCGTCGAAGGAGAACGACCAGGCATGCCCGACGCGCAGGCGCCGCAGTCCGGTGCGCTCCCTGGCCACCTGATGCAGGTCGTGGCGGTGGCTGTGGAAGAGGTTGGCGATGCCTCGCTGGGTGACGACGACGCCCTTGGGCCGGCCGGTGGAGCCGGAGGTGTAGATGACGTAGGCGGGGTGGTCGGGGCCGGGGGCGACGGGTTCGGCCTGCGGCAGGCCGTCGGTCTGGGCGTCAAGTCGCAGGACCGGCACGGTGGTTGAGGGCAGGGTGGCGGCCGTCTCCGCCGTGGCCAGGATCAGCACGGGGCGGGCGTCGTCGAGCATGCCGGTCAGCCGGGACTCGGGGAGGTCGGGGTCGAGGGGCAGATAGGCGGCGCCCGCCTTCATCACGGCGAGGATCGCCGCGATGTGGTCGGCGGTACGGGGCAGCGCGAGGGCCACGATCCGCTCGGGTCCGACGCCGTGTCCGGCCAGGACTCGGGCCAACTCGTCGGTGCGGGCGTCGAGTTCGGCGAACGTCCAGGTCGTACGGCCGTCGGTGACGGCGACCGCGCCGGGGTCGGCGGCGGCCTGGGCGACGAACAACGCCGGTACTGTGCCGAGCCGTTCGGTCGCCGGCGCGGGCAGCGCGGTGTCGTTCCAGGTCTCCACGACCGTGTGCCGCTCGGCGGGACCGAGCAGGTCGAGCCGGCCGACGGGACAGTCCGGGTCGGCCGCCATCCCGGTCAGGAGCACGGTCAGCGCGTCCGAGATCCGTCGTACGACGGCCGGTCGGAAGAGGTCGGGCCTGAACTCGGCGGTGAGCCGCAGCCGTTCGGCGGGCTCGATCGCCCACGCGAACGGGTAGTGGGTGGAGTCCTCGTGATCGCGGACGGAGACGCGCGGTCCGTCGCCCTCCTCGTCCGCGTCGGCGACCGGGTACGACTCGAACACCACGAGGGTGTCGAAGAGTTCGCCGAGTCCGGCGGCCCGTTGGATGTCGGCGAGGCCGAGGTGCTGATGGGCGATGAGCCGGGACTGCTCGTCCTGGAGGCGTTCCAGCAGCGCGGCCGTGCTCTCCTCCGGGCGGACGCGCACCCGGACCGGCACGGTGTTGATGAACAGGCCGATCATGGACTCGGCACCGGCCAGTTCGGGCGAACGCCCGGCGACGGTGGCACCGAACACCACGTCGTCCCGGCCGGTGAGCCGACCGAGCAGCACGCCCCAGGCGGCCTGGACAAGGGTGTTGACGGTGACACCCTGCCGGCGTGCGAACGCCTCCAGTTCCGCCGTACGGTCCGGGTCCAACTCGACGGTGTGGGTGCTCGGTACGACGGCGGCACGGTCGGGGTCGACGGGCGCGAGCCGCGTCGGCTCGGCCAGCCCGCCGAGGGCCTCGGCCCACGCGGCGGTGGAGGCGGCCGGGTCCTGGGCGGCCAGCAGCCGCAGGTGATCGCGGTACGGGGCGGGCGCGGCCGGCGTTCGGCCCTCGTAACGCGCCCACAGTTCGGCGGTGAGCAGCGGCAGCGACCAGCCGTCGAGCAGGAGGTGCTGGTGCGAGAGCACGAGCCGGTGCCGGTCGGGACCGAGCCGGGCCAGCAACAGCCGGAGCAGCGGGGGGTGTTCGGGGTCGAAGCGGCGCCGCTCCTGGACGAGCAGCCGCTCCCACTCCTCGGAGTCGCCCGCCAAGTCGAGCTGTCGCCACGGCAGTACGGCCGTGCGCGGTACGACGGCGACGGGCCGTCCGGAGGACAGGTGCCGGAAGCCGCTGCGCAGGTTCTCGTGCGCGTCGAGCACGGACTGGGCCGCCGTGTGCAACCGGTCGGCGTCGAGGGGGCCTTCGAGGTCGTAGGAGACCTGGACGGTGTACACGTCCGGGCCGTCGTCGCCGGAGTCGAGGGCGGCGTGGAAGAGCAGGCCGGCCTGGAGCGGGGAGACGGGCAGGACCTCGGTTCCCGCGGGCAGGGTGGCGAGTTCGGCGCGCTCGTCGGAGGTGAGGTCGAGCAGGGTGACGTCGTCGTCGCGCTCGGCGGGGGCCGTGGTGGCGGTGACGGTGGCGAGACCGGCGGCCGACTTGTGGCGGAACACGTCGCGCGGGCTGAAGGTGAGTCCGGCGGCGCGGGCGCGGGCGACCAGTTGCATGGCGACGATGCTGTCGCCGCCGAGGGCGAAGAAGTCGTCCTCGACTCCGACGCGTTCGAGGCCGAGCACGTCCGCGACGAGGGCGCAGAGGGTCTCCTCCAGCGGGGTGCGCGGGCGGGTGTCGGTGACCTCGGCGGCGAAGTCGGGGGCGGGCAGGGCACGGCGGTCGAGTTTCCCGTTCGGGGTGAGCGGGAGCGCGTCGAGGATGACGACGGCCGACGGCACCATGTGGTCCGGCAGCGACTTGGCGGTGTGGGCGCGGAGTTCGGCGGAGTCAGCTGCCGGACCGGTCGGCACGACGTACGCGACGAGGCGTTCGTCGCGCAGGACGACGGTGGCGTGCGCGACGCTCGCGTGGGCGGCCAACACGCTCTCGATCTCGCCGAGTTCGATACGGAAGCCGCGCAGTTTGACCTGGTCGTCGGCGCGGCCGAGGTACTCCAGTTCGCCGTCCCGGGTCCAGCGGGCCAGGTCTCCGGTGCGGTACATCCGCGCACCGGGCTCGATGGCGTACGGGTCGGCGACGAAGCGTTCGGCGGTCAGGGCGGAGCGGCCGAGGTAGCCGCGCGCCAACTGGACGCCCGCCAGATACAGTTCGCCGGCCACGCCGGGCGGTACGGGGCGGAGTCCCGCGTCGAGGACGTAGGTGCGGGTGTTCCACACCGGGCGGCCGATGGGCACCGTAGCCGGGTCGGCGGGGACCTCGTGGGCGGTGACGTCGACGGACGCCTCCGTGGGGCCGTAGAGGTTGTGCAGACGGGCACTCGGAATGACCTGGTGGAAGCAAGCCGCCAGCGGGGCGGGCAACGCCTCGCCGCTGCACATGACTTGGAGCAGGTCGGTGCAGCGGGCGGCGGCGGGTTCGTCGAGGAAGGCGCGCAGCATCGACGGCACGAAGTGGGCGGTGGTGATGTGCTGACGCCGGATCAGTTCGGCGAGGTAGACCGGGTCCTGGTGGCCTTCCGGGCGGGCCACGACGAGGGTGGCGCCGGTGATCAGCGGCCAGAAGAACTCCCACACCGACACGTCGAACCCGGCCGGGGTCTTCTGCAGCACCCGGTCGTCGGCGTCGAGACGATAGGTGTCCTGCATCCACAACAGGCGGTTGGTGATGCCCTGGTGAGGGACGGTGACGCCCTTGGGGCGGCCGGTGGAGCCGGAGGTGTAGATGACGTAGGCCGGGTGGCGGGGGTCATGGGCGGCGGGCAGCGGTGCGCGCGCCGGCCGGTCGGGGATTCCGTCCGCGTCCACGGTGAGCGTGGGCACGTCGCTGTCCGGGAGGGTGACGCCCCCGGTGGTGATCAGGCAGACCGGGGCAGCGTCGGTGAGCGTGTAGGCGAGCCGCTTGGCCGGGTAACCGGTGTCCAGGGGCAGATAGGCGGCGCCCGCGCGGTGGACCGCGAGGAGGGACACCACGAGGGCGAGTGAGCGCGGCAGGGCGACGGCGACGACGGCCTCGGCCCGCGCGCCGTGTGCGGCGAGGGTGTGCGCCAACTTCTCCACGCGCAGATCGAGTTCGGCGTAGGTGAGGGCGGTGTCCTCGAAGACGACCGCCGTGGCCTCGGGGGTGCGGGCGACCTGGGCGCGGAAGAGTTCCGGCAGGGTGAGGTCGGGGACGGTGCGTGCGCTGTCGTTCCAGTCGGTGAGGACGAGGGCGCGCTCGTCGTCGCGCAGGACGTCGAGGGTGCCGATGCGCCGGCCGGGGTCGGTGGCGATCTGGGCCAGGAGCAACTCCAGGCGCTGGGCGAGGAGTTCAGCGGTCGACTCGTCGAAGAGGTCGGCGCTGTACTCGATCCAGCAGCGCATGCCGTCCGCGCCGTGCTCCACGAAGTCGAAGCTGAGGTCGAACTTGGCGCCCTGCTGGCCGAGTTCCGCACGGCGTGCGGTCAGGCCGGGCAGGGCGGGCGTGGCGCCCTCGTCGTCGAGGTGGACGACCATCACCTGGAACAGCGGGTGCCGGGCCAGTGAGCGGGCCGGGTTGACCGCCTCGACCAGCCGCTCGAAGGGCAGGTCCTGGTGTTCGTAGGCGGCGAGGTCGGTGTCCCGGACGCGGGCGAGCAGATCGGCGAACGTGGGGTCGCCGGACAGATCGGTGCGCAGGACAAGGGTGTTGACGAAGAAGCCGACCAGGTCTTCGAGGTGCTCGTCCGCCCGTCCGGAGATGGGTGCGCCGAGCGGGATGTCGTCCCCGGCGCCGAGCCGGTGCAGCAGCGCGGCGACGGCGGCCTGGGTGACCATGAACATACTGACGCCGTGGTGGCGGGCCAACGCGCGCAGCGCGCCGGTCTGTTCCGCGCCGAGGGTCAGCCCGACGGCACCGCCCCGGTGACTGCCCTCCAGCGGGCGGGGGCGGTCGGTGGGCAGCGCGAGCTCGTCCGGCAGACCGGCCAATGCCGCCTTCCAGTAGGCGAGTTGACGGGACTGGCGGCTGTCCGGGGCGTCGGCGTCGCCGAGCGCCTCGCGGTGCCAGAGGGCGTAGTCGGCGTACTGCACGGGCAGCGGGGTCCACGCGGGGGCCCGTCCCTCGCGGCGGGCTTCGTAGGCGGTGGCCAGGTCTCGCCACAGCGGCCCGTCGGACCACTGGTCGCCGGCGATGTGGTGCAGCACCAGCAGCAGGACGTGCTGGTCCTCCGCCAGCCCGAACAGGTGGGCCCGCAGCGGGAGTTCACGGTCGATGTCGAACCCGAGCGCGGCGGCCTCGGCGAGCCGCTCGGGCAGTTCGTTCTCCGTGACCCGGCTGTGGTGGAGAGGCACGGAGACCCGGTCCAGCACGACCTGGTGGGGGCGGCCGTCCCGCTCGGGGAAGACCGTGCGCAGGCTTTCGTGCCGTACGGCGACGTCGTCCAGCGCGGCGGCCAGCGCGGCCCGGTCGAGTGTGCCGGTCAGGTGCCAGGCGGCCGGGATGTTGTAGGTGGCGCCCGGGCCCTCGATGCGGTGCAGCAGCCAGAGGCGCTGCTGGGCGTAGGAGAGCGGGAGTTCGTCGGGGCGGTCGGCGGGGACCAGGGCGGGCAGTCCGCCGGCCCGGTCGTCGAGGCGGGCCGCGAGGAGTGCGGGCGTGGAGGCCTCGAAGACGGTTCGGACGGTGAGGTCGGCGCCAAGTGCCGTACGGACGCGGCTGACCAGGCGCATGGCGAGCAGGGAGTGGCCGCCGAGGGCGAAGAAGTCGTCGTCGGCGCCGACGCGTTCGAGGCCGAGGACATCACCGAAGAGTCCGGTGAGGATCTCCTCGCGCGGGCTGCGCGGCGAGGTGCCCGCGTCCGTGCCGGTGCCGGTGCCGGTCGCGAAGTCGGGGGCGGGCAGGGCGGCGCGGTCCAGCTTGCCGTTGGGGGTCAGCGGCAGCGCGTCCAGCGTGACGAAGGCGGCGGGGACCATGTGGGCGGGGAGCACGGCGGAGACATGCGCTCGCAGGGCTGCCGTCTCGATGGGTCCGGCCGGGACCACGTACGCGACGAGGTTCTGTTCCCGGACCACCACGACGGCGTGGGCGACGGACGGGTGCGTGGTCAACACGCCCTCGATCTCACCGGGTTCGACGCGGAAACCGCGCACCTTCACCTGGTCGTCGGTGCGGCCCAGGTACTCGACCGTCCCATCGGTGTTCCAGCGGGCCAGGTCGCCGGTGCGGTACATACGGGCGCCGGGCTTGATGGCGTACGGGTCGGCGACGAACCGCTCGGCCGTCAGGCCGGGCCGGTCGAGGTAACCCCGCGCGAGCTGGACGCCTGCCAGGTACAGCTCGCCCGGGACGCCGGGCGGGACGGGACGCAGGCCGGCGTCGAGGACGTAGGTGCGGGTGTTCCACACCGGGCGGCCGATCGGCACGCTCGTCGCGTCGGGTCCGATCTCCACGGCCGTCACGTCGACCGAGGCCTCGGTCGGGCCGTAGAGGTTGTGCAACTCGGCGGTGCCCAGGGCCTCGTGGAAGCGGTGGGTGACGGCGACGGGAAGGGCCTCGCCGCTGCACATCACTCGGCGCAGGCCGGTGCAGTCCGCCGCTGCCGGTTCCTCCAGGAAGAGTTGGAGCATGGAGGGCACGAAGTGGACGGTGGTGACGCCCTGTTCGCGGATCAGCCGGGCCAGGTAGGCCGGGTCACGGTGGCCCTCGGGACGGGCGACAACCAGGGTGGCGCCGGTGATCAGGGGCCAGAAGAACTCCCACACCGACACGTCGAAGCTGGACGGCGTCTTCTGCAACACCCTGTCGTCGGCGGTGAGTTCGTAGGCGTCCTGCATCCAGAGCAGCCGGTTGACGATGCCCTCGTGCGGGACGACGACGCCCTTGGGGCGGCCGGTGGAGCCGGAGGTGTAGATGACGTACGCGGGGTGCGACGGGTCGTAGGACGTGGGGAGTTGGGCCTCGGGGCCGGTCGGCAGGGTGTCGCGGACGACGTACACCGGGCGGGCGTCCTCGACCATGAGGGCGAGGCGGTCCTCCGGGTAGTCGGGGTCGAGCGGGAGGTAGGCGGCTCCGGCGCGGTGGACGGCGAGCAGGGCGACGACGAGTTCGAGTGAGCGTGGGAGGGCTACGGCCACGGTCTGTTCGGGGCCCGCGCCGAGCGCGGCCAACACCCCGGCGGTGCGCTCCACTTGGGCGTCCAGCTCGGCGTAGGTCAGCCGCTGGCCCTCGAAGACGAGTGCCGTGGCGTCGGGGGTGCGGGCGACCTGGGCGCGGAAGAGTTCCGGGAGGGTGGTGACGGGGACGGGGTGCTCGGTGGCGTTCCACTCCTCCAGGACCAGCGCGCGCTCGGTGTCCGCCAGGAGGTCGAAGTCCCTTACGGCGCGGTCGGGTTCGGCCGCCGCACGGTCCAGGAGGCGGGCCATGCGGGCGGCGATCGTCTCGGCGGTGCCGTGGTCGAAGAGGTCGGTCGCGTACTCCAGGAGCAGGACCACCCGGTCGCGGCCGGTCTCGTCGACGAAGGTGAAGTGGAGGTCGAACTTCGCCATGCCGGTGTCCATGTCGAACCACTCGGTCGCGAGGCCGAGCACGTCCGGGTCGCCGTCGGGGCGGTGGTGGTAGCCGAGCATGACCTGGAAGAGCGGATTGCGGCCGGCCACGCGGGGCGGGTTGAGGGCCTCCACGACCCGGTCGAAGGGCAGGTCCTGGTACTCGAAGGCCGCGAGGGACGACTCCCGCACCCGGCCCAGGAGTTCACGGAACGTCAGCTCGTCGCCGGACACGTCGGTACGCAGCACCAGCGTGTTGACGAAGAAGCCCACGAGGTCGGCGAGGGCCTCGTCGGTGCGGCCGGCGATGGGTGCGCCGAGCGGGATGTCCTCGCCCGCGCCGAGCCGGTTCAGCAGCGCGGCGGTGGCCGCCTGGAACAGCATGAACATGCTGGTCCCGGTGGCGGTGGTGAGGTCGCGCAGGGCGTGGCCGGTCGCGGCGGGCAGTTCCAAACGGACCTTGCCGCCGTGGCCGGTCGGCTCGGTGGGGCGCGGTCGGTCGGCGGGCAGGGCGAGTTCGTCGGGCAGACCGCGCAAGGCGGCGACCCAGTGGGCGAGTTGGGCCTCGCCGGTGCGGGCGAGGAGGTCGTCCTGCCAGAGGGTGTAGTCGGCGTACTGCACCGGCAGCGGCGTCCACTCGGGTGCCCGTCCCTCGCGGCGGGCCGCGTAGGCGGTGTCGAGGTCCGCGAGGAAGGGGCGGTCGGACCACTCGTCGGTGGTGATGTGGTGCAGGACGACGGCCACCACCTGCTCGTCGAAGCCAAGCCTGAACACCTCGCAGCGCAGCGGGAGTTCGGTGGTGAGGTCGAAGGGGCGGCGCTGGGCGGACTCGATCAGCGCGGGCAGTTCGTCCTCGGCGCAGTCGACGACCGTGCAGACCGGGACCGCTTCCTCGGCCGGGACGATCCGCTGGTACGGCTCGCCCTCGTACGTCGGGAACACCGTCCGCAGCGCCTCGTGGCGTCCGGCGACATCCCGCAGGGCGGCGGCCAGGGCCTCGGTGTCGAGGGTGCCGCGCAGCCGGAAGACCAGCGGGAAGTTGTAGGCGACCGAGCTGCCGGTGATCTCCTCGACGAGCAACAGCCGTCGCTGGGCGGCCGACAGAGGGATGCGCGCGGGCCGGTCCGCGACCGGGGTGACCGCCGGGCGGGCCGGGCTCGCCGCGTCCGCACGGCCCGCGAGCAGGGCGGGAGTCGGGGCCTCGAAGAGGTCACGGATGGCGAGTTCGGCGCCCAGCTCGGTGCGGGCGCGGCTGACCAGCCGGGTGGCGAGGAGTGAATGGCCGCCCAGGTCGAAGAAGTTGTCCTCCGCGCCGACCTCGGGAAGCCCCAACACCTCGGCGAACAGCCGGCAGAGCACCTCTTCCTGCGGGGTGCGCGGGCCGCGTCCGCCGCCGAGCGCGACGGCGGGTTCGGCATCGGGCAGCGCCCGGACATCGAGCTTGCCGTTGGCGTTCATGGGCAGGCCGTCGACGGTGACGAAGGCCGACGGGACCATGTAGTCGGGCAGTTCGCGGCCCAGGTCCTCGCGCAGCCGCCGCACCAGCGCGCTCGCCTCGCGGGCGGCGGTGGGGTCGTTGGCGTAGGGGTGCGTGCCGCCACCCGGGCGGAACAGGCCCCCGGTCAGGCGCAGTTCGGGGGACTTCAGGAAGACGGCGTCGTAGGTCCCGTCCTGCTCGGACCAGGTGGTCAGCACCCGATATCCGGCCGCCGTGCCCAACTCGTGCAGATGCTCGGGGTCCACGCCCGTCTCGCTCGTACGGCCGTCGGGGATGCCGGTGAAGCGGAGCGCCTCGGGCCGCTCGCCGCGCGGGCGTTCGGTGGTGGCGCCGGTCGCGGACCAGCCGCCGCGCAGGAGTTCACCGATCGCCTCGGCCGACGACCAGTCGCCGCGCAGGAGTTCGCCGATGGTGTTGCCGGTGGCCCAGTCGACGGACGGGGCGTTGCCCAGGCGCACGTCCGGGTCGTCGGCGTAGAGAACGACGTCGTAGCGGTGCCGGGACAGCTCGTTGTGGTGCTGGGCGCGCTTGGTGCGCAGGTCGACGCCGTGGCCGAGGGTGGTGAAGTAGTCGGGGTCGACCAGGAGTTCCTTCTCCAGGCGCAGACCGCGTTCCACCGCCCGCTCCAGGTCCGCCTCGGCGGTGCCCCTGGCGCGCTGGATCTCGGTGTGGAAGGTGCCGGCGAGCCGCAGGTTGCGGACGTCGCCGACGAACAGGGCGCCGCCTGGCGCGAGCAGTTCCATCAGGCCGTTCAGCACGGTCGTGAGGTGGTCGATGCTCGGGAAGTACTGGATGACGGAGTTGATGACGATCGTGTCGAAGTACGCGAACGGCAGCCCGCTCAGGTCCTCGGCCGGGCGGCAGCGCAGTTCGACCTTGGCGGCGAGCGCCGGGTCGCGCCGTACCTCCTCGCCTATCTTGCGGATGACGGGAGCGGCGAAGTCGGTGGCCCAGTACGCCTCCGAGTCCGGGGCGAGCCGGGACAGCAACAGGCCTGATCCGACGCCGACTTCGAGGATGCGGCGCGGCTTGAGGGCGCCGATGCGGGCGAGGGTGGCCTCGCGCCACTCGTGCATCTCCTCGAAGGGGATGGGCTGTCCGTCGTAGGAGCTGTCCCAGCCGTCGTACTGCTCGGTGAAGACGGCGGTGCCGATCTCCTCGTACTCGTCGGAGTAGATCTCCTGCCACTCCCCCACCTGCGCGGCCTCGGCGGCGGTGCGCTCCGTCGAGTCGGCGCCGGAGGGGACGACATAGCCGACGAGGCGTTCGTCGCGGACGACCACGGCGGCCTGGGAGACGAGCGGGTGGCGGCTGAGGGCGGTCTCGATCTCGCCGGGTTCGATGCGGTAGCCGCGGATCTTGACCTGGTCGTCGGTGCGGCCGAGGAAGTCGAGATTGCCGTCGGGGTTGCGGCGGACCAGGTCCCCCGTACGGTACATACGCTCACCGGGCTCGCCGAACGGGTCGGCGACGAAGCGCTCGGAGGTGAGCGCGGGCCGGTCCAAGTAGCCCCGGGCCAGGCCGATTCCGGCGATGTACAGCTCGCCGGGGACACCGTCGGGCACCGGGCGCAGCCAGGCGTCGAGGATGTGGGCGCGGGTGCCCCGGATAGGCTTGCCGACGGTCGGGGTGTCGCTGTCGAGGGTGCCGCCGCCGAGGGTGTTGATGGTGTACTCGGTCGGCCCGTACAGGTTGTAGCCGTATGTGCCCTCGGTGTCGCGCAGGGCCGTCCACACCGTCTCCGGTACGGCCTCGCCGCCGAGGAGTACGAGCGGCGGGACGTGGCCCTCCAACAGGCCCTGCTCGATGAGGAGTCGGGCGTAGGTGGGGGTGACGTTGACGACGTCGACGCGGTGGCGTTCGCAGTAGGCGACCAGCGCTTCGGCGTCCCGCCTCAACTCCTCGTCGCAGACGTGCACTTCGTGGCCCTCGACGAGCCAGAGCAGTTCTTCCCACGACATGTCGAAGGCGAAGGACACGGTGTGCGCGATGCGCAGCCGTCGGCCGCCGGCCGAGGCGATGGCGGGCTCGAAGATCTCCTTCTGGTGGTTCAACTGCATGTTCGTCAGGCCCCGGTAGGGGGTGACGACGCCCTTGGGGCGACCGGTGGAGCCGGAGGTGTAGATGACGTAGGCGGGGTGTTCGAGGCTGAAGCGGAGGCGGACGGGAGTGTCCGGCTGAGCCGCCAACTCCCCCTTGGTCTCCGGGCTGTCGAGCAGGACGCGGGTCATCTCGCCGTCCAGCGTGGCGGATACGGCCGTGGTGCTGAGCAGGAGAAGGGGGCTCGCGTCGGCCAGCATCAGGGACAGGCGGTCGGCCGGGTGGTCCAACTCCAGGGGCAGATAGGCCGCTCCGGTGCGCAGGACCGCGAAGAGGGCGACCACCATGTCGAGCGAGCGCGGCAGGGCGAGCGCGACGACCTGCTCGGGGCCCGCGCCCCGGTCGATCAGCAGCCGGGCCATCCGGTTGACGGCGGCGTCGAGTTCGGCGTACGTCATGCTGCGCTCGCCGAAGACCAACGCCCGCTCGTCCGGGGTGCGTTCGGCCTGCGCGGCGAGCAGGTCGGCGACGGTGTCCTCGGGGTCGGGGACCCGGCTGGCCGCCGACTCCCGCCGTAGCGACTCGACTTCGGCCGGAAGGAGGGAGTCGAGGGAGCCCACCGGTGCCGTGAGGTCGGCGGTGAGGCGGTCCACGAGGAGCGCGAAGCGGTCGATGAGGGCCTGCGCGTGCGCAGTTGGGACGAGGTCGGGGCGGTGGGTGAGGGTGACGGCGATCTCGCGGCCGGGGGTGATGACGAGGTTGGCCGGGTAGTGGGTGGCGTCGACGTTGGCGACGGCGGTGGCGCCGTGCCGGGTCTTCAGGTCGGCGAGCCGTTCCTCGGTGTCGTTGTTGCGCAGCACGAACAGCGTGTCGAAGAGCTTGCGGTGACCGGTCTCGGCCTGGAGGACACCGAGGCTGAGGTGCTCGTACGGCATGAGGTCGAGGCGTTCGCCCTGGATACGGCGGAGCAGGTCGAGGACCGGTTCGGCGGGGTTGAGGGCGATGCGGGTCGGGACGGTGTTGAGGAACAGGCCGATGATGTTGCCGACGTCCGGGACCTCGCTGGGGCGCCCTGCGACGGTCGTGCCGAAGACGACGTCGGCGCGGCCGGTCGCGGAGGCGAGGGTGAGTCCCCAGGCCGCGTTGAGGATCGTGTTGAGGGTCAGGCCGTGGGCGGGGGCCAACTCGCGGAGTCGGTCGCCGAGTTCGGTGGAGAGACGGGTGTCGAGCTGGTCGGGGATGACCGGTTCGAGGCCGTCGGTGGCGGTGGGCGCGAGCAGGGTCGGCTCGTCGAGACCGGCGAGCGCGGTACGCCAGGCGGCCGTGGCGACCGAGTCGTCCTGCTCCTCCAGCCACGTCAGGTAGTCGCGGTAACTGCCGGGCTCGGAAAGGGCGTTGGCGTCGCCGCCCGACTCGTACAGCGCGAACAGCTCGTCGAGGAACAGCCAGGCCGACCAGCCGTCCCAGAGAATCAGATGGCGGCCGATGACGAGCCGGTCGCCGCGTTCCGCGCCGAGGCGGAGCAGGAGGAGGCGGAAGAGCGGGGGTGCGGACAGGTCGAAGCGGCGGTCGCGTTCGGCGTCCGTCAACTCCCGTAGGAGTACGTCCTGTTCGGCGGCGGGGAGAAGGGAGAGGTCGACCTCTTCGAGGGGGATCTCCGGGTCCTCGACGATGAACTGCACGGGCTGGTCGAGGCCGTCGCTGGTGAAGCCCGCGCGCAGGCCGGGGTTGCGGTCGAGGACGGTGCGGACGGCGGCGCGCAGACGCGTGGTGTCGAGACGGGTCGCCAAGTCGAAGGTCTCGTGGACGGTGTAGACGTCCAACGCGCCCTCGTCGTACGCCGAGTGGAAGAACAGGCCCTCCTGGAGGGGGGCCAGCGGCCACACGTCGGCGACCTCCGCCGGGGCCGCGACGGCGCGGACGCGGGTCTGTTCGGCGTCGGTGAGGGTGAAGGCCTCAACACGGCTGGTGGCTACGGCCGTTGCGGTGCCGGCCGCCAGCGCGAGGGCGGCGGGCGTGCGGTGGGTGAACACGTCGCGCGGGCTCAGGTCCAGGCCGGCCGCGCGGGCGCGGCTCGCGACGCCGATGGAGCTGATGCTGTCGCCGCCGAGGCGGAAGAAGTCGTCGTCGGGGCCCGCGTCCTCGATGCCGAGGACGGCCGCGAAGATCTCGGTGAGCTGACGCTCCAACGGCCCCTCGGGCAGACGGCGTTCGGCGCGCTCGGCCTCCGGGGCGGGCAGCGCGGCCTGGTCCAGCTTGCCGCTCGGGGTGAGCGGGAGGTCGGCGAGGACGACGTACGCCTCCGGGATCAGGGGCGCGGGCAGCGTGTCGGCGAGGGCGGCGCGCAGGTCGGCGGGGTCGAGCGTGACTCCGGATGCCGGGACCGCGTAGGCGATGAGTCGCTGGTCGCGGATGACGACCGCGCCTCGGGCCACTGCGGGGATGCGGGTCAACTCGGCCTCGATCTCGCCGAGTTCGACGCGGTTGCCGCGGAGTTTGACCTGGCGGTCGGTGCGGCCGAGGTAGTCGATCGTGCCGTCGGGGCGGCGGCGTACGAGGTCGCCGGTTCGGTACATGCGGGCGCCGGGCTCGGTGGCGTACGGGTCGGCGACGAAGCGGTCTGCGGTGAGCGCGGGGCGCCGGTGGTAGCCGCGGGCCAACTGGACGCCGGTCAGGTACAGCTCGCCGGGGACGCCGTCCGGCACCGGGCGCAGGCAGGTGTCGAGGACGCGCAGGCCGGTGTTCCAGACGGGTCGGCCGATGGGCACGGTGGTGCCGGGCGTGCCGTCGTAGGGGTGGTAAGTGACGTCCACGGCGGCCTCGGTGGGGCCGTAGAGGTTGTGCAGCGGGACGCCGGTCAGCTCGTGCCAGCGGTGGGCGGCGGAACCGGACAGCGCCTCGCCGCTGCTGAACACGCGGCGCAGGCTGTGCGCCCACGCCGGGTCGGCGGTGACCTCGTCCGAGGCGAGGAACGCCTCCAGCATGGACGGCACGAAGTGCATCGTGGTGATGCCCTCGGCCTGGATCAGACGGGCCAGATAGGCGGGGTCGCGGTGTCCGTCGGGGGCGGCGAGGACGACGGCCGCGCCTTGGCGCAACGCCCAGAAGAACTCCCACACGCTCACGTCGAAGCTGGACGGCGTTTTCTGCAACACCCTGTCGGCGGAGGTGAGTTCGTACGCGCCCTGCATCCAGGCCAGCCGGTTGCCGATGGCGCGGTGGGTGACTACGACGCCCTTGGGGCGGCCGGTGGAGCCGGAGGTGTAGATGAGGTAGGCGGGGTCGTCGGGGCGGGCGGGGTCCTGGATGCCGCCGAACAGGGCCTCCTCGCCCTCCGCGTCCAGCCGGAGCACATCGAGGCCGTCGACCGACGGCAGCCGTTCGGCGTCCCGTTCCGTCGTGACGACCGTGGTCGCGCCCGAGTCGACCAGCATGTGGGCGAGGCGCTCGGCCGGGTAGTCCAGGTCGAGGGGCAGATAGGCGGCCCCCGACTTCAGGACACCCAGCAGCGCCACCATCAGCTCCGCCGAACGGGGTACGGCGACGGCGACGAACCGCTCCCGGCCCGCGCCCTTGGCCCGCAGCCGGGCGGCCAACTCCTCGGCCCGCGCGTCCAGTTCGGCGTAGGTCAGGGTCGTTCCGTCGAAGACGACGGCCGTGGCGTCCGGAGTGCGCGCGACCTGCGCGGCGAACTCGGCGTCGAGTGTGGTGGCCGGGACCGGCCGGGTCTCCCCCGCCGGGTGGGCGTCGGCCAGCTCGTCCGGGGTGAGCAGGTCGAGGTCGGCGATCCGGGCGCCGGGGTCGCCAGCCAGCGCGTGCAGGATCAGGGTGAGCCGGTCGGCGAGGGACTGCACCGCGTCGGCGTCGAGGCGGCGGGCGTGGTGCTTGAGGCGCAGGTCGAGACGGCGGCCGGGCTTGACGATCAGGGCCAGGGGGTAGTGCACGGCGTCGTGGAACGCGTGTCCGGCGACGGCGATCGTGCCGGTCGGGTCGGTGATGCCCGGGGCACCCTCGCCGCCGGGGTAGTTCTCGAACACCACGAGGGTGTCGAAGAGTTCGCCGTCGCCCGCGTGACCGGTGGCGCGCTGGATGTCGGCGAGGCCGAGGTGCTGGTGGTCGAGGAGCGCGCTCTGCTCGTCCTGGAGCCGGTCGAGCAGCGCGCCCAGGGTGTCTCCGGGGGCCCAACGCAGCCGGGTGGGAAGGGTGTTGATGAACAGGCCGATCATCGACTCGATGCCGTCGACTGCGGCGTCACGTCCGGCGACCGTGGTGCCGAACAGTACGTCCTCGCGGCCCGTCATACGGCCGACGAGCAGGCCCCAGGCGCCCTGCACGAGGGTACCGAGGGTGACTCCGCGTTCCCGGGCGCGGGCGGCGAGCCGCGAGGTGACGCGCTCGGTCAACTCGACGCGGATCTGGGCGGGTTCGACGGGTCCGGCCGGCGCGGGGGCCTCGACGAGCCGGGTGGGCTCCTCGACCCCGGCGAGGGCGGTGCTCCAGGCCGCGCGGGCGGCCTCGCGGTCGGCTCCGGCGATACGGCGGAGGTAGCCGCGGTAGGGGGCGACTCCGGTGAGGGGGGTCGGGTTCTCGCCGTAGAGGGCGAGGAGTTCGCGGTGCAGGACCGGCAAGGACCAGCCGTCCGCGATGATGTGATGGAACGTCAGGACCAGTCGGCTGCGGTCCTCGCCGAAGCGGATGAGGGCGCAGCGGATCAGCGGCGGGTGGGCGAGGTCGAAGCGGTGGGCGCGTTCGTCGGCGGCGACGGCCTCGGCGAGGGCGCGGCGGACCGTGGGGTCGTCCTGGGCGGACAGGTCGACTTCGTGCCAGGGCAGTTCGAGGCCGGAGGCGATGAGCTGGACCGGGCGGCCGGCGGGCGTCTGGCGGAAGCAGGCGCGCAGTGGGGCGTGCCGGTCGACGAGTCGTTGGGCGGCCTGCCGCAGCAGGGTGCCGTTGACCGGTCCCGACAGTTCGATGACCTGCTGCACGACGTAGGCGTCGAGTTCGGCGCCGTCCACCAGGGCGTGGAAGAAGAAGCCCTCCTGGAGCGGGCCGAGGGGCAGCGCCTCCTCAACGGTGACGGGGAACTCGGCCTGGACGGCGGCGAGTTCGTCGTCGCTCAGCGGCTGCCACGGGGTGTCCTCGCCGAGATCGGCGGTCCCGGTGCGGGCGACCGTGGCGAGTTCGGCGACCGTACGGTGGCGGAACACGTCTCTCGGGGTGAGTTCCAGGCCTGCCCGGCGGGCCAGGATGAGGAGTTGGACGGCAACGATGCTGTCGCCGCCGAGCGCGAAGAAGTCGTCGTCGACGCCGACCGAGGGGACCTTGAGGGCCCGGGCGTAGAGGTCGCACAGCAGTTGTTCGCGAGGGGTCTCGGGCGCCCGGCCCGCGCTGAGTTGCCGGGTGAGGTCCGGGACCGGCAGCGCGGCGGCGTCGAGCTTGCCGCTGGGGGTGACGGGCAGCCGGTCCAGCGGGACGAAGGCGGCCGGGACCATGTAGTCGGGCAGGTACTCGGTGGCGTGGGTCCGCAGGGTCGACATGAGGGCGTTGACGTTGCGGAAGGGTGCGGGGCGGTTGGTGAGCAGGTGGCCGCCGGCGGGGCGGTACCGCGCCGGTACCTCCTCGTCGAGGGCGAACACGGCGTCCAGGCTGCCGTCCTCGGCGTCCCCGTTCCAGGTGAGCGTCACCTCGTAGCCGTGCCGCGCGGCGATCTCGTACAGGGCCTCGGGATCCACGCCGTACGGTCCGGCGGCCGGCCTGCTGCTGTCGTCGAGGGCGTCGAGCGCGGCGAGGTCGTCGGCGAGGCGGGAGTTGGGGATGCCGGTGATCCGCAGCCGGTCCGGCCGCCCGGCGAGCAGCTCGTCCAGCGCCTGTACCGAACCGAGCGCGGGCCAGGGCGAGTCGGGGGTTTCCTCGGGTGCGTCCGTCTGCGGTCGCAGTACGACGTCGTAGCGATAGCGGGTGAGTTCGTTGTGGTGCGTGCCGCGCTTGACGCGGATGTCGGCGCTGAGGCCGTCGAGGCTCGTGAAGTAGTCGGGGTCGACGAGGAGTTCGCCCTCCCAGGCGACGGCCCGGTCCACGGCGGCGCGCAGGGCTTCCTTGTCCGCGACCGTCTCGTCCCCCTCGTCCCGTGCCCGCCCGCTCTCGACGGCCGCGCTCAGCGTGCGCAGCAGGCGCAGGTTGCGGACGTCGCCGACGAACAACGCGCCGCCGGGGGCGAGGAGAGCCGCCGCGTCCCGGAGTACGCCGGTGAGGTAGTCGCCGCCGGGGAAGTACTGGATGACGGAGTTGACGACGATCGTGTCGAAGTGGCCCTCGGGCAGACCGGTGAGGTCGTGCGCGGGACGGGCCAACAGGGTGACACGGTCGGCGAGTTCGGGGATCGCGGACACCTGGGCGTCCAGGGCGCGTACGGCTTCCTCGGAGAGGTCGGTGCCCCAGTACTCGGCGCAGTCCGGGGCGAGCCGGGAGAGCAGCAGGCCGGAGCCGACGCCGATCTCCAGGATGCGGCGGGGCCGTAGCGCGCGGATGCGGTCGAGGGTGGCCTCGCGCCACTCGCGCATGTCGGCGAGGGGGATCGGAAGGCCGTCGTACATGCTGTTCCAGCCGGCGAAGTTCTCCTCGAAACCGTCCGATCCGGCGGCGGAGTACAGGAGTTCGTGCAGGTCCTTCCAGTCCGCGACGCCTTCGTCCGGGGTCGCCTCGGCGTCCAGCGAGGGCACGACGTAGGCGGCGAGGCGGCGTTCGCCGGGGCGGTCCTCGCGGACGACGACGGCGGCCTGGTCGACGGACGGGTGGGAGCGCAGGACGGACTCGATCTCGCCGGGCTCGATACGGAAGCCGCGGATCTTGACCTGGGTGTCGACGCGGCCGTGGAACTCGAGTCGGCCGTCCGCCTTCCAGCGGACCAAGTCGCCGGTGCGGTAGAGGCGTTCGCCCGGGGCGGCGGTCATGTCGGCGGGGGCGGCGACGAAGCGTTCGGCGGTGAGGGCGGGGCGGCCGAGATAGCCGCGGGCCAGGCCGGCGCCGCCGAGGTAGAGCTCTCCCGTGACTCCGGCGGGGACCGGGCGCAGCCGGTCGTCGAGGACGTAGGCGCGGGTGCCGGGGTCGGGGACGCCGATGGGCACGATGGTGCCGGCCGGGGTGTCCGGGTCGCACAGGCCCAGGGTGGAGTTGGTGGTGGCCTCGGTCGGGCCGTAGGCGTTGAACATCATCCGGCCGCGTGCGTAGCGGCCGACCAGCTCGGGCGAGACACGTTCCGTACCGGCCAGGAGGGTTGCCTCGGGCGGGAGTCGGACGTCTTCCGGCATGGCGGCGAGCAGCGCCGGCGGCAGGATCATGAAGGTGATGCCGTGCTCGTTTGCGTAGTCCGCGAGCGGTGCGCCGGGGACGCGGCGGTCGGCGGGGACGACGATCAGTCGGCCGCCGGAGAGCAGGCCGAGGCAGAGGTCCCAGAAGGCGACGTCGAAACTGGGCGAGGCGAACTGGAGGACGCGGCTGTGCGGGCCGATCCCGAATCGTTCCTGCTGGGTCGCGACCAGTTTGGCGACACCCGCGTGGGACAGGACGGTGCCCTTGGGGCGGCCGGTGGAGCCGGAGGTGTAGATGACGTAGGCCGCGTGCGCGGTCGTCAACTCGTCGGCGGTGGACGGGCCTTGGGCCGGGTACGCGGCCAGCTCGGCGACCGTCTCCGGGGCGTCGAGGATCAGCGGGTCCAGGTCCGGGGGCAGGTCGGGGGCGATCTCTGCGGTGGTGACGAGGCAGACCGGGCGGGCGTCGGCGACCATGTAGGCGATGCGGTCGGCCGGGTAGTCGGTGTCGACGGGCAGATAGGCGGCGCCCGACTTCAGGACGGCGACCTCGGCGACGATCATGTCGGCCGAGCGCGGTACGGCGAGCGCCACGACCTGCTCGGGACCGGCGCCCCGGGCCACCAGGGCGTGCGCCAACTTCGCGGCGCGGGCGTCGAGTTCGGCGTAGGTGAGGCGGACGTCCTCGTGGATGAGCGCCACCTCGTGCGGGCGGGCGGCGACCTGGTCGGCGAACATGCGGGGCCAGGTGAGCGCGGGGACGTCGTGCTCGGTGTCGTTCCAGCCGCGCAGGATGCGGTGCCGCTCGTCGGCGCCGAGGAGTTCGAGGTCGGCGACCGGGGCCTCCGGGCGGGCGACGGCGTCGGCGAGGAGCGTGCCGTAGTGGCCGAGGACCAGGTCGACGGTGGCGGATTCGAAGAGGTCGGTGCGGTAGTCCGCCGCCACTTCTCCGTCGGTCACGGTGAGGGCCAGGTCCAGGGGGCCGGTCTCGTCCCAGGCGGCGGGTCCGAAGCCCGTGGCGCACAACAGGCCGCCGCCGCGGAAGGGTTCGGGGGCGAGCAGCCGTAGCAGCTCGGCGGTCGGCAGGTGGTGGGCGGCGGCCTCCGCGCGTACGGCCGTGATCTGCTCGCGGAGTTCGGCGAACGGGGTGTCGCCGTCGATCGTGACGCGGAGCGGGAGTCCCTCGTGGGCGACCGCCGTCTCGGTGGCCGTCGTACCGCCGTAGCGGTGCAACAGGGCGACGAAGGCGGCGAGTCGGGTGGCCGCGTCGGACGTCGGGGCGAGGGGGGCCGCGCGTCGCGCGAGGGGCGCCGGGCCCTCCTGGCGCGGCGGACGGGGGTGGTCAAGCGGCAAGGACGTCTCCGGCACCGGCGACGCGAACCTCCGTCGCCAGAAGTCGTTCGTCGCTGTTGCCTGTGCCGAAGAAAGCGTGTTGCCCGCCACAGCTGCCCGTGCCTCCCAATGCGTGCGGAACGGCTCAGCGGAGCCGCGACCGCTCGCATAGTAAGGTAAGCATTGCCTTACTTGATAGACCCACCCCGGAACCACAGGTCCACGTCACAGCCACTGAGGTTATGCTCACCTAAGCTGGCGGCGGGGCCGTCCGGTGGTCCGCCAACAGGGCTCCGGAGCACGGAAGATGACCCGGAAGACGACATGGAGACCGGCAAGTGGCTTCAGGCAGAAGGCTTCGCACCACGGTGCTGGTGACACTGGTCGTCGCCCTCCTCGTCCTGCTGTCTCTGCTGTCGGTGGCCCTGGGCGCGCTCAGCGTCCCGCTCGACCAGGTGGTGCGCTCGGTCCTCGGCCATCCGCCCAGCCGCCTCGTCGACAACGTCATCTGGTCGGTGCGCGTGCCCCGCACCCTGCTCGGCCTCACGACCGGCGCGGCGCTCGGCCTGTCCGGCGCGCTGATGCAGGCCCTGACCCGCAATCCGCTCGCGGACCCGGGCATCCTCGGGGTGAGCGCGGGGGCGTCCTTCGCGATCGTCATGGCGGTCGGGGTGTTCGGGGTCGTCTCGCTGTACGGCTATGTGTGGTTCGCGTTCGGCGGAGCGCTCGTCGCGAGTGTCGTGGTCTTCTTCCTGGGCCGGCTGGGCGGGTCCGGGGCCACTCCGGTGAAACTGGCGCTCGCCGGGGTCGCCGTCACCTCGCTGCTCCAGTCGTTCACCAGCGCCGTCGTGCTGACCGACCAGGACGCGCTGGACCGCTACCGCTTCTGGTCGGCCGGCACCCTGGCCGACCAGGACTCCGGCGAGCTGGTGCGCATCCTGCCCTTCCTCGCCGTGGGCGCCTTGCTCGCCCTGTCCCTCGCGCCGGCCCTCAACAGCATGGCCCTCGGCGACGACGTGGCCGCCTCCCTGGGACGGCGGCTCGGTCTCGTACGCCTCCAAGGGGTCACCGCCGTCGTGCTGTTGACCGGCGCGTCCGTCGCCGTCATCGGTCCCGTGGTCTTCCTCGGACTGGTCGTCCCGCACATCGCGCGGGTCCTCGCGCAGTACGCCGGGATCGGCCCCGACTACCGGTGGCTGCTGCCGCTGTCCGCCGCGCTCGCGCCCGTTCTGCTGCTGTCCGCCGACATCCTGGGCCGGATGGTGGACCGCCCGACCGAGATCCAGGCGGGTGTCCTCGTCGCCTTCCTCGGCGGCCCGTTCTTCATCGTCCTGGTCCGCCGCCGGAAGCTCGCGGAGGTATGAGCGTGCCCGCACCACCGTCACCCGCTCTCCTGGGCAACCGGCCGTTCCGGCTGGCCGTCCCCCCGGTGTCCGGCGTGCTGCGTCCGCGTCTGCTCCTCACGGGGGCCGGCGTCGGCGTCGGCGCCTTCCTGCTCTTCTGCTGGGGTCTGACCATCGGCGACTATCCGGTGGCCTTCACGGACGTCGTCAGGGCCCTGTGGGGTTCGGGCGACGCGGGCACGGTCATCGTCGTCCAGGATCTACGGCTGCCCCGCGCCTTGGTCGGCCTGCTGGTCGGCATCGCCTTCGGGGTCTCCGGCGCGGTGTTCCAGACGATGACCCGCAATCCGCTGGCCAGCCCCGACATGATCGGGCTGACCGAGGGTGCCGGAACCGCCGTGGTGGCGGCGGTCGTTCTGGGCTGGACCGGTGGACTCGGGCTGTCCACCCTGGGGTTGCTCGGCGCACTGGCCACGGCGCTGCTCGTGTACGCGCTGGCGTGGAAGGGCGGGGCCACCGGGTACCGCATCATCCTCGTCGGCATCGGGGTGTCCTGGATCTGCTCCAGTGCCACCAACTTCCTTGTGGCGCGCGGCAATCGCTTCGAGGCGGAGGCGGCCCTCGGCTGGCTGGTCGGCAACCTCAACGGCCGGACCTGGAGCCAGGTGGACTCCCTGGCCATCGCCCTGGCCGTGCTGCTGCCGATCACGCTGGGCATGGGCCGCTGGATGCGCACGCTGATGCTCGGCGACGACGTGGCCGCCGGACTCGGCACACCCGTCCAACCGGTGCGCCTGGCGCTGCTGTTGGCCGGAGTGGGCCTGGTCGCGTTCGGTACGGCGGCCGCCGGTCCGGTGGCGTTCGTCGCGCTGGCCTGTCCGCAGATCGCCCAGCGGCTGGCGGGCACCTCGTCGCCACCCCCGCTCGTCTCCGGTCTCACCGGCGCGTTCGTCGTCCTCGGCTCCGATCTCCTCGCCCGCGAGGCGATCCCGGGGACGGAACTGCCGGTCGGGATCGTCACCGGCGCCCTCGGCGCGCCGGTCCTGCTGTGGCTGCTCATCCGCGTCAACCGCGCGGGCTCTGGAGGCTGATCGCATGTCGACCACTGACCCGCGCGCCCCGCGGACGTCCGAGACATCCGCCACGGGAACCGAGACGCTGCGGACGCCCGATTCACCCGCCACGGGAACCGAAGCCCTGCGGACCCCCGAATCACCCGCCTCCGGAGCCAAGGCCCCCGGGAACCCCGAATCACCCGCCTCCGGGCCCGAGTTGCGGGCACGTGATCTTCATCTCGCCTACGACGGGCGGCCGGTGGTCGAGAACCTGGACCTGACCGTGCCGACCGGCCGGATCACGGCCATCGTCGGCGCCAACGCCTGCGGGAAATCAACCCTGTTGAGGGCGCTCGCCCGGCTACTGGCCCCGCGTCAGGGCGTGGTGGAGCTGGACGGCGTCGCACTGCGCTCCGTCCCCACCCGTGAACTCGCCCGGAAACTCGGCATCCTGCCGCAGACGCCGGTGGCACCGGAGGGGCTGACCGTTCTCGACCTGGTGGGCCGGGGCCGCTCTCCGCACCAGACCTGGTGGCGGCAGTGGTCGGCGGCCGACGAGGAGGCCGTGCACGCGGCCCTTGAGGCGACCAGCCTCACCGAACTGGCCGAGCGCCCTGTCGACGAACTCTCCGGCGGCCAGCGGCAACGCGCCTGGATCGCCATGGCAGTCGCCCAGGGCACCCCGGTCCTGCTGCTCGACGAGCCGACGACCTATCTCGACCTCGCCCACCAGATCGACGTACTCGACCTGATCACGGACCTCAACCGGCGCGAGGGCCGCACGATCGTGATGGTCCTGCACGACCTCAACCAGGCCTGCCGGTACGCCGATCACGTCATCGCCATGAAGGGCGGGCGGATCGTCGCCGAAGGCGCGCCCGCCGATGTCGTCACCGAGGCCACGGTCGAGGACGTCTTCGACCTGCGCTGCCGGATCACACCGGACCCGGTCAGCGGCACGCCGTTGGTGATACCGCTGGGGCGGCACCACCACGACGGCGCCAACTCCCGTACCGAGGACACCGTTTCGGCGTCGGCCGGGGACTGACCCCGCGAAGAGGCCCCCGCCTTCGGGCAACGGGGGCCACGGGGTCTCTCAGGGGCGGGACCTCAAGTACCCGCCCATGGTGCGGAAGTGGTCGCCGGCCGCGTACTCGGTGCCGTCGTCCGTGCGTACCCGGCGCACCAACAGCCCACGGCCGTGCCCGGTATGGGCCTCCGGGCCGGCCACGACGACCACGCCGTCGCCCTCGCGGATGAAGATCCGGCCCGGGGTGCCGCCGTAGCGTCCCTCCGAGACGGCCGCGGAGACGATCCTGAGCCGCTCGCCGCGGTGGAAGGCGTAGGCGTTCGGGTACGGGTCCGACTGGGCCCGTACGAGGCGCTCCAGGCGTTCCGCGGGCCAACTCCAGTCGATGCGGCTGTCCTCGGCCGAGCGCTTGTGGAAGAAACTGGCGCGGCTGCGGTCCTGCGGCACCCACTGGCCGGCGTCCCGGCCGGAGGCGATCAGGTCGAGCGCCTCGCGCACGATGGGCGCGATGAGGTCGACGGTCCGGTGGAACAGGTCGGTCGCCGTGTCGGCGGGCCCGACCGGTACCGAGCGCTGGATCAGGACGTCCCCGGCGTCGAGTTCGCCGTTCATGCGGTGCGCGGTGACGCCGACGCGCGGCTCGTCGTTCAGGAGCGCCCAGATGATCGGCGAGAAGCCCGCGTACGACGGCAGCAGCGAGTCGTGGACGTTGAGGGTGCCGTGCGGCGGCAGGTCGAACAGCTCCGGCGGCAGCCAGGTGCGCCAGTTGTTGGCGACGATGATGTCCGGCCGCGCTTTCCGTACGGCGTCGAGGAGTTCGGCGTCGTCGGGTCGGTTGCGCAGCAGGACGGGGACGTCGTTCTTCTCGGCGAGTTCGGCGACGCTGTCGTCCCAGATCTTCTCGTAGGCATGCTCACTTTTCGGGTGCGTGACCACGAGAACGACCTCGTGATCGGAGTCCAGCAACGCCTGTAGCGTGCGGTGACCCCAGGTCTGATAGCCGAGCATGACGACCCGCATGACGGTCCTTCCCTTCAACGACTCATTGCAAGGTTAGCCTTACCTTATCTAGCATTGGGCTGCCTGAGGGAGGCGATGCCACGGTGAAGTCACCGCTACTGGATTCCGAAGTGGTCCACGACATACTCGGAATCGGATTCGGTCCGTCAAATCTCGCTCTGTCCATAGCGGTTGAGGAGCACAACAAGAGCCTTCCGGCAGACAGCCGTCTGGGCGCCCTGTTCCTGGAACGCCAGCCGCGGTTCGGCTGGCACCGGGGCATGCTGATCGACGACGCCACGATGCAGGTCTCGTTCCTCAAAGACCTGGTCACGCTGCGGAATCCGACCAGCGACTACAGCTTCCTCTGCTTCCTGCGCGAGCAGGGCAGACTGATCGACTTCCTGAACCAGAAGACCCTGTTCCCGCTGCGCGTGGAGTTCCACGAGTACTTCGAGTGGGCGGCCGAGCGGGTCTCCCACCTGGTCTCCTACGGCAGCGAGGTCGTCGCCGTCGACCCGGTGCGCGGCGAGGACGGCGAGATCGCGTTCTACGACGTCACCAGCCGCGACCCTTCGGGTTCCGGTGCGACGGTGACGCGGCGGGCCCGCAACATCAGCGTGGCGATGGGTCTGGAACCGCATGTGCCGCCGGGTCTCGAACTGGGCGAACGGCTTTGGCACAACAGCGAGTTGATCCCCCGCGCGACCGAACTGGCGGGCGCGGGCCAGCCGGTGCGGCGGGCCGTGGTGCTGGGCGCCGGGCAGAGCGCCGCCGAGGCGGTGGACTATCTGCACCGCACCTTCCCGGACGCCGAGGTGTGCTCGGTGTTCGCCAAGTACGGCTACACACCGGCCGACGACAGCCCGTTCGCGAACCGCATCTTCGACCCGGAGGCGGTGGACGTGTACTTCTCGGCTCCGTCCGAGGTCAAGCAGTCGCTGCTCGACTACCACCGGTCCACCAACTACTCCGTGGTGGACATGGAGTTGATCGAGGCCCTGTACGCCACCGCGTACCGGGAGAAGGTGGCGGGCCGGGAGCGGCTGCGCTTCCTGAACGTCTCGCGGGTCCGCGCGGTCGACCCGGCGGCGGACGGCGGTCTCGATGTCGCCGTGGAGTTCCTGCCCACCGGCGAGAAGCAGGTGCTGTCCGCGGATGTGCTGGTGCTCGCCACCGGTTACCGCCCCCGCGACCTGAGTTCGCTGCTCGGCGAGGCGGCGAAACTGTGCCTCAGGGACGACGGCGACGAGATCCGCGTGGGCCGGGACCACCGGGTCGAGACCGTCCCGGAGGTCACCGCCGGCCTCTACCTCCAGGGCGGCACCGAGCACACCCACGGGCTGACCAGCACCCTGCTGTCGACGGTGGCGGTACGGGCGGAGGAGATCCACCGCTCGGTACAGGCAACGAAACTGCCCGTCTGACGCCCCTAAAGACTCCCCGGGCCCGGAGGGTACGGTCCCTTCCGGGCCCGGGGCTTCTGCGTGTGCGGGGCTTCTGCGTGTGCGGGGCTTCACAGAGTCGGGGTCGCCGGTCGCCGGCGATCGAGGGGCGGCCCGGCATGTCGCGGCCAGTATCAGTCAAACCTCCGTAAAATTACCGGCGTTGTGTCGTCGGGCCGGCGAACACGTCCGCCACGCCCCGCACGGTTCTGACCGCTCCGCAGGTCGCCGCGATCCAGTCCATGGCCATGCGGTGATCCTCGTGGGCCCGGTCGGCCACCGCGTCCGCGACGACGAAGGGCTCCATGTCCTGCATCCACGCGTCGGCGGCCGTCAGCAGGACCTGTGTGCGGGCGAACACCCCGACGATGATGGGCTGGTCGCGCCCCAACTCCGCGAGTCTGCGCCGCAGTCGGGTGCCGGCGAAGGCACTGAACCGCTTCGCGACCAGCACGCTGTCGCCGACCTGCGGCCGGATCGCGTCCACGACGTCGCGGGAGTCCTCGCCGCCGGGCAGACGTGGATGGCCGAAGCTGGTCTCCCGGCCGTCCGGTTCCCGCTCGGCGGTCTTGAGGGTGTAGAGGACGGGGATGCCCGCGGCCCGCGCCGACTCCGTCAACTGGCCGACCCCCGCGAGGAGTTCACAGACCGGTGCGGAGGACTCCCGCAGTACGTGCAGGAAGTGGTTCTGGACGTTCAGGACCACCAGCGCGGCGCGGCACGGGTCGATGGCCCAGCCCGTCCGGTCCGGGGGCAACCCGGCGGGACCGGGCATGACGTACGGGACCATGTCGGATGACGGCATACGCAGCGGCCTCTCACCGGTCGTCGGGGGTTGTGGGAAACGCGGGACATCGGGACCCGTCGCCGGTGTCCGGCTCAGTAAGGCCCATGCGTCCAGCGGCCGTTCGTCATCGTGGCGTGCACGGGCATCGCGCGCAGGGTGTCCGCGTCGGCGTCCAGCGGATCCACGTCGACGACCACCAGGTCGGCCGCGTCACCGACTCTGACGAGCCGGCGTCCGCGGGCCGCCGCGACCAACGCGTCCGGTACGAACAGGCGTTGCTCCGGATGCCAGGCGGGACGTTCGTCGTCGGTGCGGCTGACGGCGGCCGCGACGGCGAGCCAGGGGTCGAGCGGCGACACCGGGGCGTCGGAACCGAACTCCAGGCGGGCGCCCGCGGCGAGCAGGTCGCCGTAGGCGAAGGCGCGTTCGGTACGCCCGGCCCAGTGCCGGTCCGCCACGTCCCGGTCGTCCGTCGCATGCCGGGGCTGCACCCCCGCCACCACTCCCAACTGGGCGAATCTAGGGAGGTCTTGAGGGCTCAGCAACTGCGCGTGCTCGATCCGGCCGCGGCAGCGCACCGTCTCGAAGGCGTCCAGGGCAACGGTGTTGGCACGGTCCCCGATGGCGTGCACGGCGGGTTCGATGCCGTGCGCGGCGGCGCGGCGCATGAGCCGTACGAGCTCGCCGGGGGCCGTCTCCTCGATGCCGTGGGAGCCGTCCGTGTCCTCAAGTCCCGGGTAGGGGTCGCGGCACAGGGCGGTACGGGTGTTGAGCGATCCGTCCGTGAAGAGTTTCAGCGGGCCCACCCGGACCAGGCTTCCGTCCGCGCCGACCTCGTCCCCCGTCCGCAGCCCGCGTTTGATCGCGGCGTCCAGGTGACCGGGGTAGACCGCGGCCGACACCCGTACGGCGGGCCGGAATCGGGCCGAGCGTCGTTCCCAGTCCGCGACCGTGTCGCCGTACTGGAAGTCGATGACACCGGTGACCCCGCGCGCGGCGGCGGCCCGGCAGGCGTCCTCGATCCAGCCGTCGACCACGTCGGTCGGGGCCGCCGGCAGCGCGGAGAGGACCTCGTGGGCCTCGTGCTCCCTGATCAGGCCGGTGGGGTGGTCGCCCCGGCCGACGAGGGCGAGACAGGCGGAGTTGAGCCACGCGGCATGCAGATCGGCACTGACGAGAGCGACCGGCCGATCGGGCAGCACCGCGTCCAGCAGCCGCTTGTGCGGGGCGTCGGCCCACAGCCCGTCCCGGAACCCGTACCCGTAGAGCACCGAGCCGTCGGGGGCTCCGGCGCGTTCCCGGACGAGCTCGGCGACCGCCTGCGCGGAGGCGGTGCCGGCCAGGTCCAGCCGGTGCCGGGCGCTCGCCCACTCCGCGAGGTGGACGTGGGCGTCCCACAGTCCGGGCAACAACACCCGTCCGTCGAGGTCGAGTTGCCGCTCACCGGCAGCCTCGGCGTTCGCCCCCGTCTCCGCTTCCAGCGCGATATGGGTGATCCGTCCGTCCGCCACCCGCACCCGGGCCGACGGTCCGCCGGCGCCGAGCCGAACCCGGGCGAGTGTCAGTGCGGGCGCCGGGGCGCTTGCGTCGTCTGCCATATGAGCCTCCATCGCCCCACACAGGGGAATGCCGAGGGGGCACCCCTCAACTCATCCGCTAAGTAAAGTAAGCCTTACCTTACCTCGCAGATCCCGTCCCGGTCCCCCGCTCGACCATCTCCAACTGTCCACGCTCGCACACGGCCCTCACAACGGCGGAAGAGCGCGCTTCTTCACTCGCCGGGGACGGTGGCGCCCAGTGGCCAGGAACAAGAGGAGGCCGACGGCGACCAACAGCACCCCGATCCACAGATGCGGCAACCAGGACCACCACGGAGCCCGGTCCTGAAGGGAGGCTACGATCGAGGCGCCTCCGCAGAGGAACGACACCACCCCAAAAGTCCGCAACCGCAACCGGACACGACGATCGACCATGTCTCCCCCATGCGCTGTGAACCCCGCCTTCGTCAGGTCAGGGTGCCACGGCCGCCCGTCACCCCGTCATCGGCCCCACCGGCCACTCCCGGCAGGGCCGACGACGAAGCACCGACTCACCTCGCCTACCGCTTCACCTCCGCGCTCGTCCGCACCCGCAGATCCCCCGAGGACGCCCCCACCCACACCGGCCGCCGCCCGGTACCGAGCACCCACGCGTGCCGCCGCGCGTCCCACGACGACAACGTCCGCGCGGCCACCCGCACAGTGACCCGCCGCCGCTCCCCCGCGCGCAGCACCAGACGCCGGTAGCCGCCCAACACCCGCACGGCCTGGTCGAGTCGCAGGTCCGGTGAGCGGCCGACGTACACCTGAGGCACGGCCACCCCGGACCGTCGCCCGGTGTTGCGGACCGTGAAGGTCACCTCCAGCCCGTGCCCGTTCCAGCGCGCCGACGCGTCCTCGTAGGAGAAGGAGGTGTACGACAGTCCGTGCCCGAAGGGATAGAGGGGCCGTACGCCCTCCGCGTCGTACCAGCGGTAGCCGACGTGGATGCCCTCCGAGTACTCCTCGGTGCCGTTCACCCCGGGGTAGCGGAGCGGGTCGCCGGCGACCGGGTGGTGGGCGTCGTCGACCGGGAAGGACTGGGTGAGGCGGCCGCCGGGGTCGCAGTCGCCGAACAGGACGGCGGCGGTGGCCGCGGCGCCCTCCTGGCCCGGGTAGTACATCTGGAGGACCGCGCCGGTGCGGGCCAGCCACGGCATCGACGTAGCGGACGAGGTGTTGAGGACGACGGTGGTGCGCGGGTTCGCCGCCGTGACCGCCTCGATCAAGTCGGCCTGGTTTCCGGGGAGTTCGAGGGTGGTGCGGTCGAGGCCCTCGGTGGCGTCCTCGTAGGCGAACAGGACGACACTGCGGGCGGCGCGGGCGGCCACGACCGCTTCGGCGACGTCCTGCGCGCGGGTCGCCCCGGTGATGCGTCGCAGCCGGAACAGCAGTCCGGCGTCGCCGCCCGCGGCGGTGATCCTGAGCGTGTGCGCGCCCTTGGCGAGGGTGAGTGTCTTGCGGCGGACGGAGAGACCGTCGGGGTCGGCCGAGACCAGACCGCCGGAGAAGTACTCGCCGTATCCGGCCGCGAGGGGGAACAACTCCGTGCCGTCGAGGAGGACTTGGGGGCGGGCGGTGGGCGCGGAGGAGAAGTGGAGCACGAAGGTCCACTCGTCGGTCTCGGCGACGGTGAGCGAGCCGTCGTACTCCCAGGCCTTGCCCGCCGCCACCCGCTGCCCCTCGCTGTCGAAGGCGGGGGTGAGCGCGGACGCGGGGATCGCCCTGCCGAACAGGTCCTCGCCGAGCGCGTACGTCACCCGGGTCCGCGCACCGGCCCGTGCGCCGATCGCGTCGAGCGGGCTGTCCGCGTGGTCCGGTACGACATGCGCGCTGCCCCCGCCGCTGACGAAGGGCAGGGTGCCGGTGGGACCGATCACCGCGATCGAGCCGTCGGTCAGCGGGAGGGTGCGGTGTTCGTTGCGGAGCAGGGTCGCGCCCGCCTTGGCTACCTCCAGGGCGACGGCGGCACCGGCCTTCGCGTCACGGGCGGGGCGTGGCGGCACGCTGCCGTCGAGGAGCCCGAACCGGTCCATGACGCCGAGGATCCGGCGCACCGCGCGGTCGACATATCGCTCGGGCAGACTGCCGTTCCGCACAGCCGACTTGAGGGGTGTGCCGAAGTAGGTGCCGTCCGGCATCTCCATGTCGAGACCGGCGGTGATCGCGGCGACCGTACTGTGCGCGGCGAACCAGTCGGTCATCACCCAGCCCTCGAAGCCCCATTGGCCGCGCAGGATGTCGGTGAGAAGCGGCTTGTTCTCGCAGGCGAAGGTGCCGTTGACCTTGTTGTACGCGCCCATCACCGCACCCGTGCCGGCGCCGACGGCCGCTTCGAAACCGCGCAACTCGATCTCGTGCATGGTCTGTTCGTCGACCCGCACGTCGATGGAGTCGCGGTCCTTCTCCTGGTTGTTCATCGCGAAGTGCTTGACGGTCGCGATGAGGCCCTCGCCCTGGATTCCCTTGATCTCGGCGGCGACCAGGTCACCGGCGAGCAGCGGATCCTCGCTGAGGGTCTCGAAGTTGCGGCCCGCGTACGGGGTGCGGATCAGGTTCACCATCGGGGACAGGAGGACGTCCTGGCCCAGCGCGCGTCCCTCGCGGCCGACGACCTGGCCGTAACGGCGGGCGAGTTCGGGATCGAAGGCGGAGGCGAGCAGGACGGGCGCCGGGAGGGCGGTGGCGTGTGCGGTGACACGGACACCGGCCGGTCCGTCGGTGAGCCGTAGCGGCGGGATCTTCAGGCGCGGGACGCCGGGGATGTAACCGGCCTGGCCCAGCGAGTTCGGGTCGGTGGCGCCGTGCAGGAGGGAGATCTTCTCGTCGAGGGTGAGCCGGGCCAGGAGTCCTTCCACGCGGGGGCCGGCCCCCGCCTCGGGTCTGGCCTGGGCGTACGCGTGCGACGGGGAGACGAGTCCGGTGGTGGCCGCGGTGGTGACCGCGATCGCACCGCCCAGCAGACGCAGGGCGGATCGCCGGGACACGGTGTCGGTCATGAGCCGTCACTCCTTCGTCCTTCGGTACGCGGCCCACGCCGTCGTGGACCGCTGGTACGCCTCGGTGCCCCGGTGATGCGTTCAGTGTCCGAACACACCAGGTGGCGGACCGGAGTTGACGACCCGTCGGGCACTACTGGCGCGGCGGGAAAACTATGACCGACGTTGACTCGTGTCAACGATCCGAACAGGAATCGACCGAGCGTCGACAAGAACCGAAGGGTGAGATGCGGGAAGGGAGGAGCATCTGCTGGTGAAGAGAATGCCACCGACGAAGAACAGCACCTCGGTGATGTCGCCGAAGATTCGGATGCACGATTCTCGTCGCCCGGCTGGAGCGTCCCAGCCACAGCCGGGCGACGAGTAAGGGCACCGCTCCGTGTCCCTCTCCTCTGATTCGAAGCCGCTGCCCGTGCGGATGGGTCCGGATGCATACTTCCTGCGCCGGGTCGGAGCGTGCGGGGCCGCCCCGACAGGGCGGCCCCCACTGGTTTCCAGCGAAACAGCGATACAGCGCTTCAGCGATACAGCGGTTCAGCGGTTCAGCGGTTCAGCGCAGGACCGGCAGGAGGCCGGTGACGGTGTCCACGACGCCCGCCACGACCGTCACCAGGGGCTGAACGGCCTCGACGGCAGAGGCGGGGTGGGCGGACGGCGCGGGCTCGGGCTGTGGCGCGGGCTCGTCGCAGCAGGCGACCTGGGCGGCGCGGGGCGCGTACTGCGGATCGGAGTTCTGCTGCGGCGAGTTCGTGGGAGGAGGCGCTACGTCGCCCCGGGGTGCGCCCTCGGGCGGCGCGGACTCCTTCGTCGTGCCGCTGCCCGGCACGTCACCCTGCCCCGGCCCCTCACCCTCTCCGGTCGGTCCGCTCCCCTTCGCGTGTGCGTCAGCGGTGGATTCCAGCGCCCAGCGCTGCCTGGCGGAGCCGTCCCGGTCCGTCAGTACGATCCGCGCCCCGGGCTCTCCGCTCACCGGAGAGACGGCCAGCCCCTGGCTCCAGCGGAGCAGGAACTCGCCGCGCACCGTCAGGTCGTAGTGCACCTCGCCCGCGTGCACCAGGCAGCCGGCCAGCGTGACCGTGCCCGCGGTGGTGTCCGCGTCGAGGCAGAGTCCCGGGTCGGTGAGGCTGCGCAGCAGACCGTCCTGGTCGTACGACCACTGCTGGGACCCCGCGGTCGAGCAGGCCGCGAGGGCGACGGCGGCGCCGGACCGCACCCGGTCCCCCGGAATGTCGAGGCACAGGCCCGAGGCGAGGCTGCGCAGCACGCCCTGCTGAACCACTCCCCCGATTCCTCCGTCGGCGCCGGCGGTCGACGCCGAAGCGGCGGAACCGTCGGACGAGGGCGCGCCGACCGGACTCGGGCGGGTCGAACTCCCGCTGGCCGCACCCCAAGTGACGTGCGGATCGGGCGTGTTGCCCCCTTCACTCCAGCCCTTGTTGGCGAGCACGGTCGCGAGCAGGGCGAGGGAGGTCAGGCCGACTCCCACGAGCGCGACCCTGGGGTGTCTTCGCGGAAAGGTGAGGCGGCCGTCCGCTCCGGGGCGGTGGCGGCCCATCGGACGGCGGTCGGTACGGGCGGCGGTCTCCCGGCCGGGCCGTGAGTCGACGTAGCGGCGGGCGCCCCAGCCGAGGACGGTCTCGGCGAGCAGCACTTCGAGGCCGCCCTCGAAATGGCTCAACTGCTCTGCCGCGAAACGGCAGTAGCGGCACGTCATGAGATGCCGTTGCACATCGGGCAACAGACTGCCGCCGCGGCGGATCGGAACGTCGAGGAGTCGGTTGTAGTGGCGGCATTCATAGGTCGGTGCGAGTTCCAGGTGGGCGCGTACGCAACCCGCCCTGAATTGTTCACGTGCCTGGTCCAGCGCGGCGGTCGCGGTGAGCTCGTCCACGCCCAGCAGACCGGCCGGTACGGATATGGGTTCGGCCTCGACCTCGGTGTGCCACAGCAGGCATTGGGAGGCGCCGGACAGCGCGCCGAAAGCGCGTTCCGCGAGCTTGCGCCTTTCGGAGGTGCCGGACCTCGCCGCGCGTAGACCACGGGCGCCCGTGGTTTTACGAAGTTCCGGCAGCAGGGCGGTAATTCGCTCCTCCGACGCCCACTTTTTCACCATCTCCCTTACAGCAACGAGGAGTTGGGGACGTAGCGCGCCGTCGGGCGCGCGGCCGGCCAGTACCTGGTGGAAGGCCGCGCCGGCCACCATGGACGCCGAACTCTCGGCGGACGCGAGACAGATGACCGCATATTCGCTTGTCGCCTGCCAGTGGCGCGCGAGCAACAGGGCGACAGCGTGAGCGCCCTCGGCTTTGTCGCCGAGTTGCGCCACGAGATTGCGGTCCGACTCCCCCGGACTCGATCCGGGGCGAGGCGGGAACGGCGGGCGTGGGGGGTAGGGGGATTGCACGGGACCATTTCCTTCCAAGCCGCAGGACGGCACACGAATGCCCGACCATCGGAAAGCAGGTGCTTGATTGGTGCATACCTATGAGCTGTCAGAAACGACCCTGACCATTGCCTTCTCACGACTGGCCTCATGAGGTGGCTCACACTCGCACAAGCGCCCGACAGGAAACAAGGAGTTCGGGTGACCGATGTTCAAAACGCTGCGAATTCAGATTGGTTACCGCGGGTATCCACAGGCGTCTCCACACAATCTCCAACTCCCCCGCGAACTAAGGGCGGCGCACAGGGAACTCCGATGTTTCTCTCGGGGTGCTCTCATCGGGGCGGGCCACCATGGATCCCATGATCGCCCCCCACTCCTCAGCCACCCCCGCACCCGCCCCTGCCCCTGCCCCCACGGTCCGCAAGGCGGTCGTGCCGGCCGCCGGGCTCGGCACACGGTTCCTGCCCGCGACGAAGGCGACCCCGAAGGAGATGCTCCCGGTCGTCGACAAGCCCGCGATCCAGTACGTCGTGGAGGAGGCCGCCGCGGCCGGGCTCGACGACATCCTGATGGTCACCGGCCGGCACAAGCGTGCCATCGAGGACCACTTCGACCATGCCTTCGAACTGGAACAGGCCCTGGCCGCCAAGGGCGACACCGTGCGCCTGGACGCCGTACGCGATCCCGCGCGCCTCGCCGACATCCACCACATCCGCCAGGGCGACCCGCTCGGCCTCGGCCACGCGGTGCTGTGCGCCCGCCATCACGTCGGCGACCAGCCCTTCGCCGTCCTCCTCGGCGACGACCTGATCGACCCGCGCGAGACCCTGCTCAGCCAGATGCTTGAGGTCCGCGAACGGTACGCCGGCAGCGTGGTCGCCCTCATGGAAGTCCCGGAGGAACAGGTCCACTTGTACGGCTGCGCGGCCGTCGAGCCCACCGGCGAGGACGGTGTCGTACGGGTCACCGGCCTCGTCGAGAAGCCCTCCCGCGAGGACGCGCCGAGCCGCTACGCCGTCATCGGCCGCTATGTCCTCGACCCCGCGATCTTCCCCACCCTGGAGCACACCCCGCCCGGCCGCGGCGGCGAGATCCAACTGACCGACGCCCTACAGGAGTTGGCCGCCGGCGGCACGGTCCACGGAGTCGTCTTCAAGGGCCTGCGCTACGACACCGGCGACAAGGCCGACTATCTGCGCACGGTGGTCCGGCTGGCCTGCGACCGCTCGGACCTGGGACCCGAATTCGTCGCGTGGCTCAAGGAGTTCGTGGCGGGACTGGAGGACGGCGCGAACGGCGCGAACGGCGGGAGCGTCGGAGACAGCGAGAGCGGCGAGGCCGGCGAGAGTGAGGGTGCGCGAATCGCCGCCTGAACCCCACGCGCACGAGGGCCCGGTCACGCCGTACGCGATGACCGGGCCCTCGTATCAACTCTGGTCGGTTCACATCGAGTTGGCGATGGTCAGTTGTTCGGCCGGAGGGTCCAGGTGACCGTCATCTCGCCCGTGACGGCGCCGTCCTCGCGCTGGATGGCGACGGTGACCGGGAACTCGGGGCGCTCGCCCGCGTCGAGTTCGGCGACGACGTCGGCGGCGGGGCGGCCGAGGGTCGCGGTGGCCTTCACCGGGCCGAGGGCGATCTTCTTGAAGGCGATCTCGGCGTTGACCGGGAGCGGCACGGCCCGCGAGAGCTGGTCGCCGAAGGCGGCGAGGACGATCGCGCCGCTGGCGGACTCGCCGAGGGTGAACATGGCACCGGCGTGCGGCCCGCCGACGTGGTTGCGGTACTCGCTCTGGTCCGGCAGCGCCAGTACGGCCCGCTCCGGACTGGTCTCCAGGTACTCCAGGTTCAGGGTCCGAACCATCGGCACCGTGGCGGCGAGCAACTCGCCTATGGACATCTGGTCAGCGCCCATGCCGGTGATGTTACCCACGAGTAGCCGAATCTGGCCAGATGTGTGCGGCCGTACACACATCACCCCCACCAACTTGGTACGACCCTGACAAGGGGCGGTGACCCCATCGTGTCCCGCGCCGCATTAGGGTTGCTGCTCATGTGGCCAGGACAGCAGCCGCCCGGGGGCGAGCAGAACCCGCAGGACAATCCGTACCAGCAGCCGGGGTACCAACAGCCGAATCCGTACCAGCAGCCCGGCTACCAGCAGCCCAATCCCTATGGGCAGCAACCGCATTGGGGCGCTCCGGGTCCGGCGGGCGGACCTCGGCCGCCGCAGGGCGGGGGTGGCGGGAACCGGACGAAGGTGGTCGCGATCGTCGCCGCCACGGCCGTCGTCGTGGCCGCGGGTGTGACCGGTTTCCTGGTTCTGGGCGGTGACAACAAGGACGACAAGGCGGACGGCGGCAAGGGCACATCGAGCCAGTCGCCGTCGACGGACCCGAGCACGTCGTCCTCGGAAACCTCCGGTTCGGACGACAACCCGCGCGGCAACGAGACCGAGAAGCCGACGATCGCGGGCTGGAAGGTCGTCGTCAACCAGAAGTACGGCACCGCGTTCGACGTCCCCGCCGACTGGGAGGTCGGCAAGCCGGGCACCTTCACCTTCTTCGAGGACGAGGTGAAGGGCGACGGCTCCCCGTACATCGGCTTCTCCGCGCCCGCCTATCTGAAGCAGAGCTGGTGCGAGTCCGACGACGACAAGGACGGCACCAAGGAGACCTCGTCGCTGGCGTCGAGCGGCACCAAGGGCGAGGACGGCGCGAAGGACACGGCGAGCACCGCGCGCGGTGACGCGGCCTCGTTCGCGTTCGGCGGGTACACGGACCAGAAGGACTCGTCGAAGAAGTACCTGAAGATCGGCGAGGCGAAGCCGTACACGACGAAGTCGGGTGTCGTCGGCAGCGTCGCGAGCTCGTACACGTCCGGCGTCCCGAAGTCCGGCAAGTGCTCCTCCGACGGCAAGGCGACCACGTTCGCCTTCAAGAACTCGGCGAACGACTTCGTCTCCTGGACGCTCTACGGCGCGAAGGGCGTCAGCGAGGAGATCCCGGACGCGACGGTGCAGAAGATCCTCAGCACCGTACGACTGCACGGTGACCCGACGGGCAGCACGAGCTGACGCATCGCCTTCTGACGCGCCGGCCTTGGCCGTTGGCCGTTTGGCCGGATTCTGGCAGCAAACTGTTTGGCAGGGCGCGGTCCTGACGGCGATAGTCGGCCGGTGACCGTCGCCCCCGCCTCCCGTCGAGCGCACCGACCCGACTGGGCGGGCCGCAACTACAGCCTGTTGACCGCCGCCGCGGTGGCGACCGGGCTCGGTGGCAACGGCGCGTTGATCGCCTCCGCGTTCGCGGTGCTGGACGCGGGCGGCGACAGCGGTGACGTGGGTCTGGTGGCCGCCTCGCGCACGCTGCCGCTGGTCGTGTTCCTGCTGATCAGCGGCGCGATCGCGGACCGGGTGCCGCGGCATCACGTGATGGTCGCGGCCAACGCCCTCAGCTGTGTGTCGCAGGCGGTCTTCGCGGTGCTCGTCCTCACCGGCGAGCCCCGGCTGTGGCAGATGATGCTGCTGACCGCGCTGGGCGGCACCGGCCAGGCGTTCTTCGGCCCGGCCGCCGAGGGCATGCTCATGTCCACGGTGAGCCGCGAACAGGCGGGCCGGGCGTTCGCCGTGTTCCGGATGGCGATGCAGGGCGCGTCCCTGGGCGGCGCGGCGCTCGGCGGCGCGCTGGTCGCCGCGGTCGGCCCGGGCTGGGTGCTCGCGATCGACGCGGCGGCGTTCGCGGTCGCCGGGGCGCTGCGCTCCTTCCTCGACGTGAGCCACATCCCGCCGCGCGCGCCGGGCGGCGGGATGCTCGCCGATCTCCGGGACGGCTGGCGGGAGTTCATCGGCCGCCCCTGGCTGTGGTCCATCGTCGTGGCGTTCTCCATCGCGAACGCGGTCGTCGGCGCGGCGGACGCGGTCTACGGCCCGCTCGTCGCCCGCGACAGCCTCGGCGGCGCGGGTCCCTGGGGCCTGGCGCTGGCCGCGTTCGGCGCGGGCACGGTGGCCGGTGCCCTGCTGATGACCCGCTGGAAACCCCGCCGCCTGCTCCTCGCGGGCATGCTCGGCATCTTCCCGCTGGCCCTCCCGTCCGCCGCGCTCGCGGTACCGGTGCCGGTCGGAGTCCTGTTCGCGGTGATGTTCGTCGCGGGTGGGACGGTGGAGGTGTTCGGGGTGAGCTGGATGACCGCCCTGCACCAGGAGATCCCCGAGGAGAAGCTCTCCCGGATCGCGGCCTACGACTGGTTCGGCTCGATCGCGCTGATGCCGCTCGCCGCCGCGGCGGCGGGCCCGACGGAGTCGGCCTTCGGGCGTACGGCGGCGCTGTGGGGGTGCGCGGCCCTGGTCATGGTGGTCACGGGGGCGGCGTTGTGTGTACCCGAGGTGCGGAACCTGCGGCGGCGCACCGGGGCGACACCGCAGAAGACGCCGCAGGAGACGCCGGATGCCTCGAACGACTCGAACGACTCAGCCGATGCCGAACGCCCCGTCCGGGGGCACGGGTGACGGCACGGCGTCCTCGTCGCGGACCGGCCGCGCACCGCCGATGAACTCCCTCAGGGCGGGCCCGTGTTCGAGCCGCGCCGGGAACGCGTCCGAGGCCACGAGCCGGGTCAACGCCGCCGTCTCGATCGGGTGGTGCGCGGCGACCAGCACCGCGTTGCCGAAGCGGCGGCCTCGCAGGACGCCCGGTTCCGCGATCAGCGCCAGCTCCTGGAACACCGTGCCGAACGTGGCGAGTTGGGCTCGCAGGAAGGTGAAGGGGGCGGCGTCCGCGAGGTTGGCGAGGTAGACGCCGTCGGCGCGCAGGACACGTTCGGCCTCGCGGGCGTACGCCACGGACGTGAGGTGCGCCGGGACCCGTGAGCCGCCGAAGACATCGGCGACGATCACATCCGCCGAATCGTCCGGCGCCGCCTCCACCCAGGCGCGGGCATCGGCTCCGTGCACGGTGACGCCGGTGCCGTCCGGCAACGGCAGGTGCTCGGTGACCAGTTCCAGCAGCCCCCGGTCGGCCTCGACCACGTCCTGCCGCGAGCCGGGCCGGGTCGCCGCCACGTACCGGGGCAGCGTGAGGGCCCCGCCGCCCAGGTGCAGCACGTCCAGCGGGCGCCCCGGTTCCGCGACGGTGTCCAGCACATGCCCGAGCCGCCGTGTGTACTCGAACTCCAGGTGCGTCGGCGCGTCCAGGTCCACGTAGGACTGCGGCGCCCCGTCGACGGTCAGCAGCCAGGCCCGCGCCCGGTCCACGTCGGGCATGAGTCTGGCGACCCCGTGATCGACGTCCCGGATCACGGGTATCGGCTCGTCGACGGGTAGTGGCTCGTTCACGGGTCCATTGTGCCGGGGTGGTGGCGTGGGTTCACCCCGGCCGGCCAGTCCCCCAGACCTCCCCCACCTCCGCCACATGCGCCGCCGCCTGTTCCCGTCCCGCCCGTGCCGCGGCCGCCCGGATCGACGGGTCGAGCAGATTGCTGCCGAAGGCCTGTTTCGCTTCCGGGGAGGGTGAGACGACGACCGCACGGGCGCCCTGCTCCACGAGTCGCCGGGTCTGCGTCGCCGCCGATACCAGCGGGCCACCCCCGATGGTCATCGGCGCGAGGACGACGACCTGGTCGTAGCCCTCGGCGAGCTGCGCGTTGGCCGGAGAGTGGATGCCGCCGTCGATCCAGCGGCGGTCCTCGACGGTGACCGGAGGCCACACCCCGGGGACCGCGCAGCTCGCCGCGACGGCGTCGCCCAGGGGCACCCCGCTGTCCTTGTCGAAGACCCGCAGTTCACCGGTGACCGTGTCGACGGCGGTGACACGCAGCGCCCGCTCGGGCCACTCCGGTGAGACGAGCCGGGTCTCGATCGCCGCACGCCGGGCCGCTGCGGAGGGTGTCCTGGCGGCGAGTGCCATCCGGCCGATCTTCCGCCCGTACGCCTCGGGAGTACGGGCGGACACGGTCGCCCACACGAAGCGGAGCATCAGGCCCTTGCCGAGTCGGGCGGGGATCTCGCCCTCGGGGGCGACGAGTTGACGCTCGTAGACCCCCTTGAGCGTGTCGGCCCGCAGTTGGGCTCCGACGGCCGAGCCCGCCGACGTACCGATCACGACATCGGCGTCGGTGAGATCGACACCGGCCTCGCTCAGCCCGTACAGCATCCCCGCCATCCAGCCGATCCCACTGCTGCCTCCGCCACCGAGCACAAGCGCCTTGCCCACCATGGTGCTTCCGCCTTCCCCGTCACTCGCCACAACTGCCGCCGCGATCAAGTCTTGCGCACGGCACTGACAATCGCGGATACGAGTACGAGCCCCCGGCCTCGGACACACGAGCCCTCGGATTCGGGCACACGAGCCCTCGGATTCGGGCACACGAGATCGCCCGGCCCCGACGCGGAAAGATCCACGCAGAAAGACCGACGCAGAAAGACCCACACGGAAAAGGTGCCCGCCCCCGAAGGGACGGGCACCCACCCCGCTCAGCCGACCTCGGTCACCGTGCCGGCCCCGACCGTCCGGCCGCCCTCGCGGATCGCGAAGCCGAGCCCCGGCTCCAGCGGGACGTCACGGCCCAGCTCGACCGACATCGTGACGGTGTCGCCGGGGCGCGCCACCGCCGTCTCGCCGAGGTCGATGTCGCCGACGACGTCCGCGGTGCGGATGTAGAACTGCGGCCGGTAGCCGGTCGACACCGCCGTCGTACGGCCGCCCTCGCGGGCCGACAGGACGTACACCTGCGCCGAGAAACGACGGCTGGGGACGACGCTGCCGGGCGCCGCGACGATGTGCCCGCGACGGACCGCGTCGCGCGGCACACCGCGCAGCAGCAGCGCCACGCTGTCGCCGGCCTGCGCCTCCGCCATGGGCTTGCCGAAGGTCTCCAGGCCGGTGACCACCGTGTCGACGGCGGCCCCGAGCACTTCGACCCGGTCGCCCACCCGGACCGTGCCGCGCTCGATCGCACCGGTGACGACGGTCCCGCGCCCGGTGATCGTGAGCACGTTCTCGACCGGCAACAGGAACGGCGCGTCCAAGTACCGCTCGGGCATGGGCACATACGTGTCCACGGCGTCGAGCAGCGCGTCGATCGACGCCTCCCAACGGGGGTCCCCCTCAAGGGCCTTGAGGCCGGACACCCGTACCACGGGTACGGAGTCGCCGCCGTAGCCGTTCGCGGTGAGCAGTTCGCGGACCTCCAGCTCCACGAGGTCGGTGAGCACGGTGTCCTCGCCGTCGTCGACGGCGTCGGCCTTGTTGAGCGCGACCACGATGTGGTCGACGCCCACCTGCCGGGCGAGCAGCACGTGTTCGGCGGTCTGCGGCATGATCCCGTCGAGCGCGGAGACGACGAGGATCGCCCCGTCGAGCTGCGCGGCCCCGGTGACCATGTTCTTGACGTAGTCGGCGTGGCCGGGCATGTCCACGTGCGCGTAGTGCCGGGTGTCGGTCTCGTACTCGACGTGCGCGATGTTGATGGTGATGCCGCGCGCGGCCTCCTCCGGCGCCCGGTCGATCCGGTCGAACGGTACGAAGGTGGACGCGCCGCGCCCGGCGAGGACCTTGGTGATGGCGGCGGTCAGGGTGGTCTTGCCGTGGTCGACATGGCCCATCGTGCCGATGTTCAGATGCGGTTTCGTGCGGACGTAAGCCGTCTTGGACATGGCGGTACCTCGAAGCCTGGTGAAGTGGATTGCGGGGACCCCGAGGACTCGCCGACCCTCCCCCTGTGGGGTCCGCCGGACGATCCGGAGAGGGTCAGCTTCGGGCGCCGTCGACTGCGGCGACGAGTGCGGGAACGGCAGCCTTCGGGGCATCCGCGACCGCGGATGCTGCGAGGTGGAAGGCGAACCGGAACATGGCTCCGATCATTGCCGACACTTTGCCCCGCGTCGAACGATTTATGGGGGCTGTTCATGAGGAGACGGGCGTTCAGGCCCCGATGTTCTTCAGGGCCTCGCGCACCGACAGCGGCGCGAACCGCCCCTTCTCCCGGGCCAGGAAGTCCCGTACCGCCTCCGGGTCCGTCTTGGCGTACTCGCGCAGGCACCAGCCGATCGCCTTGCGGATGAAGAAGTCCGGGTGCCCGGACTGGCGCAGGCAGTAGGCGAAGAGGCGTGCGGTGTCGGTGCGCTCCTTGTAGCGCAGTTGGTGGAGGAGGGCCGTACGGGCCACCCACAGGTCGTCGTCCACGATCCACACGTCCATGTCGGCCGTCAGTCTCGGATCGGCGGCGACCAGGCCTCCCACTACGTGGGAGGCGAGTGCGTCCACGGTGTCCCACCAAGGGACCGTCGAGACGAGATGACGCGCGACCGGCAGGAAGCCGGACGTGCAGTGCCTCACATGGCGGCGCAGGTAGTCCACCGCGAAGTACTGGTACTCCCGCTCCGGCAGCTCCCAGCAGCGCAGGGCGATCGCGGTGCAGTCGGCCTCGTCGGGACGGGGCGTGCCCTCCAGGACCGTGCGGGACAACGCCCTGCGTACAGGTGTGGTGAGCCCCAGGAAGGGCGCCACGTCCTTCATGTACGCCCGCATGGGCACGGCCCGCTCCGGGTCGGCCGCGGCGCCGTACGTGGCCGTGAGCCGCTCCAGCACGGTGTCCGCGAGAACACTGTCCGGTACCCGCAGGGTGCCCGCACCTGTGACGCTCATGGGACGAACCATACGGCGATCACATACACAGGTCGGTTAGGGTCGCCGACATGCTCGCCGATGCCGCCACCCACTCTGGGGGCACCCGCTCAGGGGGCACCGCCACGGCCACTCCCCAGGCCTCTCCCCAGGCCACCGCGCAGATCACCGGCACGGAGTTCGCCGCGGTCGTGGTCGTCCCCGCGGTCATGCCCGTCGCGGCTCTGCCGCCCGTCGTCCCGACCGGCTTCGCCGCGCGCTGCACGAGAGCCCTGCTCTCACCGTATTCGCGGCTGTCGCTGCTGCTCGTGCTGCTCGCCGGGGCGGCGTCGACCGTGCTGCTCTTTCACCCGCAGAGACTCCTCTCCGACGGCTGGCCGCCCCAACTCGGCGGCGCCATGGCCGCGTTGGTGTTCGCGGGGGCCTACGGCCTGTGCAGCGTGGCGTTCGTACCGCGCCCCCTGCTGAACCTCGCGGCGGGCGCGCTGTTCGGCTCCCAGCTCGGCACCGCCTCGGCACTCGCGGGCACGGTGCTCGGCGCCGCAATCTCCTTCGGCCTGGGCCGTGTGCTGGGCCAGGACGCGCTGCGCCCGCTGCTGCGGGGCCGGTGGCTGAAGGCGGCGGACGGCCAGCTCAGCAGGCACGGCTTCCGTTCGATGATGGCGGCGAGGCTCTTCCCGGGCCTGCCGTTCTGGGGCGTGAACTACTGCGCCGCGGTCTCCCGCATGCGCTGGATGCCGTTCCTGCTCGCGACGGCGCTCGGCTCGCTCCCGAACACCGCCGCCTACGCCGTCGCCGGGGCTCGCGCCTCCAGCCCCACGTCGCCAGCCTTCCTGATCGCCATGGCCTGCATCGCCCTGCCGGCCCTGGGCGGCGCGGTGGTGGCCTGGCGCAAGCGCCACCACCTGCGGGGCGTCTGAACGACCGGCCATGCACGACCTGCCATTACACGACCGGCCATTACACGACCGGGCGCGTCAGACGGCTTCGAGGATCATCGCGTTGGCGAGGCCCCCGGCCTCGCACATCGTCTGGAGCCCGTAGCGCGCCCCGCGGTCCCGCATCGCGTGCACCAGCGTGGTCGTCAAGCGGGTCCCGCTCGCCCCGAGCGGATGACCGATCGCGATGGCCCCACCGTGCACGTTGACCTTGGCGAGATCCGCGCCCGTCTCCTGCTGCCAGGCCAGAACGACGCTGGAGAACGCCTCGTTGACCTCGAACAGGTCAATGTCGTCGAGCGTGAGCGAGGCCCTGCGCAGCACCTTCTCGGTGGCCGGAACGACCGCGGTGAGCATGAGCAGCGGGTCGTCACCGATCACGGCGAAGCTGTGCAGCCTGGCCAGCGGACGCAGCCCGAGCCGGGCCGCCGTCTCGCTGGACGTGATCAGGACCGCGGAGGCTCCGTCGTTGATCGGGCTGGAGTTGCCGGCGGTGATGTTCCACTCGATCTGCGGGAAGCGCTCGGCGTACGTCGGGTCGTAGAAGGCGGGCTTGAGGCCGCCCAGGATCTCGGCCGTGCTGCCGGGCCGTACGCACTCGTCGCGCGAGGCGCCCGCCAGGGGTGCCACCTGAGCGTCGAAGAGTCCCGCGTCCCAGGCGGCGGCCGCCTTGTGGTGCGAGGAGACCGCGAAGGCGTCCAACTGGTCCCGTGTCATGGACCACTTGGCGGCGATGAGTTCGGCGCTGATGCCCTGCGGGACGAGGCCCTCCGGGTAGCGCCCGGCGACACCGGGGCCGAAGGGATCCGTGCCGGGCAGCACGCTCGACCCCATCGGCACGCGCCCCATGGACTCCACTCCACAGGCCACGACCAGGTCGTACGCCCCGGAGATCACGCCCTGCGCCGCGAAATGAACAGCTTGCTGGGACGAGCCGCACTGGCGGTCCACGGTGGTCGCGGGCACCGACTCCGGGAAGCCCGCCGACAGCACGGCCTGCCGGGTGATGTTGACGGCCTGCTCACCGACCTGGGTGACCGTGCCGCCGATGACGTCGTCGATGAGTGCCGGGTCGATCCCGGTGCGCTCGACGAGGGTGCGCAGGGTGTGCGAGAGAAGTTCGACGGGGTGGACCTGGGCGAGGGAGCCGTTCGGCTTGCCCTTGCCCACGGGGGTGCGTACGGCTTCGACGATCACTGCGTCACGCATGGGGCGAGCCTCCACAACAGCCAGAGAAACACGATCACGACTACCAGTGAGCAGGAAGTCCGGAGCAGGAAGTCCGGAGCAGGAAGTCCGGAGCAGGAAGTCCAGAGTAGGAAATCCAAACTCACTGTAGCTCTGTGAGTTGGAAAATCAAACCCTCCTCTAAGCTGAGTGATATGACCCCCCCTAAAGACAAGCCCGCACCCAAAGACAACCCCGCCCTTAAAGACAAGCCCGCACCCAAAGCCAAGCCCGCACCCAAAGACCCGCGCCCCTGCTCGATCGCCGATGCCCTCTCGCTCGTCGGCGAGAAGTACTCACTGCTCGTCCTGCGGGAGGTGTGCCTGGGCAATCGCCGCTTCGATCAACTGGTCCGCAACATCGGTGCCCCTCGCGACGTCCTGGCCGCCCGGCTGCGCCGTCTCGTCGACGCCGGGATCCTCACCCGGCGGACCTACAGCGAGCACCCGCAGCGCTTCGAGTACCGGCCCACGGAGGCGGGGCTCGAACTGGAGCCGGTCCTGATGACCCTCATGGCGTGGGGCGACCGTCATCTTCGTAGGGATCAACTCGACCGCCCCATGGTGGTCGAGCACATCTGCGGCAACGAACTGGTCCCGGCCGTCACCTGCACCGCCTGCGGAGCCACGGTCCGCCACGAGGACCTGACGGCCCACCCCCAGGTACCGGGCTGGACGGTTACGGGTCCGACAGCGGCGGCCTGACAGCGGCCCGATCCCAAAGAGGCCTACGCCCCCTTGTAGACATCCAACCGCCCGCACATCCCGAACTTCCCCTGCACAGACGGCTGTTCGGCTCGTACGGCGGCATCGGCGAGGTGGGAGAAGTCGCCCTGGTCCAGCCGGTCGAGCTGCGCCCCCGTGGCCATGGCGGCGGCCCGTGCCCCCCGTTCCCAGCGCTCGCGCCACTCCCCGAGCCGGGGTCGTACGAGCGCGGCGGCTGCCCGGTGGAACGCGGCCAGCGCTTCCGGACCCTCGGCGGAGCGCAGCGCCTCGTAGCCCTCCAGCGCGAGGTCGCGCCGGGCCCGGGCGATCCGTTCCTGCTCCGCCTCGGGCGCGTCGGCCGGGATCACGGTGACGGCGGCGTACGTCTCCGGGTCGGTGAGGTACTGCGGGGGCAGCGTGAGCACCGCGTCCCCCGCCTCGGGCAGGCCGCCGTTCTGCATGAGGACGGTAATGCGCAGATCGCCCTCGTTGACGAGCCGGTGGATGGTGCCCGGCGTGAACCAGGCGACCGTTCCGGCCGCGAGCGGTGTCACCTCGTACCCGGACGTCGTGCCGGACATTGTGCCGGACATTGTGAGCGTCTGCACCGCACCCCGGCCGCCGGTGACGACGTACCCCTCCGAACAGGTCAGGTGCATATGGGGAGTTCCGCCGCACACCCTGTCGTCGCCATCGACCTCGGCGGGCCAGTCGTAGACGGAGAGATGCGAGACGGCGACCCCGCCCGGCAGCCCGGCGAAGCCTGCTGTGCTCAACCCTGCCGTAGTCACCGGTGACGCGTTCACCACGGCCGCGCCTCCAGGTACTTGGCGATCTCCTCCCGATCCCACGCCCCGTCGGCGATGACGACCCGGTAGCGCCGGGTGAGGGTGTCGCCGGGTTCGAGCAGCAGCTCGTCGTAGAAGGCGAAGGAGGGGGCGATCCCGGCGAACGGCTCGTTGCGTACGAACCAGTGGGCGGGGTGGGTGCCTTGGGCGCCGGTCTGGTCGTTCTCGGGGGCGTGCGCGAAGACGACGGTCGCGTGGCCGTCGGTGCCGTCGTGCTCGCCGGAGACGGCGAGCCAAGGGCCCTGGGAGCCCATCAGTTCGGGGCCCTCGCCGTCGGGGCCGATGATCCGGCCGTCGCGGAAGGCGCGCGGGCCGCGCCAGAAGAGGCCCGTGTAGCCGGCCGCCTCGCGCCCGTGGGTGGTCGGGCTGCCGAACAGCAGGGGCTCGTCACGGCGGTTCGTCACGGAGCTCGTCCAGGTCAGCGCCCAGGAACCCGACTCCGCGTCCGTGTCCACATCGTGCACCTCGATCCGGCGCTGCTCGTCGGCCCAGAGTTCACCGCTGTGCGGATGCCAGGTGAGCCGTTCCGCGATGACGAGGCGCTCGGCGTCCGCGTACAGCTCGTCGAAGGCGACGTGGGTCATCGCCCCGACACGCTCCGGGAGTTGGAGATACCCCTCGCCGTGAACGTATGTGTTGCCGCCCCACAGGTTCTGGCCCGAGAGATGCGAGGCGGTGAACTGGAGGCCCTTGTGCCAGCGGTGGTCGTTGGGCCGATAGTCCGTGACGACGTCACCGGCCAGCGTCCTGATCGGGTGGAGGTACGGCTTCGGCGCCTCCCAGGCGGCCTCGGGCCGGTACACATAGCTGAACAGCTCGACGCCGGTGACCGGTTCGGTCACCGTGACGCGGTCGTCGTGGGCATGGACGATACGCAGGCCGGTCACGCCGACACCTCCTCGCGCGCCACGGGCGCCCAGCCGGGGGCGCCGCCATGCAGCGCCGTGTAATAGGGGTCTCCGGGGCCGATGTCGCCGGCCCGTACGGTCGTGTCCGTGAACGCCGACTTGTAGAGGGCGGTGATCAGTTCGAGGCTGGTGCGCCCGTCCGTGCCGCTGCTGCGCGGCCGTTCACCGGCCCGCATGCTCACGACGAGTTCACGCAACTGCTCCACGTGCGAACTGGGCACGTCCGGCCCGAAGTCCTGCCAGAGCGCGGCCTCTTCACCCGACACGTCGGGGGCGGGCGTGATCCGCCAGTTGTCGTTGCTGTGCCCGTACAGATGGGTGAGCTCGACGGTCGCGCGCTCGCAGTCGACGCGGATACGGCTGACCTCGTCGGGGCTCAGCACGCTGTTCACGACGGTCGCCAGCGCGCCGTTCTCGAAGCGGACCAGGGCGGTCGAGACGTCCTCGGTCTCCACGTCGTGGACCAGCCTCCCGGCCATGGCCTTCACCTCGCTCCACGGCCCGAGCAGATCGAGCAGCAGGTCCATCTGGTGGATGCCGTGTCCCATCGCGGGACCGCCGCCCTCGGTCTCCCAGCGACCACGCCAGGGCACCGCGTAGTAAGCGGTGTCGCGGTACCAGGTGGTCTGGCAGTGCGCCACGAGCGGCCGTCCCATGGCCCGCTCGGCCAGCAGCCGGCGCACATGCCGCGAGCCCGAGCCGAACCGGTGCTGAAAGACGATCGAGGCGTACGGCCCGCCCGCCGTCCCCTGTGCCGGGCCCTCTTCGTCCTCCACGGCGTCGAAGTCGGCCAGCGTCGGCACCGGCGGCTTCTCGCACCACACCCAGGCGCCGGCCCGCAGCGCGGCGACGGTCTGCGCGCGGTGCAGGGTGGGCGGGGTGCAGATGGTGACGAGGTCGGGCCGCTGTTCCCGGAGCATCTGCTCCAGGTCGGTGTAGGCGTGCGGGATTCCGGCCTCGGCGCAGAAGGACTCGACCGACGTGGCATCGATGTCAACGGCGGCGACGACCTCGGTCTCGCCCTCCTCGGCAAGCCGGGCGAGCGCCGGGAAATGGGAACCGCGGCCGATGGCACCGGCGCCGACCACGGCGGCCCTGATGCGGCGACCGCTGAGCGGCGGCAAGGGCTGGAACGCCCCGGGGTTGGTGGCGGGTGTGGACATGGGCGTGATCAGCACTCCTCCGGGGAACAGCGAGCGCGTGCAGCAAGCGCTTTCCTCCACCGCAACGTATGCGCCGCCCCCGTAGCTGGTCAACACCGCGCACCCGGAGTCGCCGGACCGCCCGTGAAACCCCCGCGTCCGCAGTCGCCCGACCACCACGAAACCTCCGCATCCGGGGTCGCCCGCCCGCCGTGAAACCCCTGTGTCGGGCCTGTCACACCGGGACGCTACGCTGCCCCTCACACACACTCGTTCACCGCGCGCGGCGTTTTGGTGTGTCCTTTGCCCCTCCACGATCAGCACTTGGACGCCGTAACTCCATGTCTTGGTTTGAATCCCTCATCCTCGGACTCGTCCAGGGGCTGACCGAGTTCCTCCCCGTCTCCTCCAGCGCGCATCTGCGGCTCACGGCGGCCTTCTCCGGCTGGGAGGACCCGGGCGCGGCCTTCACCGCGATCACACAGCTCGGCACGGAAGCGGCGGTGCTGATCTATTTCCGCCAGGATGTCGGGCGGATTCTCGCCGCGTGGTTCCGGTCGCTCACCAACAAGGAGATGCGGCGCGATCACGACGCCCAGATGGGCTGGCTGGTGATCGTCGGCTCCATCCCGATCGGCGTGCTGGGCGTGACGCTCAAGGACCAGATCGAGGGACCGTTCCGCGATCTGCGGATCACCGCCACGATGCTGATCGTGGTGGGCATCGTCATCGGTGTCGCCGACCGGCTCGCGGCCCGCGACGAGTCGGGCGGCAAGCACCGGGCGCCCAAGCAGCGCAAGACACTTGAGAACCTGAACGCCAAGGACGGCCTGCTGTACGGCCTCTGCCAGGCGATAGCACTGGTCCCCGGCGTCTCCCGCTCGGGCGCGACCATCAGCGGCGGCCTGTTCATGGGCTACACCCGTGAGGCGGCGGCCCGTTACTCCTTCCTCCTCGCCATGCCGGCCGTACTGGCCTCGGGCGCCTTCGAGTTGAAGGACGCGGCGGAGGAAGGGCATGTCGCGTGGGGGCCGACGATGTTCGCGACGGTGATCGCGTTCGTGGTCGGGTACGCGGTCATCGCCTGGTTCATGAAGTTCATCTCCCACAAGAGCTTCATGCCGTTCGTCTACTACCGCATCGCGCTCGGCATCGTCATCATCGCGCTGGTGACGGCAGGCGAACTGAGCCCGCACGCGGCGGAGTCGGCGGGCTGAGCGAGGGCCCGCCGGGCGCTCGGGGACGTCTGGAACGCCATTGGCAGTTCGCACTTCGCCTATCGCCGCGTCCGGGGCATCCCCGGGCGAAGTCGCCGCCGCCGTCTGCCGATTCGGCGCCGGATTCGACCGTGCCGTACGGGAACATCCGGCCGAACACTTCGTCACCCTGCGGGAGTTCCACCGAGCCGCCGCACGTCACACCCGGTGCGTCATCACGTGGGTCGACTGAGCGTCCGGCCCGCGCCGGGTGCCCGGTTCACCGCGCCCGTGACCAACCCCATACGGTCTGCGTAGCCGTCCGGTAGCGCAGTGTCAGTCCTTGCCCCTAGGCTGTTCGCATGTCCCCCGATTCCGTAACCCCTGGTTCCGTGCGGTCTGCTTCCGAGGTGAACGAGCAGATCCGGGCACTCTGGCTGCGTGCGGGCGGTTCGCTCTCCACCCAAGAGCGGGAGGAATACGAGCTGTTGGTGGTCGAGTGGGCCGCGGCGATCCGTTACGAGGTCATCGCCGCCGCCTGAGGCCGCCTGAAGGTGTCTGAATCACCCTGAACGGCAAGGCAGTTGGGGCAGTTCAGTGAGCTCCGGGCAGGGCGAATCCAGCCCACGCTCATCTCCCGCCCGACACCCGCACCACCGTCCCCGTCGCATACGACGCCTCCGGCGACATCAGCCAAGCGATCGCGGCGGCGACCTCCTCCGGCCGGGCCGGGCGATCGGGAGCGACCGCGTTGACGCGAATGCCGTCGGGACGGAGTTCCTCGGCGAGGCCCAGGGTGAGGATGTCGACGGCGGCCTTCGTCGCGGCGTAGGCGTAGCTGTGGGTGGTGTGGACATGGTCGCCGGGGCCGCCGAAGGTGGCGGCGGACGACGAGACGTTGACGATCACGCCGCCTCCCCGTGCCGTCATCACCCGCGCGGCGCGTCGTGAACACAGCAGTGTGCCAAGGAAGTTGACCTCGACGACGCGGCGCAGCTCCGAGGGGTCGGTGTCGGCGAGGCGGCCGAAGGGGCCGGTCACCCCGGCGTTGTTCACCAGCCCGGTGACCGGCCCGAGTTGCCGCTCTGCCGCCGTGAAGAGCCGCTCGACGACCGCCTCGACCGATGTGTCGCCCCGCACGCACACCGAACGGGCCCCGGTCCGCCGTACCGCCTCCGCGACCTCCCGGGCCTCCTCGTCCGCCTGCGCGCCCCCGAGATACCCCACCACCACGTCGTGGCCGTCCTCCGCGAGCCGCCGGCAGGTCGCGGCGCCGATGCCCCGGCTGCCCCCGGTGACGACCGTGACGAGACGCTTCATGAGAACTCCTCGCGACGAAGACCGGCAGGAACCGACGAAGAATGACGAAGAACGATGAAGATCGGCTGGAAACGGGGAAGAACGGCGACGACCACCGAATGTTCCCCACCTTGTCCCCGCGTCCCTCTTGGCGCGACACGCTCCGTAGCCAACACTGAGCCGATGACGCAGCGTGTGGAACTGGCGATTGTGATGGACCGGCTGGCCGTGGACGAAATGATCACCGAATACGCGGTGGCGGTGGACGACGGCGACTGGGAGGCGTACCGGAAACTGTTCGCGCCGGACGGGCGTGCCGACTACCGGTCCGCCGGAGGGATCGAGGGGAACGCGGAACAGATCGCCGGATGGCTCGCGGAGAGCATGAAGCTGTTCCCGATGCGGCAGCACCTGATCGTCAACCGGCGGATCCGCTTCGGAGCCATGGACCAGCACACCGACGACACCGCCCGCGTCCAGGCCGACTACGTCAATCCGATGCGCTTCGCCACCGACGACAAGAGCGACGGCGACGCCTCCACCGCACCCGACTTCGTGTGCGGCGGGCGGTACGCGTTCGGGCTGCTGCGGACGCACGGCGGCTGGCGGCTGACCGAGGTCGTCGTGGAGGAGAAGTGGCGGCGCCTTCCCGAGCGGCGCCCGGAAGCCGTGGTCAACTGAGTCGATCATGGTGACCGGGTCGAGGTCCTCTGTGCGAGTTCGTCGGTAACACGCACACTGGAGCGACCAGCGGGTAGGGAGGTGCCGTATGAAGACCTTCGGCGACTGGCTCGCCTCTCCATGGCGGCGGTCCCTGCTCGCCGCGCTCGCGGGCGCCCTGCCCGTGCTCGCGTTCCCCGCGCCGTCCTGGTGGTGGTTCGCCTACGTCGCGCTCGTCCCCTGGATCCTGCTGACCCGCTCCGCGCCGACCGGGCGGCGGGCGGTCCACGACGGCTGGTCCGGGGGGCTCGGGTTCATGCTGGCCGTGCACAGCTGGCTGGTGCCGAGCCTGAGCGTGTTCATCGTGGTCATCGCGGGGCTGCTGGGCGCGCTGTGGGCGCCGTGGGGCTGGCTGGTGCGCCGCTTCCTCGGCGGGGTGCCGTCGCCCGGGCGCGGTGCCGCCGCGCTCCTCGTACTGCCCTCCGGCTGGCTGATGGTCGAACTCGTGCGGTCCTGGCAGGGATTGGGCGGCCCGTGGGGTCTGCTCGGCTCCACCCAGTGGCAGGTGGAGCCGGCCCTGCGGCTCGCGTCCGTCGGCGGGGTGTGGCTGCTGAGCTTCCTGGTGGTGGCCGTGAATGTCGCGGTCGCCGTGCTCGTCGCCGTGCGCGCGGTCCGGGTGCCCGCCGTCGCGGGACTGGTCGCCACCGCCGCCGTGACCTCGGCGGCCTGGGTGTGGTCGCCGCGCCCCGACGTCGACGGCCGGGTGCGGATCGCCGTCGTGCAGCCGGGTGTCATCGACGGCGACGAGAGCGGCGAGCGGCGCTTCGACCGCGAGGAGCAGCTCACCCGCCAACTCGCCGGTCAGGACGTCGACTTGATCGCCTGGGGCGAGAGCAGCGTCGGCTTCGACCTCGGCGAGCGGCCCGATCTGGCACGCCGTATCGCCGCGCTCTCCAAGGAGACCGGCGCCGACATCCTGGTCAACGTGGACGCCCAGCGCTCCGACAAACCCGGCATCTACAAGAGCTCGATCCTGGTCGGCCCGGACGGTCTCACCGGTGACCGCTACGACAAGATGCGGCTCGTCCCCTTCGGCGAGTACATCCCGTTCCGCTCGCTGCTCGGCTGGGCCACCTCGGTCGGCAAGGCGGCGGGCGTGGACCGCAGGCACGGCACCGAGCAGGTGGTGATGAACGTGGGGCACGGGCTGCGCGTCGGCCCGCTGATCTGCTTCGAGACCGCGTTCCCCGACATGAGCCGCCATCTCGCGCAGGACGGCGCGGACGTCCTCCTCGCGCAGTCGTCGACCTCGTCGTTCCAGAACAGCTGGGCCCCCGAACAGCACGCCACCCTCGCCGCCCTGCGCGCCGCCGAGACCGGCCGCCCGATGGTCCACGCCACCCTGACCGGCGTCTCCGCCGTGTACGGCCCCAGCGGACAGCGCATCGGCTCCTGGCTGGGCACGGACAAGAGCACCACCCAGGTCTACGACGTCCCGCTCGCGCACGGCATCACCCCGTACGTCCGCTACGGCGCCTGGCCGGTGGGCCTGGCGCTGCTGGTGCTCGCGGCGATGTGCGTCGGGGAGGGCGCCGTGGCGCTCAGGCTGCGGCGGACCGGTCCGCGACCGCTCGTACCACCCGCTCGCACAGTTCATGAGTCGCCAGCGCGTCCCGGGCGCTGAGCACCTTTCCGGCGCGTACGGCGTCCAGGAACGTGAGGACGGCCTGCTCGATGCCGCGCTGCCGGGCCACCGGCACCCAGTCCCCCCGGCGCCGTACGGTCGGCTGGCCCTTGTGGTCGACGACCTCGGCGAGGTTGACGACCTGACGCTTGGTGTCCTGGCCGGAGACCTCCAGGATCTCCTCGACCGAGCCGCTCAGCCGGTTCATCACGCCGAGCGCGGTGAAGCCGTCGCCGGAGAGCTGGAGCACGAGGTGGTGCAGCAGTCCGTCCCGGGTGCGGGCGCGCACGGTCACGTCCTCGACCGGCCCCGGCACCAGGAACCGCAGGGTGTCCACGATGTGGATGAAGTCGTCCAGGATCATCGTGCGCGGGTCCTCGGGGAGCCCGATCCGGTTCTTCTGCATGAGGATCAGCTCGCGCGGGTGGTCGGCGCACTGCGCGTATCCGGGGGCGTGGCGGCGGTTGAAGCCGACCGCGAGCGACACGTTCCGCTCCTCCGCGAGCCGTACCAGCCGTTCGGAGTCGGCGAGTTCGTAGGCGAGGGGCTTGTCGACGTACGTCGGTACGCCCGCCTCCAGGAGCCGGGTCACGATCTCGGGGTGCACGCTCGTGGGGGCGTGCACGAACGCGGCGTCGAGACCCTGCGCGAGGAGCGCGTCGAGGTCCGTGTGCCGCCGGTCCGCCGGGAGGTGCAGGCCGTCCGCGACCCGGGCGAGGGTGGCGGGCGTGCGGGTCTGCAGGTGCAGTTCGACTCCGGGCAGGCCGCCGAGAACCAGCAGGTAGGCCTTCTGCGCGATGTCACCGAGTCCGATGCAGCCGACCTTCACGGAGTCTCCCTGGCGCTTGTCCGGCGGTACCTCTCCGGAAGCATACGGCGAGGGAATATCCGCTGGTGCGGGCGGACGGGGCGCGCGAGGATGCGGGGATGACCATCGAGCGCAGAGAACCCGCGACCACCGCCGACGAACGCACCATGCTGGACGGCTGGCTCACGTATCACCGGGAGACCCTGGCCTGGAAGTGCGAGGGTCTCACCGACGAGCAGTTGAGGAGCACGTCCGTGGAGCCGTCCACGCTGTCGCTCATGGGACTGGTGCGGCACATGGCGGAGGTGGAGCGGGGCTGGTTCCGCTCGGTCATGGCGGACGAGAAGGCGGACCCGATCTACTTCACCGAAGAGGACCCGGACGGCGATTTCCACACCACCGGGACGGACACCTGGGCGGAGGCCCACGCCACCTGGCGGGCCGAGATCGCGGCGGCGAGCGAGATCGCGGCCCGCTTCACCCTGGACGACGTCTCCGTGGGCAAGCACCGCCGCACCGGCGAGCACTTCAACCTGCGCTGGATCTACACCCACATGATCGAGGAGTACGCCAGGCACAACGGCCACGCCGATCTGCTGCGCGAGCGGATCGACGGGAACACCGGCGACTGACGTCACGTCACCCGGAGCGGGGCGCGCGCCGTCCGTAAGGGGGCGGAGATCACCCGTGTGGGGCATCATCCGCCGTTCCGCTGTCTCAAATGGGGCCGGAACCAGCAGAGTTGCGCGGGTGCATCGAACGACGACCACCACCGCAACGCTCCTGGTCACCGTGGCTGTCTCGGCCCTCTCCGGCTGTGTGACGGTCCAGCGGCCGGTGGCCCCCGCTCCCCCGGCCGTACCGTCCCAAGCGTCGGTGCCGCGTCCGGACGGCAGCGTGGAGCCGCAGATCGTGCAGGCCCCGGCGCGGGAGGCGCTGGAAATGATCAACCCGTCCCATCGCCCCGGGCCGGCCACGCATCCGCCGCACCACGCACCGGCCACGCCCCCGCGGGCGGCCCAGGCACCGGTACCGGTTCCGGTTCCCCGCTCGCACCAGCACCCCCATCCCCACCCGCATCCCAAGCCGCGCCACCCCCGGCAGCCGAGCGCGGACATCCCTGACGTGGTCAGGTCGGTACCCAAGAACACGTCGGACGTCTGCGCCCTGGGCAGGAAGTACGGCGGCTGGCAGAAGGACAGCCCGCAGTCGATCATCTGCGGTCAGACATACGGCCGTTGACGTCGGAGAAGCCCTAGGGCCGCTGTCTCGGCGGCCCCCAGGTGCCGTCTCCCGCCGTGCCCTCCTCGGTGTCGAGCCGCAGCTCCAGCCGGCCGATCGCGGCTCGCACGCCGTTGCCGTAGCCGTCGTCGGCCAGGACCGCGCAGGCGCCGCGTGCCCGGCGGAGATGGGTGCGGGCGGCGTCGGAGCGGCCGAGCTTCACATAGTCGGCGGCGAGGTTGAGGTGCAGGGAGGGGTAGAAGGCGCGCACCGCGCTCGCCCCCTCCCGGTCGGTGTCCCCCGCGTCCCGTCCGTCCGCCAGCTCGTCCGCCGCCGACAACGCCCGGAGATCCCAGGCGAGTTCGTCGGTCGGGTCGTCCTGGGTGTCCGCCAGATAGTGGGCCAGGGTGCAGCGGTGCAGCGGGTCGCCGTCCTCGCCGAGCTCCGCCCACAGGCCCAGGAGCCGGTCCCGGGCCTCCTCGCGGTCGCCGCCGTGGTGCAGCATGACGATCTGTCCGATCCGCGTCAGCAGAGCGTCCGGCGCCGCCTGCTCCTGTCGCTCCGTCACAGCGTCCTCCGCACCTCGTCAGCCACCGTTGGCCGTCCCCCTCGAAGCTAACCGCCCCCACCGGCAATCCCCGTCAGGCGGCCCCGGACCGGCCCCGTGAGGTCAGCCCAGGTTCGGGATGCGCCAGTCGATCGCGGTGTGGCCCTGCTGGGCGACGGCCTCGTCGATCTGGGTGAAGGGGCGGGAGCCGAAGAACTTCTTGGCCGACAGCGGGGAGGGGTGCGCGCCCTTGACGACCACGTGCCGCTCCTCGTCGATCAGGGGGAGCTTCTTCTGCGCGTAGTTGCCCCACAGGACGAAGACCGCGGGGTCGGGGCGGTCGGCCACCGCGCGGATCACCGCGTCCGTGAACTTCTCCCAGCCCTGGCCCTTGTGCGAGTTGGCCTCGCCGGAGCGGACCGTGAGCACCGCGTTGAGCAGCAGGACGCCCTGCTGGGCCCACGGCATCAGATAGCCGTTGTCCGGGACCGGGAGGTCCAGCTCCTCCTTCATCTCCTTGTAGATGTTCCGGAGGGAGGGCGGGGTCTTCACGCCGGGGCGGACCGAGAAGCACAGGCCGTGGCCCTGGCCCTCGCCGTGGTACGGGTCCTGACCGAGGATCAGCACCTTCACCTGGTCGTACGGCGTCGCCTCCAGGGCGGCGAAGACCTCCTCGCGCGGCGGGAAGACCGGTCCGTTCGCCCGCTCCTCCTCGACGAACTCGGTCAGCTCCTTGAAGTAGGGCTGCTGAAGCTCGTCGCCCAGGACCCCGCGCCAGGACTCGGGGAGCATGGAGATGTCGGTCACGTCAACTTCCTTACCGTGTGCGGCGGCTGCGATGCGGAGCGGGCGCGGAGTGCGTCCGCTTCCATGCCCCAGAACCTACAGGCGGCCACTGACAACGGCCGCCGCGAGCCGCATCACCAGCTGGTCTTGCGGTACAGCTGCCACATCATCATGATCGTCGACGGGTCGAGGGCCTGTTCCCCGCCGGAGACGTCGTCGCTCGCGGCCACGTACTGCCGGCCCTGCCACAGCGGCAGCAGCCGGGCGTCGTCCACCAGGATCTGCTGCGCGTCCTCGAACTCCTTGACCACTTCGGCCCGGTCGCTCTCCCGGCGGGACTCGGGCAGCAGTACGTCGGTGATCCTGGTCGACAAGTAGGGCGTACCGAGGGCGTTCTGCTGTCCTACGAAGGGCGCGATGAAGTTCTCGGCGTCGGGGAAGTCCGGGAACCAGCCGCGCCCGAACACCGGGTACTCGCCCTTCTGGTAGCCCGTCACATAGGTCTTCCAGGGGCGGCTCTTCAGGGTGATCGTGAAGAGCCCGGAGCCGTCCAACTGCCGCTTGAGTTCCTTGAATTCGAGGGCGGTCTCGGAGCCGTAGCGATCGCTCGTGTACCAGAGGGTGAGCGGGACGCGCTGGGTGATGCCCGCGTCGGTGAGGAGCTTGCGTGCCTTGGGGACGCTGGGGTCGCCGAAGTCGTCGAAGAAGGCGGTGGTGTGGCCGGTGAGGCCCTTCGGGACCATCGAGTAGAGCGGGTCCACGGTGTCGCGGTAGATCTTGTGGGTGATCGCCCCTCGGTCGACGAGCTGGGCGACGGCCTTGCGGACGGCGAGGTTCCCGGCCCACTTGTCCTTGGGGTTGAACACCAGGTAGTTGATGTCGGTGCCGGAACCGTCGACGAGTTGCAGGCTCTTGGAGGCGCGGCCCTGGAGGGCGATGATGTCGTCGGCGGCGAGGCCGCGGTAGGTGACGTCGATCTTCCCGTCCCGCAGGGCCTTCACCATGGTGCCGGAGTCCTGGAAGTAGCGGATCGTCACCGCGCTGTTCTCGCGGTCGGCGAAGCCCTTGTAGCGGTCGTTGCGGACGAGTTGGGCCTGCTTCCCGTCGTCGTACGACTTCAGGGTGTACGGCCCGGAGCCGTAGACCTTGCCGTCCTTGCGCAGTGAGTGCGCGGGGTAGTCGTCGGGGTCGACGATCGACATGGCCGGGGTGGCGAGGACGAACGGGAAGGTGGCGTCGGGCTTGTTGAGGTGGAAGACGACCTCGCGGGCGCCGCTCACCTGGACCCGGTCGAGGCTGCCCAGCAGGCCGGCCGGACCGCTCGGCACGTTGATCTGCCGGATCCGGTCGATGGAGTGCTTGACGGCCCGGGCGTCGAGGGTGTCGCCGTCGGCGAACTTCATGCTCGCGCGGAGTTCGCAGCGGTACGTCGTGTTCGAACCGTCCGTGAAGCGGCAGCTCTTGGCCGCGTCCGGCTCGGGCGTGGTCGCGCCGGAGGGATAGGCGAGCAGCGTCTGGTAGATGTTGCGGAACAGCTCCCAGGAGCCGTCCCAGGAGGCGGCCGGATCGAGGGTGCTGGGGGCGCTGGTGGTCCCGACGACGATGGCTCCCCGGTCGTCGGGATTCCCGTCCGAGAACACACCGCATCCGGCCACCAGGGATATCGACGCGATCGCCGCGACTCTCTGCAGGCCTCGGTTCCGGTTGAACACACGCACGCTCCTCGATCCGCCGTACCAAGGGTCGGCAGACCCTACCGCAGCGCCCCGCCCGGAATTGCTGGTTCGGGCGGGGCTGTTGAGCTGCGTGTATATGACGACGTTGTCATCCGGCTGTGCGCGTTCTATGTCTCGACACGGGCGCCGATTCCGTCAAGCGAACAGCAAACGGATCGGCGCCCGAACGGCTTTCTCAGCCGACTCCGGCGTTCAGGAGGATGCCTCCGTCGACGACGAGGGTCTGGCCGGTGATCCAGTCGGACTGGTCCGACGTGAGGAACGCGGCGGCGCCGCCGATGTCGGACGGCACGCCGAGCCGGGCCATCGGGTAGGAGGCGGCGACCTCCGCCTCGCGGCCCTCGTACAGGGCGGCGGCGAACTTGGTCTTCACGACCGCCGGGGCGATCGAGTTGACCCGTACGCCGGGCGCGAACTCGTGCGCCAGCTGGAGCGTGAGGTTGATCATCGCGGCCTTGCTGACGCCGTACGCGCCGATGAACGGCGAGGCGGAGACTCCGGCGAGGGAGGCGATGTTGACGATGGCGCCGCCGTTGTCCTTCTGCCAGGCGTGCCAGGTCTTCTGGGCGAAGCCGAGTGCCGAGATGACGTTGGTCTCGAAGACCTTGCGGGCGACGTTGAGGTCGAGGTCGGCGATCGGGCCGAACACCGGGTTCGTACCGGCGTTGTTGACCAGGAAGTCGACGCGGCCGAAGGCCTCCATCGTGCGCTCGACGACGACGGTCTGGTGAGCCTCGTCGTGGGCCTTGCCGGCGACGCCGATGACGCGCTCGGCGCCGAGTGTCTCGACGGCCTCCTTGAGGGCGTCCTCGCTGCGGCCGGTGATGCAGACCCGGTCGCCGCGGGCGAGCAGCGCCTCGGCGACGCCGTAGCCGATGCCGCGGCTGGCGCCGGTGATGACGGCGACCTTGCCGGAGAGTTCAGGCAGTTCAGTCATTGTTTTCCTGCGTTCCCGTATTCCCGTATTCCCGTATTCCCGTGTTCGCTAGTTGAGCGGTCCGCCGGCGACGTACAGCACCTGGCCGGAGACGAAACCGGCCGCCTCGTCGGTGAAGAAGGCGACGGCGTTGGCGATGTCGTCGGGCTCGCCGACGCGCTGCACCGGGATCTGGGTGGCGGCCGCGGCCTTGAAGTCGTCGAAGCCCATGCCGACGCGGGCGGCGGTCGCGGCGGTCATGTCGGTGGCGATGAAGCCTGGGGCGACGGCGTTGGCCGTGATGCCGAACTTGCCGAGCTCGATGGCGAGGGTCTTGGTGAAGCCCTGGAGACCGGCCTTGGCGGCGGAGTAGTTGGCCTGGCCGCGGTTGCCGAGGGCGGAGGACGAGGAGAGGTTGACGATCCGGCCGAAGCCCGCGTCGACCATGTGCTTCTGGACGGCCTTGGTCATCAGGAACGAGCCGCGCAGGTGCACGCCGAGGACGGTGTCCCAGTCGGCGACGCTCATCTTGAAGAGAAGGTTGTCGCGGAGCACGCCCGCGTTGTTGACGAGGATCGTCGGCGCGCCCAGCTCCGCGACGATCCGCGTGATCGCGGCCTCGACCTGCGCCTCGTCGGAGACGTCGGCGCCGACCGCGAGGGCCTTGCCGCCGGCCGCGGTGATCTTCTCCACGGTGTCCTTGCAGGCGGCCTCGTCGAGGTCGATCACGGCGACCGCACGGCCCTCGGCCGCGAGGCGTACGGCGGTGGCGGCGCCGATGCCCCGCGCCCCGCCGGTGACAATCGCGACCCGCTGCTCAGTGGTGGACATTGCTGGTTCTCCTCGCCCTTGAGAGACTCTCGGCCCTTGAAACCGCGGCCCGCCGGTGAGCGACCGCTTAGTACCTTCGGCAGACGTGACGCTAGAAGCCCTGGCACTCGGTGTCAACGTGCGCGCGGCCAGGTGTGATCCATTACCTCACCAGCAGGTCCAGCAGGCGCTCCGCCTCGGCCGCCGGATCAAGGGTGAGACCGGTGTGCACGGGCCCCGGCTGCACCGCCGTGGACCGCGGCGCGATCAGCCACCGGAACCGCCGCCCGGCATCGTCCAGCCCCGCCTGCCCGGCCGCTTCCCCACCCGCACACACTCCTTCTACGGCCCCGAGCGCGGCCCGGATCCCGGCCACATCGGCGTCCGGGTCGAGAGCGAGCAGCCTCGCCTCGTCCAGATGGGTGCGGGCGCCGACGTAGGACCGGGCACGGCAGTAGACGAGCACCCCCGCGTTGATCTGCTCGCCGCGCTCGATACGGGGGACGACCCTCAGGAGGGCGTACTCGAAGACGTCCCGCGTGTTCGCCTCGCTCGGGCGGATGATGTGGCGCTCGGTCACTGGAGTCCCTTGATGCGTTCATGGAGGAAGGGCACGCGCGCGAGGAGGGGTGCCGCGTACGCCTCACGGAGGAGGTCCGGGGTGTCGAAGCCGGGTTCGCCGGTCAGCCAGACGTCCGGGATCTCGGCGGTGACCTCGGCGAGGAGTTCCTCGGTGACCTGGGGGGCGAGTTCGGCGGCCGCCCGGGCGACATCCGGGGTGAAGCGGGCCAGCGCGTGGTCGGCTGCGTCGTAGGGGCGGGCCGCGGAGGTCTGGGCGCCGGGCCAGTTGTGGTGCCAGATCATGGTGGCACCGTGGTCGATGAGCCACAGATCGCCGTGCCACATCAGCAGGTTGGGGTTGCGCCAGGAGCGGTCCACGTTGTTGACCAGCGCGTCGAACCAGACGATCCGGCCGGCCTCCTCGGGGCTCACCGTGAACGCCAGCGGGTCGAAGCCGAGGGCGCCGGACAGGAAGTCCATGCCGAGGTTGCTGCCGCCGCTGGACTTCAGCAGTTCCTGGACCTGCTGGTCGGGTTCGCCGAGGCCGAGCACGGGGTCGAGGTCGAGGGTCACCAGCCGGGGCACCCTGAAGCCCAGCCGACGGGCCAGCTCCCCCACGACCACCTCGGCGACGAGCGTCTTGCGGCCCTGCCCCGCGCCGCTGAACTTCATGACGTACGTCCCGAGGTCGTCCCCCTCGACGAGCCCCGGCAGCGAGCCGCCCTCCCGCAGGGGTGTGATGTAGCGGGTCGCGATGACTTCCTTCATGAAGTGAGCATAGTGATCCAACGTGAGCACCGGCCGAGGGTGAGTCCAGCGCTCCGTGGCGGGAGCGCGGCGAGGGCGAGCCCCGCCGCGCTCCCGTCACAAGAGCGTCCCGACCGCGCCTAGTTCGTGGCGAGCGCGGCCAACTCCCGGTCCACGGCGTCCTGGTGGGCCTGGGCGTCCTCGCGGGCCTTCTTCGGGCTCCAGCGGCCGGCCATCACGAACACGAAGGGCAGGAACAGGACTTGGCCGCCCACACAGATCCACCACCAGGTGCGCCACTCCCCGGGACCGTCCTTGACGGCCTTCTGCACCTTCGGCCCGTACTCGTTGAGCACCTTGAGCTGCGGCTGCGCCTTCTGTACGACGGCCAGGTCGGCGGGACCGACCTCCTTGACCGCCTGGGCCGCCAGGGCGGGGGGTGTCGTGGTCGGCGTGTACTTGCCCAGTTCGGCGAAGAGTTGGGGGTGGGCACCGACGATCGCCAGGGCCGGGGCGGCCTGCTTCTGCGCCGCCGCGACCTCGGCGCCGTGTTCGACGAGCGGGGTGACGGAGGTGACGAGCACCGGGATGAAGGCCGCCGACACGGCGACCACGATCCGTACCGTCCAGCCCCAGACGGCGAGCCCGGCGGCGGTCGCGGCCGGATTGCGCTTCTCGACGGTCTCGGTGAAGCTCGCCATCCACGGCGCGTAGGCGACTCCGCTGAACACACCGATCGCGACGAACAGCCAGGCGAAGGTGTAGTAGCCGGTGCTCGCGTGGGTGGCCAGCGAGGCGAAGAGCGCGGTCGCGACGATGGCGCCGATCCCGCCGACGATCATGAAGGGCTTGCGCACCAGCAGCCGGTCCGAGAGCAGGCCGGCCACGATCAGCGCGAGGGCGTTCGCGGCCCAGTACCAGTTGGCGAGGCCGTTGGTGCGCTGCTCGCTGTAGCCGAAGGTGGTCGAGAAGTAGACGACGAAGTTGCCGACGGCGGAGTAGTAGAGCAGCAGGAAGACCGCGATCGCGAAGGCGGAGCCGAGGATGTCCAGGCGCAGCATCTGCCGCCACTCGCCGCGTCGTAGCGCCTCGGTGTCCAGGCCCTTGGCGCGGGCCTCGACCAGGGCCCGGTCGCGCAGGCTGACCATGATCTGGTCGCGCAGCCCCGGGGACAGCTCGCGCAGGGCGAACAGGGTGACGACGAACACGACCAGTCCGGCCGCCCCGGAGTAGCGCAGCTCGTCCTGCCAACTGGCGGAGTCGAGCGTGTTGCTGGTCACCGAGGTGACGACCAGGCTGCCGATGACCGGGCCCATCGTCCAGTAGCCCATCGCGGTGGCGCGGCCGAGCTGCGGTGAGAAGTCCCGTATCAGTGCCGGGGTCGCGACGAGCACGATGCCCTCGACGAAGCTCACGACGGCGAACAGCGTCAAGTAGGTCGTCTTGTCACCGGCGTTGGGCAGTCCGAAGAAGACCAGGAGCGCGGCGACCAGCAGTCCGTAGACCACGAGGTTCGCCCGTCCCCAGCGGTCCGCGAGGCCGGCCACGAGGGAGGCGAAGGCGCCGACCGCGTTGCCGACGACCGAGACCCAGACGAAGTAGCGGTAGGTCATGTCGAAGTGCGTGATGATCGACGTCGCCACCGCGTACTGGATGTAGAGCATGTAGTACAGGACGACGGTCGTGACCACCACGATCGCCAGGTACGACATGCGCCGCCCGGTGGCCGGATACGCCGCCAGGTCGCGGCGGTACAGCCGCGTGACCGAGCCGCGTACGCCGGCGCCGGGCGCGTCGGCACCGGAGCCTCGTGTGTCGAGAGGTGCGGAGGCGGAGGGCATACGACTCCCTTTGGAACGGCCGGGGACGAAGGAAGCGGCGGGAGGTGGGGGCTCCATCCGTTCGGCGGAGGCTAGTACCGACTAGTCGGTACGGCTAGATGCGCGGCATGACTTCCTTATGTGTCACCACGGGTTGCCGGTGCCTGATCAGGCCTTACGCACGGCCGACAGCTGACCGACAGGGACGTTTTACGTCTTCCTGATCTCGGTCAGGCCAAGCTCTCGACACCGTCTGAACGACGGGCACCCGCACCTCGTACCCCTTTGCACACCCACGAATGCTTCCCATGGAAGGAACGTCAGCATGACCAGCGAATCGTTCGAACCCGTTAAAGCGCCGTCCCGCCGCACCGCGTTGGCGACGGTCGGCGCGGCGGGACTCGCCGTCGCGCTGACCGCGTGCTCGTCCAGCGACGACTCGTCGTCGGACACCTCGGGCTCCACCAGCACGGCCGGTTCGACCACCGCACAGGGTGACGCGGGCGGCACCGAGTTGGCAAAGACCACCGACATCCCCGAGGGCGGCGGCAAGATCTTCGCCAGCCAGGGCGTGGTCGTCACCCAGCCGACGGCGGGCACCTACAAGGCGTTCTCGTCGAAGTGCACCCACCAGGGCTGCGCGGTGAGCAGTATCAGCAACGGCGTCATCGTGTGCCCGTGCCACCAGAGCGAGTTCTCCGTCACGGACGGCAGCGTGAAGAAGGGTCCCGCGACCCAGGCGCTGCCCGCCGAGCAGATCTCCGTCTCCGGGACCTCCATCACGCTGGCCTGACGGTCAGCCTCGGCGTGGTCGTTTGAGACAGCCCAGCACCTCGTCCGTGGTCGCGACCGTAGCGACCAATGCGAGGGTGTTGCGGATCATCGCGGGGGTGTAGTCAGCGGGCACCCCCGCGATGGCGTCTCCGGGGACGACGACGGTGTAGCCGCGGTTGACGGCGTCGAACACCGCGTTCGGAATGGCCACGTTGGCCGAGACGCCGGTGACGATCAGTGTGCGGCAGCCCGAGTTGCGTAACAGCGCGTCGACTTCGGTGCCGTGGATCGGCGACAGACCGTGCAGCCGTCGTACGACGAAGTCCTCGTCGGCGACCTCGATCGGGGGTGCCACGCGCACCGCCGTGGTGCCCGACAGCTGTTGTACGGGCAGGCGTTCGGCGGCGCGGAACAGCCGGGCGTTGCGGTTGGCGCCGCGGCCGTCCGGGCGGCGTTCGGCGATCGCGTGGATCACCTGCACCCCGCTCTCGTGGGCGGCGGCGACCAGTCGGGCCACGTTGGCGAGCGCGCCCGACGAGCGGGCCGCGAGGGCGAGTTCGGGCAGCGCGCTGTCCGGGCCGACCACCCCCTGTTGACATTCGACGGTCAGCAGGGCAGTGCTCACCGTGTCGAGGATCTCACTGAGTTGTGCGTGCGACGGCATGGCTCTCCCTTGTCGCCGACGGCCGGGGCGGGCGACAGTAACGAGCATCGCGTGCGTACGGAAGACGGCCGACGCTCATCCGGCCACTTTCCTGACACACCGTCAGAAGCGGCCGCCCGCCGCTCGCGCCGTAGCCGAAGGGGATCGCATGACCGCCACTCAGCGTCGAGGCCGGAAGATCATGATGACACCCGAGGAACTGGACGAGTTCCTCGCCGCCGAGCGCACCTGCCGTGTCGCGAGCGTCTCCGCGGACGGGGCCCCGCATGTCAGCCCGCTCTGGTTCGTCTGGGACGGCACCTCGCTGTGGCTGTACTCGATCACCCGCAGCAAGCGCTGGGCCGACCTGCGCCGTGATCCGCGCGTCGCGGTGGTGGTCGACGGCGGGCACGCCTACGACGAGTTGCGGGGCGTCGAGCTGTCCGGAACCGTCGAGTTCGTGGGCGAGGCACCACGTACGGGCGAGCCGCATCCCGAACTCGTCGCCGTGGAGAAGCTGTTCGCCCAGAAGAACTTCGGCCTCGACGCGATGCCGTACGACGGCCGACACGCGTGGGTACGACTGACACCGGACACCCTGACGTCCTGGGACTTCCGCAAGTTGGCGGCACTGTAGGGGAGCTGGCCGGGCTGAGCACACGGCGGCGGCCCTGCGGGCGGGTCGACTACGGCGCGCTCACGTCGGCGCATCTGCAATCGGGTTGGCCGTGCCGCGCACACATCGGCGGCTCTACGGGCGGATTGACTACGGCGCACTCACGTCGGCGTGCCCGTAGGCGGGTTGGCCGCGCCGCGTGCACGTCTGCCGCTCTGCTGGCGAGTCGCCCGCACTGCCCGCAAGTCCGCTGCCCTGCCGCCGAGTTGCCGCAGGCGGGCCGTCAGGCGACCGTCTCCGCCCGCACGTCGGCGCGCGCCTTATAGGCGGCGCGGCCACGCCGCGCGCCGTCGGCTGCCCTGCCGGCGAATCACCCGTACTCCCCGCAAGTCGGCCGTCCTGTCCGCGAGTTGCCCCAGGCCCGGCCGTCAGGCGACTGTCCCCGCCGCCGCACGCACGTGGGCGCATCTGTAGGCGGGTCGGCCGCGCCACGCGCACATCGGCCGCACTGTCGGCGAGTCGCCCGCGCTGCCCTCAAGTCCGCCGCTCCCCCGGCGAGTTGGCTGGGGCCGGCCGTCAGGCGACCGTCTCCGTCGCCGCACGCACATTGGCGCGCCTGTAGGCGGGTCGGCCGCGCCACGCGCACATCGGCCGCGCTGTCGGCGAGTCGTCCACGCTGCCATCAAATCGGCCGCCGCGCCCGCGAGTTACCTCAGGCCGGCCGTCAGGCGACCGTCTCCGCCGCCGCGCGTAGTGCCTCGACCGCCGCGCGGATGGATGGGCGGCGGTCGGCGTCCGCGCGCCAGACGACGTAGACGTGGCGGCGCACTCGCTGCCTGAGGGGGACGGTGACGACTCCGGCGGGCATCGGGTTGCGGCCCAGCAGGGGGGCCACGCACACGCCCAACCCGGCGGCCACCAGGCCCAGTTGGGTGTGGGTCTCGGCGGCGCGGTGGCCGATGATCGGTTCGATGCCCCGGGAACGCAGGGTGAACATCAGCCATTCGTGGCAGAACTCGCCCTCGGCCCAGGTGATCCACTCGTCGTCGGCGAACTCCCCGAGGTCCACCTCGTCGCGCCCGGCCAGCGGATGACCGGCCGGCATCGCCACATCGGCGGGGTCGTCCAGGATCGGCGCCTTCACCAGGCCGTCGGGCAGCGGCATCGGCTTGTTGTACCAGTCGAGGACGACGGCGAGGTCGAGATCGCCGCGCACGACGCCCGCGATGCCCCGCTCCGGTTCCTGTTCCGTGGAGCGCACACGAAGGGCGGGGTGCTGGGCACGGAGGGCGGCGAGCGCGGTGGGGAAGAGGCCCCGGGCGGCGGTGGGGAACGCCGAGATCCTCAACTCGCCCACGACCTGCCCCCGTTGGGCCTCCAGGTCGGCCTGGGCCAGCTCCACCTGGGACAGGATGCGCCCCGCGTGCTCCGCGAGCAGCCGGCCGGCGTCGGTGAGCCGCACCCCCCGCCCGTTCTTGGCGAGGAGCTGCTGGCCCACCTCCCGCTCCAGCTTGGACATCTGCTGCGACACCGCCGAGGTCGTCACATGCAGCGCCTCGGCGGCACCGCTGACCGAGCCGTGCCGGGCGAGGGCGTCCAGGGTGCGCAGCCGCTCCAGATTCAACATGTAAGCGATCCTACGAGATACCGGGCTGCAAATCTCGCTTGTGCTACGACGTCGGGGGCAGGATCTTGGTACCCATGACCAGCGCCGTGCCCACCGCAGCGATCCGGAAGCAGACCCGGGACACCACCGACACCCCCACTCCCCTCCCCCGCCGCGCGCTCGACTGGCGGCTGCGGTTCGGGGCGCTCTCCCTCATCTGGGGCTTCAGTTTTCTGCTCATCAAGGTGGGCACGGACGGCTACGCACCCTTCCAAGTGACGTTCGGGCGGCTGCTGTTCGGGACGACGGTGCTCGCGGCTGCGATGGCGGTGAAGCGCGAGCGGCTGCCCCGGGGTGCGCGCACCTGGGCCCATCTGACGGTCGCCGCGTTCCTGCTCAACGCCCTGCCGTTCTCGCTCTTCGCCTACTCGGAGCTGACGATCCCGTCCACGCTGGCGGGCATCTGCAACGCGACCTCGCCGTTGTGGGGCATGGCGCTGTCCCTGGTCGCCCTCTCCGAGGACCGCCCGACCCGCGTCCGTGTGGCCGGTCTCGGCCTGGGCTTCCTGGGCGTCCTGACGGTCCTGGGCGCCTGGCAGGGCTTCCAGGGTCTGGACGCCAGGGGCACGGCGATGGCCCTGCTGGCCTCACTGAGCTATGCGATCGGCTGGATCTACGTCCGCCGCACACTGGCGGGCTCCGGCGCGTCCCATCTCTCCCTGACCGGCACCCAGTTGCTCCTGGCGACCCTCCAACTGGCCGTCATCACCCCGCTGTTCACATCGGCGCCGAACCGCTTCCCGCTCCTCCCCCTGCTGGCGATCGCCGCACTGGGCGCCCTGGGCACGGGACTCGCCGTCCTCCTCCAGTACGGCCTGGTCGCCGAAGTCGGCCCCACGACCGCCCAGATGGTCACGTACTTCATCCCGGTCATCGCCACGGCGGCGGGCGTCGCGATCCTGGGCGAGTCGTTGACCTGGTCGACTCCGGTCGGGGCGGTCATTGTGCTTGCGGGCGCGGGACTTACGCAGGTGGGGCGCAGGGCGGGGCGGTAGGCAGGCCCCGCAGAATCTTGTGCGCGGCTCCCCCTCACGTACCCCTGCGCCTACGCGTACCCCCGGACCGGCATCCGCCCGCAGGCCGAGGCGATCGCCTCCGCCAGGCTCTCCGTCTCCTCCGGTGTCAGGGTCGAGACGGTGACGCGGATGCCGGGGGGTGCGCTCAGCCGGAAGCGGGCACCGGGGGCCACGGCCCAGCCGGCGTGGAGGAGGCGGGAGACCGCGCCGGTCTCGTCCGGTACCGGGATCCACACGTTGAGGCCGCTGATGCCGTGGGCCGCGACCCCGCGTTCGGCGAGCGCGGCGATCAGCGCGTCCCGGCGGGTGCCGTACGCGGCCGCCACCACAGGCGTGTCCACGGCGCCGTCGGCCCACAACCGGGCCACGGCCCGCTGGATCAGAAGACTGACCCAGCCGGGGCCGAGCCGTTGACGGCCACGGACCCGGTCGAGGGTGACGGCGTCGCCGGTGAGCACGGCGAGCCGTAGATCGGGGCCGTACGCCTTGGCCGCCGAGCGGACGAAGGCCCAGGTGCGGGTGGTGCCGGCCAGGGGATGCAGGGGCTGGTCGACGATGCCGTGGCCGTGGTCGTCCTCGATCAGCAGGATCTCCGGGTGGGCCCGGAGCACGGAACGCAGCGCACGCGCGCGCGTGGCGCTCACCACCGCTCCGGTGGGGTTCTGCGCCCGGTCGGTGACGATCAGGGCCCGCGCGCCGGACTCCAGCGCGGCGCGCACGTCGTCGGGGAGCGGCCCCTCGTCGTCGACTCCGACGGGGGTCACACGCAGCCCGAGCGCCGGTACGAGGTCGAGCAGGCTGCCCCACCCGGGGTCCTCGACGGCGACGGTGTCCCCGGGCTTCAGATGGGCGCTCAGGACGCGCTCGATGACGTCCAACGACCCGGAGCCGACTGCCACGGGGCCCGCCGGGACCCCGTCCGCGTCGAGTTCGGCCCGGGCGATGCGCGCCAACTCCGGCTCCACCGGGGCGTCTCCGTACATGACCGGTTCCCGGTCGGACTGTTCGGCGGCGAAGGTGAACGCGCCGGCGAGCGAGGGCAGCAGCGTCCGGTCGGGATTGCCGTGCGACACGTCACGCACCCCGGCCGGTACGTCCACCCGGATGTGCTCGCGCCCGGTCGTGGCCGGCTTGGGCCGCACCCGGCTGCCCCGGCGCCCGGCGGTCTCGATGACCCCGCGCTCCCGCAGCGTCCGGTACGCGGCCGCGACCGTGTTCGGGTTCACTCCGAGCCCTATGGCCAACTCCCGCATGGGCGGCAGCAGTTGCCCCGGCTCCAGCTCACCCGCACCCACCGCGCGCTCGACGTCCGCCGCGATGTCCGCTGCGCGTCGCCCCGCGATCCGATATCCTTCTAGCACAAAGCACAGTATGCACTAGTGCAATGTGAATGACAACCAGCGATCAGCACGGGAGAGCACATGCAGGGGACCACCTCGCAGCCGACGTCACCGCCCGCCGCCTACACGCCCACCGACCGGACCGTCCCCACGCGCTCCGCGGACCGGGCGTCGTACGACAAGGAGTTGGTGCACGCGATACTCGACGAGGCCTACGTCTGCCATCTCGGCTTCGTGCGCGACGGGGCGCCGGTGGTGCTGCCGACGCTGTACGGGCGGGTCGGCGAGCGGCTGTACGTGCACGGTTCGACGGGTGCGCGCCCGCTGCGGATGACGGGGCAGGCCGATCCGGGGCTCCCTGTGTGTCTGACGGTCACGCACGTCGACGGTCTGGTGCTGGCCCGTTCCGCGTTCCACCACTCGATCAACTACCGCTCCGTGGTGGTGCACGGCATCGCCCACCAGGTGACGGACCCGGAAGAGAAGCGGACGGCGCTGGACGCGCTGGTCGACCATGTCGTGCCGGGCCGCTCGGCGGACTCGCGGCCCGCCAACAAGAAGGAACTCGCCGCCACCATGGTGATCCGCCTCGACCTCGACCAGGTCTCCGCCAAGCTTCGCACCGGCGGCGCGAACGACGACCCCGAGGACCTGGACCTCCCCCACTGGGCCGGCGTAGTCCCTCTTCAGCCCTCCTACGGAGCCCCGCTCCCGAACGACGACCTGGCCCCCGGCACCGAACTCCCCGGCTACCTCGCCGCGTTGTAACGCTCACCCACCCCTGGTGCGCGCCCCACGACGACACCGAGTGGCAACACCGGCTCGCCGCCCACAACTTCGGCCGACCGGCGGTCAACGGCCTTTCGGGCGAAGCACCGTTCGTCCGACCCGCCGGTCCCCTGCGACCCGCTCCGCCGACAGGCGCTAGGCGGCTGTTCCGCGCCGGGACAACTCCCTTTCCGGGCCGCCGCTCGCCACCGGCTCCTCGGAGCCCTTCGTGGGTGCGGAGGACTGGGCGATGAAGGCGCCCAGCAGGACCACCGCTCCCCCGACGCTCTGCGGCGCGGAGAGGTGCTCGCCGAGCAGGACCCAGGCCAGGACGGTCGCGATGACCGCTTCGAGGCAGGCCACGACGCCCGCGACCTGTGGGGAGAGGCGGCGGACGGAGACGACTCCGGTGACGTACGCCAGGACCGTGGCGATCAGGACGATCCAGACGAGCAGGACCGCGGCCGGGACCGCGGTGCCGTTCATGTGGGCGTCGCCCTTGAGGATCGACCAGTCCATGGTCCAGGGGCGGGCCACGGCGGTGAGGACGAGGGCGCCGACGAGCAGGCCGTAGGCGATCACGCCGAGCGGGTCGGGAGCCTCGGCGCCGGCGTCGCTGCCCTGGTCGGACAGGACGAAGTAGCCGACCTGGCAGCAGGCGGCACCTAGCGCGAGCAGCAGGCCCACGGCGTCGAAGCTCAGGCCCGACCACACCTCGACGACGCAGGCGAGTCCGCCGGCCGCGAGGACCACGCCGAGCGCGGCGGCGCGGGTGACGGGGCGCCGCTGCACGAACCGCACCCAGCCGAGCACGAGGGCGGGTGCGAGGTACTCCACGAGCAGGGCGACGCCGACGGGTATGCGGGATATCGCGGCGAAGTAGCAGGCCTGGACACCGGCCACGGCGAGCAGCCCGAACCCGAGGAGCAGCGCGGGGCGACGGCGGACGAGCGAGCGGTGGCGTACGGCGAGGGGCAGCGTCACGAGGGCCGCGCCTGCCACCCGCAGCCACACCACGTGCAGCGGGTCGAGCCCCGCCTCGATCAGCGGCTTCGCCGCGACCCCGGATCCGCCGAAGGCCAGCGCGGAGCCGAGCGCCAGGGCGAGCCCGACACTCTTGCCGCCACCCGCACCACCGCCGGCCGCACTGCTCTCAGACGTATGCACGGCCACATGATGACAGGGGATGACATGAGCGTCACCCCTGTTGACACCTGTCTCAGGGGATGGACGAGCCCCTTACCAGGGTGCTCGGCGCGTTGGAGGGATGTGTGTGGCTCGGCAGGCCGGGGGATGCGTACGGCTCGGCGGGCTGGAGGACGGTGCGGCTCAGCAGCCCGTCTCGCCGCCGCCCCCGACGTACTCCCCCGAACGGCCCTCGATCCAGATCAGTACCTCGGGGGACTCGATGCCGGCCCGGTGGAGGACCTCGACCGCACGGGACCCGGGGTCCGCGACGATCGTGGCGAGGAGGTCGATGCCGCCCGCCAGGTCGTCGCCGCGGAGTTCGGCGCGCTCGCAGGCGTACTCCAGGGCATCGGCGGCCAGCGGCGACCAGCCTTCCGCCGCGGGGATCACGGGGATCGCGCCGGAGTCCTCGACCGAGCCCTGCCAGCGGAGGCCGTAGCCGATGCTGCGTTGGACGAGGTAGCCGAGCAGTCGGGCGATCTGGGGGCCGTCGCCGAAGACGGCGCGTGCCTCGGGGTCCGACTCCAGGAGGCTGTGCAGCAGATGGGCCGTGTCGATCTGCCGGTCCCCGTCCCGCAGGGCCCGGCGGCGCGCACCGGCGACCACCGCTGCCAGCTCTGCACTGAGCCTGGCATCGTTGTCCGCACGGTGGATTGCCTGCTCGTGGACCGACTGCCTGGGGATACGGGGTTGCACTCTCCTACCCCATCAGTCCCCCGTGCCGAGGGCATCCCCGGAGGGTTGCATTTCGTCGTCCCACACAAAGTGGACCCGGGGCGACGGAATCTCCTCCTTACGGATGAGATCACGCCCCTTGCCCCCGAGAGGCGCACGCCCGCCCGCCGCGCGCCCCGTACGCAACCGCCCTGCACCCGGCGTACGTCTTTCGCGAACATGGAGAGCAGGTGCTGGCTGGTGGCTCTGCCGGCGGTCGACGGCAGGCAGTACGTGTACCGGGTGTACGCCCCGGAGGACGCGCTGCCCGCCGACCTGTTCTGGGACGCGTGGCACTGTCACGACGAAAGTGCCCACCCGCGCGCGTGGGACCTGTTCGACGCGGCGGTGATACGGCGGGTGAGCTGAACTCCCCGTAGGCAGACGGAGTCGCACAATTCCTGACGGTTCATCAGTATTGAATGTTGCGCGCCCTGCGGCTACGTTCCGCGACACCGTAGCCCGACACGAAGAGGTGGTCGCATGGCCGAAATCAGCGCGGAGGCACGCATCGAGGCCCCGGCCGAGAAGGTGTGGGCACAACTCACGGACTGGTCCGCGTACGGCGAGTGGAACGCGACCCACACCAACTTCCCCAAGGGCGGCCCGGAGCAACTCGCCGTGGGCGGGACCTTCCAGGAGAACATGAAGCTGATGGGCTTCCCGGCCGAGGTCGAGTGGACCATCGAGGAGGTGGAACCGTCCCGGGCGCTGGCCATCCGAGGCAAGGGGCCGATGGCCGTGAACGTCGCCACGCGCTACACGCTCACCCCCGACGGCGATGCCACGACGGTCCGTATCGACGGCGAGTTCACGGGTGCGGCGGTGTCGTTGATGGCGGGCAAGCTGAAGGACTCGGGGACGGCCGCTCTGAACGAATCGCTGCGCAAACTGGCCGGGCTGGTGGCCTGAGGAAAGCGCCGGGGCACCGCAGGAACGGGAACGCGCACAGGGAAGGCGCCCCACGGAAGCTCCGTGGGGCGCCTTGGCCTGCTGCCTCTTCCGGCGCCGGGGACATCAGTCCTCGTCGGCCAGGATCAGGTACAGCTTCTTGCGGGCGTCGTTGATGACGGTCAGCGCCTTCTCGCGCTGCTCCTTGCTGCCGGTCTTCCAGACCTGGCCGAAGGCCTCCATCAGGCCGAAGCCGGCCTGGCGGATCTCGGTGAGGGCCTCCCAGTCGACACCGCGGGAAGCCTCTTCCCAGGGGGCGTCCGGGCCCTCCTCGGCCGCGGTACGGCCGGCCTCGGTGAGGGCGAACAGCTTCTTGCCGCCCTCCGACTCACTGGCGATCAGGCCCTCGTCCTCCAGCAGTTGCAGGGTGGGGTAGACCGAGCCGGGGCTCGGCTTCCACGCGCCGCCGCTGCGCTCGGCGATCTCCTGGATCATCTCGTAGCCGTGCATCGGCCGGTCCTTGAGGAGGGCCAGGATCGACGCGCGTACGTCGCCGCGTCGCGCCCTGCCGCCCCTCGGGCCGCCGCGCCCTCGTCCACCCCAGGGCCCGGGACCGAAGCCCGGTCCGAAGCCGGGGCCGCCGGGACCGCCCGGACCACCGGGCCCGAAGGGTCCGAAAGCCCCACGCAGCCCTTCGGGGCCACCCCGGCCGCGCCGGAAGGGGCCGTCCTGTCCATGTCCACGCTCGTATCCGTGGGTACGCATCGCAATCACTCCATTCCATCGTTGATCTGTCGCGATGCGTCAACGATATATCGGAACTGTTCGGATGGCAACCCCCTGCCGAACTGCCGAAATCCCTGCCGACGCCTCAGCGGCGGCGCAGTCGCTTGTCCGTGATCGGCGGGGTGGGGTCGATGTAGAAGTCGTCGGGATTCACGTCGACACCGGGCGGGACGATCTCGTCGACGCGGTCGAGGAGGTCGTCGCCGAGTTCCACGTCGGCCGCGGCGAGGAGGTCGGCCAGTTGTTCGGGGCGGCGCGGGCCGATGAGGACCGCGGTGACCGCCGGATGGGCACGGACGAAGGCGACGGCCAGATGAGGCAGCGGCAGACCGGCCTCGGCGGCCAGCGCGGTCAGCTCGCGTACGGCGTCGGCCTTGGCCCGCACGCCCGGCCGGTCGAGATCGAACATCTTCGCCCCGAGACCGGCGTTGCGGTGCCCGGCGGTCGGATCCGCGCGACCCGAGAGCCAGCCGGAGTTGAGCGGGCCGAAGGTCAGCACGCCCATGCCGTAGCGCTGGGCGGTGGGCAGCACCCGGCTCTCCACGCCGCGGGTGAGGATCGAGTACGGCGGCTGTTCGGTGCGGAAGCGGTGATGGCCGCGGCGCTCGGCCGTCCACTGCGCCGCCACGATCTCCTCGGGGGAGAAGAACGAGCCGCCGACGGCACGCACCTTCCCGGCCCGGACCAGGTCCGACAGGGCGCCGAGGGTCTCGTCGAGGTCGGTGAGCGGGTCCGGGCGGTGCATCTGGTAGAGGTCGATGCGGTCGGTGTCCAGACGGCGCAGGCTGTCCTCCACCGCGCGCCGGATCCAACGGGCCGAGCCACCGCGCCGGTTGGGGTCCTCCCCCATCGGCAGCCCGAACTTGGTGGCCAGGACGACGTCGTCGCGGCGGCCCTTCAGCGCCTTGGCCACGATCAGCTCCGACTCGCCGCCGGAGTACACGTCGGCGGTGTCGACGAGATTGATCCCGGCGTCCAGTGCCGTGTGGATCATGCGGACCGACTCGTCGTGGTCGGTGTTGCCCATCGCGCCGAACATCATCGCGCCGAGCGCGTACTCGCTCACCGAGATGCCGGTGCCGCCGAGAATCCTGCGCTTCATCAGGGGTCCCTCCAGGTGCGTGCGTGCTTTCCACCAGCCGAGCACCGCCCCCGGCCGGGGCGGGAGACCCGCTCCGACCGGGGGTCCAGCAGACCCCCTTTGACGCGGCCACTTCCCAGGTCACCCCGGTCTACGGTGGAGACATGGCCCAGGAACCGAACAGCGAGCTGCGGGACTTTCTCCGCTCGCGCCGCGCGAAGATCACCCCCGGGGAGGCGGGCCTGGCACCCCTGCCGGGCTCCCGCCGCGTTCCGGGCCTACGGCGCGAGGAGGTCGCCCAGCTCGCCGGCGTCAGCGTCGACTACTACGTCCGTCTGGAGCGCGGACGCCATCTCAGCGTCTCCGCGTCCGTCCTGGACGCGATCGCCCGCGCCCTGCGCCTCAACGATCTGGAGCGCGCCCACCTGTTCCGGATCGCCAGACCGACCCGCACCCGTCCTCGTCCACTGCCCCCGCAGAGCGTCCGCCCCGGTCTGCGCCTGCTGCTCGACAGCCTCACCGACGTCCCCGCCCTCGTCTACGGCCGCCGTATGGACGTCCTGGCCGCCAACCATCTCGCCCGCGCCCTGTACACGGACTTCGAGGATCTGCCCGCCCATGGCCGCAACATGGCCCGGCTGGTCTTCCTCGACGACAGCTTCCGGACCCTGTACGCCGATTGGGAGGACGCCGCCCGCGGCATCGTCGCCTCGCTCCGCCTGTACGCGGGACGTCGCCCGCACGACCCCGCCCTGGCCGAGCTCGTCGGCGAACTCTCCGTCCAGGACGCGGACTTCCGCCGGTGGTGGGCCGACCACGACGTGTTCCAGCGCACCCATGGCACCAAGCGCTTCCACCATCCCGTCGTCGGTGAACTCGTCCTCGGTTACGAGGCGTTCGCCCCCGTCGACGACTCCGAGCAGACCCTGGGCGTCTTCACCGCCGAACCGGGGTCCCCCTCCGCGGACTGCCTCCAGCTGCTGGCCAGTTGGTCCGGATCTCGACCAAGGGCATGACCGACGCCACCGGACAGGCGGTCTCCCTCCGTAGAGTCACCCGCGTGACCGAGCAGCCCTCCTACCTCACCGCGATCCGGGAGTCGTACGACACCGTCGCGGCCGACTACGCCCAACTCGTCAAGGCACCGGCCGAGTTGGACCCGCTCTCCCGCGCGATGCTGGCCGCGTTCGCGGAGACCGTGCGGGCCGGCGACCTGGGGCCGGTGGCCGACCTGGGGTGCGGACCCGGCAAAGTCACGGCGTATCTGGCGGAGTTGGGGGTGCCGGTCCTCGGCATCGACCTGTCCCCCAGGATGATCGAGCTCGCCCGCCGCGCCCACCCCGGCCTGACCTTCACCGTGGGCTCGATGACAGCGGCACCGATCGGGGACGACGAACTCGGCGGCATCCTCGCCTACTACTCGACCCACCACACCCCGCCCGACCAACTGCCCGTCGTCTTCGCCGAGTTCCACCGCACCCTCGCTCCCGGGGGCCGACTGATGCTGGCCGGTCACGTGGGAGAGAGCCAACTCCGGCGACCGACACAGGCGTACGGCGGCCACCCCGTCTCCTACGAGTCGCACCTGCTCCCACCGGACCGGATCGCCGAGCTGCTCACCCGGGCCGGCCTCACGCTCACCGCCCGTCTGATCCAGGAGCCCGCCGAGGGAACGCAGCGGGCCTACGCCACCTTCCTGGCCCGGAAGCCGGAACGCCCCGACGGCACATCGGTCCAGTGACCCCGAATTGGCCTTGGCCAGCGGCTCCGTGCAGCCTCTAGCGTCACGGCATGCGGATTCGAATCGTGGACGCCTTCACCGACCGCCCCTTCGCCGGGAACCCGGCCGGGGTGCTGCTTCTCGACGCCTTCCCGGCGGACGACGACCGGCTGCAGAAGGTCGCGATGGAGGTCAACCACGCCGAGACCGCGTTCGCGCACCGGCTGCCCGAGGGCGGGGACGCCGACTGGGCGTTGCGGTGGTTCACGCCGACGACCGAGGTCGCGATGTGCGGGCACGCGACCCTCGCCGCCGCCCATGTGCTGCACACCACCGGCGCCCACGAAGGGCCCGTGCGGTTCGCCACGCGGAGCGGCGTGCTCATCGCCACGCCGGCCGAGGACGGGTCGATCACCCTCGACTTCCCGACCGCCCCGATCACCGCCGTCGAGATCCCGGACGGCGTCGCCGAGGCCCTGGGCGCCGAGCCGCTCACCGCGTTCGACACCGGCCCGAACATCGGCGACCTTCTCCTCGAACTCGCCGACGAGAAGACCGTCGTAGGCCTGGCACCCGACCACAAGGCGCTCGCCGCCCACTCCGAGCGCGGCATCATCGCCACCGCACGGGCCGAAGACCCCACCCGGGGCTACGACTTCGTGTCCCGGTGCTTCTTCCCGAACGTCGGTATCGACGAGGACCCGGTCACCGGAAGCGCGCACACGGCGCTGGCTCCGTACTGGTCCGAGCGGCTCGGGAGCGCGGTCCTCACCGGATTGCAGGCCTCGCCCCGCTCCGGGCTCGTCCGTACCGAACTGCGGGGCGGGCGGACCCTGTTGACCGGGCGGGCGGTCACGGTCATCGACGGCGAGCTGCTCGCCTGAGCCGCAACGGGGCTGCCTCTTCCGGGACTTACGCCGTCGGGAGCCAGCCGACCTTCCCCGCCAGCAGCGCGTAGCCGACGAACGCCCCGATGTCGAGCAGGGAATGCGCCACCACCAGGGGACCCACGCGGCCCCAACGGCGGTACAGGTAGACGAACACCACGCCCATCACCATGTTGCCGACGAAGCCGCCGATGCCCTGGTAGAGGTGGTAGCTACCGCGCAGTACGGAACTGGCCACCAGCGCCGTACCGGGGGTCCAGCCCAACTGGCCCAGCCTGCGCAGCAGATAGCCGACCACGATCACCTCTTCGAGGATCGCGTTCTGCATCGCGGAGAGGATCAGGACCGGGTACTTCCACCAGACGTCGGGCAGTGCCTCCGGCACCACCGTGAGGTTGAAGCCCAGGCCGCGGGCGGACAGGTAGAAAGCGATGCCGGTGCTGCCGATGACCGCCGCGATCGCGGCCCCGCGTCCCAGGTCGGGCCAGGGCCGGGTGCGGTCGAAGCCGATCGTGCGCAGGCTCTCGCCCTCCCGCAGCAGGAAGTGCGCGACGAGGGCGACGGGGACCAGTGCCGACGCGATCCCGAACAGCTGCCAGGCGAGATCCAGCCAGGGACGGCCCGGCGCGGCCGAGGCGTTGAGGGTGGCGGCCTGGTCCTTGAGGCCACCCGGTTTCGTGACCGATCCGACAAAACTGATCAGGGCGGACACACCACTCGCACCGAGCGAAAGCCCCAGAACGAGCAGTGCCTCGGACCGGAGAATCCGCCGTGTGGGCCGCTCCAGCGGAAAAGTTTCGGCCACCTGCCCTGCCTCCACCTGCGCACCTGCCTTCAGTTCGGAAATCCCGCCTCATGCCCATCTTCGTCCCGCTAGGGTCTCGAAAGAACTTACGAAGATCGTGCTCGACAGGCCGTTGGGGGAGACGGAGGCACGAGGTTCAACAGGGAGGGGCACCACCGTCATGGGACGTCACAGCTTGCCCGATCAGTACCGGGCGGGCGGCAGCGACCCCCGTCCTCGCGCGCGCCGCCGTACGGTGGCCGTCGCCACGGTCCTCGTGCTGACCGTCGCCGGCGGTACCGCCGTGGCCGTGCGGAGCGGGTTGCTCTCCTTCGGCTCCTCCTGCCGCAAGGACGCGGTACGGCTGAAGCTCGCCGCCTCCCCCGATCTGACGCCCGCCCTGCGCGCGGCGGCCGGACAGGCCCGTGACCAGGGCATCACGTCCGACGGCCAGTGTCTGAACATCTCGGTGACCGCCCAGGACTCGTACAAGTTCGCGGACACGCTCAAGGCGGGCAAGCACCCGGACGCACAGGTGTGGGTGCCCGACTCGGAGCTGTGGGTGAACGAGGTCTCGTCGGCCGCCGACAGCGCCGCCACGGAGGTCACGGCCGCGGGCAACGTGGCCTCCACGCCGGTCGGTGTGGCGATGGTCCCGGCCGCCGCGAAGTCGCTGGGGTGGCCGAAGAAGACGTACACCTGGGTGGACCTGGCCGGTGCCACCCTGACGGACGACTCGCTGCGGCTGGGCGCGGCCGATCCGGCGCGCAGCGCGACGGGGCTGCTGGCGCTCACGCAGTTGAGCACGGCCGCGGCGAAGGTCAAGGGCGGGGCCACGCAGGCGGCGGCGATGATGAAGACGCTGTCGCAGCGGATCTCGGACACCGACGGTCAGGTGCTGGACACCCTGCCGCGTGACTCCTCGGGCACCGAGCAGGGCAATCCGAAGCGCAACCAGGCCCTGGTGCTGAGCGAGCAGTCGGCGTTCGCGTACAACGCGTCGGCCGACGGCGGCGGAAGTCTCGACCTGTTCTATCCGAAGGACGGCTCCCCCCGGCTGGACTATCCGTACAACCTCGTCGACCAGGAGCGGCTGACGACGGACCAGAGCCGGGCCGCGATCCGGTTCCTGACCTTTCTGAACCAGCCCGCGCAGCACAAGCTCCTGGAGAAGTACGGCTTCCGCACGGACGACGACACCGCGCCGAAGGCCGTGGTCGCGAAGGCCGGTGGCGTCAGTCCGCAGCCGTACGCCGTGGCGGCGGTCGAGCCCGCCTCCGACGCGGCTCTCCAAGAGGCCCTGGGCACCTGGACGATCACGGTGCAGAGCGCGCGGATCACCACGGTCGTCGATGCCTCCGCCTCCATGTCGGAGTCGGTGCCGGGGACCGGGCAGTCGCGCATGGACGTCACGAAGGGCTCGCTGCTCCAGGCGCTGGCCACGTTCACGCCCGAGGACGAGATCGGGCTGTGGGAGTTCTCGACGAAGCTCGACGGCGACAAGGACTACCGCGTCCTGGTGCCGACCGAGCGGCTCGGCGACCGCAAGGGCGACGGCACCCAACGGGACGCCCTGTCGGCGGCGTTCGGCTCGCTGAAGCCGGTGCCGGGCGGGGCGACCGGGCTCTACGACACCACGCTCGCCGCGTACAAGGCGGCCACGTCCTCCTATGTGAAGGGGAAGTTCAACGCGCTGGTCATCCTGACCGACGGGGTCAACCAGGACCCGGGCAGCATCTCGCGCTCCGCCCTCGTCCAGCAGTTGAAGCAACTCGCCAGCCCTGAGAGGCCGGTACCGCTCATCATGATCGCGGTGGGTCCGGAGGCCGACAAGGAGGAGGCCCGGCAGATCGCCGAGGCGACCGGCGGTTCGGGCCACGAGGTGAACGACCCGGCCCAGATCCAGTCGGTGATCCTCCAGGCCATCGTGGAAGCGGGCGCCTCGGGTGCGGCCGCCAACACGGGCTGAAACAGGGCCAGTTCACCTCACCCTCACACGTCACCCCAGCGGCACCGGCTCCGGCAGCCCCACCGGCCAGGTGTGGACCGGCTCCCCGAGGTGCATCAACTCGCTGTAGCGGCGGGTGGTGGCGGCCAGCGCCGCTTCCCTGGACAGGCCCTGTTCCAGGGCACGGTGGAAGGTCGCGGACTGCCAGGTCGCGCCGTTGGCCCGGCGTCGGCAGCGTTCGTCGATCACGCCCAAGTACAGGTCCCGGTCGGCCGGTTCGACCCCCCACGCGTCCAGACCGGCCTCCGCGAGCGGCAGCAGTTCGTCGCGTACGAGGGCCACCGCGTCGATCTCGGTGGTGCCGCCGAGCCGTCCGCGCCGGGGCCAGAGAAGCCGGGCGTCGATGCCGTGGCGGCACGCGGTGTCGAAGTTGGCGGCCGCCGCCTCGAAGGGCAGCCGGGTCCACACCGGCCGCGACTCCTCGGCGAGGGCGCGGACGACGCCGTAGTAGAAGGCGGTGTTGGCGATGACGTCGGTGACGGTGGGGCCGGCCGGCAGCACGCGGTTCTCGACACGGAGGTGCGGGACGCCGTCGGCGATGCCGTAGACCGGGCGGTTCCAGCGGTACACCGTGCCGTTGTGCAGGACGAGTTCGGCGAGGGTGGGGATGCCGCCGGCGTCGAGCACGTCGAGGGGTTCCTCGTCGTCGTGGATGGGGAGCAGGGGCGGGAAGTAGCGCAGGTTCTCCTCGAAGAGCTCGTACGCCGAGGTGACCCAGCGCTCGCCGAACCAGGTGCGGGGGCGGACGCCCTGGGCCTGGAGTTCGGGCGGGCGGGTGTCGGTGGCCTGCTGAAAGAGCGGGGGGCGGGACTCGTGCCACAGCTCGCGGCCGAACAGGAAGGGCGAGTTGGCGCCCACGGCGACCTGGACGGCGGCGACGGCCTGGGCCGCGTTCCACACGTCGGCGAAACGGTCCGGGGTGACCTGGAGGTGCAACTGCACGGAGGTACAGGCCGCTTCGGGCGCGATGGAGCCCGAGGTGCAGGTGAGGTGCTCGACGCCTTCGATGTCGAGGACGAAATCCTCGCCGCGGGCGGCCACGATCTGATCGTTCAGCAGGGTGTAGCGGTCGACCGCGGAGAGGTTCGAGGAGACCAGGTCGTCCCGGTCGAGTGTGGGCAGAATGCCGATCATCAGTATTCCGGCGTCGACCTCGCCCGCTTTCCGGTGGGCATATGCCAGTGACGTACGGATCTCCTCGGCGAGTCGGTCGAATACCCGGCCGTCCAATCGATGTGGGGCAATGTTGACTTCCAGATTGAACATGGCGAGTTCTGTTTGGAAATCTCGGCTCGCGATGCGTTCCAGTACTTGCCCATTCAGCATTTTCGGCATGCCGTCGGAGCCGACGAGGTTCAGTTCGATCTCCAGCCCCATGAGGTTCTTGGGGCGGTCGAACCGCTTCTCGGCCAGCAGCCGCTCCAGCCCCGTCAGACAGCGCCGCAGCTTGGCGCGGTAGCGTTGACGGTCGGCCAGTTCGAACGGCCCTGCCACGACCTTCTCGCCCATCGAAGCGTCACCTCCTCGTCCCCGGGTCAGGAAGGATGATGCCCAGCCCTGGCGATCGATAACGTCCCCGGACCGGCCCGGAGCCCGCTACTCTGGTCGGACGTGACCCGCGGCACATTCACGAGGCATGCGGCAGCACGCAGTTCCCGCGGAATGAAGACCTCGTGAAAAACGCCGACGACAATTGGCCGACCCCATCGGAGACATATCCCGAGGTCATCGCCGCGGAACCGGTTCGGAACCGGGATGATTCCCGTGAATCCCTGGCCGAATAGGCCCTTGTTGTTCATGCGGGAAACGGTTAGACGAAACATCGTCTGAACACGTGTCGTATAAACTCCGCGAACAAGGAAGAAGGTTGGCGCCCCGGTCCTGGAACCTGCCGTCGAGGTGACGTGCGGCGGGCCCTACCCATGTGCACGGAACCCGGCGCCGACCTCGCTGACCCCGAGAGCTGACAGCGCCGTCCGCCCCCGTCCCGCCCTCGCGCCATCAGTGCCTGTCGAATGAGAGGCGACCCACCATGCCGCTGCATGTCCCCCCGGCTCCCGCGCCCGCCCTGCGCTCCGTTCTCACGGCACTCGGTTCCCCCACCGCGGTCCGCGAGGCCCGAACCCCGTCCCTGCGCGCGGCCCAGGGGCCGGCAACACCCGAACTCCCGCTGCCTCTGCACGTGTTGGACCGCGTCACCGCGGAGGGGGAGGCCGTGACCCGGCTGGCCGGGTGGCGTTTCCTGATCCGCTGCGGTGACCGCGCGGTCGCCGCGGCCGAGACCATGCTGACCCCCGACGGCTGGGCGTTCTCGCACTTCTTCGAGGGCCCGTACATCGCCTCGACCGAGCGCGCGCTGCGCCAGGCCGAGAACATGAAGGGCGCCCACCAGCCGCGCCTCCTGTCCGTGCCCGGCCTCTACATGCTCACGCTCTGGCTGCACGGCGACCTCACCGCCGACGGCGCCGACGGCCACCCCGCCGCGACCGATCTGCTGGTCCCGCTGGCCCCGGCACCGCCCGGCATCGCGGCCCACCGGCCGCACCGGGTCGCCGAGTTGCTGCCGGTGCTGACCCATCGGGTGACTCCCGCACCGTTGCTCGGTTCTCCCGCCTGACTTTCCCCCGCCGTCACCCTCGTACCCCGTCACCGAATTCCCGGTGGCGGGGTACGATCGCGTTTCCGGCCCTTTCACGCTCGTAACGCTCGTCCGAGCACGAAAAAGCTCGTACGAGCTGGGAATTGGGATGAACCGTCCGCGCGGGTGATGCGTCATGAACCTGTGAGAAGCGGTGCTGCTAAATCCCTGCGGATTGACGTCCATGGGGCAACACTGGGTTCGGACCGACTCAACACCACGGGGGACGGACATGACCACAACAGAGCGAGAGATCCCACCAATGTGCAAGCACCAGCCACCGTGTCCCACAGCCGAATCCGCCGACCGGGAGTCCGCCCGCCTCACGGCGCACCACCCGGAACAGGGCTGGAGCCTGCTGTGCAATGGCGTTCTCCTGTTCGAGGACACCGGTGAGCTCCTGCCCGACGGCCAGATCATCGCCCCGCACCGTCAGGTGATGACTGCCGCTTGAGCAATTCAAGAACATGAGGGGCCGGCCGCACACGAGGTGCGCACCGGCCCCGACGCATTTCCGAGGTCAATCACCCTCCGTAGCCGGTCGCTTTCCCAGCGCCTCCTCGTAGTCGAACCAGTCGAAGTCCGCCGCACCCTCGGTGACATACATGCCGATCACCCGCCCGGTGAATCCCCCTGCCACTTCCGTGGACAGATAGCGTCCGTCCAACTCGGCCAGTTCCACGGCCCCTTCGGATCCCGCCACGGAGAAGGTGAGGGTGTCGGGGCCGCGGGTGCCGGTGTCGACCGTGCCGATGTCGACGGTCAGCGTGACCGGCCCCGGCTCCAGCGGGCGCTCGGCGATCCGCTGCCGTACAGGCCCGATCCGCACCACCACGCTCGCCACTCCCCCGGCGACCTCGAGGTCGTAGTGATGCGCCTCGTCCATGCGGACGGAGAGACCCGCGCGTCCGGAGCCGGGGTCGAGTCGGACCGCCGCGCGACAGTCGGGGTGCTGCTGTCGGCGACCGAGGAACATCGGTCCCCCGTGAGCGTTCAGCGTCAGCCGGCCCGGCCGCTCGGTCAGCGACCAGCTGTCGTCCCGTCTGCCGCGCGGGGAGATCCAGGAGGCGGCGAGGGTCGGGGCGTCGAAGTCGTCGCGTACCGGCGGGAGTTGGACGGGATGCCAGGCCGCCGGAGCCGCATGCTGTTCCCGTACCGGGCCGACCCGGGGCCAGCCGTCCACCCACTCCACCGGGGTCAGGAAGGTCTCGCGGCCCAGGACGTGGAAGCCGGGGAACCAGCCCCGGGGGCGGGTGCCGAGCAGCACCATCCACCAGGTGCCGTCGGGGGCCGTGACCAGGTCGGCGTGGCCGGTGCTCTGGATGGGGAGGTCCGTGCTGCGATGCGTCAAAACCGGGTTGGCGGGGGCCGGTTCGTAGGGGCCGCGCGGGGAGCGGGCGCGGGCGATCGAGACGCTGTGGCCGAGTGCGGTGCCGCCCTCGGCCAGCATCAGGTACCACCAGTCGCCGACGCGGTAGAGGTGCGGGGCCTCCGGGTGCTGGAGTCCCGAGCCGGACCAGACGGGGAGCGGACCCTCCAGGACCTTGCCGGTCGCCGGGTCGATGCGGGCGACCTGCACCCCGGCCACCGCGCACCAGCAATTGCCGTCCTCGTCCCAGGCCAGGTCGGGGTCGATGCCGGGCAGGTCGACGAGTACCGGGTCCGACCAGGGGCCCTCGGGCCGGTCCGCGGTGACGAGGAAGTTGCCCTTGCCGCCCACGTCGGTGGTGATCAGATAGAAGCGGCCGTCGTGGTGGCGGAGCGTCGGGGCGTAGATGCCGGCCGAGGCCGGGGTGTCGTCCGGCAGGTCCAACTGGCTCGGCCGGTCAAGGACGTTGCCGATTTGCCGCCAGTGCACGAGGTCCCGGCTGTGGAAGAGCGGGACCCCGGGGAAGTACTCGAAGCTGGAGCACGCGAGGTAGTAGTCCTCGCCGACCCGGCACACGCTGGGGTCGGGATGGAACCCGCCGATGACCGGGTTGTCGTAGGTCCGCATGTGTCCCTGTCCCTCCGTCCGGCCGTCTTCGAAAGTTTCGGGCCGATTCGCGAACATTACGGAGCGGGACTGTAGGTGGCTCCTGGGGTGTCGGCAAGGTGCTGGGCGGGGGCGAGTCGGAGGCTGAGCACCATCGTGAGGCCTCCGCCGGGGGTGTCCTCGGCGCCGAGTGTGCCGCCGAGGGCCTCGGTGAAGCCGCGGGCGACGGCGAGGCCGAGGCCCACTCCGGCGCCGCGCGGGGCGTCGCCGTAGCGCTGGAAGGGTTCGAAGATGCGGTTCTTGGCCTCGTCGGGGACGCCGGGGCCACGGTCGATGACCCGTATCTCGACGCGGTCGGCGATCGCACTCGCCTTGACCAGTACGGGAGTTGCGTCCGGGCTGTACTTGACGGCGTTCTCCACCAGGTTGGCCACCGCGCGTTCCAGGAGCCCGGGGTCGACGCCCACCATCGGCAGGGTCTCGGGGATGTCGAGTTCGACGCTGTCCTCGGGGACCCCGCCCAGCGCCATCGGGACGACCTCGTCCAGGTCTATCTCGCGGATGATCGGGGTGACCGTGCCGGTCTGGAGGCGGGACATGTCGAGGAGGTTGCCGACGAGGTTGTCGAGGCGGTCGGCGCCGTCCTCGATACCTGCCAGGAGTTCCGCCTGGTCCTCGTCCGACCAGGCCACGTCCTCGGAACGGAGCGAGGAGACGGCCGCCTTGATGCCCGCCAGCGGCGTCCTCAGATCATGGCTCACGGCGGCCAGCAGGGCCGTACGGATGCGGTTGCCCTCGGCCGACGCCCGTGCCTGGTCGGCCTCTTCGCGCAGCCGACGACGATCGAGTACGACGGCTGCCTGTGCGGCGAAGGCGGCCAGGACGCGGCGGTCCTCTGCCGGGAGCACCCGGCCGGAGAGCGCGAGGGCCATGTGGTCGCCCACCGGTACGTCGACGTCCGCGTCCTCGGGGTTCTGGCAGGGGCGCGGGCCGACGCTGCCCGCGCAGGTCCAGGGTTCGACGTCGCTCGCGCGCTCCAGCAGGGCGGCGGACTCCATGCCGAAGGTCTCCCTGACCCGCTCCAGGAGCGCCTCAAGGCTGGTCTCGCCGCGCAGCACACTGCCCGCGAGGAAGGACAGGATCTCGGACTCGGCGCGCAGCCGGGCGGCCTGCTGGGTGCGTCTCGCGGCCAGGTCGACCACCGACGCGACGGACACCGCGACGGCCACGAAGATCGCGATGGCGACGATGTTCTTCGGGTCGGCGATGGTGAAGGTGTGCACGGGCGGGGTGAAGTACCAGTTGAGCAGCAGTGATCCGACCGCCGCCGAGGCCAGCGCGGGGAAGAGTCCGCCGAGCAGGGCCGCCGCCACGGTGAGCGCCAGGTAGAGCAACATGTCGTTGGCCAGGCCCACTTCGGGCGCGACACCGCTCAACAGCCAGGTGAGCAGCAGCGGTCCGCCGATTCCGGCCAGCCAGCCCCAGACGATCCGGGCCCGGCCGAGCCGTGCGCCCCGGTTCACGGGCAGTCCGCGCCCCTTGCCCGCCTCGTCGTGGGTGATGAGGTGGACGTCGAGGTCGGGTCCCGAGTCCCGGGCGACCGTCGAGCCGACTCCGGGTCCGAAGACGAACTGCCAGCCCTTGCGGCGGGAGACGCCGAGGACGATCTGGGTGGCGTTGACCCCGCGCGCGAAGTCCAGCAGGGCCACCGGTATGTCCTCGCCGACGACTTGGTGGAAGGTGCCGCCCAAGTCCTCGACCAGGGTGCGCTGTTGAGCGAGTTCCTTCGGGGAGGCGGACGTGAGGCCGTCGCTGCGGGAGATGTAGACCGCCAACACTTCGCCGCCCGCGCCCTTTTCGGCGAGGCGGGCGGCCCGGCGGATGAGCGTGCGTCCCTCCGGGCCGCCGGTCAGGCCTACGACGATCCGCTCGCGGGAGCCCCAGATCGCCGAGACGCGGTGTTCGCTGCGGTACTCCTGGAGGTAGGCGTCGACCCGGTCGGCGAGCCAGAGCAGCGCCAACTCCCGTAGAGCGGTGAGGTTTCCGGGCCGGAAGTAGTTCGACAGAGCCGCGTCGACCTTGTCCGGTTTGTAGATGTTGCCGTGGGCCATCCGGCGCCTTAGCGCGGGCGGTGACATGTCGACGAGTTCGATCTGGTCGGCCCGGCGGACGACCTCGTCCGGGACGGTCTCCTGCTGCCGTACGCCGGTGATGGACTCGACGATGTCGCCCAGGGATTCCAGGTGTTGGATGTTGACGGTCGAGATCACGTCGATGCCCGCCGCGAGCAGCTCCTCGATGTCCTGCCAGCGCTTGGCGTTGCGGGAGCCGGGGATGTTGGTGTGCGGCAGTTCGTCGACGAGGGCCACCTCGGGGTGGCGGGCGAGGACCGCGTCGACGTCCATCTCGGTGAACGTCGTGTCCCGGTAGGCGAGTTCGCGGCGCGGGATCTCCTCCAGGCCGTGCAGCATCACCTCGGTGCGCGGCCGGTTGTGGTGCTCGACGAAGGCGACCACGCAGTCGGTGCCCCGCTCGATTCGGCGGTGTGCCTCGGACAGCATCGCGTACGTCTTGCCGACGCCCGGTGCCGCGCCGAGGTAGATCCGGAGCTTGCCGCGTCCCATGTCATCCTTCGAAGCGGTAGCCCATGCCGGGCTCGGTGATCAGATAGCGCGGGCTGGAGGGGTCCCCCTCCAACTTCCTTCGCAACTGGGCCATGTAGACCCGGAGATAGTTGGTCTTGTTGCTCTGGGTCACCCCCCACACCTCCTGCAACAGGTACTTCTGGGTGATCAGGCGGCCCGGGTTGGTGATCAGGATCTCCAGCAGATGCCACTCGGTGGGGGTGAGCCGGATGTCGTGTCCGCCGCGCGTGGCCTTCTTGGCGAGCAGGTCGATGGTGAAGTCGTCGGTGCTGACGAGGGTGGTCGTCGGGGCGAGCGGTACGTCCTCGACGCGGCGGACGGCGGCCCGTAGCCGGGCGAGGAGTTCGTCCATGCTGAACGGCTTGGTGATGTAGTCGTCGGCGCCCGCGTCGAGGGCGGCGACCTTCTCGTCGGAGGCCTGCCGCGCCGACAGCACCAGGATCGGGACCCGGGTCCAGCCGCGCAGCGCCTTGATGACGTCGACGCCGTCCATGTCGGGCAGTCCGAGGTCGAGCATCACGACGTCCGGCTGCCGCGCGGCGGCGAGCCGGAGCGCGGTGGCTCCGTCGGGGGCCGCGTCGACGCCGTACCGGCGGGCCTGCATGTTGATCACGAGGGCCCGTACGAGCTGCGGGTCGTCCTCCACCACCAGCACCCGTGTCATGGGGGTGTGCCTTTCGTGTGGTCCCTGGCATGGCGGCGGGAGTCGGCCGCGCCGGGATCTCTCCCGGGCCGCCGACTCCCCTGCCGGTCGCGTAACGCCATCAGCTCTTCGTCACAAGGGACTTGAGCGCGATGTTGAGTTCCAGCACGTTCACCGTGGGCTCACCGATGAAGCCGAGGGTGCGGCCGTCGGTGTGCTCGTCGACCAGCTTCTGCACCTGGGTGACGGACAGGCCGTTCTTCTCGGCGATGCGGTGGACCTGGAGGTCCGCGTACGCCGGGGAGATGTCCGGGTCCAGGCCGGAGCCGGAGGAGGTCACCGCGTCGGCGGGCACCTCGGACGCCTTGACCGTGTAGCCGGGCACCGAGTTGTCCTTGACGACGGCGGCCTTGGCGTCCTTGACCTGCTGGACGAGGACCTTGCTGTCGGCGGACAGGTTGGTGGCTCCGGACAGGATCAGCGAGTACTGCGTGTTGATGCTGTTGGTGCCGAGTCCGTTCTGCGGGCGGCCCTGGAACCACTTGAGGTCCGGGTCCGGGGTCTCCTGGCCCTTCTTCAACGGCAGGTTGTACAACTGCCCGATGAGCGAGGAGCCCACGACCTTGCCGTCCGCCTTGATCTCCGAGCCGTTCGCCTTGCCGGGGAAGATCCCCTGGGCGATACCCGTGACGACGAGCGGATAGACGACGCCGGTCACCAGGGTCAGCACGAGCAGGGCGCGCAGGCCCGCCCAGAGCAACCGGGCTGTGTTGGATACCGAGTTGTTCATAGCCGATCAGCACGCTTTCAAATGGTTACAGCCCGGGGATGAGGGAGATGAGGAGGTCGATGATCTTGATGCCGATGAAGGGGGCGATCAGGCCGCCGATGCCGTAGATCCCGAGGTTGCGGCGGAGCAGCTTGTCGGCGCTGACCGGCCGGTACCGCACGCCCCGCAGGGAGAGCGGGACCAGCGCGATGATGACCAGCGCGTTGAAGATGACCGCGGAGAGGATCGCGGAGTCGGGCGAGGCCAGGTGCATGATGTTGAGCTTGTCCAGGCCCGGGTAGACCGCCGCGAACAGCGCCGGGATGATCGCGAAGTACTTCGCGACGTCGTTGGCGATCGAGAAGGTCGTCAACGCGCCTCGGGTGATGAGGAGTTGCTTGCCGATCTCGACGATCTCGATGAGCTTGGTCGGGTTCGAGTCGAGGTCGACCATGTTGCCGGCCTCCTTCGCGGCCGACGTGCCCGTGTTCATCGCCACGCCGACGTCCGCCTGCGCGAGCGCCGGGGCGTCGTTGGTGCCGTCGCCGGTCATCGCGACCAGCTTGCCGCCGGCCTGCTCCCGCTTGATGAGGGCCATCTTGTCCTCGGGAGTGGCCTCCGCGAGGAAGTCGTCGACGCCGGCCTCGTCCGCGATCGCCTTGGCGGTCAGCGGATTGTCACCGGTGATCATGATCGTCTTGATGCCCATGCGGCGCAGCTCGTCGAACCGCTCGCGCATGCCCGCCTTGACGACGTCCTTGAGGTGGATGACGCCCAACACCCGTGCGCCGTCGGTGTCTTCGACGGCGACGAGCAGCGGGGTGCCACCGGCCGCGGAGATCTTGTCGGTGAGCGCGCCGGCGTCCTCGGACACCTCGCCGCCCCGCTCGCGGACCCAGGTGACGACCGAACCGGCCGCGCCCTTGCGGATCTTGCGCCCGTCGACGTCCACACCCGACATCCGGGTCTGGGCGGTGAAGGCGATCCACTCGGCGTGGGCCAGCTCGCCCTGGTGGCGCTCGCGCAGGTCGTACTTCTCCTTCGCCAGGACGACGATGGAACGTCCCTCGGGCGTCTCGTCGGCGAGCGAGGAGAGCTGGGCGGCGTCGGCGAGTTGGGCCGCGGTGGTGCCGGTCACCGGCACGAACTCGGAGGCCTGGCGGTTGCCGAGGGTGATGGTGCCGGTCTTGTCGAGCAGCAGCGTGGAGACGTCACCGGCGGCCTCAACCGCCCTGCCGGACATGGCGAGTACGTTCCTCTGCACCAGCCGGTCCATGCCCGCGATGCCGATCGCGGAGAGCAGCGCGCCGATCGTGGTCGGGATCAGACAGACCAGCAGGGCCACCAGCACGATCATCGTGAGGTGCGTGCCCGCGTAGTCCGCGAACGGCGGCAGCGTGGCACAGGCGAGCAGGAAGACGATGGTGAGGGACGCGAGCAGGATGTTCAGCGCGATCTCGTTGGGCGTCTTCTGCCGGGCGGCGCCCTCGACCAGGGCGATCATCCGGTCGATGAAGGTCTCGCCGGGCTTCGTCGTGATCTTGATGACGATGCGGTCGGAGAGGACCTTCGTGCCGCCGGTGACGGCCGAGCGGTCGCCGCCTGACTCGCGGATGACGGGCGCGGACTCGCCGGTGATGGCCGACTCGTCGACGCTCGCCACTCCGTCTACGACGTCACCGTCGCCGGGAATGATGTCGCCGGCCTCGCAGACGACCAGGTCGCCGATGCGGAGTTCGGTGCCGGGAACCTGCTCCTCGACGGAACCATTGAGTCGCCTGGCCACCGTGTCGGTCTTGGCCTTGCGCAGGGTGTCGGCCTGCGCCTTGCCGCGGCCCTCGGCGACGGCCTCCGCCAGGTTGGCGAAGACGACGGTCAGCCACAGCCAGGCGCTGATGGTCCAGCCGAACCAGTCGCCAGGGTCCTTGAAGGAGAAGACCGTGGTCAGCACGGACCCGATCCACACCACGAACATGACGGGCGACTTGACCATGATCCGCGGATCGAGCTTGCGGCAGGCGTCGGGCAGGGACCTGATCAGTTGCTTGGGATCGAACAGGCCCGCGCCGACACGCCCCTCGGGGGACGCGTGACCGGTCGGCACATCGCTGTGCGGCGCCTTGGTCGGAGTGGCTGTGGACATCGAGTCCTCTTGGTTGTCCGTACGGGTACTCATGACGCCAGCCCCTCGGCCAGCGGGCCCAGCGCCAGGGCCGGGAAGTAGGTCAGACCGGTGATGATCAGGATCGCGCCCACCAACAGGCCGGTGAACAAAGGCTTTTCGGTGCGCAGAGTGCCCGCGGTGACCGGCACCGGCTTCTGCTCGGCGAGCGAGCCGGCCAGAGCCAGCACGAACACCATCGGCAGGAAGCGGCCGAACAGCATCGCGAGTCCGGTCATGGTGTTGAACCAGTCGGTGTTCGCGTTCAGGCCGGCGAACGCCGAGCCGTTGTTGTTCGCGGCGGAGGTGAAGGCGTACAGCACCTCGGAGAAGCCGTGCGCGCCGGAGTTCAGCATCGAGTGCGGCGGGGTCGGCAGCGCCATGGAGGCGGCCGCGAAGATCAGCACCAGGGCCGGGGTGATCAGGATGTAGCAGGCCGCGAGCTTCATCTCGCGGGTGCCGATCTTCTTGCCCAGGTACTCGGGCGTACGGCCGACCATCAGTCCGGCGATGAACACCGCGATGACCGCCATGATCAGCATTCCGTAGAGGCCGGAGCCGGTACCACCGGGTGCGATCTCGCCCAACTGCATGCCCAGGATGGTGATTCCGCCGCCGAGACCGGTGAACGAGGAGTGGAAGGAGTCCACCGCGCCCGTCGAGGTCAGCGTCGTCGACACCGCGAAGATCGAGGAGGCGCCGACGCCGATGCGCTGTTCCTTGCCCTCCATCGCACCGCCCGCGAGCTGGAGCGCGGGGCCGTGGTGGGCGAACTCGGTCCACATCATGAGGGCGACGAAGCCGACCCAGATGGTGGCCATGGTGGCGAGGATCGCGTAGCCCTGCTTGACCGAGCCGACCATCACGCCGAAGGTGCGGGTCAGCGCGAACGGGATCACCAGCAGCAGGAAGATCTCGAAGAGGTTCGTGAACGGGGTCGGGTTCTCGAAGGGGTGGGCGGAGTTGGCGTTGAAGTAACCGCCGCCGTTGGTGCCGATCTCCTTGATGGCCTCCTGCGAGGCGACGGCACCGCCGTTCCACTGCTGCTGCCCGCCCATGCTGTGCCCATTGAAGAATTGCCCGACTTCATGGATGCCGGAGAAGTTCTGAATGGCGCCGCAGGCGACGAGGACGATCGCGGCAACCACCGACAACGGCACCAGGATGCGGATGGTGCCGCGCACCAAGTCGGCCCAGAAGTTGCCGAGTTCACCGGTACGGGAGCGCGCGAAGCCTCGTACGAGAGCGACCGCCACGGCGATGCCGACGGCCGCGGAGACGAAGTTCTGCACGGCGAGACCGGCCGTCTGTACGACATGCCCCATGGTCTGCTCGCCGTAGTACGACTGCCAGTTGGTGTTCGTCACGAACGACACGGCCGTGTTGAACGACTGCGCCGGATTGACGGAGGAGAAGCCCAACGAGCCCGGCAGGATGCCCTGGAGGCGCTGGAGGAGATAGAGGAAGAGAACGCCGACCGCCGAGAAGGCGAGCACGCCGCGCAGGTACGAGGGCCAGCGCATCTCGGTGTTCGGATCGGCACCGATGCCCTTGTAGATCCACTTCTCGACACGCCAGTGCTTGTCGGAGGAGTAGACCCTGGCCATGTAATTGCCGAGGGGGACGTAGGCGAGCGCCAGCGCCGCTATCAGGGCGATCAGCTGGAGCACACCGGCAAGGACGGGACCCATCGCTACTCAGAACCTCTCCGGGAAGATCAGGGCGAGGACGAGATAGCCCAGCAGGGCGACGGCCACGACGAGGCCGACAATGTTCTCGGCGGTCACGGCGACACCCCCTGGCGCCCGTGGGTGAGGACGAGATGGCCCGGCAGGGCGGCGGACACAACGAAGCCGACAGCGCCGATGAATGCAGCCTCGGCGGTCACAGCTTCGTCACCCCCTTGGCGACGAGGGCCACCAGCGCGAAGACCGCGATCGTGGTGACGACGAAGGCCAGATCGGCCATCGTGAGCTCCTGGAATGAGGTTCGGATGGAACGGACGCTTAGAGGTAACCGCGTCCATGACCCGATATGGCCGCCGTTGACGGCTCCCTTACGGCAGCGCACACGCCTTTGACGCGACTCTTACGGCTGCGCCGGGCTTCGGCTTGTGAGCGGGGTTCTACGGGGGTGCGGGGTTGCGGGTCGCGGGCGGTTTTCGGGGGCGTAGGTGCCGACCCGCAGGCGGGTTCCATGGCAACACCGGCACCGGGCTACAGGCGGCTCCACGCCCACCCCGTGCGGCAGGCGCAGCCGCGCGCCCCGCACCCCGGTGCCAAAGCGGGCGCCCGCGCCGCGCCCCGGCCGCGAAGCAAGCGCCCGCACCCCACCCTCGCGTCAGAACAGCCGGAACCGCAGCCTGCAGATCACCGCGTCCGTGTCCCGGCGTACGGCGTGGGCGACGACGGCGCCGCGCTGGTTCTGGAGCAGGCGCTGCCACAGCCGGACGGGCTCCACCTCGGCGATGAGGACGGTGACGCGGGTGTCCGGTTCTGTCGCCGAGACGTCGCGTACGTAGGCGGCGATCGGGCGGCCCAGGGTGCGGCGTTCGCAGGTGAGGCGGACCAGGGGGACGCCGGGGTTCCACTCGGCCCAGGCGCGTTCCAGGGCGTGGAGGTGAGCGCGGTCCTCCGGGTCGGGGTAGCAGACGGTCACCGCGCGGACCTCGTCGCCGAGGGAGGCCGCGGCCGTCAGTGCCTCGGAGGTGAGCCGGGTGAGGGAGGAGACCGGCACGATCACCACCGACCGGTCGCGGTGTGGCGCTTCCGGGATACGGCCGAGGCCGAGCCGTTCGCCGATGTGCGCGTAGGCGCGGTGCACGGTCTCGAAGGCGAGCACGAGCAGCGGCAGGGTGATCACGATCAGCCAGGCGCCGTCCTCGAACTTGCTCGCGGTGACGACGACCGCGGCCACGCCGGTGAGCACCGCGCCGAACCCGTTCAGCAGGGCCTTGCCTCGCCAGCCGGTTCCGCGCTCACCGCGCCAGTGCCGGACCATGCCGACCTGGGCGACGGTGAAGCCGACGAAGACGCCGATCGCGAAGAGCGGCACGAGCGTGTTGGTGTCGCCGCCGGAGAACACCAGCAGGGCCGCCGAGACCGCGGCCAGCGCGAGCACACCGTGCCGGTGCACCTGGCGGTCGGCCTTGAGGGCGAAGACGTGCGGGAGGTAGTTGTCGCGGGCCAGCAGCTTCAGCAGTACCGGCAGCCCGCCGAAGGACGTGTTCGCGGACAGGGCGAGCAGGATCATCGTCGCGAACTGGATGACGTAGAAAGCCCAGTTGTGGCCGAGGGAGGCGTCCGCGAGCTGGGCGAGGACGGTGACTCCCTGGACGGGCTGGAGGTGGAAGCGGGAGATCAGGACCGACAGGCCGATCAGCATCACGCCGAGCACCGCGCCGAGGGCGACCTCCGCGCGCTGGGCCCGCTTGACCCGGGGTGCGCGGAAGGAGGGCACCGCGTTGGCTATCGCTTCGACGCCGGTGAGGGCGCTGCAACCGGAGGCGAACGCTTTCAGCAACAGCAGGGTGCCGACGCTCGTCGCGTTGTCGGCGAGCGCGGAGGCGTGTCCGTCGGCGGTCGCGGTGCTCACCGGCGCGGACCGGAACAGACCGACCGCGATGAGCACGAAGACGGAGCCGACGAACACGACGGTCGGCACGATGAACGCGCGCGCCGATTCGACGATCCCGCGCAGGTTCACCGCCGTGACCAGCACCAGCACCGCGAGACACAGCCACAGCCGGTCGTCGTACAGGCGCGGGAAGGCCGAGGTCAGGGCCGCGACGCCGGCCGTGACGGCCACGGCGACGTTCAGTACGTAGTCCAGCACCAGCGAGGCCGCGGCCACCAGGCTCGTCCGCGCGCCCAGGTGGGTCCTCGCCACGGCGTAGGAGCCGCCGCCGTCCGGGAAGGCCGCGATGACCTGCCGGTACGACGCGACGAGCACCGCGAGCAGGGCGGCGATGGCAAGCGTGACCGGCAGGGTGAAGCCGAGTCCGTGCGCACCGGCGGCGGCCAGCACGAGGACGATCGCCTCGGGGCCGTAGGCGACCGACGCCATGGCGTCCAGGGAGAGGGCGGCGAACCCGGCGAGGGCGGTCAGCCGATGGCGTTCGCCGGTATCCGGGGGCTCCTCGTCGGCGGGCGTCTCGCCCGGCTGGACGGTGAGAACGGTCATGCTGGTGACTCCTTCACGTACGGACGCGCGGTGACGGGAACGCGCGGGTGCGCTCCAGGTTCTGTCCCGTCGCCGCCGGTTTCCCCTTCTCCATGCGACTTCTTCGCACCGAACACGCGTTCTTTGACGGGAACTTGACGAGCGTGTGACCAGGGCAACCGCGGTCGGCCGCTGCGGGGGCGCTGCGGGGCGTCAAGAACCACCGGCCGCCCGTCAGAGTCGCGTCAAGGCCCGGACTCCGTACGCCGGAGATCCCTACCGTCACCCCCATGGCACCGGTGGAGGACCGACGTTGGGCGCGGGATCTGCGCAGCACGTTCCGCTGTGCGGGCGCGCTCCTCGGACTCATGCTGGTCGTCGACCACTTCAGCGGCCGGCTCACGCTCCGGCGCGCCGCGCTCTGGTTCGCGCTCGCGGTCCTGCTCTTCGTGGTGCTGTACCCGGCACGGGTCCGGGCGGGCGAGGGCTGGCTGTCCACACGCGGTCTGCTGCGCGGGCGACGCGTCCGCACGGACCGGCTGGTGTCCGTGCGTTGCCTGGACGGGATCTCTCAACGGCTGTCGCTGCGGGACGAGTTCGGCGGCCGGGTCGAGATCGATCCCGATGTGCTGGTCAACAACCCTGACTTGTGGCACCGGTTGGCCGAGGACTCCCGCCGGTCCCTCGCCTCCGGCACTCTCACGTGCGGGGCGACCGCACTGCGCCGGATCGCGCAACGCGTCGAACGTGAGACGGCCGAGACCGTGTTCAAGGTGTCAGGCCTGGAGTAACCGTCGTGGTCGGTTCCGGCTGAACTGCCCGTTCCGCCAACGGGATCGACACGACCATCGTCAGGCCACCGCCCGGTGTGTCCTCGGGGGTGAGCATCCCGTTCATCGCCTCGGTGAGTCCGCGCGCGAGGGCGAGACCGAGGCCGAGGCCGGTGGTGTTGTCGGTGTCACCGAGCCGCTGGAACGGCTCGAAGAGCCGTTCGCGGCCGGTGGTCGGAAGCCCGGGCCCTCGATCCACGACCCGCAGCTCCACCCGCCCGCCCAGAGCACTGGCAGTCACCAGCACCCGGCGCCCGGCCGGGGTGTGCCGGGCCGCGTTGCCCGCGAGGTTGGCGATCACGCGTTCCAGCAGCGGCGGATCGACGAGCACCGGCGGGATCGACTCCACGTCCCGCAGGTCCACGTCGGGCACGTCCGCGAGGGCCATCGGCAGCACCTCCTCCAGGCTCGTGGCCCGCAGGTTCAACGGCAGCACGCCCGCCTCCAGGCGGCTCAAGTCCAGGAGATTCTCAAGGAGTCGGTTCAGCTTGGCCATCGACTCGTCGGCGGTGGCGAGGAGTTCGTCCCGGTCCTCCGCCGAGAACTCCACGTCCCGCCCGCGCAGCGAGGTGACGGCCGCCCAGCCCGCCGCGAGCGGCGTCCGCAGATCATGTCCTACGGCCCGCAGCAGCGCCGTACGCAAACGGTCGGCTGCTTTCACCGGCTCTATCTCGGCGGCCGCTTCGGCGAGTTGGGCCCGTTCGACGGCGGAGCCGACATGCGCGGCGAAGGCGGCCAGGACGCGCCGTTCCGAGGAGGACAGGGTGCGTCCGCGCAGGACGAGGAAGGCGCCGGGGCCGGCCGGGACGGTGGTGACCCCACCGCCGAGTTCGTGGTCCGGTGTCTCGTCGACGAGTTCCGCCGAGTCGGTGCCGAAGGTCTCGCGGGTGCGTTCCAGCAGGGCCGGGATGGTCTGGCCGCCGCGCACGATGCTGCCCGCGAGGGAGGACATGGTCTCGGCCTCGGCGGTGGCACGGGCCGAGCGTCGGGACAGTCGTAGTGAACGGTCCACGACGGCGGCCACGGTGGCCGCCACCACCGTGAACACCCCTAGCGCGAGCAGGGCGTTGGGGTCGTCCAGCGTGAACTGCCCGATGGGCGGGATGAACCAGTAGTTGAGCAGCAGTGAGGCCGTCACCGACGCGATGACCGCCGAGGTCACGCCGCCTATGCAGGCGACCCCGACCACGGCGAGCAGGAACAGCAGGGCCTCGCTGGTGAGGTTGACCGTGCCGCGCACCTGGGCGAGGCAGACGGTGAGCAGGACCGGCAGCACAAGTCCCGCCACGGGACCGGCAATCAGCCGTGCCGTCGAGAGAGTACGGCGGCGGGACGGCAGCAGGGTGCCGCGCCCGGCCCGCTCGTGCGTGACTCGATGGACGTCGATGTCTCCGGACAACTCGGTCACCGTCTCGCCCGTGCCGGGGCCGGTCAGGAACCGCTCGAACCGGCCCCGGCGGCTGATGCCGAGGACGAGTTGGGTGGCGTTCTCGGTGCGGGCGAAGTCGACCAGGGCGGTGGCGACGCCGTCGCCGACCACCGAGTGGTAGCTGCCGCCGAGGTCCTCGACGAGCCTGCGCTGCCGGGCGAGCGAGGCATGGGACACCCCGGCGGCGAGTCCGTCGCTGCGGGCCACGTGCACGGCGAGCAGATCGCCGCCGGCGGACCGGTCGGCGATGCGGGCGGCCCGCCGGATGAGGGTGTCGCCCTCGGGGCCGCCGGTCAGCGCGACGACCACCCGTTCCCGGGTCTCCCACACCCCGCCGATCGCGTGCTCGGCGCGGTAGCGGTGCAGGGCCTCGTCGACCCGGTCGGCGACCCACAGCAGCGCCAACTGCCGTAGTGCGGTGAGGTTTCCGGGCCGGAAGTAGTTGGCGAGGGCCGCGTCGATCTTCTCGGGCGGGTAGATGTTGCCGTGCGCCATGCGCCGCCGCAGTCCCTCGGGCGGCATGTCGATGAGTTCGATCTGCTGGGCTCGGCGTACGACCTCGTCGGGCACCGTCTCGTGCTGCGGGACGCCGGTGATCTTCTCGACGACGTCCTTGAGGGAGGCCAGATGCTGGACGTTGACGGCGGTGACGACGTCGATGCCGGCGGCGAGCAGTTCGTCGATGTCCTGCCAGCGCTTGGCGTTGCGTCCGCCGCCGGGCACGTTGCTGTGCGCGAACTCGTCGACGACGGCGACCTCCGGGCGGCGCACGAGGACCGCGGCGAGGTCCATCTCCTCGAAGTACCCGCCCCGGTAGGCGCATTGGACCCGGGGGACGACCTCCAGGCCGTCGAGCATCGCCTCGGTGAGCGGGCGTCCGTGGCACTCGGCGAAGCCCACCACCACAGCGGCGCCGCGAGCGGCCCGGCGCCGTGCCTCGTCGAGCATGCGGTAGGTCTTGCCGACGCCCGGGGCCGCCCCGAGGTAGACCTTCAGCCGCCCGCGCAGTACGTCGTTCATCGCCACCCAGACAAGCGCCCCGCGGCTCCTGCGGCGGGCTTCTTGACGCGTCTCTGGCGCCGCCCGCGAGGACGTTGACACTGTCTTGACGGCGCCCGGCCGGGTTAGGGTGACCGCGGTGTGCCGGGAAGTCTGGTCGGCGGGGAGCCCGCATGGGCTCGTCCAAGCCCCAGGGGGACGGCATGCGCGGCGTCGGTACGGTTCTCGCTCTCGTGGTGCTGGCGACGCTGGTGGCGACGTTCGCCCGCCGGTGGCGCATCCCGGCGCCTTCTCTCCTCGTGGTCGCCGGTCTCGCCGTGGCCCTGCTGCCGGGCAGCCCCGCGATCGAGATCAGCCCGGACGTGATCGGCCTGGTCGTCCTGCCGCCGCTCCTCTACGCCAGTGCCGAGGACTTGTCGTGGCGCGAGTTGAAGGCGGTGTGGAAGCCGGTCGGGATCCTCGCGATCGGCCTGGTCCTCGCGTCGGCGGCGGCGGTGGGGTGGGTGGCGTCGACGGTGACCCCGTTGTCCTGGCAGACGGCGCTCGTGCTCGGCGCGGTCCTCGCCAGCACCGACCCGGTCGCCGTCACCGCGCTGGGCCGCCGGCTCGCGCTGCCGCCCCGGGTCCAGGTGCTCGTGCAGGCGGAGTCGCTGTTCAACGACGCGACCTCGCTGGTCCTGTTCCGGGTCGCGGTGAGCGTCGCGGTGGCCTCGGCGGCGGCGAACTGGGGCGCGGCGGGCGGTGAGTTCGTCGTTCTCGCGGGTGGCGGCACGGTCATCGGGGCGGCGGTCGCCTACGTCGTGACACTGATCCGGCGGCGCACCGAGGACCCGGTCCTGGAGACGGTGATCGCCCTGGTCACGCCGTACGCGGCCTACGTCCTGGCGGAGGGCGCCCACACGTCGGGCGTGACCTCGGTAGTGGTCGCCGGGGTCGTCCTGGGCGGCCGCGGCAACAGGCTCACCAACGCCCGCATACGCCTCCAACTCCACGCCGTCTACGGCACGGTGGTGTTCCTGCTGGAGAGCGTGGTGTTCTCCCTGATCGGCCTGGCGCTGCCCGCCCAGGTGCGGGCCCTGTCCGACAGCGACCGGGCATGGCCGCTGTACGCGCTGGCGGTGGCGGGCACCCTGATCGCCGTACGACTGCTGTGGCTGGCGCCGCTGTCGGCGGTACTGCAACGCAAGGGCGGGACGCACCGGGTGAACTGGCGGGTGCCGATGGTACTGACCTGGGCGGGCACCCGGGGCGTCCTCCCGCTGGCGGCGGCCCTGTCGATCCCGGAGTTCACGAGATCCGGCACCGCACTCCCGGACCGCCCTCTGGTCCTGGTCCTGACCACCTCGGTGGTGGTCGTGACTCTCGTGGTCCAGGGCTTCACCCTGGCCCCCGTGGTCCGCCGCTCCGGCATCGCCCTCGAACCCGACCACACCGAACGCGAAGAGGCCTCCGCCCGCTGCCGGTTGGCGAACGCGGGCCTCCAACGCCTCGACGAACTGGCGGAGTTGGAAGCGGTCCCCGACATCGTCCTCGACCGCCTCCGCCGCGGCCTCAACGCCCGCCTGGACGACGCCCGAGACCGCCTCGCCGAACCCAACGGCCACCCGTCCCCCACCGAGTCGGCCGACCTGGTCTACCGCCAACTCCGCCGCGACCTGATCGCCGTGGAGACGGTGGAACTACAGCGCCTCTACGACGACCACGCCATCAGCGACACGACACGGAGGCGGCTCCAGCGGTCGTTGGATCTGGAGGAGGCGAGGTTGGCGGATGTGTGAGGCGGGACCCACCCGCCGTAACGCTCGGTGTCCACCACCCATCGCCGTCCGCCCAAGCTCCCATACAGCCCAACGCTCCCCCAACCGCTCCCGGCCACCCGTTCCTGATGCCCCGCGTCCGCTCACCTCGCCAGTCTTAACGGAAGATTGACGCCCACCGCCCCTTCATCCATGGGCCCACGCGTCACTCTCCGCTTACGCTGGTGCCGCCGTCCGCGTGATGGCCGGAGACCACACGCTGACCGCAGCCCAGGAGCGCACCGATGGCCACCACCGAACACCCTCCTCCCGGTCGCCTGCGCGCCTGGATGCTGGAGGGGCTGGCCGACATGGGCAAGGGCGGGCAGCAGGCCACGCGGAGTGCGCCGGAACCCGAGCTGCACGTGCACCAGGGTCAGCGCTGGTGGCGGGTGATGTGTCTGACCGGTGTCGACTACTTCTCCACCCTTGGTTATCAGCCGGGCATCGCGGCCCTCGCGGCCGGACTGCTGTCGCCCGTCGCGACGATCGTGCTGGTGATCGTCACCCTGGCCGGCGCCCTGCCGGTGTATCGGAGGGTGGCCGAGGAGAGTCCGCACGGCGAGGGTTCCATCGCGATGCTGGAGCGGCTGCTGTCGTTCTGGAAGGGCAAGCTGTTCGTCCTGACCCTGCTCGGGTTCGCGGCGACGGACTTCCTGATCACCATCACCCTGTCGGCCGCGGACGCCTCCACCCACCTCGTGGAGAACCCGCACCTGACGAGCACGCTGCACGACAAGAAGATGCTGATCACGCTCGTCCTGGTCGCCCTGCTCGGCGCGGTGTTCCTCAAGGGGTTCCTGGAGGCGATCGGCGTCGCCGTCTACCTGGTGGCGGCCTATCTCGGCCTCAACGTCGTCGTCGTGATCGTCGGCATGTGGCACGTGGTCACCCACGGACATGTCGTCACCGACTGGAGCAGCGCCCTCACCACCGAGCACGGCAACGTCTTCGCGATGATCGGCGTCTCCCTGCTGGTCTTCCCCAAGCTCGCGCTCGGCCTCTCCGGTTTCGAGACCGGCGTGGCCGTCATGCCGCACGTCGAGGGCGACGAGGACGACACCCACGAGAACCCCAAGGGCCGTATCCGTGACACCAAGAAGCTGCTGACGACCGCCGCCCTCATCATGAGCGTGTTCCTGATCGCCACCAGCTTCATCACCACCGTGCTCATCCCGGAGAAGGAGTTCAAGGCCGGCGGCCAGGCCAACGGCCGCGCCCTCGCCTACCTCGCGCACGAGTACCTGGGCAACGGCTTCGGCACGGTCTACGACCTCTCCACCATCGCCATCCTCTGGTTCGCCGGCGCCTCCGCCATGGCCGGCCTGCTCAACCTGATGCCGCGCTATCTCCCCCGCTACGGCATGGCCCCGCACTGGGCCCGCGCCGTCCGCCCGATGGTGATCGTCTTCACCCTGATCGCGTTCCTGGTCACCTGGATCTTCGACGCCAGCGTCGACGCCCAGGGCGGCGCCTACGCCACCGGCGTCCTCGTCCTCATGTCCTCCGCCGCGATCGCCGTGACCATCGCGGCCCGCCGCGCCCAGCAGCGCAACTGGACCGTCGCCTTCGGCATCGTCTCCGCGGTCCTCCTCTACGTCACCGTCGTGAACGTCATCGAACGCCCCGACGGTGTGAAGATCGGCGCCTGCTTCATCGCCGGCATCATCCTGGTCTCCCTGCTGTCCCGGCTGGCCCGCGCCTTCGAACTCCGCGTCACCAGCGTGCAGTTGGACTCGATGGCGGAACGGTTCGTCCGCGACATGGCCAGCCGGAAGATCCGCTTCGTCGCCAACGAACCCGACCGCCGCGACAAGGCCGAGTACCGGGACAAGATCGAGCAGATCCGCACCGACAACGACATCCCGGGCGAGGACTTCGTGTTCGTCGAGGTGACGGTCCTCGACGCCTCCGAGTTCGAGGCGGGCCTGACCGTACGCGGCGAGGTCCTGCACAACCGCTACCGGGTGCTGACCCTGGAGTCCTCGTCCGTCCCGAACGCACTGGCCGCGCTGATGCTGTACGTCCGCGATTCCACGGGCCGTATCCCGCACATGTACTTCGAGTGGACCGAGGGCAATCCGTTCGCCAACTTCCTCCGCTTCTTCCTCTTCGGCCAGGGCGAGGTCGCCCCGGTCACCCGAGAGGTGCTGCGCGAGGCGGAACCGGACCGCGCCCGACGGCCGCGCGTCCACACCGGCTGACGCGGACCGGGCCCTGCGCCCCACGCTCGCACGCCGATCGCCCCGTTCCGGCTCCGGCGCCCTCGCGTACTTGCACACCGTCCGCACCGTCCGCACCGTCCGCACCGTCCGCACCGTCCGCACCGTCCGCACCGTCCGCACCGTCCGCACCGTCCGCACCGTCCGCACCGTCCG